>CAYQJG010000111.1:0-12905 GCA_964417715.1 uncultured Lentisphaerales bacterium | reverse complement strand
CTGACGTGGCGGTCGCTGATCGTCTGCCTGGTGAGCCTGCTGCTCATGGGTGTTTGGAACGAGTACGAAGTGCTGTACTGCAACGGAGGGCCCCTGGCGGAGAACTCTCCGGCCAACAGTGCGGTGGGCGTGATCCTGCTGGTGCTGGGGTTGAGTGCCGTGCTCTACCGGTTCCGCCGGTCCCTGCGTCTGGGCACCGCCGAATTGGTGGTCGTCTATTCGGCCCTGATTCTCGCCGCGCCTTTGATGACCCAGGGACTTTGGCATCGCCTGTTCGGGTTGGTCGCCGCCATCCCGCACAATGCCGACTTCAAGTCGTACGAGAGTCTGCCGCCCATGCTCTGGCCGCATGGTCCGAACCTCATCCCCGACGGCCGGTTTGAACGCGGACTGGCCGAGTGCACGGTTGAAGGCGGCCGGGTTGAGTGGGACAGCGTCGAGTGGCGGGGGCGGAAGTGGCGCGTGCCGGTGTTGAGCAACGCCGGCCAGACGAACACGTCCGCTTCGATGACGTTCCGTATTCCCGTGTCGGCGGTGGTGCCCGGCGAGCAGTTCCTCTTCTCCTGTCTGGTGCGGGCCAGGGATTTTGCCGGGGACTCGGCCTATGCGGTTTCGCTGCGCGCCGATGATGCCGCCCCCGTGCCCCTCTTGACCGGAACTGACACCACACGTCCTTCCTTGGCCCTGCCGTCCGGACTGCAGCGCGTCGGGTTGAGTCCTGTCGTGATACCATCCTCACTGACCAACCGGCTGGTCTTGACCGTCGGCCTGCACGGCCAGGGGACGCTGGCCATGCACGACCTGCAGTTCTTCGACGTCGAGGCCGTCGAGGGGCTTTACGCGGGCCGCCACGTGATCCGCCGGAGCCAGCTGGACACCCTGGGGCCACACGAACGCAACTTCACCCGAGTCAGGCCCGACAACCTGTTCAGCTTTGCCGGCCTGCGCTATCTGGGTTCGGGCGGCATCCCGTTGCGCGCGTGGGCGCAACCGGCCCTGGCGTGGACGATGCTCGTCGGCGCGCTGTTTGCCGGCTTCTTTGGGCTCAACGTGCTCATGCGCAAGCAGTGGGTGGAATACGAACGCTTCACGTTTCCGCTCACCATTCTGCCCAAGCGGCTGCTGCAAGTCGAGAATGGCCGTCTGGCCATCTTCAGGAATCGCGTCATGTGGGCCGGCTTTGTGGTCGCGTTCGTCCTCACCATCTGGAAAGGGCTCTGCTTCTACTATCCTGCCTTGCCGGGTTTCGGTTTCGGCCACGGGAGCTTCGCCGACTATGTCGACAATCCGGTGCTGAAGGCGTTTCTGTCCGAGGTCTCGATGGATGGTATCGGTTTGGGGCTGGGCCTGACGTTTTGTCTTCTGGCGGTGGTTCTGCTGATCGAGACGGACGTGTTGTTCTCGCTCTGGCTGACCTTCTTTGTCTTTCAACTCTGGCGAGCGTTTGGCAAGGCCTTCAACCTTACACGCTACGCGGGCTACCCGTGGGAACACCAGCAAACCATGGGCGGCTTCATCGCGTTCGCCGTCTTGGCTCTGTTCGTCGGACGCCACCATCTCGCGCGCGTGTTCCGGCTGATATTAGGCCATTGTCTGCCTGCCGAGCGCCGGGAAGCTTGGACCTACCGCGGCGCCCTGCTGCTGGTGTTCGCCTCGCTGGCGGCCGTCGCCGGCTGGAGCGTCTGGACGCAGATGGGGCTCGGTGCGGGACTACTGTTCTTCAGCTATATGCTGGTCTGCGGGTTCGCCGCCAGCAAGATTCGCGCGGAGATGGGCGCGCCGATGGGGTACCTGACTCCTTATTACGGTATGCAGTTCGCGGCGGCCGCAGGCGGGTTTGCGGTCTTCCATTCGACCGGCATGCTGGTGGCCACCATCGCCTCGGGTTTCATGTGCACGTCGTGTTTTCTGCTGATGGCGCCGGCCCAGGTCGAGATGATGGAACTGGGCCGGCATTTCAACGTGCGGCCGCGCGACATCGGCGCGGGGCTCACCCTTGGCCTGCTCGGGGGTCTCTTCATTGGCGGCTTCGTGGTGTTGAGCTGGGCCTACGGCTTCGGCGCGAACAATCTCAAAGTGAGTTTTCCCTACGAACTGAACTGGTATTTCAACGGGTTCCGGGCCGCGGAGCTCAATGCCGACCGCGCTTTCGAAGCGGGCGTGCTGGGGCTGAATGCCGATGGGCAAGCGTTCAATATTATCCACAACCCGGACGCCAAGGGACTGGCGATCGGTGCCGGCATCACCTTCGCCCTAGCGGCCCTGAGATCGCTGTTCACCTGGTTTCCCCTGCATCCTCTTGGCTACGTCCTGGCATCCACGTTCTTCATGAAAGGCCTTTGGTTGTATGCCTTCCTGGCATGGGCCATCCGGCTGGCACTCTTCCGGATGGGCGGCGCGCGCACGATTCGTGACGGGTTGGTCCCGTTCTGCGTCGGCCTGTTTCTTGCCGCGGTCACATCGATTGTTGTGTTCGATATCGTCGGGATTGCGCTCAGGCTCCAGGGCGTGACCGAAGTGTATGCGGGGATGCCGTGAGGAGAAGCGGAAGGTTGGATGAGAGAGAAGACGGGAAGAGATGACTGGATGATTGGATGAATGGATGACTGGATGATTGGAAGGGCGAAAGTGACTTCATCGGAACATCAGACGTTGAGTAGCCCGGAGGAACCAGCACGCGTTCCTGCCCAGGATTCCGTCTCCTCCCCGTCTTCCCGTCTTCCAGTCATCTCATCCAATCATCCAGCCTTCCATTCTTCCTTTTTCGACCACGCCATCGTGGGAGGTGTCTTCGCCGTCATCGGCCTGGCCGTGCTGGCCGGGTTTGTCCGGTTCGGCGATCCCAAGGATCGCCAGCCGCGCGCCGCATTTCGGCAGGCGTACTCCGAGACCCAGCTCGAGACGGCATTGGCGCGACACGCGTTCGAGGGGCATCTCAAGGACATCGCAGCGGCTGGCTCGCGCATGACCGGGTCACCGGGTTGCGAGCGGACCGAGGCCCTGATCTCGAATGTGTTCCAGCGCGCGGGACTCGACGTGGTCGTCCAGGAATTCACCGTCACCGTACCAGTCACCGAAGTCTGCGAGATCCGCGACGCCGCGACCGGCGAGATCCTCGAGGGCGTGCGCCTCGCCCCGTTCCTGCCGGCCGGGCTGATGCCGATCAGTTGTTCACTTACCACGCGCCTGGTTGTGGCCGAAAGCGCGGAACTCCGCTGGTTGGCCGGCTCCGATCCGCGCACGCTAACGGTCGTCACGCCTGCGGATGGAGGCAGCACCTGGCCGGAACTGGCTTCGGCCGGCGTCCAAGCTTTGATCGTTCACGACACGCCCGAGCAACGCGTCCTCCGTTCCAGCCCGGACCAGGCTGCCAACTGGGGTCCGCTGGCCGTTGCCCAGGAGACGCCGTTCCCCCGCTTCTGCGCTACGGGACCGATCGAGTCTTTTGCCGGCCGCACCGTCACCATCACCTGCCGCGTGACCTGGCAGACACGGACCGCCCGCAACCTGCTCGGCGTGCTGCGCGGTCGCGCGCCACGGGCCGAGGCCCTGGTGGTGTCCGCCTACTACGACAGCAGCTCGGTGGTGCCCGACCTGGCGCCGGGTGCCGAGCAGGCAGTGCCCGCCGCGGCGCTGCTGGATTTGGCCGAGGACCTGGCGCCCTACCGGGAAGCCCTGCCACGAGACATCGTATTCATCGCCACGGCGGGGCATGCCCAAGGCTTGGCGGGCGTCAGCCGGCTCATGGAGTGCGTTGAGCGGTTCAGCGCCCAGCGTTCGGATTTCCAGACGTTCGAGCAGCGGCGAGTCGAGCACGCGAACGCGCTGCTCCAACCGGATGAAGCCCGCCTCTGCCGCATCGCGGCGGGCGAGATTCACCTGGCGAAAAAGGAGGCGACCCTCGCGGCCCGGCTGGCTTACCTCCGCGCGGGCAGTCCCGTGTACCGTGAAGGGTTCGATGCCGTCAACGCCACGGATGAACAGCGCAAGGCGCCCGAGAATGCGCATCCGCTGCTGCCGGCGTATCTGGCGGCGAAGCAGGCTGACAACGAGGCCGCCAATCGCGTGTCCCTACCCGTCCGCGAGGTGTTGTCCGATACGGAGTACCGCACCGCCTACGAGCGCCTGCGCGAGGCGGCGCTCGCCTGGCACCGCGGCCGGTTGCGCGAATTGAATGATTGCATCCGCGTCCGCGACCTTTTTGCCCGCTACCGGAACACCGTGACGCTCAATCTGGAACTGAATTCGG
The DNA here is from genome assembly GCA_964417715.1 of uncultured Lentisphaerales bacterium. Taxonomy (GTDB): domain Bacteria; phylum Verrucomicrobiota; class Kiritimatiellia; order RFP12; family CAYQJG01; genus CAYQJG01. Next base: position 8,656 of record CAYQJG010000111.1, on the reverse strand, counting down.
GCGGGGCAAGGGGACGCGATATCCTCTCGCTTCTGGTGGGGGTCGCCAATGCCGGTCCGGCCGTTGACCCCCAGAGCACCGATATCGCCAATCTGCTCATGGCCAGGACACACGGGCTCAGGGTCGTTTCGTGGGGAGCCCGCGACGGGGCCGGCAGCGCCGCGCAACCGAACCGCAACTCGGGATGGAAGACCGAACTCGAATCGGCGGGATGGTTTCACTGCGGGCGGCTGGCCTTTACCGTATGCAACCACGAGTTCATTCCGCCCAAACTCGGTACACCGGAAGACGAGTTTGCCGGCCTCAATCTCGAAGCCCTGCGCCGTCATGTGCCGGCGGTCGGCCGGGTTGTGCTGGCGCTGGCCGGTGGACAGGTCGCGTTCAAGACACTTCCCGCCGGCAAGTCGCAGAATGTTTCCGCGACGCGGGGAACGGTGTTTGGCGAGGCCGGCGCTTCGACCATGGTTCCCTCGCATCCCATGGGGCGGGGAACCGTCGTGCGCCCTTGTACCGACTATGCCCGTTCGCTGACGCTGCTCGACACGCGCGGCATCAACGTCTGTCCCGCCATTGCCTGCTCTCCCTATGGAACTTACGAGCAGCCGCTGGTCTTCAACCTCGGGGGGTGGAGCCGTGTCTCCGTGGACGCCGCGCGCTTTGACGAAGCTGGGCGTCTGGCTTTTGTCGCCGACCGGGGCGCCGGCAGCCAATCGGTCTATCCGTCCGCTAGGCTCGACATGGCGTCCTTGCTGGCCACTGGGGGGCGGGCGCCGCAACCCGTCAACGTCGGAGTATTTCGCGCCACGCCGGTCGCCCTCTACCAGCGACAGAACCCGCAAACCCAACAGCCATTCAAAGGGGCGGCCATTCTGACGAGCCAGAGCCTAATCGAACCCGCGCGTCAAAATGCCGGGGCTCTGACCACGTTCATCGAGCCCGACGTGGCGTTCTATGTCAACTTCACGGATGGCGCCGCGGACAATCCGGAGATTCTGACCCCACGTGCGTTCATGCTGAATGCCGATCCCGCCGCCGCGATCGCGCCGTCCGAGCCGGAACTGTACGGCCGCGGCTATTTGGCGGCCGACACGCCGGCGCTGCTCTGGCCGCAACTGGACACAGCCGCATCCATGCTGCGGACCGCCGAGAAACGCCTGCGTTTGCAGCAGCACTTCCGCATGGCCGACGAGCAGATGCTGGCGTTCCATGCCCGCGGCGTCGAACTGCTGCGCGAGGCCGATTCGAACCTGGTGGCGCGCGCTCCGCTGGATGCCGCCAATGCGGCCTCCGCCAGTCTGGCCTATGCCATGGCCAATCACCCCGTCATCCGCGACCGGATCGCCCAAGCCGTGATCGGCATCCTCTGGTACCTGGCCCTGCTGGTGCCGTTCGTGTTCTTCGCCGAGAAACTGCTGTTCGGGTTTGCCGACATCCGCAAGCAGCTCCTGGCCGTCACGGCGATCTTCCTCGTCGTGTTCGGGCTGCTGCGCGCCTTCCACCCGGCTTTCGAGATGGTCCGCTCGTCGGTGATGATCCTGCTCGGGTTTGTGATCCTGCTCCTGACGCTGCTCGTCACGCTCATGGTGGCCGGGAAGTTCCAGCAGAACCTCAAGGATCTCCGGCGTCGGGAAGGCCAGGTTGAGGGCGCGGACGTCAACCGGGGCGGCGTGATCGGCACGGCCTTCATGCTCGGCCTCAATAACATGCGCCGCCGCAAGGTTCGCACGGGACTCACCTGCGCCACCCTGATCCTGATCACCTTTGTGATGATCTGCTTCACCTCGGTCACCACGGACCTGACGGATGTCGAGTACCCGACCGGGCGGTCAGGTTGGAACGGGATCATGGTGCGCAACACGAACTACCAGGATCTTCCCGCCCCGCAACTCAACGCCATCAACCAGATGTACGGCGCGCGGTACCCGCTGGCGACAATCCGCTGGCTGACGCCGGCCATGAGTACCTGGCAGGCGGATCGGCTGCAAAACACCGAAATCCAGGTCGACCGATCCTGGCAGGCCGCGGGACAGACGGTCAGCCGGCGTGTCACGCTCAATTCGGCACTGGAGATGAGTTGGCGGGAGCCGGACTTTTCGGGCATTGACGTCACACTCCTCACGCACCGGGGCTGGTTCCCGCGGCCGCCGCAGACGCCGGCGGAATTGCGCGCCGTGGCCCTGACCGGCGGTCGAAACCGCAACGCGGCCATCCTGCCGCTGCCCGCCGCCCGTGACCTGGGTCTCACGCCCGAACTGGTGGATGCCACGAACGTCACGGTCACGATCCGCGGCGAAGAGTATGACGTGCAGGGGATATTCGATCCCGAGTCCCTGGCCCGCATCCAGGGACCCGACGGGCGCTCACTGTTGCCGTTCGATCTGAACAGCGTGCAACAGATGGGGTCGAAGGACAACCGCATCGTTCTGTCCGAGGACATCGGCCGCCTGGCTCCTTCGCAGGTCATGCTCGTCAACCGCATGCCGCCGCTCAAGGGCGAGGAGACGCCGACGGTCTTCTGTTCCGTACTCTTCCCGAAGACGGCGTACCGGTTGCGCGCGGACGAACCGGAGCGGCCAGCCGTGGACTATACCCAGCAGCGCCGGCTGGTGACGGACTACCTCGAACGACTGGGCAAGCCTGCTTACTATGCGGTGGACGGAACCGCCTACTACGGCTCGCGCCAGCGCGCCCGCAGCCTGGCGGGCGTGCTGCAACTGCTCGTGCCACTCCTGATCGCGGCGCTGACCGTCTTCAACACCATGCGCGGCTCGGTCTATGAACGCCGCGGCGAGATCTACGTCTACAACGCTGTCGGCGTGGCGCCCAATCACGTCTTCTTCATGTTCATCGCGGAGGCTTGCGTCTACGCGGTGGTAGGCGCCATGTGCGGCTACGTGTTGAGCCAGGCCACGGGACGCATCCTGACCGCGCTGGGGCTGACCGGCGGGCTCAATATGGACTACAGTTCCATCGAGACCATCTATGCATCGCTGGCCATCACGGCGGCTGTGCTGCTCTCCACCGTGCTTCCCGCCCGCGACGCGGCACGCATGGCCTCGCCCTCCGGCATGGCCGGCTGGAGTCTGCCGAAGGCGGTGGGCGACGTGATGGAGTTCAACCTGCCGTTCACCTTCACCCCCCATGACCGCGTGGCGGTCACGGCGTATTTCAGGCGCTGGCTGGAAGCCAATGGCGCGGGCAGTGCGGGACCGTTCTACTGTTCGCACCCCGACACGCTGCTGCTGACCGGCGCGGAACTCACGCCCGCACTCCGATCCACCATCTGGCTGAAGCCGTACGATTTGGGCGTGTCGCAGCGCGTTCAGATCTCGCTCCCTGCCGATCCGGAGACCCGTGAGTTCATAGCCCACATCCGGATCACCCGCCTCAGCGGTCACACAGCCGCCTGGCAGCGGGCGAGCAGACCGTTCCTGGGCTCGTTGCGCAAACAGTTCCTGAACTGGCGCGCGACCACGCCGGCAGACCGGGCCGAAATGTTCACCGACGCGGCCCGGATCCTGCGCACTGAAGCCCGCGCGGAGGCGTCCCATGTCTGATGACCGCAAACCGATTGTCGCGGATCGCGAACTCGATCTCTATCGCTCCATGATCGAGACCCCCACGGAGTTCAAGAACGGGTTTACGTGGGTGGCCGTGGCCGGCGCCCTCTTCTGCGGCCTGCTGATGATGCCCGGCGCCATCTACCTGGGGCTGATGACGGGCGGCGGCCTGGCCGCGGCGTGGGTCACGCTGATCATCTTCTCCGAGATCAGCCGGCGCGCCATGCGCACGCTGAGCAAGCAGGAACTGGTGATCCTGCTGATGGTCGCGGGCGCCATGGCCGGCGGCGGCCCGATCGCCGCGCTCGTCTGGCGGCAGTACTTCGTCCAGTGCGACGCCATCCGGGACATCGGGCTGCTGGGCAAGTTCCCGTCCTGGTTCGCGCCACAGCCGGGCAGCGCCGCCATCACGGATCGCGCGCTCTGGGACCACGCGTGGCTCGTACCGATCACGCTGGTATTCTTCATGAGCGTCATCGGCCGCATCAACAGTTACACGCTGGGATATTTCTTCTTCCGCATCACGTCGGACGTGGAACGTCTGCCGTTCCCCTTCGCCGGGGTTAGCGCCCAGGGTTCCATGGCCCTGGCGGAGTCGGGCGAACGCAAGACCACCTGGAAGTGGCGCATGTTCTCGCTCGGTGCCATGCTGGGGATTGTCTTTGCCGTCGTGCAGATCGGCATTCCGCTGGTCACCGGCGCGCTGCTGGCCAAGCCGGTCCAGTTGATCCCGCTGCCGTGGTACGATGCCACGCGCCTGACGCAGTCGCTGCTGCCGGCGACGCCGACGGGCATCGTGATCGACCTGGGCCTGATCGTGGTCGGCATGATCATCCCGTTCTGGGCCGTGGTCGGGTCCGGTGCAGCCATCGTGCTCACGCTGGTGATGAACCCGGTCCTGCACAAGCTGGGAATCCTGCAGCGCTGGCAGCCGGGCATGGACACCATTTCGACGACCTTCAGCAACTCGATCGATTTCTGGATGAGTTTCGGCTTCGGCGCCACGCTCGCCATCGCGGTGATTTCGTTCTACCAGACCGGCCGCGACATGGTGGCCAAGGTGCGCGAGTTGCGCCAGGCCAGCGCGGACTCCGGCGTCAAACGGGGGTCCCTGTGGGCCACGCCACCCGGCCGGGGCGACTTCTCGCCGTGGATCGCGCTGGGCATCTACTGCGTCTGCTCGGCGTTGGTGGTGATGCTCTGCCACCTGCTGGTTCCGGGGTTCCCGGTGATTTTCCTCTGTTTCTTCACGTTCATCTACACGCCGTTGATCTCCTATATCAACGCGCGGCTTGTCGGCATCGTGGGCCAGCATGTGGAGATTCCCTACGTGCGCGAGGCGGCCTTCATCCTGTCGGGCTACAAGGGCGTGGAGATCTGGCTGGCCCCCGTGCCGGTTGAAAACTACGGCAGCCGCGCCCAGGATTTTCGGTCGCAGGAACTGACCGGCACCAATTTCTGGTCCTATGTGAAGGCCGACTGCCTGATCGTGCCGCTGAGCTTCGTGCTGAGTTTCGTGTTCTGGGCCTTCATTTGGCATTCCGGCGCCATCCCGTCCGACACCTACCCGTTTGCGCAGAAGATGTGGGATTTGCAGGCCAAGAATACGGCGCTGCTCTATTCGGCCACGCTGGATACGCACGGCGCGACCCCGCTCTTCTTCCAGGCGCTGCACCCGGGCGTGATCGCGGGATCGTTCTCGTTCTCCATGGTCGCCTTCGGCCTGCTCTCGGCCTTCAGCCTGCCCGTGATGGCGATCTACGGGTTCGTGCAGGGTGTCGGCCAGATGCCGCACGCGTTTCTGCCCCTCGTCATCGGCGCCTGCATCGGCAAGTTCTACCTGCAGCGCAAGTTCGGCGCGAAGCGTGTCATCGAAGTCATGCCCGTGGTCGTGGCCGGCTATGGCACCGGCGCCGGTCTCGTGGCCCTGATCGGCGTGGCCCTCAACCTGATCGTGAAGGCCGTGTCGGCGGCGCCGTTTTGAGAGATGGAGGGTTGGAAGACTGGAAGACTGGAAGGCGGGATGGGGGGAAGACTGGAAGGGGAGAAGAGGAGAAGTATGGAAGCAGACAAGAGGGAAGACTGGGAAAGCCCCAACCGGAACATTAACCGGGGATACCGCAAACTCGATGTTTGGCGCGACGCCATCGAATACTATGCGGTGACGTGCGCCATTTGCCGCGGGTTTCCCTATGAACTGAAGCGTATGGCCTCTAACCAAATGGCATCGGTCGATTCGATTCACAGGAACATAGCCGAGGGGTATTGCAGGCGGTCGATCAAGGAGTATATCCAGTTTCTGTATGTGGCACTGAGTTCGGCGGGCGAATCGGTGTCGGGATTGCATGCCTATCGGCCCTCTGATCTTCCGGTCCCCCCGTCTTCCAATCTTCCCTCCATCCCGTCTTCCAATCTTCCGGTCTTCCATTCTTCCTCTCTCGGCACGCAGCTTCCGCCCCCCTTCCGCCGCGCCTTCCGCATTGCCGTCCAGGGCATCCGCATCCGGCTCGGCCGCTCGCTGGTGACGCTTTCGGGCGTGGTGCTGGGCATCGCCTTTCTGATGAGCACTGTGACCACGCAGTTTGTCGACCGTGCGGTGGCCCGCGAACGCGAAGCCCGTCAACAGCTGCGCATCATGGAGAGCGTGCTGAGTTCCCGTATCGGCTCCGTGGAAGGCAAGATACTCGGCGTGGCGGTCTTCGGTACGCTCACGCCCGTTGAATCCGCCTTGCTGGTGCATCTGCGCGGGGCCCGGCCCGCGGAGCTGCGCATCCACGGTGTGGCACAGCCGGGCTTCGTGTCCGTCGGCATCCCGGATCTGGGATCCGCTGCGGCTGCTGTCCTGCTCCTGGGAGATGCGCCGGTCTGTCCGACGCCGCTGGACGCCCTCACGCGCGGCATGACCGTGCCACTGGTTGTCGATTCCCTCGTCGACCGGCAGTGCCAACCGTCCCCTGCCGTGCGCCGCGAACTGTTCTTTGGCCGCCAACTGGAGGACCAGCAGGCGCGCCAGGCCCGCAAGGCCGCGCAGGACCGATTCCGCGTGATCTGGATCGTCATTGTCTCGCTCGCTGTCACCGTCATCGGGGTCGCCAACGCGCTGCTGATGTCGGTTACCGAGCGCTTCCGCGAGATCGGCACGATGAAGTGCCTCGGCGCCCTTTCGGTCTTCATCCGGCGCCTGTTCCTCATCGAAAGCGCCCTGATTGGACTGGCCGGCTCGGTCATCGGCGTCATCGCCGGCGTGCTGTTGACGCTGGTCGTATACGGCGTCACCTACGGCTTTGCCCTGGTGTTCGGATCCCTGGCCTACGGTCCCCTGCTGCTGGCCGCGCTGGCAGCCGTCGTGACCGGCACGGTGCTGGCCATGGTGGCCGCACTCTATCCGGCGCGCTTCGCCTCCCGCATGGTCCCGGCCACGGCCCTGCGGAGCACGGTGTGACGCGGAAGAAGTGGAAGGCTGGAAGAATGGAAGCGTGGAAGAGTGGAAGCGTGGAAGAGAAATTGTCGTGAGTAATTCCGCCCATACATCTCGCCGTGTCGACGAAGGGGCTTCGCTCCTTCCAGCCATCCAGCCTTCCAATCTTCCTGACCTCCAATCTTCCATCGACAATCTCCTTGCCTCTGCCGGCAGCGACGCGGCGCGCAGCGACTATGTGATTCGCGCGGTGGACGTCCGCAAGGTCTACCGCATGGGCGACTCCGAAACGCACGCCCTGCGCGGCGTCACCCTCGACGTCCGCCGCGGCGAGTACCTGTCCATCATGGGGCCGTCCGGATCCGGCAAGTCGACGTTCTTCAACATGATCGGCGGACTCGACAAACCATCGGCCGGCAAGGTCTACATCGACCAGGTCGACATCGCGCAGCTTGACCCCTACGAACTGGCTTGGCTGCGGTGCCGCAAGGTCGGCTATGTCTTTCAGAGCTTCAACCTCATCCAGGTGATGTCCTGCATTGAGAACGTGATGCTCCCCATGGCGTTCGCCGGCCGCGATAGCGAGGAGGCTCGCGAGAAGGCCATCGAGATCCTCGAACTCGTCGGCCTGGCCGACCGCGCGCTGCATAAGCCGGCCGAAATGTCCGGCGGCCAGCAGCAGCGCGTCGCCGTGGCGCGCGCGCTTGCCAACGCACCGGACATCCTGCTGGCGGATGAGCCCACGGCCAACCTGGACCTCAAGACCGGTAAGGAGATCATCGACCTCTTCTGCCGCCTGCGCGACACACTGGGCGTGACCGTCATCTCCGCGACGCACGACCTCAAGATGCTCAAGGCATCCGACCGCATTGCCTGGATCGACGACGGGCGCCTGACCCGTCTGTCGACGCCGGCCGAACTCAACATTGACGTCGAGGAGATCCACTAGGAGAACGGAAGAGTGGAAGGCTGGAAGAGTGGAAGGGTGGAAGAGTGGAAGGCTGGAAGAATGGAAGACAGGAAGACAGGAAGAATGGAAGAGTGGAAGAATGGAAGGTTGGACACCATCACTCCGATCTCGATGCCTGCACCAGTCCCCCGTTCTTCCACCCTTCCACCCTTCCACCCTTCCACTCATCCGAGCCGCTCTGAGCCGGCGCGCCCTGCGCAAGATCCACTGGCGGTCATCCCCCTGCGGCCGGCGAACGTTGAGGTCAGGCGCGACCCGGCCGGTTGCCTCCACCTGCGCGTCTACCTCCGCGTAGACGGCTGGCGCGCACACATTGGCCGCTGGCTCCGCTATGACTTCTATCGCACCGTGGTCCTCGACAGAGAAGGCACACGCTTCTACGATCTTGTCGATGGCGCAGGCACGCTGCGTGCAATCGCCGGCGCGCTGGCAGTCCCGCTGGGCCGGGGCGTTTCCGAAAGCGAGCAGGCCGTGATCCTCTTCACACGCGACCTCATGCGTCGCGGGTTTCTGGATCTGAAGGTGGCGCTGCCCCAACCCTCCACCCCTCGACCCATCCACTTTTCCACCCACCATGAGTAATCCCCCCCCCATCATCGCCCGCGCCGTCGATGTCACCCGCAGCTACTCGCTTGGCAAGGAGACCGTCTGGGCGCTGAACGGCATCTCCATGGACATCTACGAGGGGGAGTACCTGTCGATCATGGG
>CAYQJG010000110.1:0-13152 GCA_964417715.1 uncultured Lentisphaerales bacterium | reverse complement strand
CTGGGCAAGGCCAAGCGCGTGACGGTGGACAAGGAGAACTCCACCATCGTCGAGGGCGCCGGCAAGACCAGCGACATTCAGGGTCGCGTCTCGCAGATCAAGCGTCAGATCGAGGACACGACGTCCGACTACGATCGCGAAAAGCTCCAGGAGCGTCTCGCGAAGCTGGCCGGCGGCGTGGCCGTCATCAAGGTCGGCGCGGCGACGGAGGCCGAGATGAAGGAGAAGAAGGCCCGCGTCGAGGACGCGCTGCACGCGACGCGCGCGGCGGTTGAAGAGGGCGTGTCGCCGGTGGCGGCGTTGCGCTGCTCCGCTGCCAGAAGGCGTTGGATGAGATGCAGGTTGAGGGCGACGAGAAGATCGGCGTGGACATCGTGCGCCGCTCGCTCGAAGCGCCGCTGCGTCAGCTCGTGTTCAACGCCGGCCTCGAGGCCGCGATGATCGTCGACCAGGTGCGCAATGGCAAGGGTGCCTACGGGTACAACGTGGCCACGCGCGAGTACACCGACCTGATCAAGGCCGGCGTGCTGGATCCGGCGAAGGTCACGCGCTCGGCGCTGCAGAACGCGGCGTCGATCTCGGGCCTGCTCCTGACCACCGAATGCATGGTCACGGAGATTCCTGAGAAGAAGGAAGCTCCGATGCCGCAGGGTGGCGGCATGGGTGGCATGGGCGGCGGAATGGATATGTAGTCGCCCCGCGCGGCATCCAGCCGCGTTTCGCATCGACGACCGGCGTGCCCTGGGGCGCGCCGGTCGTTTTCCTTTTGACTTACCGCGTGAACGCCAGCACGTAGATCTCGCCATGCGGCTCGAGTTCGGACCGCCAGCCGTGGGCGGCCATGGCGGCTGTGAAATCGGCCAGGCCGTCACGGCCGGGGTCGGCGATCAGGGCTGTGCCGGCGGGCGCGGCGAGGGCGGAGATCGCGGCTGCCAGCGAGGGGATGTGACGGCGCTCATAGAGCAGGTCGCTGCCGATGACCCAGTCGAACGGACCGCGGCTTCCGGTCTTATCCCAGGCCAGTTGTGCGTAGGCCACCGTGGCGCCGTTGCGTGCGGCATTGGCCTGCAGCCACGCCGCGGCGTCGGGATGGAAGTCTGTCGCCAGCACATCGGCGCCGAGGCGTCCCGCCACGATCGACGGCAGTCCCAGGCCGCAACCCAGTTCGATCACGCCTGTCCCGCGCAGGACGTCGCGGCGTTGCCAGAGCGCGTCGGCCAGCGCCAGCGCCGAAGGCCAGAGCGTGGCGTAGTAGGGGATGCGGTCCACGTTGTCAGGTGTGCGGGCGGCGCAATGGTCGAGCAGCGCTTCGAAGTCGGGCGGCGTTTCGATCGCGAGGTGCAGATCGCCCACGTCCAGGCGATGCAGGCCGGAGGCCAGGGGCTGTCTAGCGTTCACGGTTCACTTTGCGACCGCCGCGATTTTGAACGCCACGTCGCGCTGGAACGGCGGAATCTCGAAGCGCAGCCGGCCATCCTGCGGGCGCAGGTCCAGGCGCTTCACCGCGAGGCCATTGGCCGTGTCGCAGATCTCGATCCGGTAGACGCGATCACCGAACCCCGCCACCTCCACCGCCACGTTGCGGATCTCGGTCTTTTCGGCGGCGACTTCGATCGTGTCCTCGCGCGACTGGGCCTGAAACCCCGATCGTGACCAGACCCAGCCGATGGCCCGGTTGGGCGAGGCGACGCAGACCACCTCCACCTCCGGCTGGGCGCGCCCGCCCGGATTCGCGACGACCACCGCCACGGTGGTTGGCTTGAGTTCGGGATCGCGTTTGTCGACGCCGTCCATGAAGCGTGCGATCGCGCGGTATTCAGGATACAGGTTCTCCTCTTCGATCACGTGCCACCACCAGAAGAGCGGCGTCCCCGCCAGCGTCGAAGCGGTTGAGGTCCAGAGAGCCGCGTGGAGCTCGAGCTTCAGTTGAACGATCCCGGCGGCCATGGGCGAGCCGCCGAACTCGGTGACGAAGGTCGGCCGGCCGTAGGGGGCGTTGTGCGCGGCCGTCTCCTGGAGCAAATCGACAATCCGGTCCGGCCGGCCGTGGTGGTAGGCGTCGACGGCGTTATGGTCGAGTTCGGGCATGCGGGCGAGGGTCTCGTCCTGCAAGGTGTAGTCGGTCGCGATGTGCGTGGCCACGAGGTGCCGCCACGGGTCGCGCGCCCGGATGAAGCTGGCGAGTTTGCGGTGCCACTCATGCACGCGCGGGTCGTGGTGCATGGTGCGACTGCCGTTGTCGCCCACCAGGTCGAGTTCGCTCATCAGCTCCCACGCGAAGATCGTGCGATCCCATCCATAGCGGTCGACCAGGTAGCGGCTGAGACGCTTCTGCATCGCGACCGCCCGTTCGTCGCTGAAAAACTCGCTGGCCGTGCTCAGCCAGCCGCCTTGCGCCTGGTTATAGGGGTGATCCTGCCACTCTGCATCGCACCAGGTGCTGACCCGGCCATGGTTGTTCAGGACGAAGTTCACGCGCAGGTTGTGGCGGCGCGCCCATTCGAAGACCCGGTCGAGTTCCCAGGCGCTGTCCATCCGGTAGTCACCCGCGCCGTGGTAGCCGGGGATGGTCGCGCTCCATTCGAGTCCCATCGACCAGGCGCAGGTCCAGACCTCGGCCAGGTTCTCGCCAGCCGCCTGCATGTCGCGGAAATAGCGCGTATAGGCCGATGATCCCTCGGGGTGACGGAAGCGCCAGGGAAACTGCTTGTCCATGCGCGCGTCAAACGGCGAGCGCACGTTATGGCCGACGGGGAAGAAGAAGCGTCGGTCGTCTGTCTCGAAGAAACGCGGGTCCGACTTGGCGACACGCACAAACCCCGCCTCCGCCGCAGCTGCCGGCCGCGCTACGAAGGGGTCGCCCTCCACGCGTGTTTCGCCCGCGCGGTCCCTTGCGCGCAGGCTGAATCGATACGGTCCGGGAGCCGTCGGCGTGAATCGCACGCGCCACTCCGGGCGCCTCTGGGGCAGGATCTGCTCGCCAACCGCATCCTTCAGCCGGTAGTGGTCCTGGTAGTAGAAACCTCCCACGAGCGTCTCCACGCCGTTTGTGGTCGTGAACCGGGCCTGGACGTCGATCTCATCCGGGTCGAATGGGTTGGCATAGCGGTCCGGCAGATCGAAGCTGATCTCCAGCAGGTCGTAGCAGGCCGGCTCGCGCGTCGACATGCGCACGTTGGCGATCACGGGAGGGGCTGGCGGGGTGGCCGGCTGGCTTAGCTCCGCCGACGCCAGAACGCAGGCACCGTTGAAAGGCGCATCGCCAAAGACGCGGATGCCCACGGCCTTTGGGTTGAGGCGGGACCGGTAGTGCCATGCCGCGGTATGGCCCACGGGCTGCCACGATGGCTGTCCTGCGGCCAGCGTGACCGCGAAATAGTTGGTCGTGCCTGGTCGCAGCCGTGCATCCGGCACGCTCTGGTACCAGCGGTCGTCGCGATCGATCAGGAAGACCAGCGTCTGTGCGTTCGAAGGCGCGGTTGCAGGCCAGACGATTGCATACGCCAGTGCGTCGGCTTGCAGCCAGCGCGCGGGATCGTCCGCCCGCAGGCCGATATCCAGCACATCCGGCAGGGCGATCACGTACTCCACCGGGGCCGGCCGCGGCGCCAGTGCGCCCACGGCGGACGCCAGCGGCACGCGACGCGCCGCGGCGTCTGCGTGAAGCCAGGTGGCGATGCAACTGATCGCGAGCGCCAGGAGCACGACCCGACAGCACGGGCGCCTGACCCCGCCGGGCGCCCGACTGCCAAACACCGAACCGCAGAACATCGAAATCATCCCTATCCCTTCGCGGTTGCCCAGTAACCAACCCAGCGGCTATTGGACAGCAGCATCTGTGCCAGTCTTCGAAGATGTGGCGCCGTCAAGGTAGCGGCGCTCCACCCGGCTGCCAAGGGAGCAGATGATCTCGTAGGCATGTGTGGCTTTGAGCTGGGCCCAGTCCTCGACCTGTACGGCCTGCGGGCCGCTGCCGCCCAGGCAGATGACTTCGTCGCCCACGCGCGCGTCGGGCACCTGCTCCAGCGAGACGGTCGTGTAGTCCATCGAAAGCCGGCCCAGCACGGGGCAGGGGGTGTCGCGGATCAGGACATGGCCGCGGTTGGAGAGGGCCAGGGGGAGGCCGTCCGCATAGCCGGCCGAGACGGTGCCGACGCGGCTTGCGTGAGGCAGGCGGTAGGTCAGGCCATAGCCGATGTGCGTGCCGGCCGGCAGATCGCGCACGGCGGTCAGGCGTGTCTTGAGCGTCAACACGGGCCGCACCTGAAGCGTGCGCATGCCGTCCGTGTCGAACGACCCGTGCAGGTTGATGCCCGTGCGGACGAAATTGAACGGCGGTTGCAGGGTGCGGGGGAAGTTGTTGATGGCGTCGCTGTTGGCGATGTGACGCTTGGCGAAGACGATGCCATCGCGGGCCAGCTGATCGAGCAGCGCCGTGAACCCGTCGATCTGGCGGTTCGTGTAGTCGCCCCCGGTGCGGTAGGCCACCGGAAAATGGGAGTAGATGCCTTCGCAGTCGAGGTGAGGCAGTCGCACCACGGCGCGTACGACGCGGGGCGCGTCGTGCAAGAGGATGCCGAGGCGTCCCATGCCGGTGTCGATCTTCAGGTGGACGCGCGCGCGTCGGCGCTGGCGTGCGGCCTCGGCGTTGATGCCCTCGGCGCTGACGAGGTCGGTGATGGGCAGGATCACATCCGCCGCAATCAGGGCGGCAATCTCATCGGGCATGACGCTGCCCAGGATCTGGACCGGCCGTTTGAGGTCGAGCAGCGAAAGCGCCTCGTAGGGCTCGGCCACGCCGAAGCCGGCCACGCCGGCTTCCGCCAGCGCGCGGGCGATCGGCTGTACGCCCAGGCCGTAGGCGTTGGCCTTGAGCACGGCAATCACACCGCAGGGCGCCACGGCATGGGCGATCTTCAGGTAGTTGGCGCGCAACGTGGCCAGGTCGACCTCCAGCCAGACGCGGCGTGGAATCGTCGGAGTATTCGCGATCATAGGGGTATTCCGTGCGCCCTATGATAGCCGCCTCCGGCTGCGGGGCCAACAGGAGAGTGCGGGCCCGGCGGGACCGGGGAGCCTGCTCCCACAGGAAACAATGAAAACTGCGAGCGTGCCAGGCGTGCCGAAACCTGATAGCTTAGGCATGTAGGTGCGGTGGACAGCGAACCGTGCAACGTGCCCGAATGCGGGCAGGCGGGGTGAGAGGCGTCATGGGTGGAACGTGTAAAGCCGAGATCGGCGACCGGATGGTGAAGCGGCTCTCGCTCTACCTGCGTCTGCTGCACGAACTGCGCGACCGCAACGAGCCGTACGCCTCTGGTGCGGCCGTGGCCAAGACGCTGGGGCTTGATCCGATCGTGGTGCGCAAGGACCTGGCGCGTTCCGGGGTGCGCGGCACACCGCGGCTCGGGTTCCCGGTGACCGCCCTGATCGGCGCCATCGAGCAGTTCCTCGGCTGGAACGCGGAGAGCCACGCGGTGTTGGCCGGCGTTGGCCGGCTCGGTTCGGCGCTGCTCGGTTATTCGGGGTTTCATCACCACGGGCTGCGTATCGTGGCGGCCTTCGACGACGACCCCAAGCGCATCGGACGCAAAGTGACCGGTGTACCGGTCCATGCCACCGGCGAGATCGCCACGGTGGTGCGCAATCTATCCGTGGCGTTGGGAATCCTGACCGTGCCGCCGGAGGCGGCCCAGAGCGTCACCGACGCCATGGTCGCGGGAGGCGTCCGCGGCATCTGGAATTTCACCACCGTCCAACTCGTCGTGCCGGACGGGGTGATGGTGAAGCGCGAGGACCTGGCCGCGAGCCTGGCCGTCCTCTCGCACCGCCTGCGCGCCGAAGCGCGGGCCTGATGCCGAGCCTGCCTCAGGCCAGGACCGCGCCGGTGCCGGCGTTGCGCACCTGCTGGGCATAGCGCCGCAGCCAGCCGGTGAGCGGCCGGGGCTCCCACGCCGGGGCCTTCGCGCGGCGCGCGGCAATCTCGGCCGCGGTCAGCACGGCTTCCAGCTTCTGGCCGGGGATGTCGATCCGGATGCGGTCGCCGTCGCGGAGCAGGCCAATCAGGCCGCCCTCGGCCGCCTCCGGCGAGACGTGTCCAATGCACGCGCCGCGCGTACCGCCGGAAAAGCGTCCGTCGGTGATCAGCGCCACGCTGTCGCCCAGCCCCGCGCCCATGATGTACGATGTGGGCGCCAGCATCTCCTGCATGCCCGGGCCGCCGCGCGGGCCCTCGTAGCGGATGACCACCACGTGGCCGGACTTGACCTGCCCGCCCAGGATCCCCTCGCAGGCTTCCTCCTGCGAGTCGAAGCAGATGGCCGAGCCCTCGAACTGCAGCATGCCCGCCGCCACGCCGGCCTTCTTGACCACGGCGCCCTGTTCGGCCAGGTTGCCGAAGAGGATCGTGAGGCCGCCATCCTTGGAGTAGGCATTGGCCAGCGTGCGGATGACGGCGTCGTCCCTGACCTGAGCGGCATCCACGATCTGGCGCAGCGTCTGGCCGCTGACCGTCTGAACATCCAGGTTCAGCAGGCCGGGGACATCGGCGATGCGCTTGAGGATGGCGGCGATGCCGCCGGCGCGGTCCACGTCCTCCATGTGGTAGGCGCTGGACGGCGAGACCTTGCAGACGTTCGGGCACTTGCGGGCGATGCCGTTGATACGGGCGAGATCATATTTCACGCCCGCCTCATGGGCCAGGGCCAGCGTGTGCAGCACGGTGTTCGAACTGCCGCCCATGGCCATGTCGAGCGCGAAGGCGTTGTCGATTGCCGCCTGGGTCACGATGTCGCGCGGCTTGGGTCCGCCGGAGCGGGCCATCTCGACGGCCCGGCGCGCGGCTTGGCGCCAGAGTTCCTTGCGGCGCGGGTCGACGGCCAGGATGGAACCGTTGCCGGGCAGGGCCAGTCCGATGGCCTCGCACAGGCAGTTCATCGAGTTGGCCGTGAACATGCCGGAGCACGAGCCGCAGCCGGGACAGGCCTTCTCTTCGATCGACGTCAGTTCGGCTTCGGTCGTCTTGCCGTTCTTGAACGACGCCACGGCTTCAAAGACCGAGATCAGGTCCGTGGGCTTGCCGTTGACCGCAGCCCCGGCCTGCATCGGGCCGCCGCTGGCGAATACGGCCGGGATGTTGGCGCGCAGCGCGCCCATCAGCATGCCGGGCACGATCTTGTCGCAGTTCGGGATGCAGACCACGGCGTCGAAGCAGTGCGCCTTGAGCATCGACTCGACGCAGTCGGCGATCAGCTCGCGGCTGGGCAGCGAGTACTTCATGCCGCTGTGCCCCATGGCAATGCCGTCGCAGATGCCGATCGTGTTGAACTCGAACGGCACGCCGCCGGCCTCGCGGATGCACTGCTTGACCCATTCGCCGACCTTGTTCAGGTGCACGTGGCCGGGGATGATCTCGACGAAGGAGTTGCAGACGGCGATGAACGGTTTGCCGATGTCACCGCGGTCGACGCCGCAGGCGTGCAGCAGGCTGCGATGGGGGGCGCGCTGGAAACCGGCTTTGATCTGGTCGCTGTTCATGACAGTACTTTCGTGTTCAGGTGGCAGGTGGTGATGCCGTGCGCTAGGCCCGCTGCAGGAACTTGCGCGTGCGGGTGTCGACGCGGATCGTCTCGCCAGCCGTCAGGTACTCGGGCACCTGCACGACCAGGCCGGTCTCGAGTGTGGCCGGCTTGGTGCGCGCCGTGGCCGACGCGCCGCGCAGGACCGGGTCGCATTCGACGACCTTCAGTTCAACGCTGGCGGGCAACTCGATGGTGAGCACCTTGCCGTCCACGGTCAGCGCGGTGATGTTCTCCATGTTCTCAACCAGGAACTCGGCCTGCTCCTCAATCGCGCCGCGGAGCAGCACGAACTGCGAGAAATCCTCCAGGTCCATGAACGTCATCATGTCCTGCTGGGCATAGAGGTACTGGGCCGGGCGGCGTTCGACCGAGATGTCGGTGAACGGCTCGTCGCCCTTGCAGCTCACGTCCGTCTTGGCCTTGGTGACCAGATTGCGGAAGCGAAACCGGTAGATCGTGGCAGCGCCGCGGGCACTGGGGTTGGACACCTTCAGGTCATCCACAATATGCGGCAACCCCTGAATCGCCACGAGGTCGCCACACTTCAAATCGCAGGCTTTGGCCATGCCTCAGTTAACCAGATTGGGATGCCGCTTGGCAAGCGCGCCGAATCGCCCTTCAGGGCTCTACTTTCCCCTTTGTCTAGCAGAAGCCTTCCTCGCTTCAGCCCGCTTCTCGGATTCGCTCTTCTCGGTGACGGCGTCCGCGAAATCCATCACGCACATGCCTTCATACACTTTGTGGGCGCCAATCGCGATGCCGACTGTCCGGAAGTCCGGGTTGTAGATGTTCGTGCGGTGTCCCCTGTTCGCCACGCCATCGTCGATGATCAACTGCATCACGATGGAGCGGGCCCCGCTCGGACCATAGGCGATGTTCTCGCCGGCGGTCGTCTTCACTTTGCCGTAGCGTGCGATGCGGTCCGCAAATGTGCTTCCGTCTGCTCCGTTGTGCCCCACGAGGCCGGCTGGCCCGGTATCCTGTACGTGGTCCCTTGCGGCCAGTGTGAGCGGCCGCGATCCGGTCACCGCCGACAGCGGCTTGGCTTTCTTCAGGAAGGCGATGGCCTCGTCAACCGCCCTGACGCCCTCCTTTGTCTGGACGACATCGCCGTCCGTGACAACCGTGCCATCCGCCTTGAAGTGCCTGCGGTACTGTTCCAGCAGCTTCGCGTAGTCCTGTGGCTTCGTCCTTGCGAGGGAGAGTTCGTCCACCACGGCCCGTTCGGCTGCGGACATGTCCGGCTGCTCGCGGCCGGCCGCAGCCACACCGGAACCCGCCAGCGAGATCACGGCAAGCACGCCGGACAAACAGCACCTTACATGTCCCAGTTTCATGGCTGGTAGCGTCCGTTCATGTAAACAGCCCAGTCCTTCAGCCCTGCGGGCGGGTTCGCCAGCACGGGACCAAACAGTTTCTCGGTGCTGACGCTCTGGAACCTGTCCGGCGTCCTGACCAGTTTCGCCCATACGCCCGTTGCCGTTTCGCCCAGCGGCTTCAGCGCGGGCGACGTGACCTTACGGAACGCCGTGTTGCGGGCGGGGGCGATGTGCAGCAGGCTTACGATGTCCGCCTTGAGTTCACGCGCCTTCTCCATCTCGTGCGCGAGGAACTGCCGCCGCATCAACTGGCAGAACGGCTCGAAGAGCAGCGCCTCGAACGACGGGACCCGTGACGCATCCAGGGGGCAGTCTGCCTGTTCGAAGAAGTGCTGGTAGACGGTCGTGCGGTCCATTCCCCTCGGCGATGCCTTGAGGTGGATGCTGTGGTACGACTCCGTGTATGTCCATCCGATCAGCACAACCTGCTTGCGTCCGTCCGCCCGCTCGAACGCCACGACGGCGTCGGCACTCGTGCAGTTTGCCCCCCGCGTGCGGCTTCCCTGGTGCGCGCGCTCGTCCAGGTAGTTTCGTTCGCCGATCCACTCGAAGGCCACGAATGCGCCGTCCTCGACCGGGAGCATCTGCTTGATTCCGGGGAACACGGGGCTCAGGAGCGAAGCCAGCGGCTCGGGGTTGTTGGCGAAGGCGAAGAGGAAGTTCACGCAGCAGACCTGCGAGTCACACAGGTGGTTGCTCGGTCGGCCGTTCTGGTCGTCGTGCCACTTGATCTTGTGCGAACGGAACCAGTCGATGGCTGCCATACGGATGCCCTCGAACAGGTTCTCGTCGGCGAGTTTGGGCGGCAGGCAGAACGGCCTGAGTTTGTCCTTGTACGCGCCATCCAGACGGGCGGGTTCTGAGAAGGCCAGCGGCGCCTGCTTGAACTGTGCCTGACGGTCCTGTTCGGATTCGAGGAACTTGCCCATAGAGAATCCATCCTGCAGCGTCACCCTGTGGCGTAAGCGCACAATACCATGCAACGTGCCGACTTGGCGAGGTTGTCTGCTGCGGACGACTCAGTCGACATGGGGGCCGCGGCACGGGGTGTTGGCCGGCCTCGCCTAACCCCGCACGGTGGCCGCGACGTGGGGGAATCGTGCCCCGCCGTCGTTGACGAAAAGGCCCCACTGCGCGCCGAAAGGCTCGTAGATGCGACCAGAAAGCGCAAGGGCGTCGTCGACGTACACCACGATGCAGGTGCCGTCCAGAAGAATGCGCAGACGGACCGACTGTCCAGCCGTGAGCGGGCAGGGGCGTTCCAGAACGAAGGGCGTGTCCATCCAGCGAATGTGGCGGTCCAGGACCACCCGTTGGCGGTGCAGGTCCAGGCGCACTTCGTGCTGGAAGCCGCTTCCGAGCGGGTCGGCCCGCAGGAAGACGCCCGCGCCGTGCGTGCCCGGGTCGAGCGACACCCTGACATCGAGCAGCGCCGATTGCGGCAGTTCTCCGAGGGCCAGGAGCGATCGCCCGTGCAACGGCTCCGCCCGCGCGGCAGCAGTCGCACACTGCCACGTGCCGGACAACGGATTGGGAATCACAGGCAACGGCGATCCGAAGGCGGCAACGACGCTTTCGGGCAGGCTCACGGCCAGCGTGCCGTCGGGACGTTGCGTCAGGCGATGCGTCACCAACGTGCCGCCCCACTGCCACGCACCGTTGTCCTTGTCTCCTTGGCGGCTGGCCAGCCAACCGAACAGGTGGCGCTCGTCGCCAACGCCCGCCGTCTTGGCGGCGTAAAAGGCGCGCGTATCGAAATCGTCGTCCGGCGGCGCGATCCACGGGCCCTTCAGCGACCGGCTCATGCGGTAGTGCGTGGTGTGGCGCTCGCTGAACTCGGAGAAAACCAGGTACCACCAGTCGCCCATGCGGAAGAGGTCGGGACACTCGAGCGTGTAGTAGAGGTCGGGTGTCCAGAACGGCTCGCGCACGTGCCACGCGCGCAGGTTGGCACTTGTCAGCAACGCGGTCACGCCGCGCAGGCCCGGTCGGTCGGCCTTGCGCGCGGCCAGCAACATCCACCACTCGCGCGCTTCGTCGTTCCAGAACACGAACGGGTCGCGCCAGTCGTGCATCGTGTAACCGTCGGGCGGCAGCAGCGGCGCGAAGGCGTCGTCCCTCTCCCAGGTACGCAGGTCGCGACTCGTGGCGTGCATCACGGCCTGCACGGGCTTGCCGATGTTGCGGTAGTGGGCGTTGTTGCCGGTGTAGAAGATGTGGAACACCCCATCGTGTTCGACGGCGCAGCCGGTGTAGATCCAGCGGTCCTGACTGCCGATGGGGCCGCGGGGGATGGCCTCGCCCCAGTCCTCGAAATGGACGAAGTCCTGCGTGACGAGTTGGAGCCACGGCGTGCCGTCGCCGTTTTTCTCCACGTTGCGGTAGTCCTTGAGGTAGAACAGGTGGTACTGGCCCTTCCAGTAGAAGGGGATGACATCGGCGAGCGCAGCGCTGTCGGGGGGCGTGTAGAGGAGGGACATGGGTGAACTCCTTGTGTTCAGTGTTCGGTGGTCGGTGTTCAGCCTACGCTCCTGCGGCGAGGCCGCTTGCGCGCGCTCGCTCGCTGTCGTCGGCGAGTGCGCGGAACGTGACATTGCGGAAGACGGCCGGCGCATCGCGGACCTCAAGCCCGATTCCACCGTGGCGGTGGCGGTGGATGCGTTGCGTCAGCGAGGCGCGGTCGTCGACGAACGCTTCCAGCACGTCGCCGCAGAGAAACAGCCGCACATTCAGGGGGCGGCCGATGGGCAACGCGACCGCACGCCGCTGCACGACGGGATCGGTGTCCCACTGCGAGATTGCGCGCAGATCCATCAGAGACTCACCGGGCTTGAGCGACAACTGATAGCCCTCCATCAGACCGCGGCGCGGCGGCACGCGCAGCAGAATATGGACGTCGCATGCCGTCGTCGTCAACTCCACGTCGAATTCCAGGTACAGGTCGGCGGGGGCGTCGGTCAGCAGCAGCGTGCCGCCTTCGGCGCTGTGGCAGTGTGCGGACCCTGCCTCCTCGTCCAGAATCCACTCGCCAGCCACGATGTGAGCGTCGCGCAGGGACGGCGCGGCGGGTGCAGGCAACGCCAGCATGGCCGTCACCATCTCAGGTACAGCGCGTTCGGTGATCGATCCGTCCGCGCCGAATGCCAGCTCGCGCGGCACACCCAGCGCTCCGCCGTACTGCCAGGCGGCGAAGTCGTCTTCGGTCTTGTGACGGGTGACGAAAGGGAAGGTGACCCAGCGGCGCCCGTCGAACACGGGTCGCGAGCCAGCGTTGGCGCCCAGCGTAAGCAGATCGCGCACAGGCGGCCGCAGGAACGGCCCGCGCGGCGAGGGCGCCGTGCGGTAGCGTGTGTTGCGTTGCAGGTAGAGAAGATACCAGCGCCCAACTTCTTCGATCAGTTGCGGGCAGTCGCAGTGCGGGCCGATGCGCGGCGCCCACAGCGGCGGCTGCAGTTCCCAGCGGAGCAGGTCCTCGGACGTCGCCAGCGCCACGCAGCCGCCGCGTTGTCCCGTCTGTCCGACTTCCTGTGCCCCCAGCAGCATCCACCAGCGCTTCTCCGGCGGACAGAAGAAGACGAAGGGGTCGCGGAAGTTGTCGAAGCCGTAGAGACGTCCGTCGGGCCGCACGACGGGATTGGCCGGGTGTTTGGTCCAATCGTCGAGATTCGTGCTGGTGGCCAGGCAGACGTTCTGGTTGCCGGTGTAGAAGAGGTGGAACGTGCCGTCCATCTCGACGACCGTGCCCGTGGCGTTGCCCCACGAGTCCGGTTCGCCGGGCGCGCCAGTGGTCACAGCGACCGGATGCTCCTCCCAGTGGAGGAGGTCGCGACTCGCATAGTGCCCGATGGCCTTGCGTTCGGGGAGCATCACGAAGAGGTGCCAGACGCCGTCCCGAAAGAACGGGAACGTATCGCCGCAGACGCCGGCGCCGGGTTGCCAGAAGGGGGTGGTGATCGGTGTATTGGACATGGGTAGTTACCTGTGTTCGTCGCTCGGCGCCTGTTGAAGGTCGACCGTGTGGTGGTGCCTGCCGGCGTGAATTTCGTAACGGGTGTCGCCGAAGCGCGTCCGGACGTAGGGACTGTCGATACGCGACTCCGTGCGCAGAGGGACCTCGCGACCGCCCACGCGCAGGGGACCGGTCCAGCCGAACTCCACCGTCCCGAGGCTGGGAGATTGGAAACGCATTCGGT
>CAYQJG010000109.1:0-13902 GCA_964417715.1 uncultured Lentisphaerales bacterium | reverse complement strand
GCCGCTCAACCTGGCGCGTCAACTCGCGGAGGCCGGCGTCAAGATCCTCGGCACCAGCATCGACTCCATCGACATCGCCGAAGACCGTGACCTGTTCCGCAAGATGATGGAGAAATTGGACATCCCGATGCCCGAGTCCGGGATGGCCGCCTCGATCGACGAAGCCATCGCCGTGTCGCGCAAGATCGGCTTCCCACTGATGATCCGGCCGTCATTTGTTCTCGGCGGACGCGGCATGGAGGTCATCTACGATGAGGCCATGCTGCGCGAGTACGTGGCCAAGGCCGCCGGCGTAACGCCCGAGCGCCCGTTGCTCCTGGACCGCTTCCTGCAGCAGGCGCTGGAGTGCGAAGCAGACGCGCTGTCCGACGGACAGGACGTGTTCATCCCCTCGATCATGGAGCACATCGAACTGGCCGGCGTCCACTCCGGCGACTCGGCCTGCGTGCTGCCGCCGGTCAACATTCCCGAGAAGCACCGCGACACGATCCTCACCTACACGCGCAAGATCGCCCAGGAACTGCACGTCATCGGCCTGATGAACATGCAGTACGCGATCGAACGCGACCGGGTCTACGTGCTCGAAGCGAACCCGCGCGCGTCACGCACGGTGCCGCTGGTGTCCAAGGTCTGCAACCTGCAGATGGCCCGCGCCGCAACGGAGCTCATGCTCGGCGCCAAGATCGGCAGCCTCAACCTGAAACACCGGCACATCCCGCATTTCGGCGCCAAGGAATCGGTCTTCCCGTTCGACAAGTTCCCGGAAGTCGACCCTGTGCTCGGGCCGGAAATGCGTTCGACGGGCGAAGTGCTGGGCATCGCCGACAGCTTCGGCATGGCCTTCTACAAGTCGCAGGAGGCCGCCAATGCCACGCTGCCGCGCAAGGGCACCCTGCTGATCAGCCTGTCCGAGAAGGAGCCGCAGGCCCTGGACGTGGCCCGCGCCTTCGCGAAACTTGGGTTCAAGATCATCGCGACGACGGGAACCTGCGCCTTTCTCAAGGGCCAGGGCGTCGCCTGCGAGCCGGTTGCCAAGATCGGCGAAGCCCGGCCGAACGTGGTTGACGCCATCATGAACAAGGCGGTGCAACTCGTGGTCAATACGCCCTCGCCGCGCCGCGACAGCCACGCCGACGACGCCTCGATCCGGCAGGCGGCCATCAAGTACAAGGTGCCCTACATGACCACCCTGGCCGCGGCGATGGCGGCCGCCAAGGGGATTGCCTCGGCGCTGAACGGCAACGGCGACGTCAAGTCGCTGCAGTCGTATCACGCCGAGATCAAGTAACCCGGCGTGCAGGCGGTCTGCGACGTCAAATCACCGCCTGAATACGCACAACCTTCCCTTGGGGTAGGTCGATGTTCCAGTAGTCGGTCCCTCTACCAGCGCAGGGGGTCAATGACACCCTGTGCCGTTGTACTCGTTTGAGACATGCCAGACCAGCAGGGCGGGATGGTCTCTGTAGCGCTCCGCGAGTGTGCTGTTGATGATCGCGCATTTCTCACGGTAAACGTGATGTGCAACTTGCCATGCACGCGCCAACACGCAATTGCATCCGGAACCGCAACCGGTGTGATCGGCGGATGGATAATGGCCTGCGTCCGCGCAGGAGACTCCTCGACATCGTTCACGCCCTCAGACGCGTCTCGTGCGGTCATAGGGGGCTCTTCCGCGTCCAGTTCGCCCGCAGGTAGGCCATGTAGCGGTCGCACATGTCGTCGTTGACATTTGCGGGGATGTGGTTGCCCACGGCCCACATGAATCCCGGGCACTGCTTCGCCAGCGCCAGCGTGGCATCCATCTCCGCCCTCACCTGTTCCCACGTCCCCATCGCCAGTGTCCGGCAATCCACCTTGCTCCCCACGATGGCGTGCGTCTTTCCGAACCGCCGGCACACCCCGTCCAGATCGTTGGTTGGCTCGAAGATGAACCCCTCCGCCCCGCAGGCGGCTACATCGTCCATGAACATATCGTACGTGCCGTCCGCACAGAACAGAACCTTCTTGCCGGCCTTGCGCAACGGTTCCCACATTCTCCTGTACATCGGGAAGATCACGCCGCGATAGACCTTCGGGTCCATGAACGGTCCGGTCGTCCAGACCATGTCGTCGTGCTGAATGTAGGCTTCGATCGAGGTCTCCGCCCATGCCTGCGCATGGAGAAGGCTATAGTGCCCGATACGCTCCAGTACTTTCGCGAACCGCTCCCGGTCCATGCCGGCCGCCTCGAGCAGCATGTCCCACCCAAAGATGTCGAGTGCCGCGGAAACCACGGTCTTGTACCGACCGCCCGTGACCACCAGATCCGGACACTCCGCCTGAGTCTTCTGGTACCACTCCTCGTAGAACCGGACCAGTTCGCGATGCCCCGATATCCCATACTCCGAGATCGGGTCGAAGGCGTAGACCTCCTCGACATCTTCGAAAGGGCACTTCGCCCCCGCCCGCAGGTCGCTCCCGTCCGCCGCGTATTCGGCATGCCCCATGTCCGTGACCCGCCCCTGATGCGGCCAATGGATGGGGCCGTCGTTGGTGCACCAGCGCAGATCATAGTCCCACGCCTCCGCGATCGGCTTCCCGAGTTTCCCGACGTAGTCCTTGTGATACTCCATCGAGTACTCCGTGTGCGCCAGCCGTGGCGTGGGACGCAAACAGAGAGTGTCCATTCCAATCTTCCGACTCATACGCTCGTGTCTCCCCTTCTTTCCTACACGGTTCCACGCCGTGACATCGGCACTCATCTCGCGGCCACACGGGGCTGCCGCAACCAGCACGGAATCAGTTTGCGCAGCACAGCCGGCTCGCGTGCGACGCGCGCCAATTCACAGGGACTTCGGCCTAAACCCCCTCCACCTGAAGACCGAGACCCCGAGCGGTTGTGGCCTGCTGCAAGTCATGTGTCAACAAACGGTCAAGTCCGACGGAGTCCCGCACCGCAAGCGCCGATGCCAGATGGATCGCGTCGAGCGTTCCGACCACGGTGGGAAAAGACTCCCCCGCCCGTACCAGGATGGCTTCGGTCACGGGCACGATATACAGGGTGTCATCGACCAACTCAATGCCTGAGTCCATCGCCCCCACTGGGCAGTCTTCTGCGGATCTCCCAGCAGAACGCGAAGAATGACGGAGGAGTCCAGATAAACCTTCATCGCCGCTGCCTATCCGCCAGTAGGATCTCCAGCGCCAAACCGGGGGCCGATATGGTTACCCCCTCCACCGCGCGCAACGAGGCGACAGGCCGTGAAGGAGGACGAATTGCCAATCCCGTGGATTCGGCGATGACCCGCGCCACAGGTCGTTGATGCGATGTCACCACCACTTCATGCCCCTCTGCAACCAGGTGCAAATACTGGCTGAGATTCTGCTTGAACGAGGCAACGCTGACCGTCTTCATGGACATAGTATGGACACGGCGTGACCTTTATTGCAAGTGTTTCCTGTTCGCGATTCTGCGGCCTCTGCTCACGATCTCCAGCCATCACCGCCGGACGTGAACACCGGATCATCCGACCACAGCGGAATCAGCCTGCGCAGCGGAGCCGGCTCGAGTGCGGCGCACGCCAACGCCCGGATCGGACACCAGCGGAAGGTGATCCAGTCCTCGCATGCCTCCGGCGGCTCATCGGCAAGCAGTCCCGGGATCGTAAGCACAAACACCAGGTTGATCTCCGCGTGCCAGCGCCCCTTCTGCTTGAACGTGTGCTCGACGCAGCCGAGGAATCGGCCCACCCGCGCGTCGCGACCCATCTCCTCGCGGATCTCGCGCGCGAGCGCATCGGCCGCGCGTTCGCGGAACTCCACGTGCCCGCCCGGCAGGTAGCTGTTGGCTGCACGCTTGTTCTGACAGAGCAGCAGGTGCCCCCGCACCACGCACACGCCGCGCGCAATCACCTCGACTGTGCCACCGGCTTTGCTCATGGCCGTGCCCCGCCGGGCTTGATCTGCTCGTTCTCATCCGGGAGCCGGTCGCCCGACACCTGCCACGGAAAGGCGTGCAGATGGTCCAGCACCTGCCCGACCAGGAAGAGCGACCCGCATACGAGCACCAGCCCGTGTTCGGCCTGCGCCCAGGCTTGGGCCGCCGCCAGCGCTGCGGGCATCTCGCCGGTCTCCGTGACCATGCCGGAGGCCGCCATGCGGTCGCGCACCTCCTCCATCGGCAACCCGCGCGCCGACGGCACAGGCACAGCCCAAGCCCGCTTCACAACGGGTGCCAGCGTGCGCAGAAACGTCGCCGAGTCCTTGTCGTCACAGAAGCCGGCGA
This sequence comes from uncultured Lentisphaerales bacterium, assembly GCA_964417715.1. Classification (GTDB taxonomy): domain Bacteria; phylum Verrucomicrobiota; class Kiritimatiellia; order RFP12; family CAYQJG01; genus CAYQJG01. Next base: position 9,638 of record CAYQJG010000109.1, on the reverse strand, counting down.
CCAGCGCCACAGGGCCGCGAAACCCGGTCTGCTTCAGGGCCAGACGCAAGGCGGCGGCGCCGTCGGGGTTGTGCGCGCCGTCGACAATCACCGGCGGAGTCCTGACCACCAACTGGAACCGTCCGGGCCAGCACACCTGCCGCAGCCCGGTGCGGAACGCCTCATCAGGCAGGTTCATGCCCAGCCGCTGCTCGGTCGCCTCGAGCGCCGCCACCGCCGTGGCGATGTTCTCAAGCTGGAAAGCCCCGGCCAGCGGGGTCTGGACCTTGCCCAGGTCGCGCGAAGGCGTGGCCACACGCACCGTCAGCCCGTCAAGCCCGGACGCAGCCCGCATGACCGACGCGCCCTCGGCTGCGTCCACGAATGGACTGCCGCACGCCGCGGCCATCCGCACGATGACGCCCCGGGCCTCGCCCGGCATGGCGCCGCAGACAACCGGACGGCCGGGCTTGATGATGCCCCCTTTTTCAGCGGCGATCTTCTCCAGCGTGTCGCCCAGCCACTGCGTGTGCTCGAGGCCGATGCGGGTGATCACGCTCACCAGCGGATCGAGCACGTTCGTCGCGTCGAGCCGCCCCCCCAGACCGGTTTCGATGACCACGAGTCGAAGCCCTTCGCGCCGGAAGAGGTCAAACGCCACCGCCGTGGCACACTCAAAGAAGGTCGGCGGTTCCCCGCCGGCCGCCTCGGCCGCCCGCGCGGCGCGCTCCACCCCCTCGGCCGCGACCGCCAGCGCCGCGTCCGATACCGGCCGGCCATCGAGCCAGATGCGCTCGTTGAAATGCAGCAGGTGGGGCGATGTGTACCGACCCGTATGCAGCCCGGCGGCACGCAGCACAGCATCGACCAGCGCCACCACCGACCCCTTGCCGTTGGTCCCGGCGACATGAACCGCCGCCAGTTCGCGCTCCGGGTGATCCAGCCGCGCCAGCAGATCGCGGATCACCTCCAGGCCCTGCCGCATGCCGAAACGCCGACGGGCCGCCAACTCGTCCAGAAAACCAGGTTTTGCACTCATGACCGCGACATTCTACGACCTTCGCGCGATTTCCGCCAACTCCTGCTTGAGCCCCACCCGACAATTGCGATACAAATAAGGTCACATAAGTGAAGGTAGTCTTCATATTCATCGACGGCGTAGGCCTGCGTGCACCGTCTGCAGATAACCCCGTCAACCCGGCGGTCTGTCCTGCGCTCTGCCGTCTGATCAACGACTTCAGCGTGCCCATCGACACCTGCCTCGACGTGGCGGGGCTCCCGCAGAGCGCAACCGGCCAGGCCACCCTCTATACCGGCCTGAACGCCGCGCAGGCCATGGGCCGGCACATGGAAGGGTTCCCCGGTCCTTCGCTGCGGACGATGATCAACGCCGGCAACATCCTCATGGCCCTGCGGCAACACGACCGGCACTGCCGCTTCGCTGACGCCTACATGGCGGATGACATCGAGGAAATCCGCGCCCGGCGATTCAAGTCGGTGACGACGGTGATGACCCTCACCCGCCCCGAAACCATGTCGCTGCGCGAGGATCTGCTGGCCAACCAAGCCGTCTTCCACGACATCACACGCGCCAGCCTGGTTGAAAAAGGATACGCCGGGCCAGTCATTTCACCGGCCAAGGCGGCTGAACACCTGATCCAGATTGCCCTGGCCAACGATTTCACGCTGTTCGAGTACTTCCTGACGGACCTGGCCGGCCATTCGCGCCAGTTCGAGCAGGCGGTCTCCGCGCTCGCGACGCTCGACGCCTTCCTGCACCCGCTCGCAGAAATGGCGCGTGAGACCGGGCTGCTCTTTGTCCTGACCAGCGACCACGGCAACATCGAGGACATGAGCCACCACTCGCACACCGCCAACGCGGTGCCACTGGTCGCGTTCGGTCCGGGGGCGGACGTGATATTGAAAGACGCCGGCAGCCTGATGGACGTGACGCCGCGGCTGGTGCGGCTGCTGACGCCGCAGGGGAACTAGCGTCGGATCCCTACTCCCTGCACAGCGCCTGGCTCAACGCCAGATACTCGGCATAGGCGGCGTCGTACACCGCCATGTTCGCGCGGTCGGGTTCGGCGCGCGACGCCGGGTCGAGCGCGATGAACTGTGCGGCCAGATCAGCCAACGCGGTGCGTGGGCCGACTTGGGCATCGCGGCACCACATGGCCTGCAGGACCGCACCCATGGCCCCTGCTTCCGCGCTGAGCGGACAAACCACCGGGCAGCCAAACACGTCGGCCACGATCTGGCGCCAGACGCGACTCTTGGAGCCACCGCCGACCAGGCGTATCTCGGTGGGCGCCACGCCCTGCCGGCGCAGAATATCGAGCCCATAGCGCAACCCCAGCGTGGCCCCTTCCATGGCGGCGCGGCAGGTGTTCGGCCGGGTGAAGTTGGCGCTTGAGAGGCCGCTGAACGCGGCGCGCGCGCGCGGCAGCGGCGGCGTGCGCTCGCCGTTGAAGTACGGCAGCAACCGGATGCCATCGGCCCCGGCTGGCGCCTGGGCGACGAGCGCATCGAAGGCTTTGACGTCAAGATCCAGCAACCCGCGCGTGAGTTCGGTCGCCACGGTCACATTCATCGTGCAAATCAGCGGCAGCCAACCGCCGGAACTGGAACAGAATGCGGCCAGTTCGCCCTGCGGGTCGATCACCGGCGCATCGGCGTAGGAGTAGATCGTGCCCGAGGTGCCGAGGCTGGCGGTGACGATGCCGGGCGCCACGTTGCCCGTGCCGATGGCGGCCATCATGTTGTCGCCACCGCCGGATGACACGAGCACCCGCGGCGACAGGCCGAATGCCGCTGCAATCTCAGGACGCAACGTGCCGACCGGGGCATCGGAGGCGATCACGTCGGGCAGGCAGGAGGCGAACTGGCCCGAGGGATCGATGGCCGCCACAAGCTTCTTTGACCACACGCGCTTGCGGATGTCGAAATAGGCGGTGCCCGACGCATCGCCACACTCCATCTTGCGCGCGCCCGTGAGCCAGAAATTCAGGTAGTCGTGCGGCAGCAGAACCGTTGCCAGCCGCGCATAGAGCGACGGTTCGTGGTTCTTAAGCCAGAGCACCTTGGAAGCCGTGAAGCCCGCGGCGACAGCGTTGCCGATCGCGGCGATGACCTTCTTCTTGCCTCCGACGGCAGCCGTGATCTGGTCGCACTCGTCGACGGTCTCCGTATCGCACCACAGTTTCGCGGGGCGCAGCACGCGCCCTTCCTTGTCGAGTGCCACGCATCCGTGCTGCTGCCCCGAAACGCCGATGGCCACCACCGCCATCGGGTCGACGCCCGGCGCGGCCAGGATCTGCCTGAGCCCGGCCGTCGCGGCATCGATCCACCACTGCGGCTCCTGCTCGCGCCGGCCGGAATGGTTCTCGATCAGCCTATGCGGCGCGTAGGCCGAAGCCAGGATCTGGCCACGGTCGCGACTGAACACAACGCACTTGGTGCCTTGGGTGCCGTTGTCGATGCCAATGTAGAGCGAATCAGCCATGTGGGTCTCCTGCGCGCGGCTGTTGCCGACACGGTTGCGCAAGAGTACCAAAGCCCTGCTGTCGCCTCAATCCCCGTTCCGTGTGACACGCTTTTTACAACCTGCTTGCGCGCGTCTGACATGGCCCGCGGCCGGTTCTGGTGTAATCCCCCTGTGACGAGGAGCCCGCGGCTCCACAACCCCGCCACACGGAGGTCACCATGAACCGCTACACACCGTTCGCATTGAGCCTGCTCGCCGCCGTCGTGTCCGGATGCGGCACGCCCGCCCGGGCGGCAGTCGACCGCGTCACGTGCCGGGTCGAGTTCGACCGCGCCGTACTCCCCGCGGACGTCGTCCAGCGCGCCGTCATGAAGATCTCGCTGAACGCGCCCGAAGTGCCATCCGCCAAACAGCGCCCGCCGATCAACCTCGCCGTCGTGCTCGACCACTCGGGGTCCATGGGCGGCGACAAGATCGCGCGCGCCAAGGAGGCCGCCATCGAAGCGCTGCGCCGCCTCGGCCCGGGCGACCTGTTCTCGCTCGTGATCTACGACCATGAGGTCGAAACGATTGTCCCGGCCCAGTCGGCTGCCAATGCTGAGTGGATTGAGGGCCGCATCCGCTCGATCCAGTCACGCGGCAACACCGCCCTCTTCGCAGGCGTCAGTCAGGGCGCGGCGGAGATCCGCAAGAACATCGAGAACCGCCGCTATGTGCCCCGCATCCTGCTGCTCTCCGACGGGCTCGCCAACGTGGGCCCAAGCACCCCGGAGGACCTGGGTCGTCTCGGCGCCGCGCTCATGAAGGAGGGCATCGCCGTCACCACCGTGGGCGTCGGCACGGACTACAACGAGGACCTGATGACGCGCCTGTCGCAGCAGAGCGACGGCAACGCCTACTTTGCCGCGTCCAGTTCCGACCTGCTGCGCATCTTCAAGGGCGAGCTCGGCAGCGTCCTGACCGTCGTGGCGCAGCAGGTCACCGTCGAGATCACCTGTGCAAGCGGCGTGCGCCCCATCCGGATCATCGGCCGCGAAGGCCGTATCGACGGCAACCGCATCGAGTTCGCACTGAACCAGCTCTACGGCGGCCAGGAGAAATTCGCGCTCGTGGAAGTCGAACTGACGGCTGCCAAGCCTGATGAGGAGCGCGAAGTCGCCCTCGCCTCCTGCCGCTACACCGACGCGCTGGCCGCTCGCGAAGGTCGCGCCGTGACGCGCGCCACCGTTCGCTTCACGCGCGATGAGAAGACCGTCGCACAGTCTGCCAACACGATCGTTCAGCGCGACATCGGCATCAACGAAGCCGCCGTGGCCGCCGACCGTGCCATCGAGCTGAACGATCAGGGCAAGAACGCCGTGGCCGCGAGCTTCCTGAAGACCGAGAGCGCGCGCCTGCGCGCCACCGGCGCCAAGTACAACCTGCCCGAATTGGAGGGACAGGCCGCCCAACTCGAAGCCAAGGCCGACGTGCTCGCGGATCGGGCGCTCGCACCGGCGGAGCGCAAGGAGATGCGCACCGACAGCTACCAGTACCGTAACCAGCAGACAACCAAGTAACTACAAACGAACCGAAGTCCCTTATGAAAAGACACCTGCTCCCCTGTGTGCTGGCCGCCCTGCTGACCACCATCTGCCACGCGCAACGCGAGGCCGCACTCGATGCCCGCCCGAAGATCAGCGTCAACGGCGAAGCGGTGGTCAAAGTGCGCCCCGACCGGATCATCGTCAACTTCGGCATCGAGACGTCCGATAAGATCATTGACGTCGCGCGGCAGAAGAACGCCGACATCAGCATAAAGGCAATGGCCGTCTTTGAAGCCTGCGGCGTGCCGCGCTTGGCCAGATCTCGGTGCGAGCCAGCGTGAGCGTGACGTTCCTGCTCGAACAGTGATGCCGCGTGCCACATTGCTTGCGCATTGACTGCAGGCCGCTTCAGCACGTAACTTACTAACACCGCTCGCGCGCCGCACCCGATGCCATGCACACCCGTACCACCTGGCTCTACGCACTGTCGCTGCTCCTGCCCACGCTGCTCGTGGCGGGTGTCCTGCTGCGCCTGCTCGCGCATGAGCGCGAGCGGTTGGTGCATGCGGGGGCGCTGGCAGCCGGGGAGCAGGCGCGCGGCGTAGCCGGCCAGATCGTTGTTGCCGTGGAGGGCTTCAAGGCCGGCGTGGAACGGCAACTTGCGGCGTTGCCGGCCGAAGACCTGCCGGCAGCACTCAAGGCCTGGGCACGGCGCGATCCACTGGTCCGCAGCGTGTTCATCATCCACGACACGCGCGGCGTGCTTCTGCCCGATCAATCGGCTGGACTGACCGGCGAGGAGCAGGCCTTCCTGCAGCGTTTCGGGCCGCTGATCAATGGACAGTCCTCGTGGCAGGTGTCGGCCGCGGCCGACACCCAGCCCACCCAGACCGCATCTTCCTCAGGCCAGCGTCTTCTCATGGTCCAGAACCTTTTCGCACTGACCCAGAACCAGAAATCAGCGCCTGCGGTTGCGGAAACACAGACGACTTGGCTGCCCTGGTTCGCGGGGCGCAACCTGCATCTGCTGGCTTCCATCCGGCGCACCGACGGACTGCGTTACGGAGTCGAGATCGAGATGACGAGTCTGCTGGCCGCCATGATCACCGCCTTCCCCGAACGCATGCCGGCGGGCCAGTCCCTGGCGCTGCTGGACGGACAGGGCGCAATCATGCACAACGCGGGAGCCATCGAGTTCACGCCTGGCCTGCCACGGCTGGCAACCGTTGAACTGGCCCCCAACCTGCCGCACTGGCAAATCGCCGTGGCCGGCACACCTGCAGCCGACACCGGCCGCGCCCTGCTCTTCACGCTGGCGGCCATCCTGGTCGGCATCCTGATCCTGGCGATCCTGGGTGGCGGCGGCCTTCTGTGGCACGAGGCACGGCGCAGCGCGGCCGACGCACGCACCAAGACAACCTTTGTTGCCAACGTCTCGCACGAGCTCAAGACGCCGCTGACAACCATCCGCATGTATGCCGAGTTGCTCAGCGAAGGGCGCGCCAGGGACGAAACCAGACGCGCTCACTATCTGGACGTGATCGTACAGGAGAGCCAACGCCTGACGCGTCTGATCAACAACGTCCTCGACTTCAGCCGCCTGGAGCAGGGCCGCAAGACGTACCGGCCCGAGCGCCTCGACCTCGCGGACGAGGTCCGGCGCATCGCCGAAGCCCACTCCGAACGCCTGCTGGCGGCTGGACTGGCCGTCGACATCAGCAACGCCAACACCCCCTGCCCCGCGCTGGCCGACCGCGACGCGTTCGAGCAGGCGCTGCTCAATGTGCTCGACAACGCGACCAAGTACGCGGCGGAAGGCCGTCGCCTCGCCATACAGATAGGCTGCGAGGACGGCCAAGCCGTCGTACGCGTTTGCGACTGGGGTCGGGGCGTGCCCGCAAGCCACCGCAGCCGCCTGTTCCAGCAGTTCCATCGGGTCGACAACACCCTGACCGCGCGGCAGCCCGGGTGCGGCCTGGGGCTCAGCATCTCGCGCCGCCTGTTGCGCGACCAGGGCGGCGACCTGCGCTATGAAACGGCCCCGGAGGGTGGCGCGTGCTTCGTGCTATCCCTGCCACGTGCCACGGAGGATGCCCATGAGTCAGCGTAACGTGCTGGTAGTCGAAGACGATCCGCACATCCGCGCGGGTCTGGTCGATGCGCTTGAAAGCGAGGGGTACGCGGTCGAGGCCGTGGCCGACGGTCGCGCCGCGCTCGACGCATTTGCCCGCCACAAGCCCCATCTTGTCCTGCTCGACATTATGATCCCGCTGGTGAGCGGTTTCGACGTGTGCCGCGCCATCCGCCGCGACGACACGCGCACGCCGGTGATCATGCTGACCGCAAAAGGCGAGGAAGTCGACAAGGTCGTCGGCCTCGAACTGGGCGCCGACGACTACGTGACCAAACCGTTCGGTGTGCGCGAACTGCTCGCGCGCGTGGCCGCCGTGCTGCGCCGCAGCCAGGCACCGACACCTGCCACGGCGGATGGCGCAGCCGCACTGCCGGACCGGTTTGTCTTCGGCCCGGCACTCGTGGACCGCAAGACCTACACCGCCACCTGCCACGGCCGCACACACCCGCTCACCGCGCGCGAACTCAAGCTGATCGAACTCTTCGTCAGCCGTCCGGGCGAAGTGCTCGGACGTGACGAACTGCTCAACCGCGTCTGGGGACTGACCTACTACGGCACCACGCGCACGCTTGACCAGCATATCGCGCAACTGCGCAAGAAGGTTGAGGTCGAGCCCGATTCGCCAACCGCCATCCTCACCGTGCACGGCATCGGGTACCGTTATGTCGCACCGGCGGCGAATAGTCGACGCTGCAAGGCGTAGCAGCACGGGGCGCATGTGCCGCCCGCCGCCCTTACGTCATTGCACCATTGCGTGCACAGTTTTGACGTGGCATTCCGTGCCCGCTCGCAGGCCGCGCCGCCAGACGTGCCGCAATTCGAACTTGCCGAACGCCGGCCAACTCCGTATCATCTTTCCACGTGCCACGCGTTGTCGGTCGGCCCCTCCAGTGCGGGGCCCGCGCGCGGTGCAGGAACGGAGTCTTCGTCATGATCGTGACCACCAACGGCCTCTTCAAGCACGCCTACGGCAAGTACGCCATCGGCGCGTACAACATCAACAACCTCGAGCAGTGCATGGGGTTGTTTCAGGGCAATCTCCAGAGCAAGGCTCCCTTCATCATCCAGATCTCCAAGGGCGCCCGCTCCTACACGCACAAGAAGATGCTCGAGTCCATGCTCAAGACGGCCGACGAGATCTTCCCCGATTCGGTCTTCGCCATCCACTTGGACCACGGCGACGAAGCCACCTGCATGGACTGCATCGCCAGCGGCATCTACAGCTCGGTGATGATCGACGCCTCGCACGAACCGCTCGAGAAGAACATCGAGATCACCAAGCGCGTCGTGGATGCAGCGCATGCCAAGGGGCTCTCGGTCGAAGCCGAGCTGGGCGTGCTGAGCGGCATTGAGGAGGACGTGAAGGCCGCCGAGCACATCTACACGCAGCCCGACGAGGCGGTGCAGTTTGTCAAGGCCACCGGATGCGACAGCCTGGCGTGCGCGATCGGCACCAGCCACGGCGCGTTCAAGTTCAAGGGCTCGCAGAACCTGCGATTCGACATCCTGTCGGACATCCAGAAGCTGATGCCCGGCTTCCCGCTCGTGATGCACGGTTCCAGTTCGGTGCCGGAAGACGAGGTCCGCCGCATCAACCACTTCGGCGGCGCGATGAAGGGCGCCTCGGGCGTGGATGAGAACTCGTTCCTCAAGGCCGGCAAGCTCGGCGTCACCAAGATCAACATCGATACCGACGGCCGTCTGGTCTGGACGCGCGTGCACCGCGAGTACTTCGCGCTCTACCCCGAGAACTTCGACCTCCGTCCGGTCGGCAAGGTCTTCATGGCCGAGTATGCGCGCTTCATCGCCGCCAAGAACAAGAAACTCGGCAGCGCCGGCCAACTCGACGCCGTGCGCGAGTTCTGCAAAACGGCGAAGAAGTAGTTTTTCCGGCGGCGGATGGCACGCGCCATCCGCCGCACCGTGTCCGGCCGCATGGTGCGGGTGGACGCAACCCGGGTTTCCACCCAAGGAGCATGTGTCAATGGCCAATCCCACCAAAACCATGGTCGACGGCAACGAAGCCGCTGCCGCCGTCGCCTACGCCTGCAGCGAAGTCGCCGCCATCTACCCCATCACACCCTCTTCGCCCATGGGCGAGTGGGCCGACGAGTGGGCCGCCAAGTCGGCCAAGAACCTGTGGGGCACCGTGCCGCAGGTCGTCGAGCTGCAATCCGAGGGTGGCGCTGCCGGCGCCGTCCACGGCGCGTTGACCACCGGTTCGCTGGTGACCACGTTCACGGCCTCGCAGGGCCTGCTGCTGATGATCCCGAACATGTACAAGATCGCCGGCGAACTGACGCCGACCGTCTTCCACGTTTCCGCCCGTTCGCTGGCCTGTCAGGGGCTCTCCATCTTCGGCGACAACAGCGACGTCATGGCCTGCCGCCAGACCGGCTTCGCGATGCTGGCATCCAACAGCGTGCAGGAAGTCATGGACCTGGCCTTGATCGCGCATGCCGCGACCCTGGCTTCACGCATCCCGTTCATCCATTTCTTCGACGGCTTCCGC
>CAYQJG010000108.1:0-14363 GCA_964417715.1 uncultured Lentisphaerales bacterium | reverse complement strand
TTGTTCTGCACGTTGGCCCAGACGGTGCCGGTCGTGAGCATATCCATCTTGCCGAACGTGCTTGCGGCCGGAAAACGGAAGTCGTAACTCGTAACCCAGGTGGCGCAGTAGGCAGCGCAACGCCGGGCGGCATCGATCCACTCGCGATCACCCTCGCGCTCCTCCATCAACACCACGAAACTCTCCAGCAGGGCGGCGGCGGACTCGCTGTCGACATTCTGGAAGATGTCGCCGGGACCGCCGTTGGTCAAGCCCTTGGCCAGGAAGTGGTCACGATAGCGGCGGGCGGCTCCTTCAGCAACGTCCAGATATTTAGGCTCCTTGAAGTAGCGCGCGGCCAAGGCGAGTCCGGCCGGGGCCAGGGCCGCAGCGCAACTGCCGCCCAGCAGCACCGCACCGGTCCTGCCATCGACGTAGTGTGGCAGGTGTCCGGCTTCCTCCCAGCAGCGCACGAAACCGTCGCACAGGCCGCGGGCCAGCTGCAGCCACGCCGGCCGAGGCTCCATGTGGGGCGGCCCCACACGCAGGTGCAGCAGCGTCTTCATGAGGAAGTAGAGCGTGTCAGCGCTGTAACGCAGGTAGCAGCGTTCGTTGTCGCCAGACCACTTACCGCCGCTGCAACAGCCGCGCACGAACCCTGAAGGCGTGGCAGCCGTGGCGATGAAGTCCCAGGAGCGCAAGGCGCGCGGGAGGCTGTCGGCTCCGCCGCGAATGAGCAGCGGCCAAGTGGTATTGGGTCCCCCCACCCAGCCAGTCTGCCAGTCCTGGCTGGGACATTCGCGCATGCCAACCGACCAATAGCCGTGTTCCTCGACCCAGTTCTCGCGGTTGTGCTTCTCCTCGATCAGCGCGAAGGCGCTGGCAAACGGCAGGTCGTGACGCTCGCGCTGACGGGCCAGCTCCTTGCGGGCATGGATGAACCGCGCGTACAGATCCTCAGGCGAGGTCGCGGCAAAGGCATGGACGACCACCCGCACGGTGATGCAATCGCCGGGCGCCAATCGCGTGCCGCGGTCAGGAAACGCGCCCTTCCAGTTGTACGAACCGCCTTCGCGGGCGCCAGGCGACTTGATCAGGATGCGCGCCCGGGTTCGGTCGTTGTTCTCCTCGACATGCAATCCCTGGTCGCCCTTTTCGGATCCCTGGTCGGTGATCAACAGCAGGCCCCGGCCCGTGGCGGGCGACTGTACGCCTACGCAAGGCGTCGCACAATCCCCAACCAGCACCTGGATGCGGCTCGGGCCGGAACCGTGCTCCAAGTGCGGCGACCGACTGATCGTGACCCACGTGTCCGGATCAGACCGGGGATCGTTGCGGTGTTCGGCCGCAGCCTTGGGGAATCGGTTGCCGGCGTAGACACAAGCCGGCATGAACACCCACTCGTCCACGCTCCAGCGCGCGAAATCGACAGCCATTCCCACCGATGCCTCTTCGACAACGCCGGACTCGACGGTGAAGGTGCAGTCGAGGCATAACCCATCGGCGGGAGTCCGACTCTGGGCGACGGCGACGCGCAGGCGCGCGTCGCCAAGGGCCAATTCGGCGCCGTCGGTCAGGTCGGCGAAGGCTTCCTGTTGCGGGACGCGGTCTGCATGGCGCACGGCGTAGAGACGCAGCCGGGCGTGTTGCAGGGAAAGAAGGTCTTTGAGGGTGTTGGTCACGGACATGTCCTACGGATTTTCGGTTGTTACGAGATCAAGCAAACGCATCATCCAACTTCAGGCTCCCCGGTTTCCGGCCTCACGTGCCACCGCTCTCCGAACGGTACATGGGCACCGCCCGACAGCAGGTAGGTGCCGTTGGGGAAGTACAGCGTACGGTTCTTGCCCTTGTTCTCGTCGACGGATCTCTGCAGGGCCGCGGTGTCGTCGGTGACGCCGTCGCCCTTGGCGCCATACTGAGTCTTCACGTTGACAACCCCTGCGTCGGCGGGGAAGACGATGTTCTCGGCGGATGCGGCCACCAGCGCCGAGATGCTCAGGAAGAAGAGGGCGGTGAGTGGAGTTGTTTGCATGTCGAGGTTCCTTCAGCTGTTGGGAGGGCGAGTGGTCACGGTGGGCGTCAGCGTGCAACCCGGCGTTCGATCAAATCGACTTCGGTCCACCGCCCGCGTTGCGGGCCAAGCCGGATGGATCGCACCTCATGCGGTCCAAAGGACAGGCGGTGCCGTTCTGCGGTCAACGGCAGTTTCAGCACCGTGGTCCGGCGCTGCGGCGTCGGATTGTACAGGCGCAGGATGATTCCCCTTCCCTGCTCCGCCGGCTTCGCGGCCACGAGTTGGACGACGGGGTCGCCCAACACCACCAATGGTTTCGGACGGGTCGCCACGGCGCCGCTGGGGAAGAACGACAGCGCCATCGGCGCTTCGTTGTGTGCCAAGGCCTCACGATCCACGGCCGCCAGGCGCTCCGCGCCATCGCCGGCCTTGATCCAGAACCGGAAGGTTCGCTCGCCCTGGTCGATGCGCGGCGAGTAACGATCCTGCGGAACCGTGGCTCGATCTCCGATGGGATGGGCGGAGTATGCCGGCGAGCGCAGCAGGCTGAGGCGGAGTTCGCCGTCCTTGAAGTCCGACCCGTAGGAGCCCTCGTTCACCACCGTCACCGCCGCGCCGTCGCGACGTGTCACGGCAACCCACTTCTGGGCCACGCACTCCCGTCCGTCTTCCCGCAGGGGGCTCACCCCGAAAGCGACCTGGCCGACGTAGTGTTCGGTGTTTCGCAGCGGGAGGGACAGTTTGAGAAACCGATCCTTCTCATTCCAATGCACGCGCAGGAAGACCTCTACCTCGGTGCCCTGCTTCGGAAGCTTGAACTGCTGGACGAGGAACGAGTCGCCATAGGCGTACACCGCCTCGACCACCGTGCGCACGGCACCATCCTCGATGACCCGCACCGACGGAAGCAGGACGTCGGGATTGACGCCCGAGACGGAAGAGCCGCGTTTGGCGGCCATGAGTTCAAACGAACCGACCTCGCTGCGGAAGGACTGTCCCCGCATGCCCCAGGGGTCTTCGTCGTCGGCCATGACCAGCGCGCGGCAGGCTGGCCGTGCCAGGTACTCCTTGCCCGCCACCTTCAAGCTGTCGATCAGGCCCGTCCGCACATTGATCGCCACGCGCAGCACGCCATTGCTGAAACGAAGCTGGCCATTCCTCTCCCGCAGGGCCGGCTGCGGCCGGGCGGTCCGTATGAACGGTCGGCAGTCGAACCGATTCATCTGCATCGGCTTGAGTTCCGCCTCGAAGACGACGCGCTTGCGCCAGTCGAGAGGAATGCTGCTCGCTTCCTTCTCGATCTGTGTCGGCACTGGCCGACCGTCGTGATGCGCCGTGAAATCAGTGAATGTTCCGGTGTTGTTGACGTCGGCGAGCTGGAACTCGCACGCCACCACGGTCCGCACCGGATACGGGTGGGGGTTGAACACGAGCACGGGGATCTCTCCCCCGGCGGCCCGCGGCTGCCCCTGCGCCAGGGCGAAGAACGTGCGCGCCTTGGCGCGCGACAGTTCCTCCAGCCCGTGCCCCATGACGCGCAACGACATATCCTCGACGGCCTGGATGGATGATCCGGGCAGGATGTCGTGGAACTCCGAGAAGAGCAGGTCCCGTGTCGCGGCCTTGATCTCGGCCGCAGGATAGGCCATCAGCCCCTGGGCCGTGGCGCAGGCCGCCATCTTCTCCACGGCAAAGAGCTCGTTTTCAAGCCGCCGGTGCATCTGCTTGATGCGCACCTGCGTCGTGTAGCAGCCGACCGCCCAGGCATTGAGGTCGCCTTCATGGCACGGCAGGATCTCACGTTTTCGGGCCAGATCTGCGGCGTAGGCCTCCGGCGTAGAATGCCGGACATCGAATGCGCCAGACTCCGGCATCAACGCCCGGATGTCGCGCAGGTCCTTGCGCGAGGGCCCACCACCGTGGTTCCCGACCCCCCACAGCAGGTAGCAGAAGTCGCCCGCGGGGAAGGCCTTCATCCGCGATTCGATCTTCTCCCGCGCCTTGCCGAGAGGCGAGTTGTACCAGTCGAGGCAGCGGGAACCCAGAATCTCGGAGCCGTCATACCCGATCCACCGGAACTCATGTCCAGGCAGCGGGCAATCGCTCTGGGCCGGACGACAGAACAGATAGGAATCATAGCCGCTCTTGGCCATGATTTGCACGAGCCCGCGCGAATGGCCGAAGGGATCGAAGTTGATGGCGGTCGTCGGCGTAACGCCGAACTTCGTGCGGAAGTACGTTCGGCCCGCCAGAATCTGACGGACGAACGACTCGCCGCTCGGCATGTTGCAGTCCGGCTGGAGATACCACCCCCCCATGATGTGCCATCGTCCGGCCTTGACCAGGCGCTGAATGCGTGCAAACAGGGCGGGCTCGTACTCCTCCACCCATTGGTACAGCACCGCCTCGTTGTGGCAGAAGACGAAGTCGTCGAACTCTTCGCACAAATCCGCCGCCGTGCGAAAGGTCGATAGTGCCTCGGCGGCGCCCTCCTCCCATTCCCACAGCCAGACGGGATCCAGATGCGCGTTGCAGATCAGGTGGATCGTCTTGCGGCCCGTCGCCGACGAGGTCGTTGAAATCCGAGATGGTTTGCTCATAGGGTTCTCTCGCATCACGGCAGCGCCGTGACCACCGGTGCCCACGAACCGAGGAAGCACGCGCGGCCAAGGTCGCGGGTCTCGTTGCCGCTCATCTGCCGGATGATGACCGGGTAACACATGTAGCCCTGGAACACCTGTTCTCGGAAGCTCGCGGAGAACGACGACCCAGCCTCCACCACGAACAGCGGCTTGGGTGCAGGACTGTTTGCGTGTCGCCAGCTTGGATAGCTGTAGCCGCCCAGGACTTCCGTCTTGCCGCCGCCCCGCGTGACGAACCACGTGCCCGTCTCCGATTCGGTCTTGGTGCCGAAGACCCAGACCGTGCCGCCGTCGTTGACGAGCATCTCGCCGTTGCTCTCGGGGTTGAACTGGCGCATCCACACCTGCTGTCCCGTGAAATGGTACTGTCCGACCCAGTCGTTGACGAACACCCTGGCCCCCTTGCTGGCGGGCAGGCCGCGGTAGGGCTCGCAAGGCGACGCGCCGTGGGCCATCACAAGCGTGCGTTGCGAGACGTGTTCGATCCAGACGCAGTTCCTGTCCCTATTGACGTTGGCAAAGTCCTCGTTGAAGAAGCGCTCAATGACCACCGGCGTGTCGCCAGCCTCAACCCGCCAGACCGGCGCCGTGCTGCGGGCCATGTCCGGGGTCAGCCCCGACATCGCGTCCATGCCGAAGATGCGTACGATCCCCGCCGGCACCGTGATGGTGCTGCCGAAGAGCACGCGTTGTCCGCCCGGCACGAGTACCGACGTGCGGCCATTCGCGATCGCCCAGTCGATCGTCTCCTGGATGGCGGGGCTGTCGTCGTAGTCGGCTTCCAGTCGCTTCGGGTTGACCACGGCCCATTGCGACGGCGGCGACCAGGCGATCTCGGGCGTCTCCTCGATCGGCAAGTTCAGCATCTTCGCCGCCACGCCGTCAAAGGCCGAGGCTTTTGCGCCGACCTTCGGCCACCAGTCGCTGACCTGCTCGGTGCCGCCGTCCGTGACGGGCGTGCCGGTCAGGTCCGGCAGCTTGGCCTTGCTCAGGTCAATGAGCTTGCCGTAGCCCCGCTGCCGCAGGTTGCGGACGGACACGAAGGGCTGACCGGCGATGATCGCGGCACCGGAGGCGGCTGCGGGGCCGGTCCCCACGAACTCCGAGTCATACACCCAGAGCCCGCCCCACGGCGTCTCGTCGGCGAAAATGATCGCCGGCACCGCGTTCTCGCTGCGGATCCTCCGCAGGAACAGGGACTGGGTGTTGTTCCGGATGCCGGCCTTGCGCTGCCCTTTGAGCACAAGGTCCTCGAAGGTCATGCTGAAACAGGTCTGCACAGAGAGGACGCCCGTGTCGAAGCCTTCGATGATCAGGTCGCGAATCAAGCCAGGGCCGGGCTCGTGCTTCGTGAGATCGAACCCAACCAGGCCGCTGTCCTGACCCGCGCGCAGCCTGAGTCGTTCGCCGGAGCCGGTGTTGTTGTTCATCCACTCCAGTGCCACGGCCCCCGGGTTGCCCGCACCGACGTCGATCGTCAGGTCATACACGCTGTTGTTGAAAGCCATGCCGGTGGTCTTGCCTTCGAACATGGACAACACCGCCTTGCGCTGGTCGTAGCCCGGCGCGTGGTCCTTGAGGCGGATCGTCGTCTGGTCGCGCCCCTGGCCCTGAATGGTCAGAAACTTGGCCTTCTCAAGATTGTCGCCGTAGGTCAGCTTGTCGCTGACCAGGTACGTGCCGGCGGGAAGGTACACGATACGGCCCCGGGCGCGGTTCTCCGTGATCGCCTTCTGGATGGCGGCTGTGTCGTCGGTCCTGCCGTCACCAATGGCGCCGTAGTCCCTGACGTTGGCGCAGCCTGAGTTGGCCGCCAGTGGGCGCCCGGCTTCGCCTGCGCCCTTCACCAACTCGAACGGCACGCCCGCGGCGACCGCCGCGCCGGCTGCGGTCGTGCCTTCTGCCACAAGCGTGACGGTGGGCTTGATCAGCGTGACCGTCGCGCCGGACCAATGGCCGTCGTGCCACGGCACCACAGCGAGTTCCTCGCCCGCCTTGAGCGTCGCCTCGACCGGTGCCGGCGTGTTGCCCTTCTCCGGCTTCAGCGCCTCGCTCGAGAGCGGCACGACGCTCCACGCCCCGCCTTTGCAGAAGCGCTTGAGGCCCTTGAGTTGCGTGGTGGCGCCCCCCTCCCAGCGCCACACATCGACGGTCACTGCAAAGCGATAACGCCCATCCCTGGGCGCGATGAACACCAGCGCCGCGCCTTTGACGTAGTCGACGTTCCCACCACCGCGTGCACGCACGCCCACGGCAAGGCTGCCGTCACTCACCTTGACGTCCGGCTGTCCGCCCTGACTCCCCTTCTCGTTGTGCCAAGCCTTACGACCCTCGTGCCACGCCAGTGGCACATAGGCGGCGCCATCCTCCGGATTGGCCGGCAGGATCTGGTCGAGACGCCAGCGTGGTTGGCCGTCGACGAGGAACGGGTTGCCCTGCGCCTGCGCCCAAGTCTCGGGGAGTGTGAAGGTCCCGCCAGCGGCCGGTTCGGCCGCAAGAGTGGCGGAGCCAAGCGTCATCGCTGCTACGGCTGAGACAACGGCGAGTCTGGCGGGCTGATGATATCTGTTCGTCATGCGCATTGTCTTCGTCATCCTATCTCGTCAACTCGATCGCAAAACTCGGTACCTCTGCCGAAACCGTGAGTACCCCGTCGGCGCCGACCGTACCACGTGCGACCTCGCGGAAGTGCCAATCCACCGCTCTCCACGTCATACCGGCGATGGCCGGTGCCGTGATCGTGCCGCCGGCACGTGCGACCAGCACCGGCGGGTTAGCGCTCTTGGGGCTCCAAGTCATGCCTTCATACGGCTTGCCGGTATAGCCGAGATCGCCGCGGGCGACCTTGTCTTCGTCGAGTTTGAAGCCGTTGTTGAAACTGGTCGAAACCAGTGAGAGATAGAGTTTGCGCGACTCGGCGAGGGGCTTGCCGTCCTCGGCGACGAGTGCGCATGCGATGTAGCGTTCGGTGTCACTCACTGGATAGGCGATGCCGGGCGCATTGACGACCGTTACCTTGTCGAGCGTCACGCCACTGCCGAACGTCACTGGCCCGCCGGATTGCGCAAAGAAACCCGTGTAGGCTGCCGCCGTCGGCGTGTCGAGCTTGAGGTGGCCCTTGTGCCAGTCGTATTCGATCTGGTCGGTTGGCCGCATCGGGTTGGCCTGCTGCAGCCAGGGGTCGACGGTCGGGCCGACAACCGAATCGACCTCCTGCGTGGGCTCGCAGCGCATCTGCAGACCGAAACGGTTGGCTGTGGCCGTGATCTTCTCGCCGAACTCCCCGAAACTCTTGCCGTAGTCGGCGCCCTCCGGCGCGTAGAGGGTCTTGCGCCCAAAGGTCATCACGGTCGGCTTCGCCACCGTGTGCAAGGCGCCATTGCGGAACATCAGCCCCGCGCCTTTGAGAGCCGAGGTGTAGATCTCGTCGTTCTTGAAGTGGACGCCTTCGATGGAGGTGTCCTTGTGGCTGTAGTTCATCGTCTTGGTGTAGGGCTCGGCCTCGGTTGGGTCGTTGGGACGGCCGAACAGATGGAAGTTGATGATGTCCCAGTCCTGAACTGCCCCGAGCGCGGCGATGCGATAGGGCACTTCGGCGCGATACTTGTCGGGGTTGTTCTGCTGGAATTCGTAGACGAAGAAGGGCTTGCCGGGGATGCGCGCGGTTTCGACCCAGGGAATGCCCATGGCCATGCGCGGCGGCTCATCGAGGCCGCTGATGAACGGAAAGCGCCGCTGTTGGCGATCCCAGGCCGTCTGCCACAGGTACGAACACATCGAACTGGCGTCGCCGTGCTGATGCAGCCAGACCGCCTGCGTACGGAAACCGTCCCCCGTGTCGAGCAGCATGGGCGAGAGGCGCAGCGACTTCCCGAGCGACTTGGCGTGATCCTTCATCGCCACCTTGTAGGCCACATGCAGGTCGCTGAAGAACCGGATCACGTCGCTGGCGCGCACGCGGCTGAAATCCTCGCGCCGCAGCGCCTGCTTGGCGGACGCCAGGGCGGCCAGCGCGGCCGGGTTGGCGTCGTTCACGGCCTTGCCGCTGCTGCCCTCGGCCAGCGGCGCCAGCAGCACATTGCCGGCGCCCAGCGATTCACCGGGCAGCAGGAAACCCCAGGCGGCCTGCAGGCTCGCATCATCCCTGTAGTTCGTCCGCAGGAACGCGGTCCACCGCACCTGCAGCGAGTCGCGGAAGTACCTAGGCAGTTTCTGCCAGTCGCCGCGCGTGAGGTGCGCGAAGTACCACTCCTCATTGCTCAACTCCCAGACGACGACCTGTGGGTTGTCGCCCAGGCGGAGGTCCCCTTGATAGTGGTTGCGCCAGTCGGCCACCACGCCCATACGCGCTTTGAGCTTGGCCTGCGCGCGCGGGTCCCAGCCGATCTGCGGCAGGCCGCGCAGACCGGTCGTGCCTTTGGCGCCGAGTTGCTCCGTCAAGGCGACCCGCCACGCATCGGCGTCGGACGGTTGGTCGACGATGCCGACGTCATCCGGGGTGATCGACCCGGCGCCATTGAAACTGGTCGACCAGACCTTGATGCCGCGCTTCTCCAATGCCTGCAGCATGAAACCGAACTGATCGCTCTGGCTCATGTCGCCCGGCGTCCACTCCGCCGAGTAGTCCACGTCGTTCCAGTAACGCACGAGGTTAAACCCCGTGTCGGCGATGCGCTGCGCGAGCGCGTCATACACCTCGCACATCTTCGCATACTTGGCCTTGCGCACTTCGGGCGTATCGTCCGGTTTCGGACCGTACTGCTCCTTCAACTTGCCTTCCAGCCAGAAGTGCCCGATCCATCCCCAAAAGCGTACACGCTCGCCGTTGATGGAGAGGTGGCCGTCTTTGTTGACCACGCAGTAGGCGCTGTCCGGCGGCAGGGGTGTGCCGGCGTTCGGCGCCTCCGCGGCCATCCCGAGGCCTGCCGTGCATGCGAGGATTCCGAGATAGGTCTGCTGTTTTGTCATGGTTTTGCTCTTGCCGACGCGCTCGACACGGCGCTGGCGGACTCGATTCTCAGATTGACCTCGGCGTTACGCGCGCCATTGGCCCGCGCCTGGTCCACATACGTGATGCGCATGTCCTCACCATCGTAGAGCGACAACACGCCTGGAACCGTCACCGTTCACTTCGTACTCTTCGCTGTTTGCTTCCTACCTTCACTACTCTTGCGTCACTCGGCACTACGCCGCCCCTTTGGCGGCCCCACAGTCTCACCTGGCACCCACGTGCCTGGCAACGCCACGGCGGCTTGGGACTTGCCCGGCGATTCGATTAACGCCACGAGTCGAGACACCGCTTCGCGCCCCATCTCGGACTCCGGAATGACCATCGTGGCAATTCCAATGCCCATGTCGCACGACGGGCGATCAGCCAGAACCGCCACCGAGAGGTCCCGCGGCACCCGGATGCGTTCGCGTTCGGCGGCAACGATCAGGCTGCGGGCGATCATGTCGCCATAGCAGAGCACGGCGGTGGGACGGTCATGGCCGCTCAGAACCTTCAGCGAATGCGCAACGTATTCCCCGTGCGGGAGGTCATGTTCGGCTTCCAGGCGCTGCGGCGCCAACCGAGCCGCCGCCATGGCTGCCGCGTATCCGGCGTAGCGATCAATCGCGCTGTAGTGCTGGGGGGTCTCGGACCAGCCGGTGCCGTAGTTGGCGTAGGCCACACGCCGATGGCCACATGCAAGCAGTCGCTCGGTGGCCGCGCAGGCCATGCCGAAATCGTCGGGATGGACGCAGTTACTGCGCTGCTTGGCGTTGAGCCAGACGAACGGCAACCGGTGCCGCCGGATGAGCGCCATGGCGCGCGGCGGGATCCGCACGGTGTCGTCGATCAGGAACCCATCGCAGGCGAACTCGCGCAGCATGCGCGGTACAAACCCCTCGTCGGACAGCCGGTCATCGGGCAGCCGCCCCAACGCCACATGGAGCCCGTGTTCCTCTGCGGCCATGACGATGCTGCCCAGCAGGGCGGGTGGGATGAATAGTCCGTGGCTGGGCGGCATGGCCATCAGGCAGATGGTGCCGAAACGCCCCGTGCGCGTGACGCGTGCGCCCGAGTTCGGCCGGTACCCCATCTCCTCCGCCAGCCGGCGGACCTCCACCGCACGACGCGAGGTCGACCCCCAGACCTCCTTGTTGCGCCTATTGAGGATGCGCGAGACGGTGTTGATCGACACACCCGCGCGCCCCGCTACGTCGCGCAAAGTCACACTCGTTGGGCTTGGCTGCATGAACGTTCTCAATGTGATAACGTTGTCAAATTAACATACCGGCCATGCGTCGTCAAGTCACCGGCTTGTCGGTCTGTCACGACCACGCCCGCCAGCGAGTTCATGCGAATCCCACGGTTCGTTCGCGGATGGGCGGGTGGACTTGGCTGTTACGGAAGTGCAACGGATTGGACCAGGCTTTGCGGCCCTCGTGATCCTCGACCTCGACACGAACCCACTCCATTTCGTCGAGGTCGATGGCGGTCCCGGCTTCGGTCAGCTCGCCGCCGTCAGGCGCTATCTGCGTTCCGCCGAAGAACTGCGTGGTTCGGAACGTGATCTTGCGGGCGGGGCTCGTGGTCACGTGAATCCGACCGTCGGCAAATGCAACCGACCGGATCTCCGGCCCCATGGTCGAGTAGAAGTCGCCGTTCTTCATGGCCGCGAGGATCCCCTCTTGCGTGTACGCTTCGGCGCGCACCATCACCCACGCATGTCCGAACTCGTGGGCTTTGTGCCCGTCGTCAGCCGCCAAGGCATCCACGAAGAAACCTTCGTTGAGCAGCATGTGCCACGTGTACTCCGCAAACCCCATGCCGTAATCGCGCTCGGACTTGTGGTTGTAGACCTCAATGGCGTCGAGGCCGTCGTAGCTCTTGATGAACTCCGGCGAGCGGGTGGACCAATAGGGATGGTTGAGAATGCGATAGGCGCTGATGGACTTGGCGAAGTCCCACATGGCGCGGTGTGTCGGGCGTTCGACGGGGCGGTAGTCTCCGGGGGGCAGCGTGACGCCCATGCACATGATGTGGGTGTTGCCCGGCGAGTCCGTCTGCCAGGTATCCAACTCGCAACCGGGGATCACCAACAGGCGACCTTCGGCATCGGACGGTACGGTGACATACCAGTGGTCGCCGGGGCAAATGAAGTCGTAGCCGCGATGTTTGAAGAACGCCACTGCTTCGTCCGGCGAGAGCCGACCGTCCGTGTTCGTGGTGTGAAAATGGATTGCGCCCTTGTACCAGTTGCCCGGTTTGTCAAAGGGACTGCCGCGGGTGAGGATGGGGTCCATGGTGTGTGAAGAGTGAGGCGTGAGACGTGAAACGGGAGGCGTGAAACGTGAGGCGTGAAACGGGAGGCGTGAAACGGGAGGCGTGAAACGGGAGGCGTGTTTTCCTATCCCCGGTATCCCCCGCAGAAGTCGCCAACTATTTTGCGCTTTTCGACAGAGTAAATCACATCCAGTCCCCCATCGGCAACCTCCGGGAAGGAAACCCAAAGCAGGAGATGCTTGCCGACCTGCCGTGCAGCAACGATGCGGAAGTTTCTGCCCGTGGGTTTGAGAAAGTCGCCCACCGTCTTCGTCACCACGGGATCGAGCGTCTCAACGTACGCGATGTCAGACGCCACGGCCAAGGTGAGGACGTTCCTTTCCGGAAGACGGAGTTCCGCGCGGGCAGCGTCCGACAGCAGATCTCTTGGGGAGATTTCCGTTCCACTGGACGCACTCCGCGAGTGGCACCCGGCGAGCATGGCTCCCGCAATGGCCAGAACAAGATACTTCATTTCACGTCTTCACATTTCACGTCTTCACGTTTCACGTCTTCACGTCTTCACGTCTTCACTCTTCCCGCTTCACGATCACCGTCATATGCTTCTCTCCACCGATCTCCACAGACCGGTCACGGGTGCGGCCGTCGGAGTAGCGGACGGTCAGCGTGTACTTGCCGGGTTCGCGCACGGCAAGGTTCACGGTGTCCGGACCGCGGCACCCGGTGGCGATGTTATTGTAGCCAATGTCACGGCGGGCAACGACGCGTCCCTCGGTATCGGTCAGGGTCACGGTCGCGCCCAGCACCCCAAGCGGCCCGGTGACGCGCACAGAGAGGATGGACGTCGCCAGCAGAGCCTTCTCCTGGCGTGTGGGGTGCTCCTTCGGAACACGCAACCCAAGGGCGTCGTTCACAAGCAGCGTCAGTTGTCCGTTCGCTCCGCCGAGAAGGATGTCATTGACCCCGTCGCCATCCACATCGCCGATGGCAATACCCAACGCGCCATGCAGGTGCGCCGGTCCTGGAAATATGCCGGCCTTATAGCGGGTGGTGACGAAATAGGAGCCGTAACCGCGGTTGATGTAGAGGGTGTTGGGTTGGTCCGGGGACCGGCTGATGGCGTAACTGTCCACGCGCCCGTCGGCATTCAGGTCCTCCGACGTGATCGCGAGGCATTCCTCAGTGGCAACCACAGTTTCGTTGCCGAATTGACCGGCGTCGAACGGTTTGCCTTCGGCATTGGACAAGATGTTGATGCCGGTGGCCGTTGCGAAAACGACATCGAGACGGTCGGACTTCCACGCGGTCGTGAAGGCGCCGGCGCCTGTGGAGCCGTCAGGCGCGCCCGGGACGGCGAGATCGAACGTCAACAGGTTTGGCACCGGCGCAAATCGGCCCGATGCATCCTGTTGCAGGAGGATGCCGGACTTGACGTTGTAGAAGACGTCCACCCGTCCATCGTTGTTCCAGTCGCCCGGCATGAAGAATCCCGTCCCGCCAGCGCCACACGCGGCCACATCCAGCCCGAGCACATGCGTGGCGTCGGTGAACACGCCGCTTTTGGACCCGGGGTTCAGGTAGGCGTGGAGTCCGCCCTTGACCGCGGAAATGACCACGTCCGGGTAGCCGTCATGGTTCAGGTCGACGAAGCCGGACATCTTCACCGCGCGGTTTGTACCGGCGGGTAGCAGATCCGACCGCGCAAAACACCCGTCCGCATCTTGACGGTAGATCGTACCGTCCGCCAGCAGGTCCGCCCGCCCGC
Source organism: uncultured Lentisphaerales bacterium (assembly GCA_964417715.1). Lineage (GTDB taxonomy): Bacteria > Verrucomicrobiota > Kiritimatiellia > RFP12 > CAYQJG01 > CAYQJG01. The sequence goes on along the minus strand of CAYQJG010000108.1, from coordinate 690 downwards.
CGCCGGTGACATCGGCGAAACTGCAACTGGCGCCTCGGATTCCCTTCAGTCCCAACGACTCCGTCACGTCCGCGAATTGCAGCGGGCCGGTCTGGCGGTACAGCCGGTTGCCGGCCGGGCTGGTGGCGTAGATGTCGAGTCGGCCATCACCGTCCACGTCGTAGAGCGCCACGCCGCGGACGGGCTGCTCGAACGTGCTGATCGTGATGTCGTTCTTGAACTGATCGAACGGCACGGATGGAAAGAATGCCCGATCCTGGACGTGGTCCTGCATCATCTCGGCAAGTCTTCCCGGATGGCCGTTGAAGGTGCCGTAGAGTTCCTTGTCCAGATCGGCGGTCCACTGCCAGACAGCCTTGGCGCCAGCGGCACCAGGGTCGACGACCTTGCCGGCCTGCCAGCGCCCCTCGCCACCCGCGTAGAAAACGATGTTATTCTCGCGGCCGCGCCCTTTCATGCCGACGTAAGCCACCACCGTGCGCCCCGGCTCAATCAACATCTGGAACGCGCCCTGCGCCGCATCACCGACCGGCGACATGTCAACCGTCTTTGCCGCAAATACCCCCTTGCACACCTGCCGCACCGTCAAGGCGACCCCGGCCGGATCAGGGCGGATTGCGGCGACTTCGAGCACCAGCACGGTCTCGTAGCGGTCGAACAGATCCACCGGTTGCAGCGTCGGGTTGACGA
>CAYQJG010000107.1:0-14433 GCA_964417715.1 uncultured Lentisphaerales bacterium | reverse complement strand
ATTTTCGAGACCGACGAGAAGCGCTACCAGGGCGCAATGCAAAAAGCCCTGGGGGTGCTGCTGGGCAATCTGTAGCCAACGGAGGAAACACTGACATGACCGACACCGTCACCTTGTATCCCGCCCCCGCCGGCATCGCGGCCATCAAAAACCTGACCATCGCCGGACGCCGGGTCGATTCATCGTCGGCGATGGATCTGGAGACCAACGCACACGTGCTCAACCTGCGGATCGCCGGTACGGCGCAATGATGAAAAAACACATGAACTCAGGCCAACCGTATGACGTGATCGTCCTGGGCGGCGGCACGGCCGGGGTGGTGGCGGCCATCCAGGCCGGGCGGGCCGGCGCGAAGACGCTGCTGGTTGAGAAAACCGGCATGCTTGGCGGGACCATGACCGTCGGCGGAGTCAACAACCCCGGCCTGTTCTTTGCCGGCACGCGCCAGGTCATTACCGGCATCGGCTGGGAACTGGTGACGCGCTGTCTCGCCGAGGCCGGGCAAGAACTGCCGGGCGCGGCCAGAGACCCAAGCAAGCCCTTCTGGAAGCGCCACGTGCCGGTGGATCGCTTCCTCCTGCCGCTGCTGCTCGACGAAATAGTCGGGGAGGCTGGTGTCACCATCCTCCTTCACAGCATGGTCGCCGCCGTGGCTCCGGCCGCCGGCCAGTCCGGCTGGCAGGTGACGCTCTGCACGAAGACCGGGATCGAGACCCGGACCTGCGCCGTCCTGATCGATTGCACCGGCGACGCCACCGGCGCGGCCCTGGCCGGTCTGCCGCTGGAGATCCCCGACGAGGTGCAGCCAGCCACCCTCTGCTGCCGCGCCACAGGCTACGATCTCTCGCAGCTCGACATCCATACGATCAACTGCGCCTTCCAGGCGGAAGTCGAAGCGGGACGCCTCCGTTATACCGATGTCTCCTTCGCCGACGGCGCCCCCGATGTCGGGCGGTGGCTGGCCACGCGCGGGGAGAACAGCAATCATCTGCTCGGCGGCAATGCCCGCGACAGCGAGGGGAAGACCCGGCTGGAGTTGGCGGCCCGGCGGCAGTTGCTCGAGCTCTATCGTTTTCTCCGCCGCCAGCCGGGGCTTGAGCGGCTGCGCTTCGAGTACGTGGCGCCGGAGTGCGGTGTGCGCGAGACGGTGACCATCCGCGGCAAGGCTCGCGTCACGCTCGACGACTACACGGGCGGCCGCGTCTGGGACGATGCGGTCTGTTACGCCTGCTACCCGATCGACCTGCACATCGCCTCGGGGCAGGGGACCGATGTGCGCCTGCTGCCCGACGGGGTCGTCCCGACCGTGCCGCGCGGGGCATTGCTGCCCGAGGGCAGCCGCAACTTTCTGGTCGCCGGTCGCTGCCTGTCGAGCGACCGCCTGGCGAATTCGGCCCTGCGCGTGCAGGCCACCTGCATGGCCACCGGCCAGGCCGCCGGCGCTCTGGCCGCGCTCGCGGCCCGCGCCGGGATTGATCCGGAAGCCGTCCCCCTTGCCGAGCTTGACGCCTTGCTGCGACAGCACGCGGCCATCGTGCCGGACAACCGGGAGCGCCAACCATGAGACATCGAATGACCCTTCCCCCCGAATGCCACACTTTCGCCGACCCGCGCACCGGCGCGCGAGTACGGCGGGTGACGAACCATTCCTCGATCCACCATCATCCGTTCTACTACCTGCCGGCCTACGACGGCGCGATGACGCGGCTGTTCTTCGTCTCGCACCGCACCGGGCGCCCGGAGATCTGGTGTGAGATCCGTGCCACCGGCGAACTGCAGCAGCTCACAAACCAGCCGGACCTGGGCGAGTGGTCGGTGCATCCGTCGCACGACGGGCGGTTCGTCTATTACACGGCGGGCCAGGGGGCGCGGCGCGTGGCGACGGCGACCGGCGTAACGGAGTGCCTGCTGGATTTCGGCGGCCTCGCCGGCCGCGAGGCCGGCATGGTCGGCGCCGCCATGGGCACCACCACCCTCAGCCACGACGACCGCTTTTGGGCCGTGCCGGTCAAGCTTGGGCCGACATTTCACTTCATCGTCATCGACACCCAAACTGGCGCGCACGAGACGATCCTCGAAGCGGCGACCATCGGGCATCCGGAGTTCCATCCCTCGGACAACACGCTCCTGCGCTACGCCGGATCGTACAAGCAGCGGATCTGGGTGATCAACCGCGACGGAACCGGCAACCGGCTGGTCTACGACCGCAAGCCGCTGGCCAAGCCGGGGCAGTTCGAGTGGATCGTGCATGAGACGTGGAGTCCGCAACCTAACCTTGTCCCGCACCTTGTCGACAAAGCTCGCGACAAAGCTCGCGACGAAGATGTGAAGCGCGAGATCATCACCGCCAACTGGCCGAACGGTTGCATCGGGATCGACATTGATACCGGGGCGGTGCGGCCGGTGTGTTCGTTCAACGCCTGGCATCCCTCGATCAACCGCCAGGGTACGATGATGTGCACCGACACGACCTTCCCCGACATCGGCCTGCAGCTCTTCGACCCGCGCGACGGCGTCGGCACACCCCGCACGCTCTGCCTTCCGGAAGCGACCAACGAAGGCAAACACTGGAACACCGACCACTGCCCGTACGACGACGAGGATTACCAGCAGGGCAAGTGGAAGGTCTACGCCCCGCAGCACACCCACCCGCATCCGGCGTTTTCGCCGGACGGCAGGTTCATCGTCTTTACCTCGGACTGCACAGGGCAGAGCCAGGTCTACGAAGTCGAAATCCATAACCAGAACAAGGAGAAATAGCAATGAGCCAATGGCAGGAACATCCGTGGATGGGCGTCTTTCCCGCGACGCTGTGTCCGTTTCACGAAAACGAAGCGCTTGATGAGGCCGGTCTCCGCGCCTACATCCGCAAGCTGGCCGGTGTTCCCGGTCTCAAGGGACTTGTCCCCAACGGCCATACGGGCGAGATCATGAGCCTGCGCGAGAGCGAGCGAGCGCGGGTCACGAAGATCGTCGCCGAGGAAGTCCGCAAGAGTGGAAAGCGCCTCAAGGTCATCAGCGGCGTGTGCGGCGAAGGCAGCCTTTCGGCCGTCGATCACGCCCTGGCGGCCAAGGAGGCGGGCGCCGACGCCATTCTGCTGATGCCGCCGCACCATTGGCTGCGCTTCGGGCGCAGCAGTGCCGAGGCCGTCGGGTTCATCGCCGATGTCGCCGAGGGGGCGGACATCGACATCGTCATCCACCAGTATCCGGCCTGGACAAAGGCCGGGTATACGCTCAAGGAGATGCTGGAGATGGTGAAAATTCCCCGGGTGGCCTGCATCAAGATGGGCACGCGCGACATGGCCCGCTGGCTCTGGGACTACGAACAACTCAAAGCGGCGCGGCCGGACCTGAGCATCATCACCTGTCACGACGAGTACCTGCTGCCGACCCTGCTCGAAGCTGGCGACGGCGCCCTGATCGGCTTTGCGGGGTTCGCGCCCGAGCTGATGATTGAGTTGGTCCACGCCTGTCTCGAAGGCGACCTGTCGCGCGCCAAGAAGGCGCAGAAGATGGTCGCGCCCCTGGCGCGGCTGATCTACAACTTCGGCGAGCCCGGTTGCGCCGCCCACCAGCGCATGAAGGTCGCCAAGTGGCTGCTGGGCGAAATATCCAGCCCTGTCTTCCGCCGGCCGGTCCGTCCGCTGCCGGAAACCGAAGTGCAACGCCTGCGCGAAGGACTGCAGGCGCTGGGACTCAAGACAGTGAATTGAACAAGCAAACCGAACGAAATCATGGAATCAACAAACTGGAGAACGAACCTATGAACCCTCAACAGTCCACCCTCAACCCTCAACCACTTCCTATTCCCGACCAACCCTTGAAGCTTGCCCTCATCGGTGCCGGCACCCGGGCCCAGACCATCTACCAGCCGCTCTGGGAATCGCTCAAGCCCTGGTGCGTGCCGGTGGCGGTCTGCGACCCCGTGGCCGAGAACGGCCAGAAATACGCGGACGCCCTCAGCGTGCCGTATTACGCTGACATCCGCCAGTTGGTCAAAGACCGCCCCATGGAGGCGGCACTGGTCGTCACGCCGGTTCCGTCGCATCACTCGATCTCGGTCTTTCTGTCATCGAACGGCATTCCGAACCACACCGAGACCACCTGGGCCAGCATGGTCTGCCAGGCCAAGGAGATGATCGCCGTGGCGAAAGAGAACCAGGTCATCGTGCGCGTGGCCGAGAATTTCTTCCGCTATCCGATCGACCGGTTTGCCGCGACCGTGCGCGACAATGGCTATCTCGGGCGGATCGGACGCATTGTCAGCTATGCCAGCCACACCGGCTACCACAACGACTCGCGCTGGATCGCCTTTGCCCAGTGCCACCCCGAATGGGTGCAGAGCATCGACCACGACCTGGCGCACCCCGCCTTCTACTCGATGCCGCAGCGCCGGCACGAGAAGGAGACGCTCAGGGCACGGTTCTTTCATTTCCCCAATGATCTCTTCGTCATGGATGTCGGCAGTGGCCACGTCAAGGGGCACCTGGGCCGGCACCCGCGCGACGGTTACACCGAGTTCCAAGGCGAGCGCGGAACGCTCGTCTACCGCGCGCCCGGTGCCTATTGGGGCGGCGAGAAGGCCGAACTGCGCTACGTGTCAGACGACAAATTGGCGCCCGCCCAGGAGGCCGCCGGCAACCTCAGCGGCGGCGGTGTCACCGATGTCATCACCCCGGTTGACCGCATCGCCAACGACCAAGGTCACTGGATGGGCGACGTTGCCGACACGCCGCAGGGGCGCATCGCCTACGAGAGTCCGCTCGGGCACCTGGCCGGCACCGGCGGAGCCGCACACGGAGAACGCGACTGGTACGGACTCGCCGTCATGGAACACGTTATCGACTTCGCCCTGGCGGTGAAAGGCCTGCGCGACAGCGAGTTCACCGCCGAGGACGCGCTGATGAGCGAGATGATGGAGATCGGCGCGCATGAGTCGGTGCTGCAGGAAGGTCGACGCATCCGGTTGCCGATCGAAGGCGAACTGGAGAGCGACGCCCGCACCCGCGAGGCGCAGAAGAAGCAGTTCGGCGTCGACCCGCTCGATGTCGAGGCCATGCTCTCCGTCAGTTTCCCGAGGCCCTAGGATTCCCATGTCCAAACCGCACGAAAGCGTCAATGACAGCAACTGAACCCTATGACGTGCTCGTCCTCGGCGGCGGTACGGCCGGGGTGGTGGCGGCCATCCAGGCCGGGCGGGCCGGTGCGAAGACGCTGCTGGTCGAGAAGACCGGCATGCTCGGCGGCACCATGACCAACGGCGGGGTGAACTTCCCCGGTCTGTTCCATGCCTGGGGCCGTCAGGTCATTTCCGGTATCGGCTGGGAACTGGTTAGCCGCGCCGTCGCTGAAGCCGGCGACACGCTGCCCGATTTCACCGACTACAAACGCCCGCACTGGCAGTTGCACGTGCGGGTGGATGCTTTTCTCTACGCCGCGCTGTGCGACGAGGCGGCGATTGCCGCCGGGGTGGAACTTCTCTTCCACGCCATGCCCGCGGCTCTGGCCGAAGCGCCGAAGGGCGCCGGATGGAACGTGACGCTCTGCACCAAGACCGGGCTCTCCACCTGCCGTGCCCGCATCATCATCGATGCCACCGGCGATGCCAATGCCGCCTCTCTGGCGGGGCTGCCGGTGATCATTCCAGACGAAACCCAGCCGGCTACGCTCTCCTGCCTGGCCGGCGGCTACGACCCGGCCCAGCTTGACATCGAGGCCATCAATCGCGCCTTCGACGCCGAGGTCAAGGCCGGGCGGCTGGCCTATACCGACGCCTCCTGGAACAGTGCCGCGGCCAATGTCGGCAAATGGTTGGGTAAGCGCGGCGCCAACGCCAGCCACATTCACCATATCAATGCCCGCGACAGCGCGGGCAAAACGCAACTGGAATTGGAGGCGCGCAAGAGCCTGCTGCGCCTCTACCGCTTCCTGCACCGACAGCCTGGGCTGAAGGCGCTGCGCCTGGCGCATCTGGCGCCCGAGTGCGGGGTGCGCGAAACGGCCGTCATCCGCGGCAAGCGCACGGTGACGGTCGAGGACTACTGCTCCGGTCGACAGTGGGACGATGCCGTGTGCCACTCCTTCTATCCCCTCGACCTGCACACCTCGGCAGGAGGCGGATTGCGCTGCGAACCGCTCTCCGAAGGCGTGGTCCCGACCGTGCCGCGCGGGGCGCTGCTGCCCGAGGGGAGTCGCAACTTCCTGGTCGCCGGCCGCTGCCTGTCCAGCGACCGCCTCGCGAACTCGGCCCTGCGCGTGCAGGCGACCTGCATGGCCACCGGCCAGGCCGCGGGCGCCCTGGCTGCGCTCGCGGCCCGCGCCGGACTCGATCCGGAGGCCGTCCCCCTCGCCGAGGTGCACCGGCTTCTGAAGGCACACGGGGCCATCGTGCCGGACGATAGGGAAACCCAATCAGAAGGTTGGCAACGATGAAGAAGAAGGCGGATCATATGGCAGGCCTAGACTGCCACCAGCGCTGGCATGGCGAGTACTCAGGAACCGCGACCCCGGATGGCATCCGGTTCTTCGCCCCAGACGGCCGCGAATGCCGTCGCCCCGTGTTCCGGCACCAGCCGGCGACGTTCAGCTACGACGAGCACGGCTACGAGAGCATCACGCCGGACGGCGACCCGGTCTGGGCGGGGCGCTTCACCCCCGACCAAGCAGGTCTGTGGCACTATGCCTGGCTGGAGGGCGAGGTTGCCCTGCTGGAAGGAGCGCTCTCCTGCGCGGCCGGCGACCACCCCGGCTACGTCGAGATCAGCCGGCATGACCCGCGCTACTTTGCCTTTACCAACGGCGAGCCGTATGTGCCGATCGGCCTCAACCTCTGCCTTCCTGAGTTCTTCGCCCTGAGCACTGGAGAGGAGTTCAAGACCGGCAGCAAACGCGGCACGCTGGGCGCCCGGCAATACGAGCGCTGGTTCCGGGAACTGGCCGCCAACGGCGGCAATTTCGCCCGCCTTTGGCTCGGTCACAGTTATTTCCAGACCGAAACCGAGGTGGCCGGCGAGCTCGACCTGCTACGGCTGGCGGCCCTCGACCGCGTGGTGGACCTGGCGCGCGGCTTCGGCATCCGGTTGAAGCTGTGCCTGGAACACTTCCGCTGCTTCGGCGACGGCTCGTTCCCGTCGCGGATCCTGCGACATCCGCACGACGGCCGGACGCCCCGCGACATGGACGAATGGTTTCAGTCCCCGGACTGGCAGGGCCTCTGGCGGCACAAGCTCGATGCGCTGCTGGCCCGCTATGCCGACGACCCGGTGGTCATGGCCTGGGAGCTCTGGAACGAGATCAACTGCTGCTTTACCAGCGCGTTCACCGTGCAGGAGGAGTGGACCCGCCGGCTGCTGTGCGAGATCAAGTCGGCTTCGCCGCGCAATCTGGTGACCAATTCGCTCGGCAGCTTCGACCATGACGGCGCCCAAGCCCAGCAGGACGCCTTTCAGATGCCGGAGATGGACTTCCAGCAGGTCCACCGCTATCTCGACCAGGGCGCTCCTCTGGCGACCTGCCGTACCGACACGGTGGCGCTGTCGGTTGACGCCGTGCGGCGCTCACGCCGCGCTGACCGCCCGGTGTTGCTCGCCGAGACCGGTGCGGTCAACGACTGCCATTCCGGACCATTCCGCTACTACGTCGCCGACCATGACGGCCTGATCTTCCATGACACCACCTATGCCGCATTCTTTGCCGGCGCCGCCGGCAGCGGTCATATCTGGCACTGGGACCGGTACGTGGACCAGAAGAACCTGTGGCCCGGATTCCGCGCGCTGGCCGCGGCGCTGCGCGGAGTGGCCGTCGACCGCGAGGGGTTCACACCGTTCGACCTCAGCAGCAACGCGTACTGGTGCCTCGGGTTGCTTGGGCGGACGGTGGCGCTGCTCTGGCTGCGGAACAAGGCCGACCGCTGGGATCGCGTGCTGCGCGATGGCCAGGTGTCGCCGCCGGTCGAAGACGCGCAGGTCAATCTGGCCGTCCTGGGTGGAGAGGCCCGCGCCACGGAGCTGTTCCGGCCCTGGCCGGACGATGGTGTCGGCGCGGTCGTCATTGACGGCGCAACACTGATACTGCCTCCCTTCACGCATGGATTCATATGCCGTGTTGCCGCCGCCGAGGCTTGGAACTGCGTGGCAAGGAGATAACAATGACAAAGAGTCTTCATCTGATCTGTAATGCCCACCTCGATCCCGCCTGGCAGTGGGGAAGACGTGTTAAGGACTGTCCTTAACTGTCGTCCGGACCGTCACCCAGGGCGACTACTCTGACAGCCGCAAGGAACGGATCATGTTCGGAAAACTGAAGTAACCCGAAAGGAAACGAAAATGAACACAAGCGACATTCAGACATCCAAACCCGATTACATCGTCTTTGTCCCGGAAGGGAAGCTCGATGTGCGGGGCGACACGTACAATGATCATTTCCAGGTGTTCGACAAGCCGGACGGACGCCTATTCGCTGCCTGGACCCAGGGCTCCCACGAAGGCTACAAGGACCGGCACATCGCGTTCTCAAAAAGCACGGACCTTGGACGAACCTGGACCCGGCCCATCGTTCTGGCCGGGTCGGAATGCCGGCTCCATCCGCGTCCGATCGCCTCCTGGCAACAGCCGATGGTCAGCAAATCGGGGCGGATCTACGTTCTCTATAATCAGCAGATTGAAGGCAAACATGGCCTCGCCCAGCAACATTGCGGCCTCCTGTTCGGCCGCTATTCGGACGATGACGGTGAAAGCTGGTCTGAGCCCGAAAATATCCCAATGCCGCGGATGGAATACGACAACCCGGATCCGACTATGCCGCCGGACTGGGTCAACTGGCAGCGGCCACTGCGGCTGGGCAAGGATGGCCAGTATCTGGTGGCAATGACCCGCCATGTGAACATCAACGGTCGCCCGCGGAACGCGACCCAATTCATGCAGTTCGAGAACATTGACGACAATCCCGCCGTCAGGGACATCCGCATCAGTTGGTTTGCCTGCAACGAGAGGGTCCTGGCCGTCGATTCGAAGTTCTGCAACATCTGTGAAGAAGCGTCACTGGTCAAGTTACCGGATGGGCGGTTGTTCACGTTGATGCGCACCGGGGCGGGGCATCCGTTCTGGTCGGTCAGCGCCGACGATGGCCAGAGCTGGACGGCGCCCAAACCACTGCTGGACAAGGACGGCGGCACGCCCTATCTGCATCCGGTCTCTCCCTGTCCCATGTACGGCTGGAAAGGGCCGGAAGCCGCAAGCGGGTTCTATTTCGCCATGGTGCACGGCACCTTCGACTTCACCGCCGACACTGCCTGGCAGAACCGCGGACCGTTGTATCTGATCGCGGGAACGTTCCAGGCCGGTGCGGAGCAGCCGGTATGGTTTGCCCCGCCCAAACTGTTCATCAACCGGCCGGCCGGCAATTCGTTCTACACCAGCATGACGCTGGTCCGTGGCAAATGTGTTCTATGGTACAACGACCAGAAGCATTACCTGCTGGGAAAAGTGATTGACGACAGTTGGTTTGCCGGGGTTCCGCCACTAGGCCCAACCCGTCAAACGGAAGGATAGAGCGACCATGAATCACACCCTCACAACACTTCCCGCGCGACGGATCCCCGTGATCCTCGACACGGATATCGGCGACGACATTGATGACACCTGGGCGCTGGCGCTGCTGCTGCGCTCGCCGGAGCTGGAGGTGAAACTGGTGACGACGGCTACCGGCGATACGACCTATCGAGCCCGGCTCACCGCCCGCCTTCTGGAGGTGGCCGGCCGCACCGACGTGCCAGTGGGCATTGGCCCGGCCGGTCCGGTCCGGACCCCGCCGCGGCAGACCGCCTGGATCGAGGGGTATTCGCTGGAACGTTATCCGGGCAAGGTGCATGCCGACGGCGTGCAGGCCATGATCGACGTCATCATGGGCAGCCCCGACCCGGTGACGCTCATCAGCATTTGCCCGCTGACCAATATCGCCGCGGCACTCCGCCGCGAACCCCGCATCGCCGCCCGGACCCACTTTGTCGGGATGCAGGGGAGCATCCGCGAGCACATGAAGTCCAATCTGACGGTGATGATGGGCGAAGGGGCGTGCGCCGAATGGAATGTCGTGAGCGACATCTCCGCCTCCCAGGCGGTTTTTTCTGCGCCATGGCTGGAGGCGACACTCTCGCCGGTGGATACCTGTGCCCGCATCGTCGTGGATGGCGAGCGCTACCAGCGACTGCTGGCCGGAACGGATCCGCTCCTGCGCGCGCTGCTTGAGAACTACCGGCTCTGGTCCGTGACGCATGGTGATCACGGTCACCCCGACGCCCAGTCTTCGGTGCTCTTCGACTGCGAGGCGGTGCATCTGGCGCATACCACGCGCTGGCTACGGATGCGCCGCATGGGCGTGCGCGTGGACGATGCGGGCTACACGCGCGAAGACGCCGCGGCCCGTCCCTTCAACGTGGCGTTGGCTTGGGATGATTACGGCGCGTTTGCCGATGACCTGACGACGCGGCTGCTCGTGGCGTCAACTTCACCGGAAAGCCCCGAGGCGAATCTTGACCGGCGGACCCTCATCTTCGACGGCCAGTCGCCCGACAAACTGGCGTGCGACACCACCCTGCGCCTGATGGCGGACGGCTCCTGGGTGATGGTCATGCTCGGCGGCGGCGATCACGAGCCCCGGCCGGAGAACCACGTGTTCATCACCCGCAGCCTGGATCAGGGCGCCAACTGGTCGCCGCTGGTTCCCCTCGATCTCGGCTTTCCGCGCCACGGCGACACCATCGCCCTGGTGCCCTCCGAGCTCATGGTCTACAAGGGAACCTGCACACTGTTCGTCGCCACGCGTGACGGCACCTTTGCCGCCGGCGCGTGGAAGGAATGGATGGTGACCAGCACCGATTCCTGCCGCACGTTCAACCAGCCCGTGCCCGCGCCGGGGCGGCTGCACGAGCGCACCTTTATCCGCAACCACATTGTCACCCGCGACGGGCGCCTCCTGCTGCCGTTCCAGCACTACCGCACGACGCGGCCGCCGGAAAAGATGTACGCGAACGTGGTCATGTGCTGTCCTATCGGCTCACGCAACGGCACGCTGATGAGCAGTGACGGTGGCAGGACCTGGACCGAGCACGGTGACATCCGGCTCACACCGGACGACAACCACCACGCCTGGGCCGAGAACAACATCGTCGAGTTGGCCGACGGCCGCATCGCCATGATCATCCGCGCCGATGGCCTCGGTGGGGTGCTGTACTACGCTGAATCCACCGACGGCGGCCGCACTTGGCCGGAGTTCGCCCGCAAGACCGACATTCCAAATCCCGGTTCCAAGGCGACGTTCTACGGCCTCGGCGGCGACACCGTGGCGCTGCTGCACAATCCGAACCCGCAGCACCGCAGTCCGCTGGCCTTGTGGATCAGCTGTGACGGCCTCAAAACCTGGCCTTACCGGCGCGTGCTGGTGTTCGAGTCCTGCGACGGTCCAAACGGCTGGCTGAACTATCCCGACGGCTTCGTCAGCGCCGACCGGCAGTGGCTGCACTTCGCCTTCGACGACAACCGCCATCGCGCGGTGTTCTATGGGGCTACACTGCCGCCGCTTGCTCATAGCAGAAGGAGTTCGCTCTGATGCAAACGCTGGGAGCGCCTGTATCGTTTCGAGACCGCGCACTCGTTCCAGTACCCGACCTTGCGCGCCGATGGCGACACCATCTACCTGACCGTCACTCAGGGCGATCATTCCGACAGCCGCAAGGAACGGATCATGTTCGGACCGTTGATCGGGAGGCCCCACTGATGCTGAAAACCTCCGACATCCACATCCGCGATCCGTACATCCTACCGTTGCCATCCGAGGGGCGCTACCTGCTCTTCGGCACGACCGACAAGAACGCCTGGTCCGGGCCGGGTCTCGGCTTTGACTGCTACGAGAGCCGCGATTTGGAAAACTGGCAGGGGCCGATCCCCGCCTTCCGGCCGCCGGACGGCTTCTGGTCGAACACGCAGTTCTGGGCGCCGGAATGCCATCCCTGGCAGGGGCGCTATTTCCTGTTGGCGAGCTTCGCCAAGGACGAGCGGCAGCGCGGCACCCAGATTCTCGTGGCCGACAAGCCTGAAGGACCATACCGCTTGCACAGCGACGGCCCGGTCACCCCGCGCGACTGGGAATGCCTCGACGGCACGCTGTTTGTCGATGACCACGGCAAGCCCTGGATGGTCTTTTGTCACGAGTGGGTGCAGGTCGGGGACGGCGAGATGTGCGCCGTGCCGCTCACCGACGACCTGCGCGCCGCGGCGGGCGAACCGACGCTGCTTTTCCGCGCCTCGGAAGCCGCCTGGGCCAAGCCGTTCGAGGCGCACGGCCGCCGGAACAACCGCGTCACCGACGGGCCGTTTTTGCACCGGCTGCCCGGTGGCCAGTTGCTCATGCTCTGGTCAACGAGTGGCTACGAGGGCTACGCCATGGGCTACGCCGTTAGCGACAGCGGCAGCATTCTCGGCCCCTGGCGGCAGTCGGAAACGCCGATCTACGGCCGGGACGGCGGCCACGGGATGCTCTTCCGCGATTTCGCCGGCCGGCTGTGGATGACGCTGCATCGCCCCAACGACACTCCGAACGAGCGCCCCCTGTGGCTGCCGGTGGCGGCGACAGCCGGGGGCCTGGCGGTGGAAGCCCCGCCGCGGTGACGAAGAACAAGGAGGTGTAGGAATGCTCAAAGACCTTCCCCATAATACTCGCCTCACGCTGCTGCTTGAGCCCTACAGCTCGGTGCTGGCATGCATACTGACGTTCTACGCGGCGTTGTACATGCAGGCCAACGGCCTGGATGCCCGCCAGATCGGCCTGATCGCCACGCTGGCGGCGGTGACCGGTCTGCTCTTCCAGTGCGTGGCGGCGCCGGTAGTCAACAGGCTTGGCCGACGGCGGGCGCTATTCGTGACCTCGCTGCTCTGCTGGTCGATTCCACTGCTGTGCTGGTCCATGGCAAAAGGGTTCATGCTCTTCCTGGTGGCGGCGCTCTTCTTCTCGGTGTCGCGGATCACCGGCCTGGCCTGGTACTGCGTGATCACCGAAGACGTGGACGATAGCCGTAAGGCGCGCGTCTTCGGGCTGATGTTCATCATCGGCACCATCGGCGGTCTCGGCACCCTGCTGGCCGGCCCGGTGATCGCGCGGTTCGGACTTTCCGACTCGATCCGGGTGCTCTATGGGTTCGCCTTCGTGAGCATGACCCTGATGTTCCTGTTCCGCCATCGTCTTCTGACCGAGACCGCCGCCGGGGTCGAACTCAGTCGGCATCATGCCGGCCTGTCCCTGGTCGAGAGTCTGCGTCATCACCTTCAGGTGGTGCGCGAGAACCTGGTGGATCACGAGTTCCGGAAGCTGGCACTGACCTGGGTGCTCGTCAATTTCGCCGGCGCCATGGGGTTCGTCTTCACCCTGTACTATAACAACGTGCTGAAGCTCACCCCTGGGCAGTTGTCGCTGCTGCCACCGCTGGCCGCGATTGTCGGCCTTGTGCTCTACCGCCTGGTCGTGCCCCGGCTGAACCGGATTCCCGACCGGCTCGCGATCCCCCTCTTTCTGGCGCTCATGGCCAGCGGACAGACTCTGCTGCTCGTGATGCCGGCCGGTCGCATGGGTTGGGTGTTGTCCGCCGCCGGGCTGGTGGCGGCGGGCGGGTATCTCGGCAATGTCGCGATCAACGCGGCGCTGAACAACCGCATGGGCGCCCTGCACAAGGCCGACGCCTACTCGGCGGTGCAGCTCTTGGTGGCGCTGGCCACCATCCCCGCCGGCTGGTTGGCCGGCTCGCTGTTCGAAAGCGATCCGCGCCTGGCGCTGGCCGGGATCATCGGCGTTCTGCTCTTTGCGGCGCTGACGCATGTGCTGACTCCCGGTTCAGATCGGTCTGTGCAACCCGGCAAGGCGATTGGAGACATGGGTAAGGCCATCAAACAAGTCGATTAAGGAGAAAACGATGTCTACCGGTATCACTATTCATTTCGCGATCTTGGCTGAGCAGGTTGTTTCGCCGGAGGAATCCAGTTGTCCACGACGCCCGTTGGGCCGCTTGTTGGATTGGACAGGCGACTTCGAGCGCAAGCTGGAGTATCTGGACAAGGCCGGTGTCGGAACCTACTGGCTCTACGGCTTTCGCGGGGCCGAAGGCACGAGCCACGACATCGGACTGCTCAAGGCCGCCAAGGCCAAGCTCGAGCGACTGGGCAAGGACGTATATGTCATCTGCGAACCGCTCGGGCATCCGGGTGGCGAGCCGCCCGCCGGTTCGCCGCAACGGCAGGCCCCGCCCGGCAAAGGCTGGCGCTACCGCATCGCCGCCGATGGCAATCCTGACTGGGGCTGCGCCTGCCTGGATGAAACCGTACAGCAGGATCTGGTGGCCGCCACCACGGCCTTCCGGGATGCCGGATTCAAGAAGGTGTTCTTCGA
>CAYQJG010000106.1:0-14872 GCA_964417715.1 uncultured Lentisphaerales bacterium | reverse complement strand
TCGTGATGGATGGCTCGTCGGCGAATCCGGCATACCAGCGCACGCCGTCCATCCAGTAACCGGGCCGCACGATCTTCTCCGGCCAGGTGCAGACGATGGTGCGGATGCCGCCGTCTACTTTGCCGGCAACGCCGTCGGGCGTGAACGTGAGGTCGAACGGCCCGACGCCACGCACGCCGACATTGCCGCGGCTCAAGTTCACGTAGACCGGGTCGGGCGCGATAAAGCGGACCTTGTCGCCGTCCGTGACCACGCGCGGTTCGGCTTTGGGTTTGCCGGTGCTGAACACGAGCGCGGGCTTGCCGCCTTTCGGAACGCGAACGGCTCCGGCCGTGCCTTCGAACGTGATGCCTTCGACAGTGTACGTGAACGGCGTGGTGGACAGGAATACGTAGTCCGTGCCTTCGCCGGTCACGACCTTCGTCACGCCGGGCGCGAACTGCGTCGCCGTCGGCTCGACCTCACCAGCGCCGCGCGGATACAACACCCACGTCACGTCCTGGCCAGGTGCGTTCGCGAGTCGCAGTGTGACTTGCTGCTGCTTGAACTGAAGTTGCTGGTCGAAGGCGAAGTGGGCTCCTACGTAGGCTGCAGGGTTGTGAGCGATGCGGATGAACCGATCCCAGAAGTCCGGGTTCTGCTTCCGTTGCCCGGTCCATTTCTCCCAACGCACGGCGGTCCCGGACTCGTCATCCATCACATAGTCGCGTGAAATCACCGCGCCTTCGGCCGGCGCTCGGCTGAACTTGAAGTAGCCGTCCTCGCGGTAGCCGGTCGGGAGCCGGTTCTCGTTCATCTCGAAGGCCGGGTTCGGCCGACCGGGGAAGAACACATCGAGCTTGGTTGGCCATTCGGTGTCGACCGCCAGTCTTTCGCCCTCGACCTTCAGGTGCTCCTTCCGGCCGGGGATGCTGAGGTTGAACCAGCTCGCAGCCTTGCCGTCGCCATTGACGCTGTCGCGGATGACGAAGTAGTTCGCGCCTTTGGCGTTCGGGCTTTTCAAGAACGCGACTTGCCGGTCCCACGTGAAGGCTCCGTCCGTCGTACCGGGCGCAGCGCCGCGCTCACGTAGCGCACCGAGTCCGGGCTTGGCGCCGGGGGTGAAGTACCAATCCGGATAGCCGGCCGAGTGCCAGGCGTAGTCCACGCTCTCGCCGAACTGTGCGTCGAGAATATTGCTGTCGGGCGTACCGTGCACCGGATCGTTCTTTGGCGAGCCGAAGCGGAGATAGTGCTTGTCGGGAAAGGCGCGATCGACCTGGCCACTGTCATACTGATAGGGTTGCGGCGGCAACAACGTCGCACCTTTCGAGTAAAGGATCAGGTTGCCCTGGTCGTAGTTCCAGTGACTCCAGTTGTAACCGCTGCGCAGGTACATGCACGTCTCATCCGGCCCTTGATGGGCGCGGAAGATGACGCCAAAGCCGGGATAGACGCGGCTCGTGAGCCTGGGCTCCTTGGCCGGGATCTCCGGCCGCGCCATGGCGGCGACGGTAATGCTGTCGGCGCCGGTGCCGATCATCCGTCCTCCTTCTTCCCACCCCCAGCGCAGGTTGGCGGCGAACTCCGGATCCCGGTCGGCGAAGTTGCCCATGATTTGCAGGAGCTGCATCGGCGCGCCACACGGCGAGTTGGCCATGCCGGGGATGTAACGGTTGCCGAACCGCGCATCGACCGGGGTCAGGAGGTTCAGGAAGTAGTCGAAATCCTGCCGGTTATACTTCCAGATCGTGTCGGCGGCCGCGACCTTGTCGGCCAGCGCGCCCATCAAGCCGCGGGCGATCTTGCCGTAACCATGCGCGTGATAGCTGACCCCGTACTCGCTCCACGCGCCTTCAGGCGCCATGAGCGTGCCCTGCTTGTAGGCGAGGAAATCGCCCATGTACTCGGCCCACGCCCTGTGCATCGGGTGATCCGGGATCAACGCCGCGATGTTGCTACGGTCGGAGAGGCGCGCGATGCCCATGTTCGGGTTGCCATGGTGCGAACCATTGCCGGCACTGGTCACATCCGGCTCGGTGAGCAGATAGCACAGCAGCGCGAGTCGGCCGCGAATCGCGGCGCGCGGCTCAGCCGGCAGATCCGGCCAGGACAACACGCTCTCGGCGTGAGCCAACGGCAAGCCCCACATGCCGAGGGCGTGGTGATGCCCCACCGAAAGCGCCGAAGAGTGAAACAGAATCGCGCCGTCCAACTCCTTGATCACACCGGGCACTTCCTGCTGCGCCACCACCGGGTCACCCGTGAGGACATAGAAATTACTCAGCCCGACGGGATGCTTCACATTGTCGTACGTCGCCAAGGCAAAGTTCGGATCGGCCTTCACGGCCTCGCGGTATTTGTTCACACCCTCCGGCGTGATGAAGACGCGCGGATAGGCGACTCTACCTTCCTTCCAATCAAGAACATAGTCCTTGAAACGGTCGAGTCCCACCGTGCCGTAGAGGTTGCGGACGGAGTAACCCAGGCACATGCTGCCGTGCCCCTTGGGCGGCGTGACCGTAAGGGTGGGATGCGCGAGCACCAAGCCCCAGACACGCCGGGTGCGGCTCGGGGGCAGATTCGGATCGTGCTCGTGCATGGAGAACGGTCCGGTGTCGGTCCCGGGGTCGGTTCGAATCGACGTCGGCGCGGTGTCCAGCGGGAAACGAATCCGCACTTGTCGCTCCTTGATGTCGACCGGCAAGCAATTTGCGCGCCGCCACTCGCCCTTGTGCAGCGGCGCGACCATCGCGAGCGCGTACGTGTCCGGGGTCGCATTCCGCTCCTCCGCTTTGTGGATGCCGTAGTACGAAACAAACCGGCTGCCCCAGCACGAGTCGTGATGAATCATCAACCCACCCGAGAGATCGAAGTCGGCAGACTGCGAACCGCTCGCGGTCGCCGCGTCCTGCTCGATGGGTGGATACGTCACTTTGACGAAGCCCTGTCCAGCGACGTTCATGTGCTCGGACGTGTCAGCGCTCCAACCTTTGGAGATGTCGAGTTGCCAGAACTCGGCGTTCACCTCCGCCACCTTGCCGAGGTCATACTCCTCGCGCACTTCGGCCAGCGGCGACCGGTCAGTCACCCGCACGGTCGCCTCGTACCACCCCCCTCCCTCATAATCGAGGCGATAGCGGATCGCGCAGAATACCGGCCCCTCTGCCGTCTGCACGACCGTGAACTTCCTCACCGGTAACTTCGAAAGGAGTTTGCCCTCGCCCTTCCAGACCTTGTCCGCGCCGCAAAACGCCAGAATCGGCGCTGGCAACGCGGCTGCGGCCACCGGTTTGTCGAAGGTCTTCTCCTGCGGCGCCGGCACCTTCACGGCGAGCAGTTGGCTGGCGAGGACGAGGGCATCGTCATCTCTGCTTGCAGACACCGCGGACAGGGCCGTCGGCCCCTGTCTGTCAGTACGCACCGTGTAGGTGGATGTCCCGCCGGGGACGATTTCCCCCACGAACGAGAGCGTGGCCTGGCCCTTTCCATCCGGCGTGACCTGTACCGGCACCGGCGTGCCGTCGGCGCTGAACACCCGCGGCGTGAGGCCCGACTCGGTCGTGTAGCTGACCAGATCCGGCGCGAACCCGCGTCCGGTCCAGTCCTTGAGCGTGATGGTCTGTGGATCGGAAGCAAGGGCACAGCTGCCGAGCAACAGGGCGGCAGCAGCTATGGGAGACAAGACGTTGCATTTGTTCATGTGTGCCTCGTTAGGCGGCCGACCAGTCCCGCCAGCGGCGGCGCGATCTGCGAACCGAAAACCTGCATCCAGCGTCACATGCCGACCGACGCCACGCGTTCAACTCGCCCTGATTGGGCGGCCACCTCGGCGGCGAAAACGACCGACACGGCGCGCGCGCCGTCCAACAAGGATGGATAGCAGGGCGTACCGGCCCGCACGGCTTGATAGAAACTCAGCAGGTTCCCCGTCCCGTCATCGGGCCCCGTCTCGACGGTCACGGGAATCTCCGCTTCCTTCTGGTTGCCGCGGTACGGCTGGAAGACCAGCGTTGTGCCTTCGTCGAAGTACCGGTCTCGCTTGTGCAGCGCCCCCTTCGTGCCGAAAATGCTGAAGGTGTGGCGGTAGGGTGTGACGTGGTAGGCATTGAGCGTGCCGGTCAGCCCCGAGGCGAAGGTGAGGATGCAGTGCGCGACGTCGGCGGTCTCCGTCGTATGCACGTCGTAGCGCATCGCGCACGCCACCTTCGCGACCGGGCCGAAGAGGTAGAGCAGGTCGTGGATGGCATGCACGCCGCACTGAAAGAGCATGCCGCCCGGGTTCTTCTCCGGATCGCCGCGCCAGTCGCCGGGCTTGATCTGTAGTCCGCCGCTGTGAGCGGTGGTCTTCTCGAACGTGGCGATCGTCCCCAGTTCGCCGGCCTGGACCGCGGCCTGAATGTGCTTCAGCCAAGGATCCCGAGAGCAGTCGTTATGCCCAACCCCCACCACCACGCCGCTACGGCGCTGGGCCGCCAGCAGGCTGTCAACCTCCTCGGGCGTCGCGCAGAGCGGCTTCTCGACGAACACGTGCAGGCCGCGTGCCATCGCTGCGAGCATGAATGCCGCGTGTGACGTCGCACCCGTGGAGATCACCACGCCTTCGATGCCCGGAGCATCCAGCAGTTCTTCGTAACTGGCCGCAGGCTCCGCGCCGTCGTCCTGCCGCGCCTGTTCGAGCGCCTTGGTGTTCAGGTCGTAGGCCCGCAGGATCCGGAACAGACCCGTCTGGCGCATGAGCTGACGGCGCCTCCAGCCAAATCCGCCCACACCGACCATGACGACATTCAGGGGTTTGGAATCCGTATTCATAGGTCATTGGCTCCTTCTCCGGGCGCCTTCTCGGGGCGCGGCTGTCGCTTCATGGCGTCACCGCCAGTCGTGCAGCCACCTCGTCGTCGCTCGGGAAGGCACCGGTCAGTGACACCAACCAGCCGTCCTTCCACGGCTTCAGCGTCGTCTCGGCCCCGTTCAGCCTGACCTGCGGTTTGCCCTTCGTCCCCGTGATGAACAGCGTCTGGGCCGCCGTACCACCGGACTGCTCCTGCCGCTCGCGTGGCTTGCCGTCGAAGGCGAGATGCTTGATCTCGATCTCCCGCGAGTCCTTCACCGACCAGTACCCCATCGAACACGCGCCGTCCGCGACGATCCCCACGCCGCCGGGCTCGCGGAACCGGTACGTCTGGTAGGCAGGCACCGGGTTGACGGCAACGTAGAGCTTCTGTCTTGGGAAGGCATGGAGCATCAGCACTTGGTTGGTCGTGCCGATCCGTTCGACGACGGCACCAGCCTTCTCCAGCCGTCCCTTGCCCATCTGGCTGAGCGTGGTGTCCTGCCACAGTCCCTGCTCCCTAGCGACCGCCGCAGGGTCGGATCCGTTGACGGTGAAACCGTCCCAACTCGCCGCCAGCGTGTCCGCACCGGTCGTGTAGGTCACCGTCGCCTTCGGATCGCCCGTCAACATCGCTCGCCGGACGTGCTCCTGAAACTTGGCGAAGCTGCCATACTCCTTCACATCACCCATCTCGACGACGAAGCCGGACCGCGCCCCGTGCAGTCTTTCGAGGTCGGTCTTGCCGAGCGCAGCAGCGCGCCGATAGAAGTTTGCGTGGATGAACAGGGCCGGCTGGATGCGCGTCTGCTCGTGGTTCGCCTGCGTCTGCGGCTCGGCGGCCTCGATCGTCACGTCCGTGTCGCGCCCGAGGTTGTCGGTCGGCAGCGGCCGCAGCGCGAGGTAGCTCACGCCGTCGTGAATCGTGATGGCCTGCCCGGCCTTCGCCGTGGCCGGCAGGGCGGTGACCTTCTGATCATCCACGAAGATCTCCCACGTCGGGGCCGGCTTCTCGTAGTTGAACAGCGCGGCGGTGCACTGGACGCTGGTGATGTCCTGCTTCGGCACCGTGCCTTGCGCGCCGAACTTGTGCTCCGCCGCGCGCTCCGCGATGACGACCGGCCTCGGTTGCGCAAGCAGAATCAGCACGTTGCGGTGTTGGTATGTCCGGTAGAGGCCCTGCTGGCTGATCACGCCATCGAGGTCGTTGCCAATGGTGGTCTGGTTGAAACCGATGCGCAAATCCATCGTGCCGATGTCAGTCATGCTCGTCGGCACTTCCGCCTTGCGCCGCCAGTGGCCCAGCACATGGATACGTTGGGCCTTCGAGCGAATGCTCGCGAGCCCGTAGTTCTCGCCGAAGTAGATGCAAACGGGATCGCCCTCCTTCTCGACGAGCGCGTGCCACGGCAGGGGTTTCTCATCCACCCACTCGCTGAACCATGACTCGCCCCACGGCCCGGTCAGGCTGTTCAACGCCACGGCAGAGGCCGGATAGTCGTGCCCCCACGCGCTGATCGGTTTCGACGCCCGGCCCTTCGTGGTCGACTCGTTCCAGGTCAGTGCCGGCAGCGTTCCGGTCGCAACGTCGTTCAACGCGCCGCGCGGCGAGATGACGTGGAGGATGGCGTAGAGCCCATCCTGCACGCCGAGCACGTGCTCGTAGTAGGTGCGGCTCGCCGGCCCGAGCAGTTTCTTCAGGTTGGGATGGTAGGCGATGGCCAGGTCGTTCACCGTCTTGTGGATGATGCTCCAGCCGGCCATCCGGTCCTGCGGGTTCTCGCAGAAGTCGCCGAACAGCTTGTTGCCGGCCGTCGCGATCGCCCAGTAGTAGTGGTCCACGAACTCCTGGCCGACACCAGCCTGGTACGTCCACATCCAGAACGGGAACTGCATCATCCCCACCCGGCCGTCGGCCACGGCGCGCTCCGCGCCGGCGATCTGGCCGCAGAGCAGCGCCCCCGCCGTGGCGCTGGAGTTGAAGTTGGCCGTGCTCATCATGCGCGTGAAGCCCGAACGATAGTAGCTTTTGTTTCCACGCCAGTCGCCGGTCAGCTTGTAGTAGGTGTCGCCCTGGTTGAACACCGCGCGCGTGCCGGACGCGTCCACGCCGACGCGCGGATCGTCGGCCATCGGGTGGATCAACTTGCCGGACGCGTCGGCGAAGTTCTTGCGCTCGTTATCGGTCGGCGCCGTCTCGCGGTCCGGCATCATCCAGGCGGTCCAGTTGCGCACGAAGATGTCCTGAATCGCCACCGGCATCGCCTCACGGAAGTTGTACCAACTCGTGATGTCGTTGGCAGCTGTGAGATGCCCTTCCCAGAACCGCAACGGCCGGCCGTTGATGGAATCCAGCCACGCCAGGTACACTTCGTAGTCCACGTCCACCGCGCCGCCCTTCCTAGCCGCCTGCGCCGCCTGACCTCGAATCCGGCCCACCACGAACGCCGGCACCACGCGGTAGTAGAATGGCTGAAGCGCGCCGCCGTCCAACGACATGAGCTGTTTGACATGCTCGAACTGCCAGTCCGGCAGCCACGCCGGTTTCGCCATGAAGCTCTCATTCAGCCGAGCGACCTCTTCCTTCGTCGGCAGTACCGCCGTCGGCGCGCCGACCGGCATGTCCCGGTGCGCGCGGGCGAGCGCCGTGACATCCGCCGGCGCCCCCACCTCGATCTCCGCCGGGGCGGCTGCGAACGTGACCACCAGCTTTGGCGCCCTGATCACGATCGCGCGCGGCCCGGAGGACATCGCCCACTCGTACGCCCCCAGCGCATATCGCGCGTCGTAGAGCTCCTGCTTGCTGACGATGAAACCGCAATCCGACAGCACCCGCAGCCGCTCCCCGCGCGTCTTGCCAAACGCCGCGTCCTTCACCAGCGCCGTCACGTCCATCCGCCCCTCGGGCTTGTACGACGACACCTCGGTTGGCCCGAACGGCGTAGCGAACCGGTCCTCGTTCGTGTCGGTCGCGCCGAATCGCTTCCAGTAGACCGCGCCGTTGACGGCCGCGTTGTACGTCGGCCCGATCGCCGGGTCCGCCTGCCAGGGTTTGCGCAAGGCGAACGCCAGCGCGTGCCAGTTGGGCCGCTCCTCGCGGTAGGCGAGTTGCGGCGTTTGCTTCTGTGTCTTCTCCCGGACGACGCCGCGCCAGAAGTTGTCGACGTCCCAGTTCGTCCGGTAGCGGTAGCCGTCGGGGCACGGGAAATCGACCTGCCCCGGTGGCCAGATCTCCTCGTCGGCATACGGCAGCACCAACTCGATCTTCTCGATCTCCCGTCCGACCGCCGCGATCTTCGCCGCCGCTTCGGGGAATCGCACCAGCAGGCTGCGGTGCTGCGCGTCGAATGCCAGCGCCCCCGGCTTCACGCCGTCCCACAGCGCGGTCTGCCCGCGCTCCTTGACGATCTTGTCCACCTGCACCCGCGCGCCGTCCTCCGCCACTGGGATCGGCCGGTCCCAGTGCGCGCGCAGGCCGCTCATGCCAGCCACTTCGGGTCGGTCGAACACCAGTTCCTGCGGGTCACCGAGCACGCCGGCCGCGCCAGCCAACAGGGGGGAGATCAGGACAGCCATGGGGATTCTCATGTTCTTTCTTCCGAGGCGCAGGAATACGGGCGGCGAGACGCGGCAACGAATGCGAACCGGCGTCGGGGTCGCTATCGGAGGCGAACAGAACCACTGTTCCGACAGCGATAGCGACACCCATGCGGGCATTTGCACAGGTTGCCCGGCGTCCAGGGACATTCACGCCAAACTACCGGATCAGAACCACCGTCCCGGGAGGCGCAAACATGATTGCGACTTCCTTGTTGGTGTCGTCGTAGTTGACACCGATGTTCTTGGGCAGGTTGTTGAACGTCCCGGTACGCGTACCCGTGTACCGCAACACCACAACCGGTGCAGTCGGTTGCGTGCCCAAGATCACGAGGCGGTCGCTGGCAGACGACAGGTCGAGATTGCCGCTCACGTCAAGAACCTTGCCAATTTGCGCCGCAAATCCGCCGTTGGCCATGACGAGGTTGCTGCCGATCGTGCCGTCACCGCCCACGTAGCCGCCCGCGTTCACGGTGACCGTGCCGGTCCCCGTGCCGCTGCCCGTGGTGTTGTCAACCAACAGCGTGCCGGCATTGACCGCCGTGCCGCCGTTATAGGTGTTGGCGTTGGTCAGCTTCAGCGTGCCGGCGCCCTGCTTGACGATGCCGCCCGTGCTGGTGCCGGTGCCCGTGATGCGGACGATGCCGGACAAGGTGGCGAAGTCGGCGCCAGTGCCTGCCGTAACATCGATCGTGCGCATGACACCGGGGCTGTCATTCACACTGTTGAGGTTGATGCCGTTCGAGAACTCGACTTCGCTGTTGGCCGAGGGCGAGCCGAACATGAGCGTACCCACGATGTTGTTATTGCCGCCCACCGCTGTGGTCCAGTTCTGTTCCGTCGCGGCGCTGTTGTTGATCGTGACGACCAGTTTGCCGCCCCGCGCCGAAAAGCCGCCGCCAGCGCCGACCAACCACCGGAAGTTACCACCGGCGATGGTCGTACTGTTGGCGCGCGTGAAGGATCCATTGGCCTGCAACACGCCGCCGTCCAGATGGAGGTAACTGCTGCTCGATAGGTTGCCGGCATTGGTGCCGACATCCAGGGCACCACCGGTAAGGAGCGTGATGCCGCTATAGCTGTTCGCACCGCTCAGGATCCACAGGCCAGCGCCGGTCTTGGTCAGGGCCAAGGTCTTGGTGTTGTCGGCAGGGTTGTTGGTCAGGTTCTTGCTGAAGGTGTTGGCACCCGTGTTGCTGCCGCCGAGAGACAACTTGGCGCTTGCAGTGGTGGAGTAGAACGCGGGGGCATTCGCCGGCGTGTCGAAAGTCAACGTGCCCGCGCCGGAAGACTCTATGAAGGCGGTGTACGACGAGTTGGGATACGTGAAGGCGCGGTCAGTGGTGGCATTCGCGCTGCCCACGTAGCGTAGTGTCCCACTGGCGGTGTAGCCGAACACGAGGTTCGCCGCCGCATTACCGGATTTTCCGATACTGCTGTTCGATCCGCCGTTGGCAAGCGTGGTGGCTTCCAAAATCCCGCCCTCGGTGATCGTCGTCGCTCCGGAGTAACTGTTCGCTCCAGAGAGTTTCCACGCCCCCCCGCTCACGCCACTGGCGCCCACGGTCAGGTTGACCAACCCGCCGCCTGCGGTGTCGTGGTCTTGGATCACGCCTTGTATCTCGCTGCTGGATCCACTATAGGTGGACGACAAAGTGAGTGTCCTGGCGACCGTGATCCCAGCCACGGGGATCGCGTTGAAGGTCGCAGCGGTGAACGTCAGCGGCCCGGTACCTTGGTTCTCGATGCGCCCCCCGCGATTGTTCGAGGTCGTAGTGTTTCCGATTTCCAGTTGCCGGTTGGAGTTAGCAGGTCCACCGACATATCGTAGGGTACCGTCAGCAGTAGTCACGAGACCCAAGGTGAAGATGCTGTTGTAGCCTAAGGAACATGCGACGCCGCTGTCGGCGATAGTGTTAATGACCAGCGGAGTGCCCGAGGCACTCACTTTGCCTGGGAACGTGTTCAGACCGGTCAGGGTCACCACCGTGTTGTTGGCCCCGGAAGAGTAGGCCTTCGTCAGTCCGGCACTGCCGCTGCCACCAATCACACCACCCAGCGTGATGCTCATGTAACTGGAACCTCCAGCCGTCGTGATCGTCCGCGTGGTGCTGCCGATGTCCATGTCGAGATTGATGGTGTGCGTGCCCGTGACCGTCGTTGACGGCGTAGCGCCCGTGATGTTCCCGGTGAGGCTGATCGCGGCACCGCCGATGGTGTAGCCGCCGGTGACACCGGTAGTGAACGTGATGCCCACGATCGTCGTTCCCGCCGGGAGGTTGTTGTTCAGCGTCGTGCCCGAACTGCCCGGCGCGCCGAAGTTCGGCGTGTTGCCCGTCGGCTGATTGCCGGACCAGTTGGCCGTCGTGGCCCAATTGGCATCGGTGTTTCCCACCCAGGTAGCGGCTGCGCCAAGAGCGGAACCGCAGAGAAGCATGGACGCGACTGACATCGCCGCAAGCAGTCCAGGGCGTTGACAGGTCGGTCCTGAGCCCCGGTTCTCCAGACACACCCTCGCGTTTTGCACGCTGCTGCTCGCTTTCATGCTGAACTCCTTCGCTTTGGTTGCCGTTCTGCGCTCTTCGTACCAGCCCCGGTGCGACGCCGTGTGGCCCACCTTCCGGCAGCCCGAGCGTGCGCACCGATACCCATGTGACAATGTTAGACCGACCGCGCAGAGGCCGGCAACTATAGACTTATATCCAAGATGCGATTTTTTGAGTTTCTTTTGGCGCCGGAACGTGGTTTATTGCCTCCATGAACTCACTGCCACGAACACCTCAAGGTCACGCCCACGCCAAGGATGTGGTTTCCATGCTCCGCCACCGGGTGTTCTCTGGCGTCTGGCAGCCGGGTGGCCGTATCCCGACAAAACTCGAACTGCGAGCCGAACTGGGTGTCAGCGACGGCACGTTGCAGCGCGCCCTCGCCAAACTGCAACGCCAGGGGTTCCTGCGACCGCGCGGTCGGTTGGGGACTTTCGTTTGCGAACAGCCGCCCCATCTGCACCGGATCGGCGTGGTGCATGCCACAGCCCCCCAGGCATCCATCTGGACGCGAACCATCGCTCACGTGGCCCAGGAGATCACGGCGGACGCTCACTATCGGCTGGAGTGCTACCTCGGAGCCGAACGGCAGGCCGATGGGACGCCAACCGCCAGTCTGCGGCAACTGGAGGCGGACTTGAGTGAGCGCCTGCTGGCGGGGGCGATCCTCTACAGCGCCCCGGACGAAGTGAACGACATCCTGACTCGTTCCGGCCTCCCTTGCGTCCAGATTGCCCATCCGGAAAGGGCCGGCCGCTTCCCGGCCATTGTTCCGGCCACGCCCACCGAGCGGGCCATGCAACGCTTCCAGAGCGAAGGAAGACGGCAACTCGCGATCATCACCACCTTCAACCAGCGCGGCCCCGCGTGCGATGCGATCGTCGCCTGTGCGCGGGCGCACGGGCTTCGGACGCGCCACGCCTGGATTCACTACTTCGAGCCGCGTTCCAACCCGAGCGCGCGGGCGGTTACCGAGTTGCTGATGTCGCTACCGCGCCGACAGCGGCCGGACGCGGTCTACATCAACGACGACCACCTGGTCCGCGAGGCGGTACGCGGTCTGGCCGACGCCGGAGTCCGCGTGCCGCAAGACCTGTCGGTCGTCGCCTACGCGAACTTCCCCAGCCGGGAAACACTCGCCCTGCCGGTCACCCGGCTCGGGCCGGACATCAACCGCGTCCTGCGCACCGCCGTCGCGCTGATCGAGGACCAACTTGCCGGCCGGAAGCCCGCACCGCTGACCACGCTGCAGCCGGTCTTTGAAGAGGAACTGCAACCCGCCAAGACGGCAACTGGCGCGTGAGAAACCCGTTGATCGGGTGCCAACGCGCGCTATCCGAACCGGAACACGCGGGTGTCCGGTCCGGCGGGTGCCGTCCATTCGATCGCATCGGCCGCGCGGGAGACGGGACGGTCGGCGATCACGTCGTGGACGTCCCCCCGGTGTGGAAGCCGGATGGCGCGTGGTCCGGGCTAGACCGAAGTTCCTACGACTTGGCACGCGCCGCCCATGCGCAACATTCGCTGTTCCAACGACATAGCGCGGCGGCAGCCGGTTTTTCCCGTTCCGTCTACTGGGCGCAGCCCTTCGGCCATGACGGCGCGTCCAGCGCGAGCAGTTCGAACACCTTGCGCTGGTAGTCGTCGCTGGCGGCGCGCTTCCATTGCGCGGCACTGGAGAAGCGCGCGCGGTTGTTGTCCAAGGTGTACGGGCTATGATCTCCATCGACTCCATCAAGAGCTTCTACCCCGCGCCCTTGCGTGACCAGGCGGTCTTCCAGAAGCACATCCTCAAGGAGTACGTGCAACTGCTGGTGCTCGACCATCTTGCCGCAACGCCGTATGTCCGGAAGATCACCTTCATCGGGGGCACCAACCTGCGCTTGGTCAAGGGAATCGACCGGTTCTCCGAAGACTTGGATTTCGACTGCAAGGCGCTCAGCGAGAGTGAGTTTTCTGGAATGTCCGACGATGTGCTCGTCTTCCTGCAACGCAGTGGCTTCAAGGTCGAGGCCCGAGACAAGGACAAGAGCCGGTTGACGGCGTTTCGCCGCAGTCTCCATTTCCCCGAGTTGCTGTTCGAACTGGGGCTGTCCGGACATCGGGACGAACGGTTCATGCTGAAACTCGCGTCCCAAGATCAGGGCATCCCGTATGAACCGAATCTGGGGTTCATCAAGGGGTGCGGCTTCTTCTTCTCCTTCCCGGTCCCGTCCGATGCCGTGCTCTGCGCCATGAAGGTTGCCGCCATGCTCAACCGAGGCAAGGGCAGGGACTACTACGATGCCATGTTCCTTCTGGCGCAGACGCCGCCCGACTATGGCTTCCTGGCGGCGCGGGGCGGCATTGGCGACTTGCCGCAGTTGAAGGCGGCGGTCGCCGCGTCGCTGCGATCAGTCGACCTGAACCAGAAGCGAAGGGACTTCGAGCACTTGCTGTTCCATCGCGACAACAGTCAGCGCATCCTGCATTTCGCCGAGTTCATCCAGTC
This sequence comes from uncultured Lentisphaerales bacterium, assembly GCA_964417715.1. Classification (GTDB taxonomy): domain Bacteria; phylum Verrucomicrobiota; class Kiritimatiellia; order RFP12; family CAYQJG01; genus CAYQJG01. The sequence continues at coordinate 1,428 of CAYQJG010000106.1, read as the reverse complement.
TCTTTAACCCATGAAATTCCTCTGGCCAGCCTCCCTCGCCGAAGAGGACTCCTGTCTCCTGCATCCTGGGCGCGAATCAACGAAGTTGAGTCGCACCCTCTGGCGGGCATCGCCGTTGAATGTTGAATCGGCACCCCTTTCGTTCTATATTGAACGCTCATCGCCATGTTAGGAGTCGCCATGCACCGCCTGATCTGCCTTGCCGCCCTGCTGCTCGCCGCCGGTTGCTTCGACCACCGCGAGGCGCCGCCCCGGCTGGTGCGCGCCGTCGGCATGGAGGCCGCACTGGCCTGCAAAGACACCGTTCAGGAGCTCGACCTCGCGGGCGGGCGCAGCGGATCGCTCGCGCCGGCCCTGACCGAGATGCCCCAACTCGTGAACCTGATCCTGCGGGGCAGTACGGTGACCAACTCGTTTGCCGTGCTCGGGCAGTTGGCTGGCTTGCGCATGCTGGACCTGTCCGAAATGGGCCTCGCCCGGGTGCCGGCCGAAGTGGCCGCACTGAAGTCGCTCACCCAGCTCTACCTGGCCGACAACGCCCTGACGGCCCTGCCGGCCGACCTGGGCGGCCTGGCCGCGCTCACCTATCTGAACCTCGACCGCAATAAGCTCGTGTCGCTGCCGCCTGAACTGGGATCGCTTGCGGGGCTGCGCTGGTTGCGGGTGAACCAGAACCAGTTGGAGGCCCTTCCCGACAGCCTGTCGCAGTCCCGAAACCTGCAGCGCGTCTATGTGCGCAGCAACCGGCTCAAGGCCGTGCCCGCCGCACTGAAGGACCTGCCGCTGCTGGAGGACTTGAGCCTCTCCGGCAACCAGATCACCGAACTGCCCGACTGGGTGACGGCGCTGCCCAAGCTGCGCAACCTCGATCTCAACGCGAACCCGATCAAGAAACTGCCGGCCGACCTGGCCCAGTTGCGGACGCTGCGCACGCTGTCGCTGACAGGCTGTGCGATCGATGCGACCGAGCGGGAACGCATCCGCAAAGCGCTGCCCAAGTGCCACGTGGCCTTCTGAGCTTGGAAACGCGGATTGGCGCGCGCAGCGACGATAGCGGCGTGCGCACGGAGCGTGCGCGACGCGCGCACCGCCGCACCTGTTCCGCCGTCAGGACAGACTAATCTCGCACGGCTGATCGAAACAGTAGACATGCCGGGGTTCGACTTCGAGCAGACGCAACGTGCAAGTCGTACCAGCCAGCACGTCGTGAATGGTTGTGTCGGTTCCGAGGTCGAGACGGTAGGACGCAAAAGGTGTATAAGGGACGGGCCATCCATGTAGGAAGCCAGTTCACTGGTCAGCAAGGTCGGGTTGAATGGCCCATGGCGCGGGCGGAAGCCGCAAACTCGCGGGGGGCGCCAAGCTGGCGCGTCTTAGGCCGAAGTTCCTACGACTTGGCACGCGCCGCCCATGCGCAACATTCGCTGT
>CAYQJG010000105.1:0-14891 GCA_964417715.1 uncultured Lentisphaerales bacterium | reverse complement strand
GGTCGTAGGCGTGCTCGTGCAGCACCAGGTGCAGGCCCGTCGCGAGGGCCAGCAGCGTCTTGCCGGTGCCGGCCTGGCCGACCAGCGTGACCAGGCTGACGTTCGGGTCCATCAGCAACTCGAGCGCCATGCGCTGCTCGCGGTTGCGCGCCTGGATGCCGAAGACCGTGTCGATATGGCGGTCGATCTCGATGATCCGGCCATCGGCGCGCACCCGCGCCAGCGCCTTGACGGCCGGGTCCTCGAGGGCCGTCAGTTCGAAGAACATGTTGGGGTAGCCCTGCACCTGGGCCGTCTCGACGGCCTCCCCGGCGTAGACGCGGTCGATCAGGTCGCGCGGTACCATCGCCTCGGCGTAGCCGGTGTAGAGTTCGTCGATGTTGATCTTCTCGCGCTCGTAATCCTGCGCCTCGATCCCCAGCGCGTCGGCTTTCACCCGCGCGTTGATGTCCTTGCTGACAAAGATCACGTGCTCGCCCTGCTGCAGCAGCGCAAAGGCGAGGCGGATGATCTGGTTGTCGGCTGTGTTGGCCTCCAGTCCGGTCCTCTCGACCACCGGGGCCACCAACACGCGCACGGTGCCTCCCTCGGCCAGCGGCGACCCCTTGGCCAGCGCCCCCTGGGCGCGCAGCGCGTCGAGTCGGCGGATCACTTGACGGGCGTTGCGGCCGAGTTCGGAACTCTGTGTCTTGAAGGTGTCGAGTTCCTCGAGCACGGCCATCGGCAGCACAACATGGTTGTCGGCGAACGATTCCAGCGAGGCTGCGTTGTGCAGGAGCACGTTGGTGTCGAGGACAAAGGTCTTCTTCATCCGTTCATGTTCCGCCAAAACGGGCGGGGCGTCCAGTCCGAAACAGCGGCAGTCGCAGCAACCAGGCCGCGTAGAGGGTGGCTGCGAGGTAGAGCACCCAGACGCCCTGCAGCACCCAGCCGACGCCGATGAACTCCGAGACAGCCCCGAGCCCCCAGACGATCACGTAGGCGCTGCCCCACGCGCCGCCGACAATCAGCGCCATCCGCTGCTCCAGCCTCAGCGGTGAATCGGCGTAGCGCGCCAGTGTGACCAGCAGCGGGTAGGCGGCATAGACCATGAAGGCTGCCGCCAACACCAATACCTCGGCATAGGGCCGTCGCGAGGCGATTCCCAGGTAGATGGCCATCAGCGGCGTGCCCCCGGCCAGCGTCAGCAGAAGCGTCCGAACGGCGCCCAGACGAGCCGCCTGCGCGCCCCAGAAGACCGATCCTGCCGCGCCGCCCACGCCGAAGAGCAGCACGACCAGTCCGCCGCGCGACAGCGCGAATCCGGACTCGTTCAGGAAGGTGGGCAGCAAGGTGGCGAAGATGGTTGCCGCCGTCGTCACAAGCGTGGCCAGGGCCAGCAGGTGCTTGAACGGCAGATGCGGCAGCGCTTGCGTGGCCGCGGCCGCAGGTGCCGCGTGATCCCCCGTCGCCAGCCGCACGCGCAACCCGAGCACCAGGATCACCGCCATCAGGCTGGCCCCGTAAAGCCACACCAGGCCCCTCAGCCCGGCGTGCTGGACCAGGATCGCCGAAAACCAGGCGCCGGCGGCGTAACCGGCAAAGCCGCCCACCATGAAGACCGACGTGGCCAGGGCCGCGGGGATACGATCCAGGCGGTGAACGCCGCGCAGCCCTTCGGGATGCACCGCGGCAACGCCCGCGCCGGCTATGATCACCAGCGGTAGCAGCGCCAGCAGACTCAGACGTCCGACCGGTATGAACGGCACGCCGACCACCAGGCCGGCGACAACCACGCCCGCCGCGATCAAGCCGGCATGGCTCCAGCGTGCACGCAGGTTGCCGAACGCGAGTTGGAACAGGTTGGCCGAAAGGCCCATCGTCGTGGCCAGCACCACGCCGGCTGCAAGGGACAACGCAAAGTGCGCACGCAACGGCGGCAGCACCGGGGCCAGAATGCCGGTGTAGACGTCCGCGGTGGCATGGGCGAATGTGAGCGCACCCAGTTGCGCCCACTGCAGGTTTCGTCCCACGCGCGCGTCCAACGCCGTCACTCGAGTGTCCACAGGATGGCGGTCACGCCGCGCGGGTAGTACTTGCTGCCCTTGGCGATGCCGCTGACGATCTGGTCGCTCCAGGCCCAGTAGCGGTTCTCAGGGCGCAGCAGCCAGGCCACGTGCGCCGCGTCCGCCCGCGCCGCCTGTCGATCATCCGGCAGCCCGAGAATCTCGCGCGCCACGAACTGGCACAGGTAGATCTTGCTGAGCCAGGAGTTGTCGCTGGTCGAGCTGAGCTTCCAGCCGCCGTCCGCGAACAGGCAGAGGCCCGGACGGAGAATGCCCGTGAGATGCGCCCGCAGCACGCCCAGCAGGTCGGCGTACGGGCCGTTGGCCGCCAGCAGGTGACGGTAGCCGCAGAACCACGGGAAGGCGAGCCCTTCGATCGCCGGGATGATCCGGCTATTGACGCCTTCCCCGAGGATGGCCGGCAGCAGGCCGTCGGCATCGGCGTGACGCACCAGCGTGTCCGCCGCGCGGCGCGCCTGGGCGCGCATGGCAGCAGCCGGCTGCTTGCGGCCGATCTGGTCGAACAGTTCGGCCAGGCAGGCATAGGCCGCCCAGTCCTTCACGGCCAGGTAGAGGTTGCCGCGGGCCTGACCCAGCGAGGTGTCGAGGCTGTCGTAGGTCGTGATCTCCGCGCCGCCCTGGCAGCGGCTGCTGTCCAGCGCCATCACGCCGGTGCGTTGTGCCGCGATCGGATGGTCGCGGTTGCACAGGCTCTCGAAGCACGACTCGAAAACCGCCCGCGTCTTGAGGAGCCAGCGCCGGTCGCCCGTGTGCGCCACATAAGCCGCGCCGCAGAGGACCCAGTTGGTGAGTTCCTCGTGCGTCATGTGCGAGAAACAGCCGTCCAGGCCGGCCTTCTCGTAGGCCGAGTGCCCCGGTCGCGACAGGTTGTTGACGACACCCATGTCATGCGTGAAGCTGATTCCACCGGGATAGTCCTGCGGGTCGCCCGGGAAACGCACCTTGTCGGTGTAACAGTACCGGTCCGCGAACCACGTCAACTCGTTGCGTACCGTCCAGGGGTTGAGCATCAGTTCGAAGAACACCTGGTCGGCCGTCAGGTCGAAGGTGTTCATCATCCGGTACTCGCCCTCGTTGACAACCCAGAAGGGGCCTTTCGCCGTCGTCAGGGCTTCGGTGCTGCCGTAGTAGCTCCGGATGGCATGCGCGAGCTGGAAGCGCCGTGCCTCGGGCAGGCGGTCAAGCTTGAGGCGCCGCACCTGAGCCTGCGTCCGCTTGAACACCTCCGTGCGCCGGGTCAGCGCGCAGGTGATGACCTCCTCGATGCGCGGGAACCAGCGTGTGTAGAGGTAGTGCGTGGGCAGTCCGGTGGTGACGGTGCCTTCGCGATAGAAGGCGATGGTGAAGTGGAAGGTACGCCGCGTGCCGGCCGGAACGTCGGCCAGCAGCAGTCCCGTGTCGCCCAGGGCAAAGGCCAGGTTCTCCGCGTGTTTCTCGCCCATGATCGTGTCGAACCCGAAACTCGTGGCCGACCGCACGCCCGCATCGGCGCAGGCGATGGCCGTGCGGCCACCCATGCCGATGCCGGTGTACTGCCCGTCACTGGTGTCGTCCAGGCGCCGCAACTTGGTGTCCGGACTCGAACCGGAGTAGCCGAAGAAGGCCCGGCGCGCGCGCTTGCCGCGGCGGTTGTCGACGGTCAGTTCGGCAAAGATGGCCGGCAGCAGCGCAAGCGTGAGGTCGGCGTCGGCGTGCGCCCTCGGTTCGGGAACCGGCAGCAGGGGCGTGTGGATCGTGAACGTCAGGTCGCCGGCGGTCCAGCAGTCTGTCGTCGCCGAGAACGCCCGCGCGATGGCGCGGTCCGCGAACGGCGTCAACGGTACGGCGCCGCCCGTCGCGGCCTTGGCGTGGCTGACCGTGTAGCGTTTGGCATCATCCTCGGCGCCCGCAAAGAAGGGAAGGGCGTCGTAACGTGTGCCGTCGGCGCTCTGCAAGCCGACGTAGACGCTCTCGTTCGCGGGCCGACCGAGTTCCAGTCCGAGGCCGCCGTTGGCGCCTTTGCAGCCGAGCGTGAACGACGCGAACGCGCCGATGGGGGCGTGGTGGGCGTTGAAAAAGAGGTCTTTCTTCATGGGTTTGAGAATAGCGGCGGCGCGGAGGGTCTGCAATGGCGAAATGGCGGGCGGCGGGAAGGAAGGGGAGGTGGCGTTGAGAAGGCGTTTGACCTGAACACCAGCACCCTCTCATTGAGAATTGCGGAACTGGATGGGCCACACCTTGCACCGCGCCCCGCCAGGGTGTAACCTTCCGTCGCATATTTGCCTGGCCCGCTACCCGAGAACATCACGCATGACGCGTCACCCGACTGCCGCCGCGACCACGCACAACCCCGACCAGACCCCGGAGGTCCCCGAGATTGACGATCTCATTGCCCAGTTCTCTGCCGAATCCTTTGGCGAATGGTGCCGCAGGAACTTTGATCGCTTCACCGCCGATCCCCACGCCATATCCGACCCCGGCGACTTCACGAAGGCCGAGATCGTCGGCTACGTTCAATCACTCCCCGATGCCGATGCCAACCCAACGCAAAACGACCAACGACCTCTGTCGCCAAACCGGCCAAGACACCTGCCACCCGTCAGCCCCGCAAGAGCGTGATGACCGACGATCCTGGCTTGGCATGAACGGAGGAAATATGGACCAGCTAAATGCATCGGCCGTCTTCGAGAACTTCAGGATTCGCCGGGTCTACGACGATAAGGCGGAGATGTGGTATTTCTCAGTGGTGGACATTGTGGCCGCGCTGATCCAGCAAAGGGACTACCAGGCGGCCCGGAACTATTGGAAAGTCTTGAAGAACCGGCTCAAGAAGGAAGGCAGTCAAACGGTTACAAATTGTAACCGGTTGAAAATGGTTGCCGAGGACGGGAAGATGCGATCCACCGATGTGGCTGATGCGGAAACACTTCTGCGGATCATCCAGTCGGTCCCCAGCCCAAAAGCGGAACCGATCAAACTCTGGCTGGCCAAGGTTGGCTATGAACGCATCCAGGACATGAGCGACCCGGCCCGCTCGCTCGATCGCGCCCGCGACTACTGGCAACAGCATGGCCGAAGTGAAAAGTGGATCCAGCAGCGGATGATGGGTCAGGAAACCCGCAACAAACTCACGGACTACTGGAAGGATCATGAGATCAAGGACGAAGACGAGTACGCCATCCTGACCAACATCATCCATCAGGAGTGGAGCGGCGTCTCGGTCAAGAAGCACAAGGCGATCAAGGGCCTGAAGGCCCAGAACCTGTGCGACCACATGAGTGAGGCGGAACTGATCTTCACCGCGCTGGCGGAACTTTCCACCCGCCAGATTGCCGAAAGCGTTGACGCAACAGGCATGCCGGCGAACGCCGAGGCGGGGAAGAAAGGCGGCGGGATCGCGAAGCGGGCCAGATTGGAACTTGAGGGAAAGACCGGGCGCAAGGTCGTGACCGGCGAGAACTTCCTGCCGCCAGGAAGACACTCCCTCCTGACTTCTGAGTACCTGAACAGTCACACGAGCTACACAGATCCAAGGACTGCTATGACACAAAGGGGAGCCTCCATGTTGAACAAGAGGGATGTGGCCATCGTTCGGAAGCTGGCTGCGCAGGTCGCGGAAATTGCCGCACTGCCGGTGCAGGAGGAGAAGCGATCATTGTGGCGTAAGCTCAATGCGCGCAAGCCGGTTCGCCCCATGGTGATGATCGACCAGGTGTGCTGGAATGAACTGAACGCCGAAGGTGAACTTGCCCTGGAGTGCTCGGATGAGGCCTGCCGCGGGTATGAGAACGGCCTGCGGCGCACGCTCTACCAGTGGCGGCACTTTGCCGTCGACAGCGTGGTTGAATCGTTCATCCGCGTTCCCAAGGCGATCCGCAACAGCGGCTTGGGCATGAGCGTACATGAGGAAACGGCCGTCAGCGATCCGACCAATTCGGTCGTGGGCCACAAGTACGATAACCAGTTTCAGACCGAGGCCGATCTCGAGAAGATCCACATGCCGCGGGTCAGCCACGACGCGGCCGAGACCGAGCGTCGTCTGACTGTCGCGCACGAACTCTTTGACGGGTTGCTGGCGGTTCGGCCCGAGGGCGCCGATCCCTACCTGTCGCTGTGGGACCCCATCTCGATGTGGATGGGCGTCGAGGGCGCGCTGTATGCGCTGGTGGACCAGCCGGAGTTCATGCACCGCCTGGTGTCGCGCCTGACCGACGGGTATATGACGATGCTCGACCAACTGGAGGCGCAGGGATTGCTGTGCGGACCGCAGAGCCTGATTCACTGCACGGGCGCCTATACGGACGAGTTGCCCGCTCCCGGCTACGACCCGGCGAAGCCGCGCCTCAAGGACCTGTGGACGTTCGGTCTGGCGCAGATGTTCTCAACCGTTTCGCCCGCGATGTTCAAGGAATTCGAAGTGGACTATGCCAGCCGCCTGTGTGCGCGCTTCGGGCTCGTCTACTATGGCTGCTGCGATCCGCTCGACGGCAAGATGGCCGAGGTCCGCCTGATTCCGAACGTCCGCAAGGTTTCCATGAGTCCGTGGGTGAACGAGGAGCGCGGCGCGGCCGAGATGCGCGGCGACTTCGTCTATTCCCGCAAGCCGAGTCCGGCGCTGGTGGCCACCGACCGGTTCAGTCCGGAGCAGGTCCAGGCGGACCTGCTGGCGACGCGGCGGGTCTGCGACAAGCACGGCTGTCCGCTGGAGTACATTCTGAAGGACATCAGCACGGTGCGCTACGAGCCGCAGCGCCTGACCGAATGGGCGCGCATCGCCATGCAGGTGGCGGGCGGCTGAGCGCGCCTAGCGCGGCGCGGCATCGGCCGCCTGGCGCACGGCGGTCAGGCGTTCGCGGATCGGCAGGTGCTGCGTGCAGGTCTGCTCGCACTGGCCGCACTGGGTGCAGGCGCGCAGGCGCGCGTCATCCGGGCGGATGGCCCAGTGCCATTTGAGCCGGTCGACGATGTCGGTGGGCTTGTTGTCCAGGACATGGTGGTTGTAGGCGTCCATCAGGCTGGCGATCGGCACGCCGGCCGGGCAGGGCTCGCAGTAGCGGCAGCCCGTGCAGAGCGCGTTGAAGGCCGCCTTCAGGGCGTGGCGGATGCGTTCCTGTTCGGCCGCCGGGATGGGCTTGAATCCGTTTACGGCATCCAGCGCCATCTGCAGGTCGGACAGGTTCGCGAAGCCCACCAGCGCCACGGACACGCGCGGGTCGTTGATCAGGAAGCGCAGGGCCGCCGCCACCACGTTCTCATCCGGCTGCGTCCGCAGGAAACCGAATCGGTCCGGGTTCTGGGGGATGATGCCGCCGCCGAGCGGGTTCATGGCCACCACGCCCTGGCCCAGTCTGGCTGCGGCGGCCACGCCGGCCTCGCGGTAGGCGAAGTTCATGGCCGAGTAGCCCAGCAGCACGCCCTTGAACGGATAGTCGGCCAGCATCGTGGCGATATCCGGACCGGCCATGTGCGTCGAGACCACCACGTGCCGCACGAGGCCCTCGTCGCGTGCGCGTTCGAAGGCCTGGAGCGTGCGCGCCAGCTTGCGGCGGTCGTAGTCGGCCGGGTTCATCACGCACCAGACGTGGTAGAAATCGACCGCATCCAGACCCAGGCGCTTAAGCGACTGTTCCAGTTCGGCGCGCACCGCATCCGGCTCGACGCGCATCGATTTGGTGGAGACGTAGAACGGCCGGCTGGCGCGCGTCCGCTGCATCTGTTTGAAGGCGGCGCCGAAGAGCAGTTCAGAATCGCCGTAGCCGGGCGCGGTGTCGAAGTAGGTGATGCCGGCGTCGTAGGCCGCCTGGACAAGCGCGGCGCAGGTGTCGACATCCTTCTGGTCGGCGAAGCGCATGCCGCCGAAGCCGATCGCAGAGACAGTCAGGCCGGTGGTGCCGTAGGGCTTGTAGATCATGGTGGCTATGGACTCTTGGCGCCGGACGCGGCGCTGGACGGCTTCCTAGGCTTTCGGCCTGGCGAGCAGGAGCTGCTTCATGCGCTTGCCGGGCTTGAACTTGACGACCTTGCGCTCCGGGATGCGCACGACGTCGGTGGGCTTGTTCGGGTTGCGGCCGATGCGCGACTTGCGCACGATCACCTCGAACACGCCGAAGTCGCGGAATTCGATGTGCCGGCCCGCAAGCAGGGCGTCGGTCATGTAATCCAGCGTCTTCTGAACGACATCAAAAACCTGTTGCTGCGTCAGGCCGACCTCGCCTGCGATGCGCATCACCAGATCGCGTTTCGTCAACGCGTCGTTCACGACCGTCTTCTGGTCATCATTCTCGATTTCTTTGGCCTTGCGCATGCGTTTCTCCCCGAGGCAGTTCAAACGACAGATGGGGTGGCGACCGGTGCGAGTTGGGCCTCGCGTACCAGGGCGGTGATTCGGGCAGCGGCTTCATCGACCGGGACCAGGGCGCTGGTCTTCCCGGCACGGAGCTTGATCTCGATGCCGCCCTTGGCCAGCGACTTGGCGCCGACCACGACGCGGAAGGGGAAGCCAATCAGGTCGGCGTCCTTGAACTTCACACCCGGGCGTTCCTCGCGATCATCGATCAGCACGTCCACGCCCTGGGACTCAAGCTCGCCAGCGAGGCGTTCTGCGGCGGCGGTGACCGCGGCGTCCTTCGGGTCGAGCAGCAGGATGGCGACGCTGTAGGGCGCCACGGCCGCGGGCCAGACAATCCCGTCGGTGTCGTGGCTCTGCTCGACGATGGCCTGCAGGGTGCGCGTGACGCCAATGCCGTAGCAGCCCATCACCAGCGTCTCGGTCTGCCCCTTCTCGTTCAGGAAGCGCGCCTGGAAGGCTTCGGAGTACTTCGTTCCGAGCTTGAAGACGTGGCCGACTTCGATGCCGCGCATCAGCCGCAGGGCGCCGCCGCAGCGCGGGCAGGCGTCGCCGGCGCCGACGAGCGTCAGGTCCTGGTAGTCCGTCACGCGGACATCGCGCGCGAGGTCAACATGTGCAACGTGCGTATCGCCCTGATTGGCGCCGGCGAACCGGTCGGTGGCGCCGCGCAGGCCGAAGTCGGCGTAGACGGGGATGGCAAGTCCGACGGGGCCGGCAAAACCGACCGGCGCCCCGGTGACTTTGCGGACCGTCACTTCGTCGGCCAGCTCCAGTTTCTTCGCGCCCAGCACGCGCTTGAGTTTGTGCTCGTTGAGTTCGCGATCGCCTGCCAGCAGCACGGCGACCGGTTGGCCGTCGGCGACGTAGACCAGCGTCTTGATCAGCTGCGCGGCCTGGCACTTCAGGAACGCGGCAACCTGCTCGATCGTGCGTACGTTCGGCGTGGCGACGGGTGCAACCGGCGGGCACGAACCGGCGGCGGGCGCGGCGGGGGCCTGCCGTTCGGCGCGTTCCTGGTTGGCGGCGTAGGCGCAGGCGGCGCACTCCACGATGCCATCCTCGCCGGCGTCGGCCAGCACCATGAACTCGTGCGACCACTTGCCGCCAATGTCGCCGGTGTCGGCTTCGACTGCCTTGGTGCGCAGGCCGCAGCGTGCGAAGATGCGCACGTAGGCGTCGTACATCGCCTGATAGCTGCTGTCCGCCGCTTCCAGGCTGATATCGAAGCTGTAGGCATCCTTCATGATGAACTCCTTGGCGCGCATCAGGCCGAAGCGCGGACGGATCTCATCACGGAATTTGGTCTGGACCTGGTAGACGGTGCAGGGGAGCTGGCGGTAGGAGTTGACCTCGCGGGCGATCAGGTCGGTGACGACCTCCTCATGTGTCGGTCCAAGCGCCATCAGGCGGTCCTGGCGGTCCTTGAGACGGAACATGCCCGGGCCCATGGTGGCGAGGCGGCCGGATTGTTCCCACAGTTCCGACGGCTGGAGGGCGGGCATCAGGATCTCGAGCGCGCCCGCACGATCCATCTCCTCTCGCACGATACGTTCGACCTTGCGCAGCGCACGCAGGCCGAGGGGCAGAAAGGTGTAAAGGCCGCCGCCCAGTTTGCGGATGAGACCCGCGCGCAGCATGAGTTTGTGGCTGTCGATCTCCGCTTCCTGGGGATCATCGCGGAGAGTGGCAACAAGCGTTCGCGTCCAGCGCATAGCAGGCGGGTCCTTCGTAGAAAAACAAACAGCCGGAACGCACGACGAAAAGACGACGCCTGCGAGCTGCCGGCTGGAATCTCGGATCGGCTGTATTTCACACCAATGGAGCGGGTTACGCAAGGCAAAACGAGATGCCCTGCCAGCCCGCGGCGATCACGGCACCGGCCACTAACCCGCGCCAGGGCAGGCAGGCGAGTCCGGGCAGCGTGCCCAGCGCAACGGGAAGAATCGAGGCGAGGGCGATGCTGGCTGGAGACCAGTGCGTCCCGTGTCGTAATGCGAGCACGACCAGCGTTGCGGTACCGGCCAACAGCCAGGCGCCGCCCAGCGGACGGACCACCTGCCACAAGCGGGCTGTTCGCGTGGCAGGTGCCACGCCGGTCAGGCGGCTGGGGGTGAGCAACAGTCCGAGTCCCAGCGCCAGCAGCACGCCATCACATGCGGTGTGCGGCGCCGGTCCCAGTTGCTCCATGGGGCACCCGCGTGTCCATACGAAGAGCGGCGTACCGATCATCAGCAGTGCAAGCGCGGCGATCCGTGCGATGCGGTGCCCACGCGGTTCGTAGACGGCTTCACCGCAGTACGGGCAGGCCGTCTGGCCGGTTACGGCCGGGCGGTCGCAGGCGACACAACAGTGTGGGGTGGGTGGCATTGGCGGGTGGGTGGCGGGTGGCAGGCGTTGGGGTGGGAGGTGGAGGGTGGGAGGTGGAGGGTTCTTCGGCGTTCGGTATTTCGCCTTTCATCCAACTCGTGCCCATAGCCTGCGGATCTCCCGTGTGCAGGCTTGAAAGGGCGCGTGGTCCTCGAAGACGGGGAACTCGACACAGAACGTGCCGTCGAAGGAGAGCCTGCGCAGCTGTGCGAACACGTCCTGCCAGGCGACGGTTCCCCCGCCATACGGCGTGTGGTCGTCATCGATGCCGTGGTTGTCTGCCAGATGGATGTAGTTGAGCCAGGGTGCGAGCGCGTCCAGCAGTTCGGGCGTGTTGCGGGTCATGTTCCCATGGCCGGTGTCGAAACAGAATTTCAGCGACGGACTGTCGAGCGTGAGCACCTCATTGAACTCCCACGGCTCACTGAATAGCTCCTGGCAGGCGCGGTAGCTGTAGGCATAGTGATTCTCGAGGTTTAGCACGACCCGGCTGCGCTCGAACGCCGGCAGCACGTCTTCCAGCACGCGCCGGGTGCGCCGGATACCCTCTATCTGGTCGGAGTAACTGCCGCCGTGAATGACGAGGTTCGTGGTGCCCGTCCGGTCGCACACCCGCAGCCAGTCCAGGAGGTCGTCGCGCGCCTCCGTCCGTTCGGACTCCGCCAGGTTGCTCCAGATGTGCGCCGATACCCGCGCACCGGTTGCCTCGCGGACGGAGGCCAACTGGTCCAGATCCGCTGCGGTGCAGTGGGGGCGACAGAACGATCTGTGCCACGACAGTTCCACGCCGTCGAGGCCCATTTCGCCGGTTGCCTTTGTCAGGCATTCGGCCATGTCCTGCCAGGCGAAGTGGAGTGCGCTGATGATGAGCTTCATGGCAGGTCAGCCTTCAGCCTTTGGCCGCCGCCATTGCTTCAGCGCCGCGGCCGCTGGCAGGCAGATTGCCCATGATCGCCGAGAGGATGTTCTCCTGTGTGATCAGCCCCAGGACCTGGCCCGTGGCGGACTTGACCATGGCCATGGGCTGCCGTTGTCGGCGCAGCAGCGGCAGTAGGTCGTCGGCGCGCAGGTCGGGGGCAACAAAGAACGGTGGGTGCATGACCTCACGCGCCAGTTTTTTCCCGTCGGGCGCTGTTTGAGAGAGAATCTCAATCACGTTGAGAAAACCCACGCAGGTCATGTTGTCTGCCTCGAAGACGGGGAAACGGATGTGTCCCGAACTCTTGGCGCGGTCGAAACAGGCATCCACGGTGTCGTCGGCATGCACGTGGGTGATGTGCGCGCGTGGCGTCATGGCCTGCTCGGCTGTCTTGACCTGAAGATCGAGCACACGGGTGATCATGAGGCGCTCGATCGCGGTGATCTGGCCGCCGGCTTCGCTGTCGCGGGCCAGCAGGTGGATGCTCTCGCGCGTGATGAACGGGCTGCGTCCGTCCTGCTGGCGTCGTGGCGATGCCCAGCGAGTCATGAACATCATCGTGCGCGCGACTGGCCAGAGCACGCGTTCAGCTTGCCGCAGGACGCCCGCCAGGGGCAGGCAGCGCTGGATGGGCCGGCTGCTGAACCAGACTTTCGGCAGGAATTCGCAGAATGTCAGCAGGCACAGGGACATCAGGATGCCCATGGCAGTCTGTGCGAGTTCGCCGCCGTTGCGCGCGGCGACGCTGGATGCCAGCGTGGACCCCACGACCAGGCAGAGGTTAGTTCCCACGAGGGTCGTGCCCAGCAGTCGTTGGGTGTCGCGCAGGTACTCCTCGATCAGTCGTGCGTGCACGGATCCCGATCGCACGAGATGCAGCAGACGGTGGCGATTGATGGAGACGATACCCGTTTCCATGCCGGAGAAAAACGCCTCGGCCAACATGCAGAGAAGGACGCCCACCAGTTCCAGGGGAATGCTCACGCATTGCCCCCTTCCAGGTCGTGCCACGGGTTGTCGGCACCATCCGTGTCATCCTGCGATGGCAGACGCTCCAGGTGGACCAGGTCGATACGGTGGGTCCGGAGGCGGCGCACCTGTATGCGGCACCCCTGGGCCTCGACGGTTTCGCCCGCGCGCAGCAGACGGCCGGCGTGGAAGGTCACCCAGCCGGCGATGCGGTCGGCGTCGTCGGCCTCCAGACTCAGGCCGAGTTCGCGGTTGACCTCGTCGAGGCTGACGCTGCCGTCGATGAGCCAGTTGCCGTCGTCGGCCGGTTGGATGGCGCGTCGCTGCGGCCCTTGGCCGTGTTCGGCCGTGCCGGTGATCAGTTCGACGATGTCGCCGCGCGTGACCAGGCCGGCCGTGCCGCCGAACTCGTCGAGCACGCAGGCGATGTGGCGGTTGCCGCGCTGGAAGGTGATCAGCAGGTCGTCCAGCGAGACGTTTGCAGGGGCGAACATGGCCGGTACCATCGACTTGCGCACGTCATGTGCCGGGTCGATCAGGTAGCGGGCGACATCCAGGAACCCTTCGATGGCGTCGGGTGTGCGGTTGAAGACGGGCAGTTGGCGGAAGCGGCATTGGCGGGCGGTCTGGATGTGCTGCTCGGACGTCTGCTGGAGGTCGATGCCGACGATGTCCACGCGCGGGGTCATGACGTCGCTGGCTCTGAGTTCGGAGAGGCGCAGGATGCCGCTCACCATGGAGCGCTCCTCGGCGTCGAGTTGGCCCTCCTCCGTGCCGACCGCGACCATGGTGAGCAGTTCCTTGTCGTCCAATGCGCGGCGTTCGGACTGCAGCGCGCGACGGAGACCGTGCGAGAGGGCGTCGAGCAGAGCGCTGAGTGGGGTCAGGGCGCTGACCCAGAAGCCCATCAGCAGGCTGACGGTCGGCGCCAGGCGTTCGGCGTTGGCGATGGCCAGGCGTTTGGGCGCGACATCGCCGAAGATGAGCAGCACGAGAGTCATGGTCGGTATGGCGAGCACTTCGCCATGCGAGGGCACGAGGTTGTTGATCAGGGCGAAACCCAGGCTGGCGATTGCGACGTTGACCAGGTTGTTGCCGACCTGCACCGTGGAGAGCACGCGCCCCGGTTGGCCGAGCAGACGTTCGAGCCGCGCGCCAGCGCGCGGGTCACGGCCGCGGATGCGCTGGATCTGTATGGGGGAGAGAGACAACAGAACAGTTTCGCTGCCCGAGAAGAACGCAGCCAGCGCAATCAGGCCCAGCAGAATCGTGCCGCCCAGGATGAGAAACACCGCATTCATGGGGTTTGCAGATCATCCACGTAGAGGCGGGTCCGGTGGCTGCCGCCAACCGTTTCGATTTCCATGTCGCGGATCATCCAGCGGTCGCCGATCTTGCGAACGCGTTGGACCCACATCCGGCGGATGGGGTTGCCTTGCGGGTCGAGCTGCTCGGCCTGCATCAGGAAATGCAGGCGCCGGTCGACCCAGAGCCTGACGGCCGAGCAGCCGGGCACAGGCACCGGGGGCGTCACCACTAGGATGTCGCAGGCGCGCCCCAGGACAGACCCACGGCCGTCGAAGCGGGCATCCGGCCACCAGAGGAAGTCGAGTGTCAGGTCAAGCCACGTCATGTCGGTGCCGCGTACGCGGCCCGCCAGCGACGGCGTGGGCTGAACGGTGAGGCCGGGGCCTCCATAGAGCGCCATCTGCGAACGCCCGCCGTGGCGCTGCATGACGACGCGCTCAACGGCCGACGTGCCTCCCGGCGCATAGAGCGAGCAGGTGGCGGTGGCCGGGTCGCTGCCCCAGTTCAGGTCCAGCCTGAACGGGTGTTCGGCCTCGACGATGCCGCGCTGGCGCCGCACCGAGAGCGTGCCGGTCAGCAGCAGGCGCTCGCGGGGCAGATTGGACGTGCAGGCGGCCAGTGTCTCGGCGGCGGTCAGGACGGGCACGGGCGCGCTGTCCGTTTCCGGCGGCGCCTCGGTTTCCGGTTCCTGGCCGACCACACCGCCCGCGACCAGCACGGCGGCACAGAGCAGACGGAAGATCGATGGATTCAACAGTTTCACCTTGCGAGCAGCGCCGGTTGGGCACTGCCAGATGGCCCCTTTTATAGCATGTGGCGACCCGTTTGGGCTAGCTTGGAGTTGGGCGAGGGGCCGGAGACGGGACCGCAGGTGCGATTGGGTGCGAGTGAAGTTGGTGGGGGAGCGAGAGGGGGATAATCTGGAAAAGTGAAA
>CAYQJG010000104.1:0-15023 GCA_964417715.1 uncultured Lentisphaerales bacterium | reverse complement strand
AACACCCAGTTTCAGGCCGGCGGTTTCAACCCGGTTTCATTTCGGCGGCCACAGGCGGCGCGCCCGCAGGCCCCGGCGCGGGCCGCCTCACACACTGCCTGTCCACCCGCCGCACCCGCGCCGGTGGCTGTGCGGCGCGGACCGGGTTGCGCCGCAGGCGCCCGGAAACGCGCGCGTCAGACGGGCCCGTATGCAAGGCGGAGCATGCGGCGCCAGACCTTCGTCTGCGCCGCGTGCGACAACGCCGCAGACGGGCCCGTATCACGCGCGCTTTTTCCGGCCCGGGACGCGTCGCGGTGGGTGGGCAGGACGCTGGATATGAGCCGGTGCACCAAACCGCAGAATATCGAATAACCAACCGCAGAATGTCGAAGTGCGACCCGCCGGAGGCGCGCGGGCCGGAGCAGCCGGGTCGAGCTCCGCGAGACCGTGCAACAACCGCACGCGCACCTGTCCTCGAACACGGCGTCGCGGAGCTCCGCCCTCCCAGGTGAGCGCCAGTCGCTCAGGGCGCGAGGGACCGGCCCCTCCAGAACGGCAGCCCTCGTCCCGCCGGCGGCGCGCCCGCAGGCCCCGGCGCGGGCCGCCTCACAAACTGTGTGTCCACCCACGATACCCGCGCCGGTGGCTGTGCGGCGCGGACCGGGTTGCGCCGCAGGCGCCCGGAAACGCGCGCGTCAGACGGGCCCGTATGCAAGGCGGAACGGGCAGCGCCAGACTCCCTGTCTGCGCTGCCCGTGACAACGCCGCAGACGGACCCGTATCACGCGCGCTTCTTCCGGCCCGGGACGCGTCGCGGTGGGTGGGCAGGACGCTGGATATGAGCTGTACACGCCAAACCGCAGAATATCGAATAACCAACCGCAGAATGTCGAAGTGGGGGGACGGCCTGCAACCCGAAGAGATCCGTGTGTAAGGGTATGTGTATGAGTACGGCGCGAAATCGCCGAAGAGCGTGCGCCCCTCGTACTCGTGCACGCACTCGTACACGCAACTCTCCCCATCTCTGAGAACATGGGACTGACCCACCACGACGGGCTGACGTGGGTCCCGCCTCCGAGCGGGACCGGTCCGAATCGGAGTTCGGACCCACGTGGAGAGCGCCGCGCCGACAGTGGGACACTACGACCCTATGTCGCCACTAAGAGACAAGTTGTCGCTATACATCATCGCCCCAACCGTCAGACGACTCGCTCGCGCAGATATGACGCAGTGCTTCGCACTGCGGCTCGCATGCCCCCTTTCCAATCACTCACAGGGCAATATGTGCCATTCGGACGAACCGTGTGCTGTCGCCAGCGACGCTGCGCCGCGGCACAGAGGTGGCTGAACGGGCAGTTCCGGGCCTTGGCATGACGGGTGCTGAATAGCCTGCGTCACAGGAGGATTCATCCTATGTTTGACCTCAATCGCATGACGCAGCGCGCGCAACAGGCCGTTCAGGCGGCGCGCGAGCTTTCGGTTCGCATGGGCCACCAGCAGGTTGACGTCGAACACCTGCTGGCGGCGCTGTTGGACCAGGAGGATGGCCTGGTGCTCCGTCTGCTGGAGCGCATCGGCGCCGCCGTGCCGCCGCTGCGTGCACGCCTGGAGGAGGAACTGGGCCGCCGCCCGCGCGTGTCGGGCGACACCGAGGCCGGCAAGATCTTCGTGACCCAGGCGCTGAATGAGCTGCTCGTGAAGGCGGCTGATCAGGCCGCGCGCCTCAAGGATGACTTTGTCTCGGTCGAACACCTGCTCCTGGCCATCTGTGACGCCGGCCACAAGTGCGCCGCCAGCCGCCTGCTGGCCGAGGCGGGGGTGGATGGCAAGAGCCTGCTGGCGGCTCTCAAGGATGTGCGCGGCAACCAGCGCGTGACCACCGACAATCCCGAGGGACAGTACGAAGCCCTGACCAAGTATGGCCAGGATCTGGTTGCGCTGGCGCGTGCCGGCAAGCTCGACCCGGTCATCGGGCGCGACAACGAGATCCGCCACGTGGTGCGCATCCTGTCGCGCAAGACCAAGAACAACCCGGTCCTGATCGGTGAGCCGGGCGTCGGCAAGACCGCCATCGTCGAGGGACTGGCCCAGCGCATCGTACGCGGCGACGTGCCGGAAGGGCTCAAGGACCGCACGATCTTCAGCTTGGACATGACCGCGCTCATGGCCGGCGCCAAGTACCGCGGCGAGTTCGAGGAGCGTCTCAAGGCCGTGCTGACGGAGATCAAGGCCTCCGACGGGCGCGTCATCCTGTTCATCGACGAAGTGCACACCATCGTGGGCGCAGGCCGCACCGAAGGTTCGACCGATGCCGGCAACATGCTCAAGCCCATGCTGGCCCGCGGCGAGTTGCACTGCATCGGCGCCACGACGCTCGACGAGTACCGCAAGTACATGGAGAAGGACGCGGCCCTCGAACGCCGGTTTCAGCCGGTGCAGGTCGACGCCCCCGGCGTCGAGGACACGATCTCGATCCTGCGCGGCATCAAGGATCGCTTCGAGCGCCACCACAATGTCGCCATCCAGGACGCCGCGCTCGTGTCCGCCGCCGTGCTGTCCGACCGCTACATCCAGGACCGCTTCCTGCCGGACAAGGCCATCGACCTGCTGGACGAAGCCTGCGCCTCAATCCGCACCGAGATGGACTCCATGCCGGCCGAACTCGATGGCATCACCCGCCGCGTCATGCGGCTGGAGATCGAGGAGGCCGCCCTGCGCAAGGAGAAGGACCACGCCAGCCAGGCCCGCCTGGAGGAACTGCGGCGCGAGCTGGCTGACCTCAAGGCCCAGGCCGACGCGATGACGGCCCAATGGAAGAACGAGAAACGCGTGCTCGACGAGACGCGTCACCTGCGCGAGCAGCTCGAACAGGCGCGACGCGCCTCCGAGGAGGCCGAACGCACGTCCAACCACGAGCGCGCCGCGGAGCTGCGCTACGGTCAGATCCCGGCGCTGGAGAAGAAGCTGCTGACAGCCCAGGGCAAACTCAAGGCCGGCGCCGGCGGACGGGTGCTGCTGCGCGAGGAGGTGACCGAGGAGGAGATCGCCGAGGTCGTGGCGCGCTGGGCCGGCATTCCTGTGACCCGCCTGCTGGCCGGGGAACGCGAGAAGCTCCTCCATCTGGGTGATGCCCTGGCCCGGCGCGTGGTGGGACAGGAGGAGGCGATTGCCGCCGTGGCGGACGCCGTGCTGCGGTCGCGCGCCGGCATCAAGAACCGGCGCCGTCCGGTGGGTGCCTTCCTCTTCCTCGGCCCCACCGGCGTGGGCAAGACGGAACTGGCACGCACGCTGGCCGCCGAACTGTTCGACTCGGAAGACTGCATGGTGCGCCTCGACATGAGCGAGTACATGGAGAAACATGCCGTCGCGCGCCTGATCGGCGCTCCGCCCGGTTACGTGGGCTATGATGAGGGTGGCCAGTTGACCGAAGCCGTGCGCCGCAAGCCGTACAGCGTGGTGCTGCTCGACGAGATCGAGAAAGCCCATCCGGACGTGTTCAACGTGCTGCTGCAGGTGCTGGATGACGGCCGCCTGACCGACGGCCACGGGCGCACCGTCAGTCTGCGCAACGCCATCGTAATCATGACCAGCAACGTGGGATCGGAGTTCCTGGCTTCGGACAAGGCCGACAAGCCGGCCAAGCTCGACAGGACCGAGATTGCGCCGAAGACGCGCGCGGCCGTGATGCAGGCGCTGAAGGAGACGTTCCGGCCGGAGTTCCTGAACCGCCTTGACGAGGGCGTGCTCTTCCGGCCGTTGGGTCCGGTCCAGATCGCGGCGATCGTGCGGCTGCAGCTGACCGACTTGCAGGCGCGGCTGGGCGAACAGGATCTGAAGCTGGACGTGGATGACGCGGCTGTGGCGTGGGTGGCGGAGGCGGGGTTTGATCCCGTCTATGGCGCGCGGCCGGTCAAGCGCACGATTCAGCGTGAGATCGAAACGCCGATCGCCCGGCAGATCGTGGCCGGCACCTATGCCCCCGGCGCCACCGTCAAGGTGAGGGTCAAGGGCGAGGCGCTGGCGCTGAGCTGATCCCGAAGGAAGCAGTCGGATTGCTGGAGATGGGGCGATGCGGCGTGCCCAGTCACCGCGACGCGTCCCGGGCCAGAAGAAGCGCGCGTGATACGGGTCCGTCTGCGGCGTTGTCGCGGGCAGCGCAGACAGGGAGTCTGGCGCTGCCCGTTCCGCCTTGCATACGAACCCGTCTGACGCGCGTTTTTCCGGGCGCCTGCGGCGCAACCCGGTCCGCGTCGCATAGCCACCGGCGCGGATATCGTGGGTGAAGACGCAGTTCGTGAGGCGGGCCCGCGCCGGGGCCTGCGAGCGTGCCGCCGGCGGGACAGGCGCGAGACAGGCGATCTCCCGGGAGGGCGGAGCTCCGCGACGCCGTGTGCGAGGCCCGGTGCGCGCTCTGAGATGCGAAGTCTCTCACGGAGCTCACAGGGGCCACAGAGGAGAAGGCCGCATTGCTCTGTGCTCTCTGTGCGCACTGTGAGATGCGAAGTCTCTCACGGAGCTCACAGGGTCACGGAGGAGAAGAGGGATTGTGCCGTGTGATGCGAGGCGCGGGCGCTCTCCACGTGGGTCCGAACTCCGATTCGGACCGGTCCCGCTCGGAGGCGGGACCCACGTCAGCCCGTCGTGGTGAAGTGATCCTATGTTCTCAGAGATGGAGAGAGTTGCGTGTACGAGTACGTGCAGGAGTACGCGGGGGAGCCCGCTTCCCGGCAATCTCGCGCCGTACTCGTACACGTACTCGTACACGCAGATCTCTTCGGGTTGTACCAAATGGGCTGCATTGCTCTGTGCTCTCTGTGCGCACTGTGAGATGCGAAGTCTCTCACGGAGCTCACAGGGGCCACAGAGGAGAAGAGGGATTGCGCCGGGTGAGGCGAGGCGCGGCCGCTCTCACGTGGGTCCGAACTCCGATTCGGACCGGTCCCGCTCGGAGGCGGGACCCACCTCAGCCCGTCGTGGCGGGGCGCTCCTGTGTCTGAATGTCGAAAGCGCGGTCCCTCGCGCCCTAAGTCGCTGTCCCGCCGCCGTCCGCCGGCAACAGGCCGCCAGGGACGGCGGCCCTCCGGAGCGCCGCGCGGGCCGTCGCCCCTGCCCTTCGCCTACGGCGTGATCACGGCCTGGTAGAACCGGTACGTCGCATCCGTGAACGGAATGCTGTACTTGCCGTCCGCGCCGAAGTTGGCGTTGAGGATCGTTGCCGCGCCGATCGGCGACCAACTGACGTCCGACAGCGAGACCTTGCCCTGCAGTTTCAGTGTGCCGTTGATCGTGGTGTCGAGCGGATCCACGCCATCCTTCAACTGCACAACCACGGTGATACTCGTGCCGTTGACCGTAATTGAATCGACCATCAATTCCACGGCATACGTCACCGTCGGGTCGAGCCCCAGCAGGTAGTCGGTCGCGATGTTGGTGTCCGCCAATGCCGCCGCCTCCGTAGCGTAGTACGCGCTCGCCCAGGCCGTGGGCACGCCCACGCCGGTCTGCTCGGGCGTGGCAGCCACAAACGTCACGTTGTTGCTGCAGTCGGACTGGATGTTGTTGATGCTCCAGAGATACGTCGTCTGACCAATGGCCGATGCCACCGACACGCCGTTCGTCCGGCAGGTCGCAATCCGGAACCAGTTCGCCGCGTTGTAGACGATCGACGTCGATCCGCCGCTGACGACTTGGAAGCTGGTGACCGGCGATGCGCTGACGCTGTGCGTGCCATTCGGCCCGATCACGGAGAAGACCGTGAAGAAGGTCGGCAGGTTCGGCTCAAACCCCTGACCAGCGTTGGCCGTGCCGGGCGTGTAGTTGCCAGCCGACGGGGAACTCCAGTAGAAATCGCCGTACGAATTGCCGGCCACCGCGGCGATCAGGTGCAACGGTGCCGAGCGGCTCGGGAAGTACGACGGCTTGAAGCCGATATACTGGTAGAAGTTGTTGGTCATGCCTCTCCCGGACGAGCCATAGCACAGACGGTATTCCCATGCCCCCATGCTGCGCACCAGACGAATGCCGCCGCTGGCCAGCAGATTCTGTGCGCCGGGAACAGTGAACGCCTTGTTGACGTTCGGCACACCCGGATCACCCCAGATGAAGAAACCCCACCCGTCCAGCGTATCGGCAAGGCGGAAGCCGGCATCCACCGTGCAGGAGTCTACAACCGCATAGGTGCTGTTGTTAATCGATTCGATGCGCCATCCGGCGATTGACGTTCCAGACGGGCCAGCCAACTCAACGTACTCATTGGTGCCTTCGTATGTGAACAGCTTGTAGTTGATCTCATTGACCCACACAGCCCCGGGCAAGCACGAGTAGACGAAGTAGTACGGCGACCATCCCTGTGTTGCATACTGCGTGTTCAGGTTGCGGGGGAAGTACCACGACGGGTGCGTGAAGGTGTTGGTGCCCTGGAAGATGGGCGAACCCACCAGCGTGTCATGCGTTCCCCACGCCATGTATTGCACCGGCGTGTCGACCGCCAGCGCCGGAATCCGCACGCTGCTGGTTGTACGATACAGGCGCGGCGAGAGCGGATCCTGCTGCAGCTCAATCTTGTGGCTGCCCGCCGCGTCCGACTGCGTCCACCAGTTGGTGTAACCCCAGACATCACTGTCGGCATGGTAGCTGACGAAGATCCGGATGCCGGTCGGGTTCATGATGAACCGTCCGATTTCGACCTCCACGTCCACGCTCTGGTTCTCCAGCGGTTGCGTGGGCGCGATCGCGATCTGGTCCGCCGACCGCAGCGTAGGCACGAGCCTCACGCTGCGGATCTCGTAGCCGGCGCGCACCGGTTCGGTCATCAGCGCGTTGTCGATCGCCACGCGGTTGCTGTTGTTCGTGAAGGTGTAGATCCGCAGCACCTTGTTCACCAGGTCGTACGGCTCCATCGAGAAGTACTGGTACGACGTGTTCGAGAAGGAGAAGTTCGTGATCGCGATCCACTCGTTCTCCGGCGTGTCAAGCTCGGGCGCCACCTTGAGCATGATGCGTCCCAGGCCATTGGTCGCATCCCAGGCGCGGTACCAGAAAGCGATCTCGCCGATACCCGTGCCAACCTTGGGCGACTGGATAAACGGCTGATACTCGGATAGGACCTCGGCGCCGGCTGTATCCTTGCTCACGCTGTTGTTGAGGAAGGCCGTCTGGGCAGTCGTCTTGGTCGGCTCAAAGGCGCGGTCGGTCTGCTTGCTGGTGATCAGGCTGTTGTACGCCTGCCACGTGGTCTCGTCACGCGGCGGATAGTCGCGCACGAGCAGGTTGTCGATCTTCAGCACGGCATACTTGTCGCTGGCCGGCAGCACGCGCACGCGGATGCGACCGGTGAAGAGCTCGCGCACCGTCAGGAAGTACGGCGTGCTCGTGCCGGAACTGTTGGTCACCACCTGCAACGTAACGTAACTCGACTGCGCGCCTTCGACCGTCCGCTCGACGGCGAACACGATCTTGCCGTTACTGGCACGGTGATCGAACGCAATCGAGCCAATGCCGTTGGTCAGGACCGGCGACACCAGCGCCTGAACCAGGCCCGGATTGGCGCGCGAACGCTCGAAGGTGACCTCGTTGCCGGCCGAACCGGACGATGTCGTAACCCACCCTTCCAGCACGCCCCAACCATACTGACCATTCAGCCAGACATACTGCTGGGTGTCCCAACTGGTCCAGTCGCGATAGTTTACGCCGTCGACGGAGGGGGCGTCGCCCGGCACGGCGGTGGCGCGCGTCTTGGCGCGCCAGGGGGTCAGCGTGGGGTTATCGACAACGAAGGGCAGGTCGTTCAGCGTCGCCGCCGCATTGGTGGCGCCATTGCGCAACTCCACGAACATCTTGTTCCACTCCTTCAGCGACACCGTAAACGCACAGTTCGTCAGCGTCGCGACCGAGCGCTGCACGCGCGGCGTGAGGGCTTCGAAGTTGGGCATGCTCGAGTTGTCGGCGGCTGGAGCCGTGTAGACACCAATCGCGAGCGTCGGCAACAGACGCACGAGGGCGCCCGAGCCGGAGTCGGCCTGCCAGCGATTCAGGCTCGGGTTGTCGCGGCGCTTGCCGCCAAAGAACCAGAGGTCGCCGTTGGCGCCGCTCCAACTCGTGAGCGTGGCCAGCATGGTGGCGCCGCCCGGCGCGGTCTTGACGGCCAGACTGTTGATCTCGGGGACGGCATCAAAGGTCATGAATCCGACCGATCCGCCCGCCGTCAGGCGTGACGTGCTGGCGTCGTCAAACTGGATCACGTTCGCATTCCAGATGGCGCCTCCCGCCAGATCATACTTCACCTGTACGCGCGTCTTGCTGGCGACGGTGGTCTTATCGACCGTGATCTCGAACGACTTGCTGGTCAGGCTGGCCAGTTTCTGGCCGTCAATGTTGTCCGTCCCGCTGGTCCTGGCGACACGGACAGGCGTGGAAACGCCGTCGTTCCAACGCCAGACCTGCACTTCAAGACGGTTATCGGAGAAACCCGCATCCGGATCGGAGGCCTGCACAAAACGCACCTCGTAGAAGCTGCCCAGGCCGCCACCAAAGTAGGTCGGCTGGTAGTAGGTCATGACCGAGATGTAGGCCGGCGCCCGGGAGGTCTCACGGGCACGCAGCGTCGTGGTGACCACGTAGTTTCCGAGCCAGTTGGCGCCGGTGAAGGGACTGTCGCTGACGGAGCCCTTGTACAGCGCGAAATACGGATCATCCACCGAGGCCCGTCCCGTGAAGGTGAAGCTGTCGATGCCCGGGGTGAACCCGGCCGAGGTGTTCCACACGCGACCCACGCTGTCCGCGCTCAGGGAGAGCGCCGTGTTGGCCAGCAGGTTGGGTGCGATATGCGTGCGCTCGGCAATGGCCTTGCCGTCCACGTAGGCGAACCCGGGCGGCGCCATGGTCGGCATCGTGACGTTGGCCTGTCCGACCGAACCGGCCAGCAGCTCAAAGTCGTTGGAGCGCTGGTCGCCGATGGGGTACGTGTCCGACACCCAGAAGTTGAAGTTGTTCGTGAACGACTTCACGGCATACAGGCCCAGGCTCTCTTCGAAGTAGTACTGGCTGGCCTGCCAGTTGTCGAAGTTCTGGTAGACGGCGCGCTTGACGATGTAGTCGCGCTTGGCCGGATCGGTGTTGACCCGGAACAGCAGGAAGCCCTCATATTCCAGTATGGCGCGCATGCTGTTCGTGGCCGGACGCTCGACATAGCCGGCGATCGGCGGGAACGGGAAGTCCTGGTCGTTGTCGCCCCAGTTGTAGGGAATGGGATCAAACGCCGTGGCATTGTTCGTGTAGGCGGCGTAGCCCATGAAACGCCAGGTCATGTTGGTGATCCCCTTGACCAGGGTGATCCCCTGCCAGGTGTTGTTGCCCACCAGTTCGGTCGGCACAGTCAACGAGGCCGGGTTGGCATCCACCATCACATTGTCGAACATCGAGCGGTAGCGACGGATCTCGTAACTGAGCACGCTCGACGGCGCCGACACACCATCCGGCAGGAAAGCCGGGCTCTGGTTCTCGACGCGCGTCGGCTGGCTGCCGGCGCCATCGGGATCCCACGAGAAGAAGTAGCCGTCGAAATCACAGCGGAAATAGTAGGACAACGTGCCGGGGTCGTGCCGCGGAATCGTGCCTTCGTACAGGTTGTTCCCCTGTGCCGTCATCACGACGTTGCTGACAAACGGCAGTGTCGCATTCTGCCAACTGTAGTAGCACTTGACCTGACGATTCACGGCAGGGAAGTTCGCGTCCACATCGGCCACCACGCAACGGATCTTGACGTCCTGGTCGCTGGCCGGGTAGCCGGGATTACGCAGCCGTTCGCTGATAGCAACGTCAGCCGGCGGATAGGAGATTCGCACTTCGTCAAAGCCGATTGAGCCACGCAACAGATACGGATCGGAGTCGAGCACGTTCGCGTCTGTCCTCACAAAGCGCACGTACCTGGCATCGCGACGGTTAACCGTGACTGGGGTCGAGCGTTGCTCAATTGGTGCAGTGAAGTCCTGGGGATAGTTGATGACGCTCACGGTTTCCCACCCAGATGATGATGGGGCCGCATTCGTGGTAATTTGGACCTCCACGGTTCCCATGTAATAGTAGTTTCTCATACACGAGACGAAGTAGACTGTCCCAACGCCTTCGGCCAGTGAAGGAGAGAGTAGATAGGCGCCTTTCACGCTCATGAGGTTGAGCATGTTCCCTGTGTAGCCAGTTGGCCTCTCCTCGAGAAAGGGAGTCCCAGCACGTGATCCCGAGGCCTTCCAGTTGCCACCGCCAGTCACCGTCGGCGACACCCAGTTGGTGGCAATCGCGCCGCCGCCGGGATTCCAAGTAGGCACACCTGGTTCAGCTACCCAAGACTCAAAACTAGTGTACCGGCGATCACCAATCGAACTCGAGATCGTGTATGTCGGGTAAGGCGCGCTGTTCGGCCAGACGATCGTGGCTGCCGGACCGGTGACCATATACTGGACATAGTAGCGCATGGCGCCGGCATTGACCGGCGGAACCGACCCCACCCAGTTGCCCGCGTTCAGAGTCAGCGGCAACGGATGGAAGAGCGTCGCGCCGGCAGGCGAGTAGTAGAGCGAACAGGCCGTGGCGCCGCTGACGGTCACCGAGACGGGGGTCGGCAGGCCGTTGCCCACGGCGGTGAAGTTCACAACGGGAGCCGCCCGGATGGTCAGCGCGATCGGCGCGGACCAGGCGAAAACCGCTGGGTCGGTCACACAGCGCGCCTGCACGCGAACAGAATAGCTGCCGGCGGCGGACCAGTTGGTTGTGGCGGAACTGGCGCTGGACCACGCGGAGGTCCGGGCGTTGCCCCAGTCGAACCGGTACTGCACCGCATGGCCGTAGTTGTTGGTAGCCGAGGCGCTGTAGGTCAGCATCTCGTTGATGGCGCCGTTGATCGGACCGCTGAACGTGTTGATCTGCACGACCTCAACGTTGATGACCGTGGCCGTGATCGGGAGGGTGTTGGCGCCGGCCGTCTTGTCGGAATTCACGGTCAGCGTGCCGGAGAAGGGACCGACGACCGTGGGCGTGAACGTGACCACCACGTTGCTGCTGGCGCCGGCGGGGACGACAAAGCTCTGCGGCACGGCCGTGACCGAACCCGGGCAGGTGATGGAGCTGACCGTCAGCGGATCACTGCCGCTGTTGGACACGGTCACGTTGCGCACGTTCGGCGTGTTGATCACGACCGCGTTGCCGTACGCCAGGTTACCCGCCACCGTGATGACGCGGGTGTTCGTGATCGTGACCGTCTTCAGATCGCCCGACCACGTCGAGACGATGGACGGCGTATTCTGGGAGCGTGCCTGGGAGCGCAGGTGGAACGTTCCGGACGATGACCAGGCGTTGGTCTGTGTGGCGGTTGCCCATGCGGAGGTCGTGCTGTTGCCCCAGTTGAAGCGGTACTGCAGCGGGCGGGCCGGGTAGTTGTTGACGGCGCCCGAGGCGGTGAAGACGAGCGGCAGCGTGCGGGTGCCGGCGGTCGGACCGGCGATGGCGGTCGGAGCCGACACGGTTTCGGCCGGAACGCCCGTGCCGGTAAGCGAAACCGTGTCCGGACCGGCGGTCTTGTCAGAGCTGATCGTGAGCGAGCCCGAGTAGGCGCTGGCCAGGGAGGGCGCAAACGTCACCGTGACGTTGGTGCTGCTGTAGGCCGGAAGCGTGAAGACGGAAGGCGCAACGGTGAATGCCGGCTCGGATGAACTGATGTTGCTCACCGCCAGGGGCGAGTTGCCGGTATTGGAGACAGTCAGCGACCGGGGGGAAGGCGAGTTGGTCGGCACATCGCCAAAGGCCAGCAGGTTTGTCGAAAGGGCCAGGATGCGCGAGGCCTGGAAGTTGATCAGGTAACTGTTGGTGGTCGAGGTCCGCGACCCGATGCGCTCGTTACGTTCCGGCTCAGTGCCGGCACCATCCGGATCGCGCCTGAAGAAGTAGCCGTCGAAGTCGCTCACAAAGTAATAGAGGTTCGTGCCGGCTTCGAGGCCGGGGATGGAACCGGCGAACGTGTTCCCCGACTCGTAAGCCATGTTCGCGGACGCCCATGCGGTCTCGTTCCATTTGTAGAACACCTTGAGTCGCCGGTTGATGGTTGGCACGTTGGCGTCCACATCGGCCAGGTCGCAGCGTACGGTCACAGGTTGTGCAGATGCGGGGCTTGGCGGCGTGATGGGCGTGGCTGCCGCCGACACCAGAGCGTCAGCGGACGGAACCGAGATCGCAAGGTTGTCGAACACCACCGCACCATTGTAGATCGGCGTACGCGTCGTGTCTGTTCGCAAGAGTCGCACATAGCGTGCGTCACGACGGTTGATCGTCACCGGCGTTGATCGCTGTTCTATGGGCGCAGTACTGTCAGAAGGATAGGTGATCGTCGAGACGGTCTGCCACCCCAGCGCCGGGTTGCTGTTCGTCGTGAACTGCACATCGACAGTGGCCGATTGGCTATACATCCGCATGCATGACGCAAAGTAGAACGTCCCGACGCCTTCTGGAAGGAGCGGAGACCGGATGTAGCCGTTCTTGACGCTGAAGAGGTTAACATAGGGGTCGGTGCCGCCGACGGGCTTTTCATCCAGGTACGTGTTGACACGTACACCCGAGGCATACCACTGGCCGCCAGCGACCGTACTGTACCAGTTCGTCGAATTGACCCCGCCCGGTGCCGTGGTGTCCTGCACCCATTTCGGGCTGCCCGTTGTCGCACATTCCGTATAGCGTGCATTGGCCAACGTCGCCGAAACCGCATACGTGTTGGTCACACTGCGCGCCGGACTGCCGCTGCCGCCGGTGTAGGCCGCGGCGACGTAGTAGTTGACGTCGCCCTGCGGCAGGCGCGGCACGGTGCTGCGCCACAGGGTGCCGCCCACGTTGGACATCACGTTGGTGTTCCACCAGTTGGTGGTGCCGGCCGCCAGCGTGCGGAAGACGAGGCTGCAGCCGGTGATGCTCTCGCCGCCGCCGGGGGTGACGGTGGCATCGACCTGCACCGGCACGCCGTTTGTGACGGTCGCCAGGGCCGGTGTCTGCGTCAGCGACACCGTCACGCTCGCCTGCAACCCGCTCGGAACAGCCAGACTCGCGGCCCATGCCGCCCAAGCCAAAACCGGAAGCAACCCTGCACGGATATGCGTAGTCATGACAGTCCTCCTCGTTCTGCGTCTAATCGTACCAGTAAAATGGGAGTAATTCGAGCGCCTTTTGCACGTCTACAGGAAATCACGACACACCGGTGCATCTGGCTGTATCCAGTCAACTATACCCAAGTGGACAGGCGAACTCAAGGGGCGAAGCGCGTCTTTCGAATGCGGCGTGGACGGTTGGGCGGTTGGCGGCGCGTTCGGGGAACGCGCCCTACCTGGTTCCCGGCATTCCATCGGGTAGGGACGCATCCCCGAGGCGTCCGCAGAAACGCCTTCGGTCTGCACCTGTCCGCAGATTGAGGGTCTGATGCGAATCTCTTCGAGTTGCACCAAGGTGACTCACGTCTGCATCCCAACCGCGCGCGTGCCAGGTCACGCGCCTCAAAGCGGCGCCGGGTCGCCGCACTCCAGACTGCTTTTCGATACCGACCCCGACGCCGATGGACCTCGGACCTCGGACCTCGGATCTCAGACCCCGGACCTCGGACCGCGGACCTCCGACCTCGGCCATCCCCAACCGCCATCCCCAATCGCGCGGTAGCCCGCGCGAGGGCCCCGCGGCGCGCATTTCGTCGCCCCGCGGTATCCGCGGGGATGGGGAAACGGCCGCTCAGTTTGCCTTGGCCGCAAGGCGGAGCGTGCGCCGCCAGACTCCCTGTCTGCGGCGCATGCGACAACGCCGCGGACGAGGCAAAATCAGCGGCCGCTTTCCCCACGAAATGCGCGTCGCCGTGTCCACCCCATCAGGCACGTTGTCCCACCGCCCAACCGCCCACCGCCCGCCCGTCCCACCGTCCCACCGCCCGACCGCCCAACCGTCCGACCGTCCAACCGTCCGACCGTCCCACCGCCCGCCGCCTTCCGGCTTCCCTCCACCCGCTTGCTTCGGCTATTCTTACGCCATTGCCCGCACCGCGCCGAGGATACCCATGACGTCGCACAAATGGATCGCCATTCTTGATTTCGGTTCGCAGTACAGTCAGCTCATCGCCCGTCGCGTGCGCGAGCAGCAGATCTACTCCGAACTGCTGCGCTTCGATACGACCGCCGCCAAGCTGCGCGAACGCGCCCCGGCCGGCATCATCCTCTCCGGTGGACCGTCGAGCGTCTTCGAGCCCGGCGCACCCCAGTGCGACCCCGCGATCTTCGACCTCGGCATCCCCGTGCTGGGCATCTGCTACGGCATGCAACTCACCGCCAAGACGCTGGGCGGCACGGTCAAACCCGGCCACGCGCGCGAGTACGGACACGCCCGTATCGACGTGGTGGCGCCCCAGGACGTGTTCGCCGGCCTGCCGCCGCACATGAACGTCTGGATGAGTCACGGCGACCAGGTGGCCGAACTGCCGCCGGGCTTCGTCCGCCTGGCCCAGACCGCCACCTGCCCCAATGCCGCCATGGGCGACGGCGGACGCCACATCTACGGGCTGCAGTTTCACCCCGAGGTCGTGCATACGCCCAAGGGAACGCAGCTCCTGCGGCAGTTCCTGTTCGATATCTGCGGCTGCCCCGGCGACTGGAAGATGTCGTCGTTCATCGACGAGAGCGTCGCCCGCATCCGGGCGCAGGTCGGCTCCGCGCACGTGATCTGCGGCCTGAGCGGCGGCGTGGACTCCTCCGTCGTGGCCGCCCTGCTGCACCGCGCGATCGGCCCGCAACTGCACTGCATCTTCGTGGACAACGGCCTGCTGCGCTACGGCGAAGCCGAGCAGGTCGAGAAGACCTTCCGCGAGCAGATGCCGCTCGACCTGCGCATCGCGCATGCGCAGGATCGCTTCCTGGGCGCCCTGCAGGGCGTGGTCGACCCGGAAACCAAACGCAAGACGATCGGCCGCGTCTTCATCGACGTGTTCGCCACCGAGGCGCGCAAGCTGCACGACTGCCGCTTCCTGGCGCAGG
>CAYQJG010000103.1:0-15041 GCA_964417715.1 uncultured Lentisphaerales bacterium | reverse complement strand
AGACGTTGATCGTGTTGCCCTCGAGACTCATCGTCTGGCTGCGACTCGGCTGCATCGCGCACCCGGCGCCGAGCATCAGGCACAGTAGGATCACGCCGCAAACGCCGCCCGCGCACAGGTTTCGTCCGCGAGGGATCGTCTGGAGCAGAAGGTGCGTGCGATCATGGACCGTGAGGTCAGCCGGCTGGGTTTGGCAACCCACGCCGACGTCCCAATACGCCTGCCGCCCATGTGACAGGCTCCGGCTGGCTGATGGGCTGGCGATCACACGGTCAATATACGCAGCCAGTTCACCGCGCGTGCTGGCCTCGTGTCCGTCCTAGTGTGGAACTGTCTGGACGGGGGCGTTGAGACGATCCACCCAACTCGGCGCGGCCTCGCCATTCTTGTCCTCGGAGAACGTCACCGCGTTCAACCACCGGCGCGCGACATCCGGATGCCGATAGGCGTAGACCCCGCCAACCAGAACGGCGAGGAACAGCAGCCAATTCAGGAATGAGTGAAGGCGTGATTTCATATACACCGGGACTATAAGGCCTCGGTCGCAAGCGTGTCCAGCACCCAGGCGGCATTAAACTGCGAGAGTTGGCGCACGCCTGCCCTGGCGGCGCGTTCGGGGAACGCGCCCAGACAGGGGAATGTGCGCCGCGATCATGTCGGGCGCAGCAGCCGCACGCATTCCGGCAGCATCGAGCTCAGCGCGATCGCCACCAGAAGCAGGACTGCCAACCGTTTCAGGAGCGGCTTCGAGAAGCGTTTCCCGATGCGCAGTCCAGCCACGGAGCCCAGCAGAACAACCGGTGAGAAGGCGGCGCCCAGCACGATGCCATGGACAACATCGCTGCCGAAGGCCACATAGAGAGCGGCCAGCTGGAGCGGCACCAGGCTCATGAATGAGGCAAACAGGAATGCGCGCGTCCGATCGGCGGACCAGTCGTGGGCCATGACCCACAACACCAGCGGCGGCCCGCCCATGGAGCAGAGGCCGCCGGTGAACCCGCTCGCCAGAAACGCGGCCAGGTTCCAGCCGCCGTGCAATCGCTGCCGCGGCGCCGGTTGCCACAGGGCCTGCAGCAGCACCAGAACCAGCATGACCAGCCCAACCCAGAACTTGATTCCGGATACCGATACGGTTGCCAGTCCGGACAACACCCAGATGCCGAACACCATCGCACCCGCGCGGATCGCCGCCGACACACCCACGACCTTCCAGGGCACGGCCGCGCGCAAGTGGTGAACGCCATTCGCCGCCTGGACGACCGTGCAGATCGCGGAAGTCGCAAGAACCGTCGGCACCGGCAGCCCGAGCGTCAGGAGCAGCGGAACCGAAAGCAGCCCGAAACCGAAGCCCACCGTCCCCTGCAGCATCGCACCGCACAGCACCACCAGCAGCGCGCCCAAGGTATGATAGACGTCCATTGCACTCCCTATCCGGTCCCGGTGCCACGAAGATCGCAGAACGCAGTTGGGAACGCAAGCAGCGGCAAGAAACCTGTTGAATGGAAACGACGGGCGTCGTACCCTTCCCATCGCACGAACAAGGAACTTCGCATGTCGAAGGCGGCGCCCGGTCATCTTCATCTCTTTCCACTCATTCGGCGGCTTCCTGCTCCACGGTTTTGCGGCTCGCACATCCTCTTCGCCTGCGGTCTGCTGCTCGCGCTGTGCCTGCCGCTCCGTGCGGCCAGCATCGCGCTCAACGTGCGCCCCGACCGCGAGCGCATCTATTTCGGTGAAGCGTTCAACCTCTACGTGGAGGTCACCGGCGCAGATGCCGGCCTGCCTACACCCGACCTTTCAGGGCTGCCCGCCGCCGACACGCGCCTGCTGGGATCGAACAGCAACAGCCGCCGCTCGATCCAATTTGTAAACGGCCGCATCACACAGGACGTCACCGAGAGCCGGGTGTTCGTTTTCGCCGTGAAGCCGCGGCAGGACGGCGTCTTCGCAACCGGCCCGGTGGTCCTGGTCCAGAACGGTCAGCGCTACATCGGGCAGGGCGCCAGCGTGACGGTGACCGGCATCCAGGCGCAGGACACCGTCATCGCGCGCATCCAGGCGTCAAGTGAGAACGTGCTGGTTGACGAGCCGTTCACCATCACGTTGACGCTGGCCGTCGCCGCGTTGCCGGAGCCCTATGCCAGCGTCGAACCCCTGTCGGGCGAGTCGCCACCGCACCTGCAGGCCGATTTCCTCAACCTGCAGGAGATCCGCGGCCTCAAGCTGCCCGACCTCAAGGCCACGCTCGAGGGGATGGTCGTCCAGGACCGCCGCACGCCCGGCTTCGCCATCAACGACTACCAGAACAATCAGGTCGACTTCTTCGCAACCATGCAGCCGCAACCGGTCAAGTTCCGCCTGGCCGCCAAACACCTGACGACCACCGGCAAGCCGTGCTGGGAGTACACGCTGTCGCTGACCTACACGCCACAGCAGGAGGGCGACTTCACGTTCGGCCCGTTGACCTTCAAGGGGCCGGTCATCGTGGGTGCCGACCGTCAGAACCGTGCCTTGACGCGCGACATTTTCACCATCGGCCCGGCCGCGACGGTACGCGTGGTGCCGCCCCCTGAACAGGACCGTCCCGACTGGTTCGTGGGGTGTGTCGGACGTGACCTGACCGTGCAGGCCGCCTTCGACACGGACGTCTGCAAGGTCGGCGACCCGCTCACGCTCACGCTCGACCTGACCGGCGCGGTCAGCCTCGCCAACCTGCGCCCACCCCTCCTTTCGCTCCAACCGGGCGTGACCACCGATTTCCGCGTCTATGACGACAACATCGAATCCGCGCCGCTGCCAAACGGCAAGCGCTTCCGCTATCGCGTCCGCCCCCTGCGCGCCGGCACGCTGGAGTTCCCGCCGATCAAGGCGGCCTACTTCGACACCGCGACCCGCGCGTACCGCACGGTCGCGAGTGCTCCCATACCGGTGCAGGCACGTGCCACAACCCAGATCGTGAGCGACACGCTGAGCGACGCCGGAACGAACCGGCTGGCCCGCGCACAGCGACTGGTGGCGCTGGCCCGACACACGCCGGCGGCCATCACGGTCGCGCCGCAGGGACTCCACCCCGATCCGCTGCTCCCGCCGTTGCGGCGCATGGTATTGCCGCTCGGAGCCGGTCCCGCGGTCTATCTCCTGGCCATCGGCGCTGCGTGGTTCTGGCACCGGCGCGCCGCCCTGGTGAGCCACCGACGCGCCGCGCGGGCGCGCCGCCGGGCCATAGGAGCCCTGCGCCGGCGCGAGGCGCTCGCGCCGGCCGATGCCATGAGCATCGTGCGGTCCTTCCTGGCCGACCGCCTGGGCGTCCCGGCGCAGGCCCTCACGCCGGACGAAACAACACGTTTGCTGCGCGATCACGGCGTGCCCGAAGCCACCGCCACGGCGGGACGCGCGTTGCTGGCGCAACTGGATGCCGCCATCTACCAGCCCGGTGCGCCCGCACTGTCAGCCACATTCGTCAGCCAGGCGGCAGACTGGATAGACGCGCTGGACGCCGCCCTGAAGCAGACACGCAGCGCCGGCGCAGACACGGCGAAGACGCACGGCCTCCTCGTTCTGGCGCTGCTGTCCGGCACACTCCAGGTGCGCGCGGCCGACACTCAGCAGGCGTTCCTCTGGGACCAGACGCATGTGCGCATGGCCGCAGCCAAAACCCCTGCCGACTACCTGGAGGCCGCACGCGGCTACAACCGCCTCGTCACAGAGGGAGCCGCCAGCGGCCCGGTCTTCTTCAACCTCGGCACCGCGCTGCTGTTGGCCGGAGACGGGCCGAACGCGGCCGCGGCGCTTGTTCGGGCGGAACGTCGCATGGGGCTTACGCCCGCGATCCGCGCGAACCTGCGACAGGCCCTGGCCCTGCAGAGCGGGCAACCCGACGCCGACCTGCCGTGGACGCGCACCGCGTTCTTCTGGCATTTCGATCTCCCCTGCCGGACGCGCGCACACCTCGCCGTCGCAGGCTGGATGGTCCTCTGGCTGGCCCTGCTGGCCAGCCGGCTGAGCCGCGGCGCGGCGAACGGGCGATGGCGCGCGCTGGCCGGCGCCGGACGCGTGGCAGGTGTCACGCTGCTGGTCGTCTTCGGCGCCAGCGTCGCGATCACCGTGGCACTTGATGCGCATGACCGACGGCTCTGGCCCGACCGCGTGTTCACCGCCCGCGACGCCGTGGAGGAGCAGCCATGACCCAAACCCCACACATCGAAGGAATCCTGCGGCGCGTCGTCGCCTTCCCTGCCTCGATCCTTCGACATTCCGCGGTCGCCCTGCTCCTGTTCGCGGTCGTGCCGCTCCTGCCTGCGGCGGCCGCCGAGATCCTTTCGGCCCAGATCCGTTTCCAGCCGCCGCGCCCCTTCGTCAACCAGCCTTTCGACATCGTGATCGAAGTCCGTGTGACGCCGGGAGCCGAGTTACAGGACACACAGATCGATGGTCTGCCCGACAGCGACGCGGTGGTCTTCGAGAACCTGGCGCCCCGCGAGCGCCGACAGGTCCGCGAGAACAACCAGACCATCGACATCCTGAGTTTCGCCAGCCGGGGTCGCGGCCTGCAGCCGGTCACGCTGCCGCTGCAGTGCGGGTTGCGCGCGAACCTGGTGGAACGCCGCAGCGCCGCCTTCTTCAGCCACTGGGTCTCAACAACGCGTGCGCTGCGGTTCGCGCCGGCGACGCTCGAGATCCAGCCGCTGCCCGCTGCCGGCCGGCCAGAAGGCTTTGGCGGCGCGGTCGGTCAGTTCACGCTAAACGGGTCAGCCGCACCCACGCAGGTCCAGTCCGGAGACATTGTGACGCTCGGATGGGAATTGGCCGGCCGCGGCTGGCTGGGCGACGCGACCCTCGTGCTGCCCGACCCAGGCGGCGCGTTCAAGACCTACCCCCCCCAGGAGACGGTGCGCGACGCCGCCCGCATCCGTCTGACCGTGCGGCAGGTGGTGATTCCGCTGACCACCAACGCGACACAGATCGGGGCGGCCCGGTTCGCCTACTTTGACCCCGATGCCGGTGGCTACCGGACCGTCACCGCCGGGCCGTTCGCACTCACCTTCGGCAAGAGCAGCGACCAACCCGCCGTGCGTGAGCGCCGAATCGAGCTCGCGCCGCCGGCCTCCACCGCGGCGCCGCTGTCGGGCGACGCTTTTGCGGCACGCATGCAGAGCGTCCGCCGCGGCTGGCCGCTGGCTGCGGCGATCATGGTCGCCGCGCTGGTGGCAGGTGTCCTGGCGGACCGGCACCGCTGGCTGGCGCTGGCGGCTGCCGTGATCGTGCTGGGCAGCGGCATCGGCTGGCAGCGGCATGCAGCACGCCGGCAGATGGCGGCGACCTGGAAGACGGCCGAAAGCGTCGTGGCCCGGCTCTGCCCGGCCGACGGTGCGCGCGCGCTGTTCGACCTCGCGACCGGACACGCGGTCACGCCGCTCGAGACGGCCGATGCGTGGGTGCGCATCAACGCGGATGGGCGCGAAGGCTGGATTCCCACGGCCGCCATCACCAAGGCGGGGCTCGAGCCGGCGGGACGGTGACCCGCCCGCGCATGCCGCGGAACGGGGAAAATGGGACTGTTACCTGACCGGCGGCCGCACTATACTCTGCCGCAGTTCAAGGAGATCCCGCGTCATGACACTGGCCGCCATCCTGATACGCCGCCGCATCCTCGCCAGTCTGGCGCCTGCGCTCTGCTCGCTTGCCGCGTTGGCGGACTCGACCTATGTCCGCCGGCCCATCATGCCCGGCTATACCGTGGACGTGCTGGCCCAAGCCCAGCCCGACGAGTACTTCTTCGGCCGCGGCGACCCCCGCAACCTCTACGTTCCCGAAGGCATCGACATGGCGCAGTGCTACGTCAGCAGCGGCCTGCCGAAACCCAAGGTCAACGACTCCTATGTCTGGGGACTGGCCAAGAGCGGCGACGATCTCTACTTCGGCACGGTGGCCAACGGCAGTGTGCTGGTGTCAGGCACCTACTTCGGTTCAATCCTCGGCGACCCTGACGCTTCAGCCGGCAGTTCGAGTTTCGTGCAGGTCTCGGAGTTCGGCAAGGGCGCCTACATACAGAGTCTCGGCCTGCCGGGACGCTATGGCGACTGGCGGCCGCCGAACCTGTACCGGTTCAACCTGGTCACGCGCACGCTGACCCGTCTGGGCCCCACGCTCCCCCCTGAAGCACAGGCGCATCTCTTCTCGCTCGAGGGTGTGCGCTCGGGCGGCTCGGTGGCACCCAACACGGCCAACACGAAGGGTCTGGTCATGCTGGCCGGTCCGCCCCTGCGCGAGGACCTGGGCGGTGGCGTGGGTTTCTTCGCCTTCGATGCCGCAGGCACCTTCCTTGGTTCGGTCATCAGGCCCGAGTATGCGAACATCCGGCGCTTCGTCGAGGTCAACGGCGATCTCTACGCCGGCGTTCAGACGGCGGACGGCTACGGCCGCGTAATCCGCGTCATCAACAAGAGCCGCGACAGCCGCTTCCCCTTCGCCATCGAGGAAGTCGGCGAGCTCGATCAGCCCGGCGCCGACATCGCCGTGCACGACGGCCGGCTCTTTCTCACCACCTGGCCCGGCTACATTGAGGGCGGATCGACCAACTCCATCGCCAATCCGATCGACTTCATCCGCCGCGCCACCGGTCTCTGGATGGGCCCGACCATCCCTGCAACCGGCCTGACACGCTCACACCTCAAGCAGTGGACGAAGGTCTGGACGGTCAA
Organism: uncultured Lentisphaerales bacterium; assembly: GCA_964417715.1. Taxonomy (GTDB): domain Bacteria; phylum Verrucomicrobiota; class Kiritimatiellia; order RFP12; family CAYQJG01; genus CAYQJG01. Next base: position 8,340 of record CAYQJG010000103.1, on the reverse strand, counting down.
CCAGTACGAAGCCGACATGGCCGTGGGCGTGACCTATGGCGGCGGCGCGCTCTGCTCGTTCGACGGCTGGCTCTATTTCGGCACCATGCACGTGCCGTTGCTCGGCCCCTACGCCGCGGCCGTTGCGCAGAGATGTCCCCTCGTGCCTCCCGCCCTCCCCGGCACGCCCGCATATGCCGCATGGTACGCAAGAATCCTGACCATCTTCGCCAACTGCGAACGCGCCACCTCCGTCTTCCGCGGCCGCAAGTTCTTCAAGCCCCTGACGATCGCCGGGATTCCAACGAAACCGGGCGGCGAGTTCCAACTCCTTGCGGGCTACAACTCATTCAAGGTTTTCAACACCGCCAGCAACGTGTGGGAAACCAAGCCTAACCGCATGGGACAGACAGCGCGCATGGCGCCGGCCGGATGGGGACGCGCCTCCTGCACCTACACGTGGTGCATGTCGGTTTACCAGAACGACCTCTATATCGGTTCCCTCGACCTGAGTAGCTCGGGCACCGAGAGCGTGTTCCGCACGGAGGTGGCCAAGACCGACACGGCCTGGGGTGCCGAACTGATCATGATTCCCTCCTCACGCGCCACAACCTACTACCCGGTCAGCCGCAACGGCCTGGGCAACCCGGTCAACTACGGTCTGCGAACGATGGTGGCCACGGACAAGGCGCTCTACATCGGCACAGCCAACCCCTATAACCTGCTCGCGAACCAGTCCGATGGGCTGCCCGACGGCGGCTGGGAACTGCTGGCGCTCACGCGTGTCAATCCCGCCCCCTTCGACCTCGACGGCGACGCCGTCTCCGATCCCGCCTGGGACAACCTGCTCGACGGCAGCGCGCTGGCGCTGATGAGCGCCACGGCCACCACCAACGTCTACCCCGGCGCGGCCCTCAGCCTCTCGGCTTGGGCCGACTACGACGGCGATGGCCGAACGGATCCCGGCTGGCTCAACCAGACAACCGGCGAGTGGCTGGCAGCCCTCTCGGCTGGTGGCGCCACCTCCAACACGCTCGTGGCCACCACTGCGGGCGTGCCGGTTGGCGCCGTGCCGGTGCCAGCCGACTTCGACGGCGACGGATGCGCCGACCCCGCCGTGTTCTATCCCGGCGGACAGCAGATCGTCTGGTTGAACGGCAAGACCGGCGTGCTGCAGAAGCGCACACCCGGATCGCGCATCCGCGGCGCGCTGCCGGCCGTGGCCGACTACGACGGCGACGGCAAGGCCGACCCCGCGTGGTATGTCCCGGCGGGCGGCACTTGGATCATCCAGAATTCGCGCACCGGCCGGCGGACCACCCACCGCACCTTCCCCCTGCGCGGCATGCCGCTGCCGGCAGACTATGATGGCGACGGCAAGGCCGACCTGGCCTTGCACCTGCCACTCACTGGGGAAATCGCGGTGCTGAACTACTCGAGCGGGTTGCGCGCCTTCACCACCGACGAGAGTCTGGGACCGGCATGGCAACCCATGACCGGTGACTACGACGGCGACGAACTGGCTGATTTCGCCTGGTACAACCCGACCAGCACGCGTCTGCACATCCTTTTCGGGGATGGCAATCGCGACGACTGGAGCGTGCCCGAAGTCGGTCCGGGGTCGGCGCGGCCCGCAGCTGCGCCCGCGGCCTCCCTCTACCTGAACCTGTTGTAGGAGCACGGTTGCGCTTGCCACCGCCCCCCAATCTGGTATTATTCCCGCCTTTCCCGATTCCGCCGTCGGGTCAGTTGATCATTCAGGAGAGCAGGAAGACATGAGCCAGCATTCGAGCCTCAGGAACACCAGCAAGATCGCCGCCAAGCGCAACGTGTTGAAGCGCTTCGAGCGCATCGAGTTGCTGAAACAGCGCGGCCAGTGGAAAGACGGCGACCGCGGCACGGGCCTGCGCAAGACCAAGCCGATCATCTGATCCACCTTTCTTGAGTTGATCGCCATGCGCTGGGGCGCCAGAGTGTTGCTGCCGGCGACTCTGTTCGTCGCGTGGCAGGTGGCGGCCGAAAATCGTGTGCGGGTGGGCGCGCCGGAAGGTCGTGTACCTCTGCGCATCGCGCCGGATGCCTCGGCTGACGCCGCCGTGCATGTCCCTTCAGGCACGGAGATCGACACCCTCGATGACGCGACCAACCGCTGGATTCGCGTCATCCCGCCGCCACAGACCCCGTTCTGGGTCTATGCCGAACTGGTGCGCGATGGCGTTGTGTCGGTCAGCAAGGCCCAGGTTCGCGTCGGCGCCGGCCTCACACACAAGGCCATAACCCTTCTCAGTCTCGGCACAGCCGTCGACGTCCGTGGCCGCCTGGGCGACTGGGTCCGTATTGCCGCACCCACTGGCGTCGTGCTCTGGGTCGCGGGCGAGTATGCCGCAACATCTGCCCTGGTCCCTACGCCGACGCCCGACGCAACCACAGGCGACATGACCGGCACCAACGAGCCGCCGGTGTTGCGTCCGGAGACGCCGCTCCTGCCTCCCCCCTCCTGCCTGCAGGGCCAGACGCTGGCCGCAGGCCGCACGCAAGGCGAGCGCGTGCACCTGCGCGGCGGGCTGGATTGGTCCAGCCACTGGCGCCGCGACCGGCCGGTATCGTTCGATCTGCTGGGACTCGACCCGCATGACCGCCAACCCGTCTGCCAGCTGGTGGCCAGCGCAGCCGCCTATGAGACGCTGCTGGGCTGTGAGGTCGGCGTCTCGGGCTCAATCTGGTGGCTGGCGGATGACCCCCTGCCCATCGTGATCGCCGACCGCATCGAGGTGGTCGCCAAAGACGCCCCGGATGCGGTATCCTCGCCGTGACACCATGGAAGTCCTCACCGCCCATTCGGCCGGATTCTGCCGCGGCGTTCAGCGCGCGGTCCAGCGCGCACGCGAACTCGCCGCCGCCGGTGCGCCGGTGTATAGCGATGGCCCCCTGATCCACAACCGCCAGATGATGGCCGAGCTGCGCCGCGACGGGGTGATCGAGGCCGGCGATCCCTCGCAACTCGGCGGCGGCACCCTGATCATCCGCGCGCACGGCATCCCGCCGGACCGCCGCCACTGGCTGCAGAGCCTGCCGGTGTGCCTGGCGGATGCCACCTGTCCCGATGTCGCCCGTATCCAGGCGCAGATCCGGAAACACGCGCGACAGGGATCCGACATTGTGATCTACGGCGATGACGGGCATGCCGAAGTCGTTGGGCTGCTGGGGTATGCCGAGGGGCGCGGCCACGTGATCGGCGGCCCGACCGACGTGGCGGCGCTGCCCGTCCTGCGGCACGTCTGCCTGGTGGCGCAGAGCACGCAGTTTCCGGCCGCCTATGCCGAAGTGGCCGCAGCGGTGCGCGAACGCTTTCCGGATGCCGTCGTGCTGGACACGATCTGCGCGTCGACCTGCAGCCGTCAGCGGGAACTGGAGGAGCTGGCCCGGTGTTGCGATGCGATCGTGATTGTCGGCGGCATGCACAGCGCCAACACGCTGCGTCTGGTGGCGCTGGCGCGCGGTCTGCGGCCCACCGTACACATCGAGACGGCCGACGAGCTTCAGCCCGGTGACTTCCGCGGCGTCAAGTGCGTCTGCCTCACCAGCGGTGCATCAACGCCCCCCTTCATTCTCGATGCAGCGCGGCAGCGGCTGGAGAGATTCCCGGGGTGACTTCACCATGGAGATGCTGACAAACTGGGGCGCAGGGCGGACGCTGGCGCAGGGCTTCCGCGAAACGCGAGTTTGCCAGCGGCAGGTTCAGGCGCTGGCAAGGGAGTGTGTCCGCGTGCCTCCAGGCACGCCCCCAGCGTACCGGGTCAGCGTCGGCCCGCTGCCGCCTGCGCTCGGACAGTTCAACCGGAACATCTTCTCCACGCTCTTCCACGCCACCTACCTGCTGCTGGGCATCCCGCGGCCGCAACGCCTGTTGTTCGGCAGCATGAACCAGCTCTTCCGGATCTGGGTGACCAGCGCAGACAACCTGCTGGACGGCGAAGACAAACTCACCTTGCCGCTGCGCATGCCGGGAACATCGCGCGTCATGCGGCAGGTGGTGGCCATCATGGCTGCTGATCGCATCCTGGCGCGACTGCTCAGCCAGGCTGTGACCGACGGAACCGTGACGCCGGCCGAGGCCGCCCTGCTGTCGGACCGGACGCTGCACGTCCTGCTCCCCAGTGCGGCCCAGGAAGGCACCGAGGAGGGCGGCATCGCCGAGCGTCCGCCGTCCGCCGACGTGCTCGCCAGGATCCACCCGGCCAAGACGGGCATGCTCTTCCAACTCCCGTTCCTCGGACCGGAAACCGTGCGCGGAACGGTTGACCCGGACCGTCTCGCACAGTTGAAGGACGCGCTGACGTCTTTCGGGCTCGGGTGCCAGTTGCTGGACGACGTGCGCGACGTGGCCCGCGACTGGATCGAGCGTCGCCACAACTACGTTCTGTCGCTGCTCGCGGAGGGCTGCCACCCGCTGTTGGAGCTGTGGGCACGGCAGCCGGTCAGCGTGGCGGACCGCCTCTACGTCGATATCCCGCAGATCGCACTGGATGTCGCGCGGATGGGGCTCGACCGGATCGAGACGGGACTGGCCGACCTGCGGGCGGGCGGCCTGCGCCTGGGCGCCGAACCGCGGACGCTGTCGCGCGCGATGTTGCAGGTGCTGGATCTGGAGGACCTGCAGCATGCGCTTGAACGCTGACCCCGAGCCACGCCCCGTCACCAGCGGACGCACGCTGGATCACGCGGCCGAAGTCTACGACTGGCTGGCGCCGCTGATGACGTTCGGCGTCGAGGACGCCTGTGGACAGGTGGCCTTGTCGCGCCTGGCGCTTCGCGGCGGCGAACAGATCCTCGACGTCGGGTGCGGCACCGGCAAGCTCACACGGCGCCTGGCCGCCGCAGCGGCGTCGGCGCCCGGATCGCTGGTCGTCGGACTGGACGCGGCGCCGCGCATGATCGCCGTCGCCAGGCGCAAAGCCGTGGGGATTCCCACTATTCGCTTCGATGTCGGCGTGGCCGAGAGCCTGTCCTATGCCGACGGATCCTTCGATGCCGCGGTCTCAACGTTCTTCTTCCATCACATCAACTACGACCTGAAGCGCCGGTCATTGTCCGAGTTGCGCCGCGTACTGCGCCCGGGGGCGCGCCTGATCGTGGTGGATGTGGACACACCCACAACTGTCTTTGGCCGCCTCTGCGCGCACGCGGGCGCCTGGCTCTTCCAGCAGGACGAAATCCGCGAGAACATCCGCGGCCAGTTGCGGACGGCCATGGCCGCCGCCGGCTTCCAGTCCGTCCGGCCCGTGGCACATCGCCTGGGGTACATCACGGTGTTTGAACTGGTGCGGGGGCTTCGCTAGCCTCCGATGCCCGGTTCGGCGGTCTTCTTCTCCGGGACACCGATCGACGCCCCGCATGACGGACATTTGACCTCGCTCATCTGGCATCCTCCTCTTGCTGTATCCTGCTGAACGTGACTGTAGGCAGGGGTACGGCGGACACGCGAGTCTTATCTCACCCACCCTGGGCACGGGGCGCATCCGCGTTTCGTTGCACCGCCGCCCAACCGCGTGGACGTCTGCCGCGCCAATCAGCGGTCCCATAGGTCCCGCTGTACTGTCGATGCCGCGCGGTACAGCGGGACCTACGGGACCGCTGCGGCTCACGTCACGCGAATGTGACGTGCACCGAAACGCGGATGCACCCCTGGGCGCGGCTCCGGAATGCAGGTTGCGTTCGCACCCATCGGGTTCTACGATGGTACCGCGCGCACGAAAGGGTTGCCGCCATGCCTAACCTGCCCACGATCCGCCGGCTGGCCCTGACAGGGATGCTGTTGTGCTGCGCGTCGGCAGCGTCGGCCGCCGCGAGCGAGGACGTCCTGACGCTGTCGGTGCAAGGGTATTTCACCAACCTGTTCGCGCGGCTCAGTCAGGCCGCCGCTCAACAGCCGACCGAGGCGACGTTCCGCACAGTGATGCGACCCCTGGTCGACGACCTGCCCGGCCTCTACGGCGCCTCGTTGATCGACACCAACTGGACCATCCGTCAGACCTACTTCCGCCGGCACTTCCTGGCCGAGGGGTTCGATCTCAAGAAGGTCAGGGAACTGGACCGCTTCCGCGAGCTCATGGACCGGCAACCGGCGGCACAGCTCAGCGAACCGGGCCGCGGCGGACTGACCCAGCCGCACCTGATCTCGCTGCGTTACCCGGTCATGCGGGATGGTAGACTGGCGGCGATTGTCTCGCTCATGGTACGAACCGAGGATTTCCTGCGCGCGGCTGGTCTGGATAACTGTCGCGCCTATCGGGTTACCTGCCAAGGGCAAGTGACCGAGACGCGCGGTGAACTCACGCCGGCGCGCAGGACGGTGAAGCTCGAACTGCCCTCGACCGAGTGGGTGATCGACTACGAGTAGACCGCAACGCGCCGGTCACGAACCGAACAGCCGCGCCAGTTCGCCGCCCTGCGCGAGCAGGTCGGCAGGCGCGCCCTGCTCCGACACGCGGCCTTCGCGCAGAACCACCACGCGGTCGGCCAGGTCCACAGCCGGCAGCCGGTGGCTGACGATCAACGCCAGTCTTCCGGCGGACAGCTCGCGCAGTTTCTCCAGCACGTCGCGCTGCGCCTGCGGGTCGAGCGCGCTCGTCGGTTCATCCAGCACCAGCACATCCGGATCGCGCACGAAGGCACGCGCCAGCGCGACGCGCTGCCACTGCCCCACACTGGGCTCGACGCCCTCGCGCAGCCAGCGCCCCAACTGCGTATGCAGCCCCTGCGGCCAGGCTGCGACGGCCTCGGTCAGCCCGGCACGCTGCGCCGCGGCCGCCACACGCGGATCATCGGCGGAGCCATGCGGATCACCGATCCAGACGTTCTCGGCAGCGGTAAACTGGTAGTGCTCGAAGTCTTGGAACACCACGCCGATGCGCGCACGCCACGCCGCCGGATCGACTTCGCGCAGGTCTACGCCATCGATCAGGATGCGCCCTGACGTCGGGTCATACAGCCGGCAGAGCAGTTTGACCAGGGTCGTCTTGCCCGCGCCATTGGCACCGGCCACGGCCACGCGTTCGCCCGGGCGGATGGCGAAGGAGACATCCTGCAGCACCGGCTCGGTCGTGCCTGGGTACGTGAATCCCACTCCTTCGAACACGATGCCGTCGCGGATCGGGCGCGGAATCGGACGGGGGGCGGGCGGCGCCTGGATGCGGCAGGGCTGGTCCATCAGTTCCTCGAACCCCTGGAGGAAGAGCGAGTCCTCGTACAGGGATATGGCGGCGCCTACGAACGTGCTCATGAACCCCTGCCCGCGCTGCACGGCCTGCGCGTACATGACGAGCGCGCCGATCGTGATCACGCTGTCGAACAGGCGCCGGGTCATCCAGAGCAGCACACCTGCCACGACGATCAGGCTCACGGCCTGCACGATCAGCTCGCGCGACACGACAAAGCGACGCCATGTCAGGCGTTCCGCGCGCAGTCGCGCGCGCACGGCCTGGAAGCGCTCCTGGCAGAAGGGCCCATGGCCGTAGAGTCGCACCTCCTTGGCTGAACCGGAACCGGAGAGCAGTTCGTGGAAATAGCCGGACTCGCGCTCCAGCGGCGCCAGATCGCGGCGCCATTCATAGAGGCGACGGGTGCGGTGGACGCGAAAGAGAACCGCCGGAATGGCCGCGGCAACCAGGATCGGCGGCAGACGCGGATCGAAGCCCCACAGGATGATCAGCACGCCGCCGAACCCGACGACGCCCTGCAGCAGTTGCGAAAGGCCGGCCAGCACCCGCACCGGGCGCGACAACGCCTGCTCGCGCGCCAGGTGCAGCCGGTTCTGGCCATCGGTGTTCTCGAAGAACTCGAGGTCGACGGACAGCATCTTGGCATGCAGCAGGGCGTGCACACGGTCGCCCACGGCCAGCGCATGCAACTCGGCCACCCACGTCAGGAGCAGGCGCACGACGGCCGAGAGCCCCATCACGATCGCGCCGGCGACGAGCCAGAAAGCCACCTCGCGGAAGGCCGTACTGCGGTCCAGCCACCCCAGCATGGGTTCATTGACGCCCGGCACCGCGTTCAGCCATTTCATGGCCACGCCGGCCGCATCGACGGCCCGCTTGAGCATGTAGAGCCCCGCCAGCGGCAAGAGCGAGAGGGTGGCGGCCAGGGAGCCGTGGGCCAGAGCCAGCCGGTGCCCGCTCTGCCAGACCAGCCGCATGGCACGTCCCAACGTCCCGGCCAGATTGAGGAATGGCTGAATCATCACCGACCACTATAGACGACAGCCGCAGCGACGGCAACCCGGCAACCCGCCCCGTTCTGCGGCTTCCCCCAAATCTACGGCTAAGCGATTGGGGCGACGGGCGGTAGGCGCCTCTGGCG
>CAYQJG010000102.1:0-15067 GCA_964417715.1 uncultured Lentisphaerales bacterium | reverse complement strand
GCCACACCGCGAACGGGAGGGTGGACGGGGCCTGCTCCTTCGACGGCAGCACGGGTTATCTGTCGGCCAACAAGCAGGTGATCAACGGCAACGCCACCGTTTCCGCATGGGTCAAGATGCCGGTGACATTGTCGACCTCACGCGCCATTTTTGACACGGGCTACAACGCCGGTACGCTCATTCGCCAGTATGGGGCCGCCAGTGGCGAGCGGCTGGAAGCGTGGATCAAGAGTGGCAGTGCCGCCAACATCGTCGATTCGACGTACTTCCAGGGAACGGAGAACTCCTGGGTGTACCTAACGTTGGTCATGAGCAACAACACGGCCTACCTGTACCGCAACGGGCAGTACCGGATGAACGGCATCTACAGCGGAACACCCTTGAGCACTTTCGTGAACATTGGCTTGTGGCCCGGCGGCCCCCAATACTGGAACAGCCTGATCGACGAGACACGTGTGGCCATGGATCCACTCTCCGCCGACTGGATTGCCACGGAGTACCGCAATCAGGCCACCCCGTCCTCCTTCGTGTTTGCTAGCGCCGAGGAGGTGCTGCGATCCAGCGGGACGGTCCTTCTGGTCCGCTAATCCCGCACAGACGCCTCAGACGAAGGCTAGGAAGACGAATGCGAATCAGGGCAACGACGGGACTCTTGGCTGTTGCGACCGGGGCGTTTTCCGCGACGGTTCTCGGCGCGGGCAATCCGGTGCCCGGTGCGCTGGTTCTCGCCCGCAACGGCAAGTCCGCCGCCACGATCGTCGTGGCGGCGGACGCGACGCGCGCCGCTCAGTTTGCGGCGTTTGAGTTGCAGCATCACCTGAACCGTATCACGGGCGGTGACTTCCCGATCGTGGCGGATGTCGCGCCAACCGCCGGAGTGGGCATTCTAGTGGGTGACAGCCGTGTCGCGCGCGAGGCCGGGGTGGTTCCGGCATCCTACGGCCTCCAAGAATACGAAGTGCGCTTCCTGCCCCGCGCCATCCTCCTTGCCGGCTGTGACAAGGAGGATCGCGGGCGAGTGGCCTACGACCACCTGAAGGACCCGAAGGCGGTCGACTCGTGGCCCGACTTCTGGGACGAACAGGGCACCGTGCATGCCGTGTACGACTTCCTCGAACGCTTCTGCGGCGTGCGCTGGCTCAATCCTACGGCAACGGGCACGGTCTGCCCCGCGAACCCCGATCTGGCCGTTCAGGGGACGGATATCCGGCGCGCGCCGCGGTTCCGTTACCGGAATGCCTGCTACCGGGACAGCAGCGGCTACGACGCCTTCGTCAGTCTCTGGCCGCGCGGCAGCGACGGGTTCAACGCCTGGGAGGCGGCGGCCTACGCCGACGCGCATGCCAGCGGAAACTACCCCGCCGCCAAGTTCGGCGGCGTGCAGCTCTTCCGCCTGCGCAGGCGCGAGGGCGGCGAGAAGAGCGACTGCAACCATTCGCTCTACGGCTACTACGACCGGTTCTGGGGCGCGGGCCAGACGCCGAACCAGGCGGAGGCTTTCGTGGCCAGGCAGCCGGATTGGTTCGCAAAGGGCTATCCCGCGGGAACCAAGCCGCCGCAGATGTGTTACACCAGCACCGGCTTGATCGCGCAGGTGGCGCGCGACGCGAAGGACTACTTCGACGGCGCCGGCGAGAGCATCGGCTTGAGGCCGTTCCAGTGGGGTGAGAACTTCTTCGCCGTGGAGCCGATGGACAACGCCTCCTTCTGCCAATGCGCGACCTGTCAGGAGCAGATCGCGCGGCCCCACTCCAAGGCGAACGTGCCGTTCTATTCCAAGGGGACGCACAGCGAGTACTTCTTCAGTTTCGTGGACGCGGTGGCCAAACGCGTGCGGCAGACGAATCCCGACAAGACGGTCTCCACGCTGGCCTACATGACGCACGCCTGGCCGCCCGAGAGCTTCCGGCTCGAACCCTCCGTCGCGGTCCAGTTCTGTTTCGCCGGCAATCGTACGCAGTACGCACGCGGCGGGTATGAGAATGACTTGGCGGCGCTGAAGGCCTGGGCGGACGAGTCTCGGGAGTCGGGGCGGCCACTCTACCTCTGGCTTTACTATTGCTTCCCTGTCGAAGTGGCTCAAAACGGCAAGTTCAACGGCTTCCCGGGATTCTTCGCTCACACCATCGGCGAGCAGTTCCGGCTCTTCGACCAGTACGGCATCCGCGGGTTCTTCCACTGCGGCTACGGGCAGGACGTGGAGGCCTACGTCACCTACAAGTTGATGGACGATCCGACACTCGACGTGGATGCGCTGCTCGATGAATACTTCGCCGGACTCTACGGTCCGGCGGCGAAACCGCTTCGCGACTTCTATAGTCTCGTGGAGGAGACCTACCGCGACCCGAAGAACTACCCAGAGAGGTTCGAGGCCCATCAGTCCAAGCTTGTTGCTTGGGAGCATCTGGGAACCGAGGACCGCATGCGGCGGTTGGGCGCGATGATCGAAGAAGCGCAGGCCGTCGTGACGAACTCTGGCACTTCCGCGCAACGAACCAACGTGGAGCTGTTCGACAAAGCCATCTGGTCCTACATGGTCGCGGGGCGCAATCAGTATTTGGAGCACAAGCACGCGCCGATCCCCGCCTTGACGGCTGCCCGGATTCCGGCTGCCGGCGGCGACCCCCGCAAGGTGGACTGGTCACGGGCAAGCGACCTGTGCGACCCCCGCCTACCGGGTCACTGGTACGACCGCGGCGGCGCACAGCCCTCCGCGCGCACACTGGCCGGACGCATCGCCCACGATGGCACCTTCCTGTACCTCGAACTTGTCGATCCCTGCACGACCGCGAAGCTGACCGCATCCCCGAAGACGTTCCCGTACGACACGTGGGAGATCTACGTCGGCAAGCAGCGGGCGCTGCCGTACCGTCAGTATGCGCTGGGTCCCACGGGCGAGACGGTGGCCCTCTCGCATGGCGAAGTCGCTTGGCGGATGGATGTGGCGGTTGACGACAAGGGCGGCATGCGGGTAGTCTCTGATGCTTCGGCCTCGGACCGATGGCGGTGCGCCATCGCCTTCCCGCTGGATCGGATCGCACCGGGCGGCGTCAAACCCGGCGAAACCCTGTTCTTGAATGTCATGAGGGTATCGAGCCCGTCCATCACCGGTGCGGGGATCGGCGTCGATACTTGGGTTTCCTTCTGCTCGGTCCACGATGTCGACCGACTTGCAGGAGTCACCTTGGCACCGTAGCCGGGAGAAGCGCGTGGTCCTCCGATCCTCAACAACCGTGTGGCTCTTGGCCTGCATGCTGACGTGCCGTCCCGCTCTCGGACAGACCGGCGCGACGTTCGACAGCCAGCCCCTAACGTCTCGATGGCGCGCCTTCCGCCTTGCCCCGCCGTTGTCGTCGACGGTGTATGTGGGCTCCACGGGAGCGGTCACGCTGGATGCCAACGGAAGCACGCTGGAAGTCTGCCGCGCGCCTTCAATCCAGTATGCCCCGGGACTGGTGGCGGCCATCACCACGAACGCGCAAGAAGCCGTGATCGACGTGACGGGGACGGTGGCTGGCGCATGGGCGGTCCAGCAGGCGATTACGATCCACACCAACGGCGTCACAGTGCGCTATGCCTTCCAGGCGCAACGGGAGGGACTCCTACCGCCGACGCTCCAAGGGTACACCGGCGATAATTTCCAGTGGCAGCGGTTCGTCGGCGAATCCGCCGGCCGGCCGGTGTGGGGCTACCTGATGGACCTGCGGGGCCAAGACCGCGTGCCGATGAACCGGTGGATGGAGGTCGGCCCCGTGCGCGAGGTTCTCGCGGCTTACGAGATCGGAACGAACACGACGCTCACGCTCCAAGGGTGGGACGAGACGCCGGCCACCCATCACGGTTTCGTCACCACCCGTTACCAATGGACGCAGACCGACCCGCGCCCGCTGGCTACTGGCGAAGCCTGCCGGTTTGAGCTGAGTGTCCGTCTGCGGCCCCACTCGCAGCCTTGGCAGGTGAAGCCGGAGACCGTGACGCGGGTTGTGGCGCCGCGCGAGTTCGATTTTCTCCACACGGCGACGCATGCGTCCGGCATCGAGATCGAACCGGAGGGCGTCTGTGCGCCTGTGTTCGGCGTGGACCAACCAGTCCGGTTGCGCGTCTCCATGCGCGTCGCGAACGAATCGGCGCCGCTGGCGATGGCTTTTGCCGTCACCAATGCTGCGACCGGGCAGGGGGTTGGCCAGGGCGAGTGTCTGGCGGTTCGCCAGAACGGCACGAACCAATCGCTTTGTGCATGGCAGCCGCCCGGTCCAGGGGTCTACAACTTCCTGATACGGGGACATGACGGCTTGGTCGATCGTACGCGTCGGTATCAGGTGGCGGTGGTCGGCCCCATCGAGCAACCCGCGATGGTCCTGGGGGCGTCCCTGCCGCTCCGACTGGTGGACACTATTGCCTGCGGCAACATCAACGATCCGCATCCCTTCTGGTCGAGCGCCACGAACTCGCGCATCGTGGAATCGCCGTCCGGCGCCTACCGCGAGACCGGTGCCGCAGCAGGCAGTTGGATGCAGTACCGGATCGTCGTTGAGCCGCATCGCATCTATGTCGTCGAGGTCGACTACCCGGACGACGATGATCGGTCGACCTCGGTCTCGATCACCGAGCCGAACGACCCAAGTGCCGCCACACCATGGGGTGTGCTGCGCGCGGCCTCCGGCTATGCGACCGGGACCGTATTTCCGCTAACCGGAAAGCGTGAGACCTTGCGCCTGGTCTACTTCAGCGGCGACACGACCTGGGCAACTGTGGACGTGATGAACCCGAGCCCGATGTGGAAGGCGGGCGCCGTGACCGCAATCCGGCTGTACGAACTGGAGGGAGAGTTGCCGCGGCTGAACCTCCCGGCGGGCGGCGGGCGATCACTGGCCCTCTATACGGAGAGCGGTGACGTCGCGTTCGGCTCGATGTATACCGGACGCCATTTCCGTACGAACGAAGACGTCCTCGGCAATGTCCCGGCGGATAACTTCTACCGCGAATGGTATGGCGCAGCGGTCAACCTCGTGAAGTACCTGCGCTTCACCGGGCAGGATGGCTATGTCTGCGGGCTCTATCGTTACGACTCGCCCCGCTACCCGTCGCAGCAGTACTCCCACTACGCGGCGCCCGATGTCACCGTGGACTATACGGCCCTGCTGGCCAAGCTGTTCGAGTACAACGGGCTGAAGCTCTACCCGTCCGTCATGACTACGCGCGCTTGGCCGGGCACGGTCCGCCATGCCCACCGCACGCAGTACGAGGTTGTCACCGAGGGCGAGCACACGGCGGTCAACGTTGGTCCCGACGGGCAGCAGGATCTGCGGACCTTCCTGGCCGGTGTACCCGCCCTGAATCCGGCGTCGCCGGAACTGCGCACGGAGTTGGGCAACATGGCCGCGGAGATCGCCGGCCGGTATGCGTCGTTCACGTCCGTGCCGGGCATCTTCTGGATCGCGGGCGGCGCCTGGCAGCCGTTCTACACCGTCCAGGGCGGTTCCGTGACCGAGGCGAGCGCCTTGCGCTACTCCTACGATGACGACACGCTGGCCCGTTTCTTTGCGGAACAGGGGCAACCGTTGCCGGAAGACCCGCATGATCCCGCGCGCTTCCAGAAGCGCTACGACTACATCATGGCCAACCTCAAACAGGAGTGGATCGCTTTCCGCTGCAAGCTGCTTGCGGAGTGCCACGACGTCATTGCGGGTGCGATGCGCCAGGTGCGCCCCGATCTGGTTTACTATCCGTGCGAGATCAACAATGTGCCCAGTTTGGTGTATCGTTCCGGCGGGGCATTCTACGACAGGCTGAAGCAGCACGCCATGGACCCGGCGCTGCACGCCGGCAAGGACGATCGCGCCTATGTCCATCATCGCTGGGATCTCGCGCTGCTGAAAGACGGCCTGTCCGTGGGCGGGATGACGCCGGAACGGATGAAGTCCGAGGTCTATCCACTGCATGGGCGCGGGCTGCTGGACCCGGAGCTGAATGCCGCTTACGAACAGGCCGCCCCGCGCGTGGGAGCGTTCCTGCAGCGGCAGTTCCAAGAGTACCCGTTTACACAGCCGACGAACGCGCTCCCCGGCTTCTATACGCCACCAGCCAGGTTGGCGCAAGACCGCTGGGCAATTCCCTGCAACATCCAGTACGCACAGCCTGCCGGCTGGCGCTGGCTGCACGACTACGCCCTCATGTTTGCCCGCACCACGCCGGAACTCGTGACCTGGATGTGGTGCGACGGACGCATTCCGGTAGGACACGAGGCACAAATCCAGTACCTGTCCGCGTTCATCCGGTCGTTGCCGCTCGGTCGTTACGAGACCGTTGCCGAGACGGCAAGCGGCGTATTCGCCCGCCTCCTCGAACTGCAGCCCGGACAAGCGCGCGTGCTCTACCTGGTCAACACCAGCTTGGAGCCCCAAACCGTTGCCTTGCAGGTGCGCAACAACGAGCGGCTGATCGATCGGGTCACGGGCGCAACGCTGGCGGGAACGAACGGGGTCTGGACCCTTTCGCTGGAACGCGCGGCGCTGCGCGCGTTCACCCTCGGGCCGACCGCCAGCGACATCCGGTTGAAGGCGACGTTTGGCTCCGCGGCCGGGGGGGTGGTCGCTTGGTATCCGGGTCGGGACTACCGGCAGCGGATCACGGTGAACCCGGCCTTCGTCAGCGGAAGCGGCGTGCATACGAACTTCCCGCTCCTCGTCACGGAGGACAATGTTGAACCGGCCCTGTGGGAACACGCGCAGCCCAACGGCGGCGACATCGTCTTCACCGCCGATGACGGCGTCACGCAGATCGCGCACGACCTCGAGCAGTACGATGCGCTCAACAAGCGTCTGTGCGCATGGGTCAGAATCCCGGAACTCGCCGGGGAGACCGCGACCGTCTTCTACCTTTACTACGGCAATCCCTTGGCTGCCGCCGTTCAGGATGGGGCGGTGGTGTGTGTCGTCGACCGCACGGCCGGGTATCGCCGGGAAGCCTCGGAACCGCCGAGCGATACGACCCCCATCGGTGCCACGTTCTCAAACAGGCGGCAATCGTAACAGTGCGGAAGCATTCATGGTAACGAAAGTACAGGATGTCACACAGGCCTATCATTGGCTGGACCGCAAAGCAAGAGAGATGATCCGCGCTTGTGTCAGGCCAGCCAAAGACGGCGTCAGCGTCTTCCCTCCTCAGGTTCACTGCGGCTATGAGGCATTCTGGCTTCGGGACTACTCCTATATGTTGGAAGGCTGTGCGGATTCATTTTCGGACAAGGAACTGCGCGAAGCCTATCGGTTCTTGCTGAACGGACAGAGATCGGATGGCGCCATGGTGGACTGCATCAAGTTCGATGGAACGCCCATCTACATGCCAGGATACGGCACAATGGGGGAAAACCCTGTCGCCGATGGCTCGCAGTTCATGGTCAATGTGGCCTACAAGACATGCGTCAAGCTCAACGACAAGGCGCTTCTGGCGTCCACGATTGATCGTTTGGCGAAAGGGATGGAGGCTGTCCCGACCAACCCCGAGACAGGCCTAGTGTTCATCGATCCCGCAAAAGAACACGACCGCTGCCCCTATGGCTTCGCGGATACCGTTCGCGAGCAGGGGGACACCCTCTTTGCATCCCTGCTCTACATCCAAGCCTCTCAACGACTGTCGGAACTGTACCGGATACTGGAGAGGAACGAGGAAGCCGACAAGTGGTCGACTCACGCTAGGCAAGCTATACGATCCGTCCGAACAACCCTGTGGGATTCCAGCACCGGACTTTTCAGGGCTGCTACCGTGAAATGCAGAGAGCACGACATCTGGGGCTCGGCCTTCGCCGTCTTCATGGACATTGCTGACGAGGAGCAGACATCGGCAATTGCCCGCCATTTTGTTGCGCACTATTCAGCGATCGTCAAGAGGGGACAACTCCGGCACCTGCCTGGAGGCATTTACTGGGAGCAGTCTGTGGCTCGGGATACCTACCAGAACGGAGCCTACTGGGCAACCCCCATCGGCTGGTTCGTTTACGCACTAGACACCCAGTCGCCGGAGCTGGCAGACAAGACCGTCGTGGATATGGTCAACGACTTCATCAAGACGGGCGATGTCAACGAGTGCATCAACGACGGCTACGCCAATGTCCCTGAGTACATCAACAGCGCGTCCCTCCCGGTCAACGGAATACGAAGAATGCTGGATGAACGATATAGGCTCCGAAATGATAACGGATATCCCCTAATCGCCAGCACTGCGGATGGGTCGGGGAAATGCCGTGACCGGCCGACGCGAAGAGAACAGGAAGGCTCGCGGATTAATGCCCACGCCGACTCGTAAGCGGCCTTTGACAATCGTGTGTGTCGGGGGCGGCTCGTATCGGCTGCTGCCGATTTTGCGCGCCGTGTTCGCCGTGCGGCCCGTCCTGGACGGCGGCGAAGTTCGCCTGATCGACCGCGTGCTGCCCCGCGCCGAAACCGTCGGACGCCTGTTGATGCGCACGCCGGAATACCGGAACGTCACCTGCAAGGTCACCTGGAGCGACGATCTCGATCGCGCCCTTGACGGGGCCGATGTGCTTTACGTGACCATGGCGGTGGGCAGCCCCGAAATCACGCTCCGCAGCGGCAAGGCGAGCATGCGCCGGGGTTTCATTTCCTCCGACCAGATATCGCTGACCGGGGCCATGCTGGCCTTGACCGCCGGCCCGACCCTCCTCGGGTTCGCGCGCAAAATGGAACGGCTGTGTCCCCAGGCCAAGATGCTGATCTTTGCCAACCCCGTGGCCGTATACAGCGGCTTGGTGAACAACCATACCTCCATCCAGGCCCTCGGCATCTGCGGCGGTTTCGCCAACCACCGCTGGGATCTGACCCGCCTGCTCTTCCGCACGGACGCATACCGCGACTGCTATGATGTGGACGTGGCCGGCGTCAATCACTTGTCCTTCATTCTGCGCGGCACGTGTGAAGGCGAGGATCTGTATGGGCGCTTGGGCCGGGTCTTGGCCACGCCTTACCGCATGCCGCCGTTCCCCACGATGTCGCGCGTGGCCCAATGGCACCTGCGCTTCGCCTTGAAGAAGCTGATCTACCTGTACCAGCGTTTCGGGCGCGTCATCTTCTCGACCGAAGGCGACGGCATGGCACACCTGTTCCACGAGGAGATGTTCAACCGCGGTGGAACGTACAAGCCGCCTACGGCGGCACAGATCCGGCAGGCCAACGCGGCCGCCGCCGCCGCGCGGGGCCTGGCGGACGCCGACTTCCGCGCCCACCTGGACAAGCCGTTGGACGATGCGTTCTGGGCCGCGTCCGGGCACAAGACGCGCTGCTTCGGACGCGACGACCACGACCTCTCCGTCCCATTGCTGAAGGCTTTGGCGGGGCTGGGCGCGGAGAAGATCGTGGCCAGCGCTCCCAACCGCGGCGCCGTGGACGGGTTTGCTGACCGGACTGTGCTCGAGTATTCCCAGATCATGGACCGCGACGGCGCTCGCGGCCTTGGACACCCACTCGCGGTGCCGGCGCCTTTCCACAGCCTGATATCCAGCCTGTCGACCTTTCAGACCCTGTTGGGGGACGCCATTGCCACCCAAGACCCGCGCGTGCTGGCCGACGCCCTGTTCGTCTATCCCGTGCAGTTCAACACCCGTAACGCCCGCCACCTGGCATGCGAACTGCTGGATATCCACCGCCCCGAAATCCCCGCCTGGTGCCAGGAGACCAACCGGTGGCTTGCGGGCCCGATTGTGGGGAAACCCGGGAAGTGACAAGATATGGATGTCATGACGGCTGATTCACCAACCCAGCGCGACCGGTTCTTGAGGACTTTGCGCTACGAGCCCGTGGACCGGCGTCCCGTCTATCTGGCTGGGCCTTGGGATGACACCCTGCGGCGGTGGCGCGGCGAAGGCCTGCCCGCCCATGTCGACGATGTGCATGAGCATTTGGGTGTCAAGGAGTTCGGGTTCAGCCTGTGCAACATCACGCCGATCGCCGGACCGCATCCGGTCTATGCGAAGAAGGTCCTTCGCGAGGAAGGCGACGAGATCCATTCCATCGACGCTTACGGCCGCACCGTAAGGGATTTCAAGTCGCACACCACCATGCCCGAGTGGATCGAGTTCCCGGTCAAGGACACCGCCGACTTCCGCCGCTATCTGGACGAGCATTTCGACGTGGCCGACCTCGACTCGCGGTTTGCCCCGGACTGGGCGGAAAAGGCCAAGTCAGCCGAGGCGCGCGGCGACCTCGTCCTGATCGACGGCGGTTGCTACTACTGGACGTTGCGCTCCATCGCCGGCGTGGACGGCGCAAGCTATCTGCTCTACGACGCTCCCGAGTTGGTGGACGAGCTTTGCGAACGCTACTTCACCGTGGTGATGGAGGGCTTGCGCCGCGCGGTGAAAGTCGCAAGAGTCGATCTCATCGGCTTTGGCGAGGACTTCGCCTTCAAGACGGGGCCGTTAATCTCGCCCGAGATGTTCCGCCGCTTCATTCTTCCGCGCTATGCCAAAACCATGGCGTTCGCCCGGGAACACGGGGTGGATCTGACCTGGCACGACAGCGATGGCGACTGTCGGCTTCTGCTGCCCGACATGCTTGCCGTCGGCGTCAACAGCACCTGCCCCTGTGAGGTGGCCGCCAACATGGATCCAGCGGCGCTGCGGCAGCAGTTTGGTCGCGAGCTTCGCATCGGCGGCGGTTTTGACAAGCGGTTGGTGTCGGGGGGGGCGACGGTCGTCAAACGCGAACTCGACCGTCTTGCTCCGGTAATCCGCGAGGGCGGCTACATCCCGGGCATCGACCATTCCGTCCCTGCCGATGTCTCATGGGATGACTACCGCCGCTACCTGGATTTGCTCATCCGGACGGCAAGCAGCCAGGAATAGTCAAAACGCAGGAATATCGGATGCACGATAGGGAATCTCCAGTGGAACGAGCGCACATGGGAACTCCTCCAGCGCAAGCACCCTTTGGCTCTCGACGGGTGTACTACAACAACTTCGCCGAGCACCTGCAAAACGTCTACAACCCTAATATGTTCTATCCGGGGTTGCCGAACCGCTGGTCCGATGCCGATTGGAGAGGGTGCATCGATTTCGTGGCGGCATGCGGCTACAACGTCTTCGAGTTCTGGTTTGTGCCGCGGCTCTTCTGCCGGGAGGCGCTGACCGCCGATTACGCCTGCGAGTTCACCCGTCAGATGAACGCCGCCATTGAGCATGCCCATTGCCGGGGCCTCAAGGCGACGTTCCTCTGCTCGCTGGCCACCGTCGGGGACGACTGGCGCACACTCTGCCCCAACGATCACGCCGAGTGGGCGGAGATTCGGTTCCTTTGGAATTCGTGGCTGCAGCGGTTTCCGGGGCTCGACATCATCGACATCTTTCCCGGCGATCCCGGCGCCTGCTCGCGCAACGGCTGCACGGCCGAGACCTTCATCGACCGGGCTTTGGACATTGCCCGGATCGTCCGCAAGCACCTGCCGAAGGCGGAGATTGAGCTCAATACCTGGGGCACCCCCTTTTTCGGCTGGGGCACGATCGAAGGGCCGCCGGGATGGGATGGAGAGTTCATTCAGGCGTGGCAGCACACCGCATGGCGCTTCGATGCCGGACGCACCGAGAAGGCCATGCGCCATCTCGTGCGGCGACTTCCCGAGTTTCCGGACCCGACCTCAGTTGCCCTCAACATGGGCTTCAATCCCGACGGCAATCCCGTCGGCGAGCAGGACGCCCGGCCCTGGGTGCATGCGATCACCGACACCCACCAAGTCCTGACGTGGGATTTCAGCCTCACCGAGGGCGAAAACGCCGTGATCCCCCACTGGCGGTTCGACCGTCTGTTCCAGCGGCGGCGCGAAGAACGCGCGGGGGGGTCCTACAGCGGCGGCATCTGCCATACCATGACGCCACGGCTCAACCAATTGACGCTGTACATGGCCGCTCAGTCGTTCGTCCGGCCCGATGCCGACCCCAATGCGGTGGCCGGCGAATTTCTGTCCGGCGTCTTCGGCCCCGCCGGCCTGGAACTGGTGCCGCTGCTGCCGCTCTTCGAGGTGATCCGCGACTGGGGCAACTACCACGACATCCAGTTGCCGCGCGGCGAGTACCACGGCAAGATGCGGAATATGGTCGACTTGCTCGAAAGTTTCTCCGGGCAAGAGCGCGACACCTATCCGATCTTCCCGAGTCCGGCCGTCTGGCGGTTGGAACTGCTGTTCTTTGCCCGCCTGTTCGCGGACCTCTCCGCCCCGGTGCCGGACTACGACGCGCTGCAGGATCGCTACTGGCGGCAGATATACGCCATTTACGACCGGTTGCCGGAGCACGTCGATCCGCGGCCGCGTCGGGCTGCGTCGGCCCTCATCAAACATTTTGTGCACTTGGACCGACCGGTCGACGCCGGCCCGATGCCCGGGAGATGGCAATAAGAACCACCCACCGAGTACACTTCCTGCAGCTACTGGCTGGCGATGGACCCACAACAAGAGGAACAGGAATCGCGATCATGGACGAACTGGGAAAAGGGCTGGAGATCTCGTTGCGCGGGGTGCCCGCCCGCCGGGCGCTGGCGGCGTTTGAGAAACAGATCAGAGCTTGGGGCGTGGCCCTGCCGCCTGTCAAACCGCTGGTGCTCGATTTCGGCCTCGGCTGTTTCGCGGAAACCGGACTTATTGAGTACTGGATCGCCAACGAGGCCGAGGCCGGCTATTGCGGCAAATACCTGTTTGTGTTCGACGGCCAGACCTGCCCCGAACACCGGCACCGGACCAAGCACGAGACCTTCTTCGTGGTCAAAGGCCAGGTCCGTATGCGGTGCGGAACCCGCACCCGCCTCATGAATGAAGGCGATGTCCTGCCCGTCGCTCCCAGTCGCCAGCACAGTTTCACCGGCATCGGTCCGGCGCTGCTGTTGGAACTCAGCATGCCCTGCGAGATCGCCGACAACCACTTCACCAACCCATGCATCCCCATCGGATGCAACGCTCGAACCAGATAGGATCGCCATGAGTACCTTTGTCCTGCCGCGCGCCGTAACCGTCTTTCCGGGCGGTGATGGTCAGTCGAGATGTTTCCAGTATGCTGTGCAGGAGTGCGTGCGACTGCTGCGCAAGATGGGAGTCGAAGTGGAAACACGCGCCCCCACGGAACGCCCCGACTCCTTCTCTATTGGGCTCGGGCTGTATAGTGCCGCCGAGTCGACTGGTGCGCTGCCGGCGCATGACGGGTTCACGATCTCCGTTTCGAAGGACGGTGTCGGTGTCGTAGCCGCGACCGCCAAGGGCGTGTTGAACGGGGTCTACCATCTGGCCGAACGGTTCGGCGTTGTGTTCCTGCTGCCCGGCGAGTCGGGCGAATGGGCCCCCGAGCGAGTGCGGAGCCTGCCCTCGGGAGAAACCGTCATGCAACCGCGGTTTCCCCACCGCGGCGTGTTCTGGGAATCGCTTTCCACCCAAGACTACAGCGTTGAGGAGTGGTTGCGCTTCTATGCGAAACTGAAGTTCAATGCCCTGTCGCACGCGATCACGGATCTTCCGCTTGCGGAGGAACTCGGGATCCGCCTGGAGACCGGAGGCCATGGGCTCGCCAACCTGCTGCCAAGGGAGTTGTTCGCAACGGCTCCCCATTTGTTCCGCATGTTCCAGCCCGAGGACTTCCGTGGTCAGCGCGTCAAGGACTCCAACTTCTGCATCACTCACCCCGAGGCCAGGAATCTCGTCAAGAAGGCTTTTGCGCAGGAGTTGAAGTCCGCAACCGGCGTCTATGGCATCCATGCCTGGGCGGACGATCTTCCCGCCGGAGGATGGTGTCTTTGTCCTTCCTGCCGTGCATTCAGTCCGGCCGACCAATCCATGCTGGCCATGAATCTCTTGGCCGAGGCGGCCAAGGAGTGCGAAAGCCCGGCCCGGATCGCCACCATCGCGTACCATGACACCATGTTTCCAGGAGCCAATATCGCTCCTGACGAGCGCTGCTTTCTTCTTTTCGCCCCGCGCGAACGCTGTTATGGACATGCGCTCAATGACCCGCAGTGCGCACGCAACCGGCACTACCTGGAAGCGCTGGACGCTTGGAAGGAGAGATGCCGGGCGGTACCCGACAGCCATACGTTCGAGTACTATTTCGACCAGATCCTCTTTCGCGGGATGTATCCATTTCTGCCGGACGTGATTCTTGCCGACATGGCGACCTACGCGGCGTATGGGATCTCGACCCACCTCTCGCTCCAGGTGGCCGGTCCGGCCCTGGCGCCGGAGTTCAATATGCTGATCTTCGCCGCGGCCCACTGGGATGACCGCCTGACGACCGTGGACTTCTGCAGCCGACTCGCGGAAAAACTTGCCGAGGGCGGCGTACCCGCCTGGGCCGACTACCTGCAGGCACGCGCTGCCGTGTTCGCCGATGCGATGCGGATGTGTGGCCACGATCTGCTCGTCTACCTGGACTACCGCTGGTTGCCCGAGACAACGGCGGGTTTTGGCCGGGAGATGGCCGGTGTGTACGCTGATGCCTCCCGGCGGCTGCGGGACGCCGCAGACCGGTTGGCAGCCGCAACCGGGTCGCATATGCCGGAGCGCCTGGCGAAGGTGATGCAGAAGGAAATTGAGCGCGCTGGGTTCGAGGCCGAGGAACTGATGGTCATGCACTACCAGCAGTGTGCTGTGAATCACTTTGCCGAATATCTCAATACCGGAGCCCGCGGTGCGGCAGGAGAGGGATGCAGGCAGATGACTCAGGCCATCTCGGCACTGGACGCCGCAAGGGCAAAGGCCCTGGAGTTCGGCCTGTCGGAACAGAGTTGGTACTGCCGGAACATCAACGCCTGGCTTGCGGGGGAATTCGAGCGCAAGATTGAGAGGTACGGGCGGGTTTGCCCGTGAGAACGGAGTGTGCGCTCGCGCGCCCCGGTGGTGATGGGCGCGGACACCTGGAAAGCGGAAGAACGACAATGGACCAAGAGAGCGAACAACAACGTGAGCAGCGGGTGGCTTGGTGGCGAGACGCTGCATTCGGGATGTTCATCCATTGGTGGCTATAAAGCAACAGGTGTCGCCTTCACGGCCTAACATCCCTCCACGCAGTGCACCATGGCTT
>CAYQJG010000101.1:0-15541 GCA_964417715.1 uncultured Lentisphaerales bacterium | reverse complement strand
ACCATCCAGTTTTACACCGGTGGTTCACAACCAGCTTTCGCCCGGCGGCCACAACATGGTTCTTTGTCCTTTGTCCGCACGATATTCCCGTCATGGCTTGCCTCTGCCATCTTCCCCGGTCGCATTACAAGGAAGTCCTTGTCCTTCCATTCGCCGTTCACCAAGCGCATCATGAGGTCGGTGCTTCCCTGCACTTCGTCATATTGCATCTATCTCAGCCAGCAACCGGGCGGACATTCTTTCTGCGCCGACATCATGAAGGCCCTTCTCGCACAGTCGCACATCGACGGTGTTTCGACTCAAGGCGGCGCAGTAGTAGCATTCCCGATAGAGCACGGCACACGCTATGAGCATGTATCTTCTGGTCTGTTCCATCTTCTATCCATTCTTCTGCCCAACGCCAACGCTCACGGGCGAAGGGACCCCGTACCGTTGAGCATCTCGTCAGTGATGTCTTGCTCGTCCTGGCTCCTTGGAAATCCGTTTGGCCTCGCGAACCGCCGCAAGCGCAGAGACGAGTCCTTTGCCGACAGCTTCTCGATCGTCTCCCAGGTGTACGGCGGTCCTGCAGATGATGTCCTTCACTTCGGACGGGTTCAGTTCGGGATTCGCGGACAGCATCAGGGCCGCCGTGCCGGCAACCTGCGGGCCAGTGAAGGAATTGCCGATCGGGCCAATGACCAAAGCCAACTCGTCGGACAGTATCTTGAGGTTCCGTCTCGTCCACCAGGGCTTCACTCCCCAGGGCAACTTCTCGATCGAATTCGCCCACATGGGAAAGCCGCTGACAAACGCGCAGATGTCCGGCTTTGCCAGTGGCGATCGCCTATCGAAGTCATGATAGAACTTTACATCGTCCCACGTGCAGGGGCCATGCGCGCTGAAAGCTGCGCGTTGTCGGTTCCTCCAGATGCCACCGACCGTCAGGACGCATGGAATGTCTTTGGGGCTGGCAATCTGCTTCCCCGGCGGCATCAGTTCGAAAGATGATGATCCGTCTGCCTTCTTCACCCTCCCCTTCTTGTTCCCCGCCCCTCCGACAACCAGGATTCCGGCAGCGTCAAGGTGCTCGTGCGCCAGGCGATACAGGCCACGCAGATTGCCCTGAACATCACCCAGGGAGTAGCTCAACGAAAGGATATCCGCGCCCTGTTCCAGCGCGTATTCGAATGCCTCGAACCGCCCTTCGCCGTAGCCGAGCATCATGACATGGCTCCGTGGCGCCACCCCGGTGACGATGCCGCACGTCTTGTCTGGCCGTCCCGCGATGATCCCGGCACAGATGGCACCGTGGCGGTCGGCGGGGTGGACGGAGTTGAACACGAAGGGCGAGTCGCGTCTGAAGTCGTACCCGAAGACATCGTCGATATAGCCGTTGCCAGTCTCATCTTCGCCCGAGAGTGTCTGCCCCTGGTTTCGCCACAGGGCGGGCGTCAGCGCCGGGCAGTCGACGATGCCATTGTCGATGATCCCGACCACGACACCTCGACCGAGGGTCCCTTCCTCTCTCCACGCGCGGTCTGCCTGAATCGCCCGAATGTTCCAGGGGATCCAATCGTCCTCGATATGGAAATCGTCATCGGAATCATCGTGCCAATGATCCAGGAACTGGCGCAGAATCCTTGCCCTGTCAGCCGCCGCCACCTCGGCTGGGGTGTATCGGTGGTGAATGCACTGGTCTCGGAGGTCCTGCCAGTAGACATGAGCCACGTCCCCGATATCCGCCAGTTTGCGGCAGCCTGCCAGGGCGGCGTCGCAGGAGATGCCGTTCACAAGCCAGAATGGCCTGACGTTCTTAATGTATCCGGCCTTCACAAGGCGGCTGATTGTCGACTGGGTGTCCTGCCGCGTGTGTCGGGCGATGTCCTTCAGGCGACCGATCACCTCCCGTCGCAGCTCGGAGCGCCGCCGGTGCCGGTTGGCCTCGATAAAGGACGGATATCCGTCCCCGTTCAGGAAGAACTGCTCCTTGAACCTCACGAAGACCGGGAGGACGGAGTTCGCGGACAACCCATCAGGGATGTCCTCCAGCTTTCCCGCGTGCACTTCTCCTCGGATAGATCCCTTCATCTGCTCGCTCCTTGCGCTAACGTTTGAGCTAACCGGACCCATTGCGGTATGTGGCTAAAGGCCCAGAATGAAATGGCGGGCCTTTAGCCGCATGCCGCAATGGGTCCGGTTGAGCGAATGGTTAGGCCTCACTGCGTTGATTGGTTAGATTGGTGACGCCAAGTGCGTCTGCGACATCTATCGGTGATTTGACCAAGACGGCTTGTAGACCAGCATTTCGAGCAGCATCGACGTTCTCTTGAAGATCATCAAAGAAGAGAAATCCCTCAGCAGGAACCCCCGTTGCTTTGCAGATGTGATTGAACGCAGACACCTCAGGCTTCCTCAGGCCAATTTTATGAGACGCGAAGATTTGATCAAAGGACCTAACGACGCGCGGAAACATCTCACTCCAAGTTCGCATGTGCGAGGCGTTTGTATTCGTGAACGCGTAGCAGGGCAACTTGCCCGAGACCGACGCGATCAGGTCAAGTGTGGGCTCGATCTGACCAACGAATATCGAATTCCACCCTTCTTCAACGTGATCAGCAGTCGCTGACAGCTCTAATCTTTCTGCAATGTGCAGAAAGTACTGATTTGCGGTGATCCGCCCAATTTCATGGTCTTCGTACTCGCGATCAAACTCGAATCTGGAGCGCAAGGCTTCATGGTCGAGCTTAGAGTACTTCTCCCAAAATCTTATCGCGCGCGCAAAATCAATATCGACAACCACGCCGCCGAGGTCGAAAAGAAGGGCTTTGGGCGGATGTAGGTGCATGGTGCGAGTTGTGAGGCCTAACGTCGGGAGTCAGGCGCGCGATTTACCGCGTCGCGTGGACTCCTTGGTTGGGCCTCTTTATCGCCTGAATCATGATGTTTCCGTGAGCAGTCTCGTGCTCGACCGACACATCGACAATCGTGAAACCGGAATCCGTAAGTTCTTTCTGAATCTCTTCAGGGTCACCCCAGTATCGCGTTGCGACTCCCTGCACCATGGCGCATTTTGAGGCAGGATCATACCCACTGATGCCGTCATTCTGGACGGGACCGCACATGGTATCGACAAGAAAGAAGCCCTTCGGCTTCAATAAACGGTAAGCCTGTTGCAAGAATTGCTCACGATCTTGCCCAATGATGCAATGGAAGCAATGTCCGTCCAACAAGAAGTCGAACGATGCGTCCGGCAGAACGTCGTCGAGATCCAGAACATCCGCACACAAGAACACAGCCTTGACGCCGGCCGCTCGTGCGCGCTCTCTGGCCCACTCGATGGCGGTTGGCGAGATGTCGACGCCGGTAACGTCAAACCCCTGACGGGCGAACCACACGGCGATGTTCCCGGCGCCACAGCCCAACTCAAGAAGGGGACCGGACGCCGGCGCAATGCCGCCGCGAAGGATTTCCGCAAAGTCGAGTTCTCTGCGCGCGTAGGCTTCGGGCGTCTTGTCCCATCCGGCATTGCCTTCTGCCTTTCGGAGCCGGTAGGCGGAGTCATGTCCGGCGTAGTTCGTTTTCATCGCAGTCATTCTGGCCCAACAGGTACTCGCCCTCAAAGATAGCAGTGCCCCTCATCGAGCGAGACGCTGCTATGCCTCGCGGGTTGCATTGATTACCAACTACTTGCGCCGCCGTTGTAAGGCATGGCAGCGGATTCGGTGTCCGCTGATATGCCTCTGGCGGCGGTCTTCACACCCTCTCCTGTGCCGTCTCACTCCTGCCAACAAGGGAACAGCCCACACGATACCATCGCGGCGGTAACGCCTTGGAAATGAGTGGCTCGTGTGACGCGTTCGCGACTGGTCATAGGGGTTCCTTCCCGGGAATGTGTTCAGGGTTCAGTTTCATCCGAAGAGTGCGTCCAAGGCCGCCACACGCTCACAGATCGACGGTCTTCCGGTAGCACGGAATCTCGTCCTCCAACACCCGTTGAACCTGCCGGAGTTTCCATTCCAGACGGGCTTTGTCGCACATGTACGTCATGATGGGTTCCCAACCGAGACGGGAGTCCCGTTGCACGAGCGGAATCGTTGCGCGGGCATTGACCATCTCCGCGCGCGCGACCTTCACGAGCGCGTCGAGGAGTCGATGGAGGGTTCTCCTGTCCCGTGCCACGAACAGGCGCTGGTTGAGTTTCCACCATTCCTTCACGTGCAGGGTGGTGGTGACCGTGTTGGCCATAAACTGGACCAGGAGCGCCTGGCGCTGGCCGGCTTCGCGTTTTGCCGCCGGGGCGAGCCGAATGGCCCGGCCCATCTCCGCCAGCCCGCGCCCGAGCAGGCGCCGCATGTGCCGGTAGGACCGTATCTCCGCATCGATGCGGAGCGGGCCCGGCGACTGCTGCGCGTTCTCGAAGGGATGGTACAGCGTCTTGACGAACGCATGCACATCCAATTCCTGGCTGGTGAACGTCCGGGTGATGTGGGGGTGGAAGATCAGCGGATACGATGGCCCGATCCGATTCGGCCCGTACTGGTCCTCGTTCGTGGGAACGTAATGACGGATCGCCTCGCTCCAGTGCTCCCAGGCCCGGAGGGCATGCGGAGCGCCCGCGGCGCCAAAGTCACGGACGGCGATCTGTCGGAGCGCCTCATCGCGGGACGGCGACGCGCTCCAGAAACTCCACTTGGCAAGTTCGGCGATGAAGGAAGGATAGAAACCGTAGTGGTGCGATTCCATCAGGCCGGCCAGTCCCCACTTGCCCCTGGCCCGGAGCAGGGCGTCATGCCGTTGGCCCCATTGGTGCGGAAACGGCTCGTAGGGCGTCACGCCGAAATCCCAGGTGCAGCCTCCGGTATTGCTCATGGCATAGAGCCGGATGCCACGCTTGCGCGCCGCTTCGGCTTCGCTCACGAAATAGCGTCCCGGCCCCGCGAACGAAAGGGTGTAGTCCATCACTGGGTTGACGGCATCCTCGTGCCTGACCGGCTCGAACATCTCGAAGGTGACCAGCAGCGAGATATCGCGCGGCAGCGACGCGATGAGCGCGAGGCGCTCCTTGCGCGGCGCATAACCCCAGTTATAGGTCCAGAACACGATGTCGGCCTGAGGACTCCATCGCCGGACAACCTTCTTGACCAGGTTGACCCACTGCGGGTAGTCGCGGCAGGGCCACCAGCCGGGGCTGGGTTTGACCGGCGGAAGACCGTCGCCCGGCTTTGCGTCCCATGGTTGCCTCGTCGTACGCTCGTCGTGGCTGGGAAACTCGCACGATTCCCCGACGAGCACGATGCCTTTCGCCTGCGGGCACGCCTGGAACAGCGCGCCGAATGTCCTGTCGAAATGCGCCTCGGCGTCATCGTCGCCGGGGTGTTTCCAGCACGTCGCAAGGCTGTAGAAATAGACATCCAGACCGTGAAGCCTGGCCCGGCGGACGAGATCGTTGATTGCCAAACGTCCCCCGGATACGAGGTCCACCCCCTTGACGGTCAGCACGATTGCATCCATGCCCGCATGGGCAATCGCGCTCAAGTGGGAGTCCGGGAACTGGTTGAACCCCCACCCGGAATGGACCATCCGCGGCGAGAAAAGCGGCGCCCTGACCGTCTCACCGTGGGCTACAAACGGCGCCTCCCGAAGGTTCATCCGATCTTCCAGGAAATACGCCCCCTGGGCGGCGCCACGGTCATCGCAGCCGCAGACCACGATGCGCTCGGCGGTCGCCGTGATCCGGTAACCCCGGGCCGTCTTCAACCCTGCGCCGAACGGCGGCATTTCGCTCTTCTCGCAAAGCACGACGCACGCCTTCTCCTGCGCAAGCCGCGCGGCCGGCCGGCGGATCAGCCGCACGGAGAGGCCCATGCAGTCGCACAGGTAGTCCCGGAAATCCCTCGCCGCATGCAGGAGTACGGCCGAGCACCCGGTACAGACTCCAACGTTCCAGCGGTCCCCGATGCACACCTCGTTCGCCGCAGGCTGAAGGGAACGGAGGCGCCGCGCTCGCTTGTGCACCGCGTCCAGCCGCTTCCGAAACGCGTATGCCTCCTCCGTCGGCAACCCCACTGCGGTCCGGGGGATGAGGTCAATGACGCCAATGCCACGTGTTCGACTCATACGGGATGTCCTCCAATGTCTTAAACCTCGCCGGCACGTCACACGCCCAGTTCGCCGGCACCTCTTCGCACAGCCCCCGCCGACGTGACGCCGCCAGTCACCGGAACCTTCCCATCACGGCATGGTGGTTCATAATGAGTATCGCCCCCCAGTGCCTTCCAACTGCGGTAGAGCCGTACCAGGTAGACCATGCCCAAGATCAGGAAGGGCAGCGCCCAGACGGGGATCATTCGGTAGCAATAGTCCTTGCCCCACACCTCGTCCGGGAAGACTCTCCGCATGAGGTCCAGGTAGCCACCGGCCACCACGCCAGCCACCGCGCCTACCCCGGCCTGGCAAATTGCGTTGAAGGAACAGAATTGCCCGAAGCGATCCTTAGGTAGGACGCGCATGGTCATGGGCAGTCCCACCGCAGCGTAGATCACCCCCAAGGGCAGGTTCAGCACCTGCAAAGCAATCAGGACCCGGTAGTTTACCAGGGGCGTGAAGTCGGTAAAGAGCCAGATGAAATTCAGCGGGGCCATCACGAGCATCCCGGCCTTGATCCAAAGCATGGTCCGCAGGGGATGGATGCGATCGGCCAGCGCCCCGGCCGGGTAGGTCAGTGCCATGTTGGCTACACCCACGGCCGCGCCTATCGTGCCAATCTGCTGGAGCGTCAACCCGAGGGACAAGGAAAGGAAGACACCATACAGGCTGCAGGCCCCCGACAGGCTCCAGAACATGTTGTGCAAGAAGAACGAACGGTAGACACGATGCTGAAGACATTCCCGGAGATAGGTCTTGACCATCTGGAAGACGTCGCCCCGCTTCTCCGCCAGTCTGGGGGCAGGAGGGTACTTCCCTTCCTTGACGCAGAGACACATCATCGCGAAGCCAGTGAAGTAAAGTCCCGCGACCAGCAGGAAGATCAGGCGCATGTGACTCAAGGCAAACTTGAAGATGAAGAAGTTGTAGAGGGCGCCCGCGCCTGCGCCGACCATCCGGAACAAACCCAGAAAGCGGGCCATAACGCACTGCGGCACCACATCGTTGAAGAAATACCAAAAGACCGTGTTGACAAACATGTCGCTGAACTTGAAGAGCCCCATGGCTAGGGCAATGACGCCTACGGTGACCGCGGCCGCGTTCCACCCGGTCGCCGGGGCAATCCATGCGTGCAGCCAATGTCCAAGTTCCGTGGAACACGCCATCAGGCACAGGGCCATGGACACGAACGGCACCGTGAAGAGCATGAAGGGAATGCGCCGCCCAAAACGGCCACGGTGGCGATCGCTGGCCGTGCTGATGATGGGGTTCAACACCACGTTCAGGACGCTCGGGATCGTTACCAAGACCAGCCCCATGATCCAGTTTGGCGCCTGCAACTCCTTTAGCCTGAGCGGGACGATGCTGGGCACGACCGTCTCCATCATCGTGAAACAGAAGTCACCCCATAGCAGCCACATGAACAGCCAGGCCAGCCCCGCTCGGGAGTAGATCAGCGAGCCGCAATGGAATCCCTTCGGCGCGGGAGGCGCCTGGCGACCATCGTTTTGGCCAGTCGCGACAGGTTGCGCTTGTATCATCTCCATGTTCCTTTCGTCGCTGATTTGTTCCGGGATCAAAGACCCTGCGCTTGGCGGTCAGTGCATCTCGACCGTGCACTCGGCGATCCCCGGGCGCAGGAAATGGAACTCCACGTTCGGATGGCCGCCCAGCAGGCTGATGGGAACGGCGCTGTCCTGGATGCGCTCCGAGATCATCAGCGTGCTCAGGCGGATGCCAAAGGCGTTGTCGTGGTGGCCCGGGTGCCAGATCGATACCTTGTCGGCCTTCCACGTCTCGCGCGGTCCCACGGTCAGGGCGCGTCGCGGAATGTCGTGGACCGTGCCGCCGCCCGACGTGCGAGCGTTCTGGATCAGGGTGAGGGGGTGCAGGTCGACAACGCGCGCGCCCAGGCGCCGGTACTCGGCAGGCGACGGCGGCGTGTGGCGGTAGCGGCCCGCGCGCTGCACGGGATCGTTGAACGCCCAGTGCTTCGTCTCGCCTTGGCCGCCCTGCATGACCACGCAGCGAATCTCGTCGAAGGTGCGGGAATATGCGGCGACGTCGAGCGTCGGAAAGTGGAGGTTGGCCACTGGCATGGCCAGCGCCTTGTCGATTCGGCTGAAGCACAGGTCCTGGTCTGCCTTCCGGAAGCCGAGCGGAAACGCGGGGTCGGCGGCACGGCCGTCGTCCAGTACCCACTCGTCCATGCCCCAGAAGTGGGCGTGCCGGAGGTTCAGGCCCAGGGCATTGACCATCCGTGCCACGACCGGCAACTGCTCCGTGGGGCCGATCGGGCCGCAGATGCCGCAAGGGTTGTCGGGCGTCGACCGGCGCCAGGCGTCGATGTACTCCAGCGCCTCGGCGCAGTAGAACTCCTCTACGGTGTCGTAAAACCGGACGGCAAACCCCGGGCGACCCATCTGCGCGAGGGCCTTCAGCGTCAGCCGTGCCGCGTCCTTGAGCAGCGCGGTGTCGAGCGTGGTGTAGTCCCACCAGTCAGGCGTCAGGCGGCTTAGCGGTCTCGGCATATCCGGCTCCTTTCAGCAGGTCGGCCAGCGGATTGAAGTCCTCGGGCCCGAACCCCAACATGTTGTGTCGTCGCCAGCCCTCGGCATGCGCGCCGCCTCCGAACGTCCGGCCCACGGCCGCGCCAATCGCAGCCATTTCGGCCAGATAGGCGTCCATGCCCTGGCTGTCGTCAAGCCACTCCTTCTGGCTGCGATGGCAGGCCAGCAGGTCGCGCTTGGCGTCGAGCACAGGACCGATGTCGACCGTGAAGTCCGGACGCACGGCCTGCCCCAGGCCGTCGCGCAGTCCGTGAGGCAACGCGTGGTAGAGGGCCACCGGCGCGTCCCACGGCGCGCGCGGCGGGTCCGTGACGAAGTTGCGCATGCCCCGCCCGAAGACCGCCGTCACCACGAGCCGGCACGTGTTCTGGTGATCCTCCATGTAGTCCTGCGGAGACTGGGTCAGAACCACCGTCGGACAGATGTCGCGCACGACCGCCGCGACGCGCGCCAGCGACCGGCCGTCGTAAAACACGGCCAAGTCGTCGAAGAGCGGCGCGTGCCATGTGGCGCCGGCCTGCCGCGCCGCCGCCTCCGCTTCGGAGGCGCGGATGCGAATGATGGCCTCGCGGGACTCGCGGGCCGTGCCGCAGTGCCCGTTCGCCAGATTCCACATGTGGATCGCCGCGCCCGCCGCCTTCAACCGCAGCAACGTGCCGGCCATCATAAACTCGATGTCGTCGGGGTGAGCGGCCACCGCCAAGACGATGGGCGCTGTTGCGCCTTCTTCACGTTCTGTTTGACACATGGTCTTCCGGTCCTCTCGGCGACGGCCGCGTTTGACTGTCCGAATCACCGTCACACTCCTTGTTCCGCTTCCGCGTCGCGTCTCGGCCCAAAGCGGAACGCCTCGCCGTCGATGAAGCGCGCGACCTCCCCGGTCAACATGTCCCGCACCAGCTTCAGGTGGGTCGTGGGGGTCGTCAATTCGACGGTCCGAATCCATTCCCCGTAGGGGCGTGGAATCTCTCCGTCTTCATGGAACGTCTCGGTGACGCGCAACCCGGCCGCGTCGTCCACGCGATCCAAGAGAACCACGCACCACCCGCTGAAAAGCAGGCGTTGGGTGATCGTCCCCGCATGGCCCTCCACGAGAGGGAGCGACAACCAGTCGCCGCGACCGGTCCTCTCGATCCTCAACGGCAGATCCACGATGCGGCCGGACGTGCGGCGTTGGGGGTTCGCATCGTCGCTGGGTTCGTCGAGAATCCGGCATTGCAGCGGCCGGATGGCGACCGCGGCATGATCATACCGGACGACGATCCACTGAGAAGGGACATCCACAGACTGTCCATCCCATTCCTTGCCGTCGATCAGGACTCGGCCGCGGGCATGGGCCAGGCGCCATCGGTCCACAATGCTGCGGGTGGGCGAGTGGATATTGTGAATCTCGCGCAGCAGGATTGCCGCCGGCCCCTCTTGGTGGCCTGTAAACACGACGTCCGGGTGGAATCCGGCGCGCTTCAGGAGATGCCGGCTGGCCCAGTCATGGAAACCCGTCGCTTCGTGCTGACGCAGAACGCCATCTTCGTCTTCCGTCATCCATTCAAGCACCCCGTACTCCTCACGCCCGACAATGAACGCGCCCGGCTTCGACTGCCATCCCGCGCCCCACGTGTCGTGCATGTAGCTGTTCGGCATCAGCGGGAAGCGGCTCAACGACCCGAGGCGCGCGTGGGGGCCGATGAAACTGGTGCTGAAGTGCGCGTCGAAGGTTCGCCAGCGACGCTGCCGCGGCACGTCCCGCGGTTCCGGATTGAAGGCGTAGCCGGTCGCCCTCTTCAAAATGGCCAAGGCGGTCGTGCCGAAGTCTCCGGACGCATCGGCCAGCAGGCCCGCGAGCGGGTAGGACATTTCGATGCGGCACTCGAAGTTGTACCCGCGGATGCTCGGCACCGCATCCACGCCGTCGTGAAACGAGACCCAATCGAGAATGGCGTCCGTCAGGCGCTTGGCCTCATCGAACAGGTCGCCGGACTTTTCGAGCGCCATGATGAGCAGCGTCATCTCGACGATGACCAGCGTGTAGCTCGGTGAATGGTCCTCGCCCCAGCCGGTCCCGCGGCGGACGTAGTAGTCGAGGTAGCGGCGACAGAACCGCCGTCCGGCCTCGACGGTTCGGTCGTCCGACAAAACATGGCCGGTTGCCAGAAGCATGCCGGCGTCGCTGATGCACTTGTTGGGGTAGAACAGGCTAGGCGAATCGGCCATCCTCCGAAACCAGGGCAGTACGTCCGCAAAGATGCCGTGGAGCTCGGCCATCTCCGCCGCATCCAGATTCGTCCGGTACGACAGCCACAGCACGGCGAGGGGTGTGCAGATGAAGAAAGGCGCGTTCGTGTCGTGTATTCTCGGGTCCTCGGCGTACCACCTAAAGCATCCAAACGTGGGACTCGCGGGATCGCCGTCGCGATGCGCGCGGATCGCCGCCAGGATCCGGGCCGTATCGCAATCCTTCCGGCTGCGCACCAGAGTTTCCAGTAGATACTCCGCCGTCGCAGGCAGGCTATGCGTGGCTGCGAGATGCGCGATTGCGGGGTTGTGGGGTTGGGCACTGCGGGCGAGCAGAGCCTCCCGATCGATAGTATCTTTTGCGACTGTGCTCATGGGACTAACCAGAATTCCCGCTGGAGTCTTGGCCAGACCACAGCCTGTGCGGCGCGGCTGCAATGCCGCCCGCGCCGCACACCAAGTCTTCGTTACTTCTGCGCAGCCTTCCCCGCCATTTCCTTCCGCTGCTGTTCCGCCAGAGGCTTGGCGGCCCACGCCTCTGCCGGCAGCACCTCCGGGACGACGTGGCCGACAACGATGACGTCGTTGGTTTGCCGCAGCGCTTCCGTGAGGTCGGCGAGCACTTCCGGCTTCCGGCGCGAGCCCCACAACAGGCGCGCCGCGCCATCCGCCGTTGCTGAGAGCGCCGTGGCGCTGTCGAGCGCCACGACGCGGTAATCCAGGTCCATGCGTTGCGCCAGTTCGATGACTTCGCGCAGCGCCCCCCGCGGGGTAGTGAAGAGCGCCTTCGTTGCGCCGGCGGCATTCTCACGCGCCCAGCGGGTGTGCTCCGTCATCACTGTAGGCGCCGGCCGCAGGGCGTCGGGATTGCGAATCTCCCCCGGTTGGTCGAGCGGAAACCCGTCCACCGCACCCAGGCACACACCAACAAGAAGGGGGCTCGCGCCCGTGAAACAACCTGCCGCCAAGCCAAACAACACACGCTTCTTCATGTCCTCAACCTCGTCTTGTATGAACGGTACTCCTTCGGAACCAGGAACCCATCGTTCTTGGGCCCTGCAGGCCGGGTCGAGCGATTCAGAGTTCCACCGCCAGAATGCTGTGCATGCGCACCTCCTCCACCTGCGCCGTCAGACGACCGTCCCGGTATGACCTCTTGACCGGCTGCGCTCCCGGCTCGAGCGTGACGGCGCGCGGCTTCTTCTCAAGCCGCAGTTCCACCGTGATGCGCCCCGTGGGCGGCACCTCTTCGACGATATGCAGGCGGGGCGTCAGCGTGGGAGTGACGGCGCGGTTGACCAGATTAACCAGCAACCGTCCCTCGCTCTCCCGCAGGGAAACCTCAATCTGGGGTGGGCCGACAACCCGGCATGTCCAGGCGATGTCGAATGAGCCCAACAACTCGCGCACGAATGCGCGCAGGCGCGGATGGTGGCAGAGCAGATAGTTGCGCATGAAATCGCCGTGAATGGCCGCCACCCGGCCCCGGCCCAGCCGCCGTACGGTCACGGCCGGAAACGCCGTCTCGTCCTTGCCGATCTGCTGTTCGCGCATGAGGGGCGCATACATCTCCGCCGCGACCGGCCGCACCGGCCGCCAGGGACCGGACAGGGAGGCGCATTCGCCGCCCACCGGCACATGCCAGACCTCCTTGCGCACTGGCTCGATCGCAACGACGCCGGCCAGCTCCGGGCAGAGATCGGCCAGGTGGGCGCCCGTCAACAGAACGGAGCCGCCCTCGCGGGCGTAGTCCGCCAACGCGCTGAGCACGAGGGGCGAGACCGGATCCTGTTCGGCGACCACAACCAGTTTGTATTGACGCAGCCGATCCAGGAACCGGGTCTCGTCCAGAACGTCGGTGTGAATCTGATTCTCAATCAGCGCGTGCAGCGCCCCTTCCACCCCGTAGAAGCATTCCCCCATGCAGAAGGGCTCGGGATTGTGCTTCCACACATGGGGATCGCTAAAGAGCAGGGCCGCCTCCGGAAGCGACCGCGTGTTCTGGCAGAAGGGTTGTCGCTCGCGGCAGAAACGGGCCACCTCGGCGAAGATATCCTGATGCCAGGACGTGAGCCATCCGCTCCGTTGCGGCTGATCGTACAGGAAGACGCTTCCCCCGCAGGACATGATTTCCGCCGCTTCCTGGCAAAGGTGCGGCGCGGTCTTCAGTTGACCGGGAATCCCATTCCCCGGCGTGCAGAAGGTCCAGGCCATCAGGTTCCACGGCACACGGTGGCCGTCCATGTAGCGGCCTTCCATCTCGGCGCGCTCGCAACCTAAAGAAGGCATGTAATCGCCGGAAAGATAATCAACCGGCGCGAGGGCAGGGCCGGGTTGGCGCATCGAATACATCCAATTACTGCATACCGCACACTCCGGCTTGCGCCGGTGAACGGCCTCCGTGTAGCGGGTGACGTATTCGACAAAAGAGTCGCGCTGAAAACCCCGCCATGCCGGCCAGTCTGGATCGTCAACAGACTCCGGTGGCTTGGCGATCCCGGTGCGCCGGGCGAACTCCTCGCGGCAACGCGGACAATAGCAGTCGCGCATCACATAGTTGTCCCCATCGATCCAGAAGCCGTCCACGTCGTATTCGTCGATGACTTCCAGCATTTGCGGAATCATCATTTCATCAAGGTAGGGGCTGCGCGGACAGGCGATGCCGGCGCAGGTGGACGAAAAGATGATCGGCTTGCCGTGGCAGTCAAGGACCGACCAATCAGGATGCAATTCGATCGCCCTGGCGTTCAACAGACCTTCAAAATGCACGGAAAGCGGAATCCCCAATTCGCGCGTGACGTCGCGGTGGATCCGCAGGGCATCACGCACAATGCCGGGCGAGGCATAGCCGATTTTGGTGGGATAACTGGCATACCCCGCGGCCCCTTTGCAGTCGCACTGGACGACATCCGGTTTGACCTTGGCCAACTGCTCGCGCAGACGCTCGGGGGTCAATTCGGCCCCCAACACGGTGTCCTTCGCGTCGGCGTGGAGATCATAGTGAAGGCCGAAACCAACCGTTTGCCACCAACCTAACTGTTCTGTCTTTCGCATATCGGACGCTCCTTACCGGTTCACTACAAACCTCCGCACAAAGACGCCTACGGCTTCTGCGCAGCCTTCCCCGCCATTTCCTTCCGCTGCTGTTCCGCCAGAGGCTTGACCTTCTCCAACTGCTCCGGCACCAGGACCTTCCGGTCGCCGTAGAGCCCGATCCTCTCCGCCTGCAGGTAGGCCTCTTCCGCGGCAATCCAGTTCTTCTTTTCGAAGTAACTGTCGGCGATCGTCATTTGGATGTAGGAGCGCAGATCCACCATCGCCGGCGGGACTTTCTCGAAACCTCTCGTATACTCCTCTCGCGCCTTGTCATATTGATTCATCGCCTTCCAGAGGTCGCCCCGCTTCTGAAGGGCGGCAAACCGGGCCCAGTGGTCTTCTGTTGTCGCGCTGTCAAGTTGCCAGTCCGGATACCGTTCCAGCGCCTTGCCATACGCCTCTACGGCGGCGGCGTATTGCTTTTGCTGCGCTTCCTTGCGTTCGTCGCCCACAAGCATCCTGGCCTTGTCGATGCAACCCTTGGCGGTCGCGACAAGCTCATCGGCCTGTTTCTTTGCGTCCGCCCCCTTCGCCGGATCTTCATCCGCGGCACGTACCTCCGGACCTGCCAACACACATGCCAACGCCAAACCCAGCAACGGACTCCTCTTCATTTTCCAACTTCTCCTCTCTTTGTGTCGTCGTCTGTGAGTTGCATGACCCATTGGATGGCGGTATCCACATCGTCCTCAGCCAGGCTTCCAGCCATATCCCTCAGAGCGACCATCCGTTCCGCCCCTGCCGGACATTGGAGGGCCCAGAGCGTGGCGGCCTCCAGATCATTCTTAGCCCACCACTTCGCCACAGCGATAATGGCTCGAATCCGCGCCTCCCCTTCCAGATCCTGCGCCGCCCAGCGGCCTGCGGCCTCGGGATCCGTCTGCACCCAGAGTCCCGCCACAACGTAGGCGGCCTGGAACCTGGCTTCTCCTTTAGGGTTGTAATGAGCTTCCTCCTCCGGGCATTGCATGAGCCACTGCGCGGCGGCCTCAGGATCTCCCTCCGCCCAGTTTTTGAAGACGGCATTGAAGACGTAATCGCGCCGCACCCCCTCCGGCAGCATCCGCGCAAGCTCCGCGGCGGACTCAGGATCTCTCGAAGCCCAAAGACCCAGCACAGCCTGCAGATGACTTAACACATTCACATCCGACTGCTTGGCCAGCCAGTCGAGAACTTCTGTGGGATGTGTTTCGAACCATGCCGCCAGAATGTCCGCCATCTTCTCGATGTTTACGGGATCAGTGGAGTCTTGACGCAATCTACTGAAAGTCAGCTCCGCCGCGGAATGGATATCCACGGACGGGGCAGGGGAACGCACCTGATTCTTCTGTGGCTTGCGGGCGGCGGCGCTCTTCGACGACGCCCTGTCCGTACGAGGCGCGGCTTTGCCCTCATCCTGCGCGATGGCCGGCGCGGGCGAGGATTCCCGCGCCACCGCGTTTTCGCGTTTCATACGGGCGTTGGCGCTTCCGGGTTTAGCGTGGGAAATCCCGTTGGTTGATGTAGACTGTGCGGCA
>CAYQJG010000100.1:0-15943 GCA_964417715.1 uncultured Lentisphaerales bacterium | reverse complement strand
GCATATCGCCACGGTCGACGTCGACGGCGAACTGGACATGGAAGTCGAGATCCGCACGGGACGGGGATTCTGCCCGGCCGAGTGGAACAAGGCGGATGAGAACGAAATCGGGCGCATCCCGATTGACAGCATCTTCTCGCCCGTCCTGCGCGTGAACTTCGCGGTTGAAAACACCCGCGTGGGTCAGCGCACCGACTACGAGAAGCTCATCCTGGAGGTCACGACCGACGGCCGCGTCGCTCCCGACGAGGCGCTCAAGACCGCCGCGACCGTCCTGCGCCATCACCTGGATGTGTTCGTGGATTACAGCGAGGAAGTCGTCGAGTTCGAGGAGGCCGAGCGCAAGGTCGACGAGGAACGTGATCGCCTGCGTAAGGTGCTCAACATGAGCGTCAACGAGATCGAGTTGAGCGTGCGCGCCGCAAACTGCCTCAACAATGCCAATATCACCACGGTCGGCGAGTTGGCGTTGAAGACCGAGGCGGATATGCTGAAGTATCGCAACTTCGGCAAGAAGTCGCTCAACGAGATCAAGGACAAGCTGGAAGAACTGGGGCTCTCGCTGGGCTTCAAGTTTGACACTGAACTGCTGGAGTCGGGCAGTGCCGAGGCCTAGGTCTCGTTGCGAACAACCGTTTATCTGACATCTGTCTGTCTTCTGGAGTGGTAACATGCGCCACGGCAAAGTAGCCAAGAAATTCGGCCGGTCAAAGGCCCACCGCGAGCAAATGCTGGGTTCGCTTGTCGTGAACCTGATCCTGCAGGATCGTATTCGTACGACGCTGCCGAAGGCCCGTCAGGCCCGGCGCGACGCGGAGAAGATTGTCACGCTGGCCCGCAAGGGAACGCTGGGTGCGCGCCGTCTGGCTGCGGCCCGGTTGCGCCGTCCCGCTGCCGTCACCAAGCTGTTCGACCTGGTCGTGCCCGCGATGTCCGGCCGCCTGGGCGGCTATGCCCGGGTTATCAAACTGGGCCAGCGCCGCAGCGATGGTTCCGAGATGGCGGTTCTGGAGTGGGTGGCGGCGGTCACGCCGGCCGCCGCGCCGGTTGCTGAAGCCGCGCCCAAGGTCTGAACCGATTGCGTCTGACTGGGATGCGTCCCGATACCGACCGGCGACCGCGCCACGCGCGGCCGCCGGTTCTGTTTCTGGAGGCGAGCATACCGTGAAGGCTCTTGTCATCCTCAACCCGGTTGCCGGGCACATTGATGCGGATGCACTGCGCGACGCCCTGCAACGGCTCTTCAGCGCTGCCGGCATCGCCTACGAAGTCTACCAGACGAGGCCAGGCGATGAGCCGGGCGAGATCGTTCGCGACCGGCTGGGCAAAGGCTTCGACTTGATGGTGGCTGCCGGCGGAGACGGTACCATCTCGGCCGTTCTCGATGGTCTGACCGGCAGCCAGGTTCCCCTTGGCATCGTGCCCGTCGGGACCGGGAACCTGGTCGCCCGCGAACTCGGTATCCCCATTGACGCCGAGCAGGCCCTCGCACTCATCGCAGGCCCGCACGCCGAGCGTCGGATCGACACGATGCGGATCGGCAAGCGCGTCTACGTGCTCAATGTGAGCGTGGGCGTCAGCGCGTCGGTGGCGGGGGACATGACTTATCAGGGCAAGGGGCGCTTCGGTCGCCTCGCCTATGTCGGGTCCGCGATTTTCCGAATCCTGCAGTTCCGGCGCAGGTACTTGACAGTCGGCGTCGACGGACAGGAACGCCGCTGCCGTGCCGTGGAGATCACGGTCATGAACTGTGCGATCTTCGGCAAGGGACTCTACCCGAAGGAACCGATCATCCGCGTCGACGACGGCTGCATCGATGTCTGGATCGTGAGCATGCGCACGCTGTTCGACGGCGTGAAGTACTTTCTCAAGATCCTGACGGGACGATCCGCCCCTCGCATGGCCCAGCACGCCCATGCCCGCAAGCGCGTTGCCATACGCGGCGCCCTGTCCTGCCCGGTACAGGCCGATGGCGACATCATCGGCACGACTCCGGTGGAAATCGAGGTTCTGCCGCACGCGCTGACCGTGATTGTGCCGGTTACGCCAGGCGATCAGGCCTGCCAGCGTGCGTAACATCCATTGGGGACCGCCCAGACGTCCGGGGGGCCCGAGAGCAGCATCTCGCCGGTGGCGAGCGTGCCCTTACGCGTTCCCAGCGCGTCCTGCAGCAGGTGTCCGAGGACCGTAGGCGTCAGGCCGGGGGTGTGTGCGCTGAGCAGCACGAGCACAGGCGCGTCGCTCAGCAGGTCGCGGCACAGCGCCAGCGTGGCCGGCAGGTCGCGCTCGATCTTGTAGACTTCGCCCTGGGCGCCGCGGCCAAAAGACGGCGGATCGAGGATGATGGCATCGTAGCGCCGGCCACGCTTGATCTCCCGGCCCAAAAACTTGTGTGCGTCGTCGACGATCCACCGGATGGGCGCGGCCTGAAGCTCATTGAGCTTGGCGTTCTCACGCGCCCACTGCACCATGCCGGCGGAGGCATCCAGATGGCATACCTCGGCTCCTTCATGCGCGGCCGCCAGCGTCGAGCCGCCGGAGTAGGCGAAGAGATTGAGCACGTTCAGTGGCCGCGGCCGGCTGGCCGCCGCCGCGCGTAGCGTCTGCCGCAGCCAGCGCCAGCTGTCGCGCTGTTCCGGGAAAATACCCAGGTGGCCGAAGTCCGTTCCCGAAAGCCGGAAGGCTACGCCCTCGACCTCGATGACCCACTGATCCGGCAGGCGGCTGCGGTTGTGCCAGTGGTGACCATCCTCGCGGTCGAAGGTC
This sequence comes from uncultured Lentisphaerales bacterium, assembly GCA_964417715.1. Taxonomy (GTDB): domain Bacteria; phylum Verrucomicrobiota; class Kiritimatiellia; order RFP12; family CAYQJG01; genus CAYQJG01. The sequence goes on along the minus strand of CAYQJG010000100.1, from coordinate 13,177 downwards.
GCGTCCGCCGCCAGCCACTCGGCTTCCGGTCGTCGGGGCTGCCAGAGCGCCTGCGCGCAGGGACGTACGAGCGTGAAACGGCCGAATCGCTCCAGTTTCCGCCCCGCCCCGCTATCCAGCAACGTGTACGTCTCAGTGGCCATGGCGGAAGGGTGACACAGCCCATTCGCGGCGTCAAGGGCGCGCAAGGGCAGCGGCGAAGGCGCCGTCGGTGGCATCGCGCATCGGCAGGCGGTCGGCGGTGGCCAGCACGCGGATGGCCGGGTCAACCTGACGCAGCGCCTCGATCTGGCCCACGTTCTCCTCGGGTTCCAGACTGCAGGTCGAGTAAACCAGCCGGCCGCCGGGCGCGAGCCAGGTCAGCGCATTGCGCAGGATGACGCTCTGCGTGCGAACCAGCGCCGCCAGCCGGCGTTCCGTGAAGCGCCAGCGGGCGTCCGGCCGGCGGCGCAGAACGCCGATGTTGGAGCAGGGGACATCCAGCAGGATGCGGTCGAAACCCCAGTCGTCCGTCTGCGGGCGTGGGGCTGCGGCATCGCCGGTCACGACCTCGACCCAGCCGAAGCCGGCGCGCGCGAGGTTGGCGTGCAGCGGAGGCAGGCGATCGGCGTGCAGGTCCATGGCCACCAGTCGCCCAGTGCCGCCGAGGCGGGCCGCGATCTGCAGGGTCTTGCCGCCGGGTGCGGCGCAGGCATCGAGCACGCGCTGCCCGGGCTGCACGTCCAGCAGGTCCACGGACAGGCGCGCTGCGGGGTCTTGGATGACAAACCCCCCTTGGGCGTAGCCGGGCAGGGATTCGACGCGCACGCCGTGCGGCAGGATCAGGCAGGTGTCGGGGGCGGCCGGGTGGGGGCGGGTGGTGGTGATGCCCGCTTCAGTCAGCGACTGGGTGTAGGCCGCCATGCTGGGGCCGGTTGGCAGGAGCGAGACCACGGTATCGGCCGGCGTGTTGTTCCAGATGCAGAGCGCGGTGGTTTCGGCCTCACCGTAGCGCGCCAGCCAGCGGACGACCAGTTCGTCCGGGTGCGAGAGCCGTACGGCCAGTGACTCGTTCTTCAAGGCAGCCAGGATTGCATCCCGCTGGCGCAGCAGGTTGCGGAGCACGGCATTGACGAATCCGGCGGACTTGGGCGAGGCGCGCTTGGCCGCCTCCACGGTGGCATTCACGGCCGCGTAGCCCGGCACGTCGTCCATCAGCAGAATCTGGTAGGCGCCCACCAGCAGGGCCGAGCGCGTTTCGCCCTTCGGCATCTTCGGCACCAGTTTGTCCAGTGCCCATTCCAGCGTGCGACGCTGGCGTACCGTGCCATAGACCAAGTCCATGACGAAACCGCGGTCGGCCGAATCCGTGATCAGTCGGTCGGGAAAGTCGTTCGTTTCCAGCCAGCAAGACAGGATGAAAATCGCTTCGCGCCTGGAGAGGGTGCCAGTGTCCATGGAGGAGAAGTGTACGTTGTTCGGCGCGGCGATGCGATGCAATAGTGCCTCCTTGACGGCTGCTACATAGTGTGATAAATACACTATCACAAATCGCAGGCAGACGCCCTGCGTGCACCCATGGCCGACCTCTACCACTATGCCTATCCCCGTCCTGCCCTGACCGTCGACTGTGTTGTCTTCGGGTTGGGCGAGCACAGTCTGCAAGTCCTGCTGATCCGCCGCGGGCAGGCACCCTTTGCCGGGCACTGGGCCTTGCCGGGCGGATTCATCGTGGTTGGCGAATCGCCCGACGATGCCGCCCGGCGCGAGCTGGCCGAGGAGACGGGCCTCACACGTGTCTATCTGGAACAACTCGGCACGTTCGGGGACCCCAAGCGCGATCCGCGCGAGCATGTGGTGACCGTGGCTTACTATGCGCTGGTCCGGTTGGCGGACCACCGCGCCAAGGCGGCCACGGACGCCAGTGATGCGGCCTGGTTTGCCGTCAACGAGCTCCCCGAACTGGCTTTTGACCATGCGACCATCCTGCGCACGGCCCTGCGACGGCTGCAAGAGAAGGTCCGTTACCACCCCATCGGCTTCGAACTCCTCCCGCCGGCTTTCTCCCTCACCCGTCTCCAGCGCATGTACGAGTTGATCCTCGGGCGCCCGCTCGACAAGCGCAACTTCCGCAAGAAGGCTCTCGGTCTTGGCATCCTGAAGCTCCTGAAAGCCAAAGAGCAGGGCGTTCGGCACCGCGCCGCCCAGCTGTATGGCTTCGACCGCCGCGCCTACCGGCAGAAACTGCGCGACGGCTTCAGCTTCGATCTCTAGTGCGACGAGGATGAGACATGACACATCGGCCCATTGCGAACTGTTACTGGGTGTCTCCCGGCAGGTTCCTCGCCGGCGAGTATCCCAGGAACAAGGACGACGCGTCCTCGCCGGCCAAGATCGGTGCGCTGGAGAAGGCGGGCGTTGCGGCGTTCATCGATCTGACCCGAGAGAATGAGGGGCTTCTGCCCTATGCCGCGTTGCTGGCAGTTGCCTCTCACCAGCGCTTTTCGATTCGGGACGGTTCGGTGCCCGAATCGCCAACCCTGACGACAGCGATCCTTGACGCGATCGACGGTCATATCCGGAACCGCGAGATGGTCTACCTGCATTGCTGGGGTGGCGTCGGCCGGACTGGTCTGATCGTCGGGTGCTGGTTGGCGCGGCATGGCTTGGGAGGCGAGGCTGCTCTTGCTCGGTTGCGTGAACTGTGGCAGCAGTGCCCGAAGTCGGCCAACCGGGTGTCGCCGGAGACGGAGGCGCAGGAGCAGTACATCGTCACGTGGAGGGAGTCCCGATGACCACCATCCAATCACGCTACCAGGGATGCCTGCTGGGTCTGGCCGTCGGCGACGCCTTGGGGACAACCGTGGAGTTCCGCGCACCGGGGTCGTTCGAGCCCATGACGGACATCGTAGGTGGCGGACCGTTCGACCTGAAGCCTGGTCAGTGGACCGACGACACGTCGCTGGCGCTCTGCCTGGCCGAAAGTCTGGTTGAGACAGACGGGTTCGATCCCGTCGACCAGCTTGAGCGCTACGTGCGATGGTACCGCGACGGGCACCTCAGCAGTACCGGTGCGTGCTTTGATATCGGCGGCACCACGCTGCAGTCGCTGCTCCAGTTTGAGCGGACGCACGAACCCTACTGCGGCACCGCCAACCCGCGTGCCGCCGGTAACGGGAGCATCATGCGGCTGGCGCCCGTGCCCCTGTTCTTCGCCCGCAGACCGGAAGAGGCGCTTGCACGGTCGGCGGACAGTTCGCGCACCACGCATGGCGCAACCGTTTGTATTGATGCCTGCCGGTACATGGGAGGACTGATCGTGGCGGCCGTCACCGGGGTCAGCAAGGACGCGTTGCTGTCCGAACGCCACTGTCCCGTACCGGGCCACTGGCAGCAGTACCCGCTGACGCCGGAGATCGATGAGATTGCATGCGGGTCGTTCAAGCTGAAAGAGCCGCCTGCCATTCGGGGGACCGGCCATGTTGTGCGATCACTCGAAGCCGCGCTTTGGGCGTTTCACAAGAGCACGAATTTTCGAGATGGCGCATTGTTGGCCGTCAATCTCGGCGATGATGCCGACACAACCGGCGCGGTGTACGGTCAGCTTGCCGGGGCCCACTACGGACAGGAAGGCATTCCGGCACGGTGGCGCGAGTGCATCGCCAGGCACGAGACGATCCTTGGTTTTGCAGATCGGTTGCTTGCAGCCAGCGACTTGGCGTGCGCACTCGAATAGGAGGATGGAGATGCATTTGAACGACCTGCTGCGAAGGAATGGCATCGACCCTCTGCACGTTCTCGTATTCCGGCATCGGCCGCCCGAACCCGATCTTGCCAAGAGACTCCCTTGGCTTGCTGCCGAGAGGCCAGACGTGTTCAACGCATACCAACAGACGCAGGGAGCGAAGCTCGAGAAGGTGATGCAGGCGATGATAGGCATCGGCCACGTTGCGTCTTTCATCGGGCAGGAACCAGGCAGAGCCACCTTCGTGGGCTTGTACGCGATCAGGGCTGCGAGACCACTTAACCGCGACGAGTTCTGGCAGGTCCCCGCAAACAACGAGTTGAGGAAATCCAGTTTTGAGGGGTTGATCGCCAAGGACTGGGCCAGCGTCCTCTTCTTCGATCTGGTGCCTGAAGACTTCTACGCGCACTGGAAAGGCAAGTTGGTGGTCGAATGGCCGCCGCCTGAACGGTCCTGGTGGCGACGGGCGCATCGCAATGAAATGCCCGTCACTGCTGTCCATGAGGAAAGTATGTTCGGCAAGAAGATGCCTCCATGGGAAGAGATCGACCTAACACGGGAGGACCTTGCTGTCATCCCGACGAGTTGGAAGTCAGCGCTGTCGCAGTGGCGCGGCATCTACTACGTCTTCGACACCACGGACCGAAAGGGCTACGTCGGGTCGGCCTACGGCGCAGACAATCTTCTCGGCAGATGGCAGGCGTATGCCTCTTCAGGGCACGGGGGAGATCACCTACTCCGACAGCGGGACCCCCGGAACTTCCGATTCACCATTCTTCAGCGCGTTTCGCCTGATGAAGACGCCGATGAAGTCGTGCGCGTCGAGAATACCTGGAAACAGAGGCTCCACGCGCGCGAACCGTATGGGCTCAACTGCAATTAGCAGTGCGTGAAGATAGCACTTGCGTTTTGGCACGGCGCAATGTACGAATACCGTACGTTCAAAGCCGTGGAGGTTTGCATGCCCAAGAAGAGCGCGACAGACATCTCGGGGTTTGGCGACCGGTTGGTCGCGTTGCGCAAGGCCGCCGGGTTTACACAACAAACGTTGGCCCAGGAACTCGGCGTGTCCCGGCGGATGATTGCCTATTACGAGGGGGAGACTGAACACCCGCCAACCACGATCCTGCCGCGCCTTGCCCATGCGCTTCGAGTCTCGATCGACGAACTGCTGAACGGCAACGCCAAATGCGATGCTGTCCCGCCAGACCATGCGCTTGCTCAGAAACCATGCAAGAAGACCACGTACCCGCGCGCAGGCGAAGCGAAGTGCAAGGCATTCGTCCGCGAGGTCTACCACGAGGACGACGTAAGAATCGTCGAAGGGGACTCCCGTCGTGCGTTGGCGGATATTCCGGACGGTACATTCCAGTGCTGCATCACGAGTCCGCCGTATTGGGGCCTGCGCGATTACGGTATCCAAGGCCAAATCGGTGCCGAGAACGCCCCGGATGCCTACATTGCCGATCTGGTCGGCGTGTTTCGCGAAGTCCGGCGCACGCTCCGTGAAGATGGGACGCTCTGGCTCAACATTGGCGATTCATACACCAGTGGAGACCGACGCTGGCGTGCGCCGGACAAGAAGAATGCGGGAAGGGCCATGAGTTACCGCCCGCCGACCCCGGAGGGTCTCAAACCCAAGGATCTGATCGGTGTGCCATGGCGACTTGCCCTAGCCCTACAGGCGGACGGGTGGTTTCTGCGATCTGACATCATCTGGAACAAACCGAACTGCCAGCCCGAGTCCGTCAAGGATCGTCCGACCCGCGCACATGAATACATCTTCCTGATGAGCAAGGCGGAGTCGTACTTCTATGACTTTGAAGCTATTCGCGAGCCGTCCAGCAACGGCCAGGAGTCGAAGAACCGGCGCACGGTTTGGAGCATCAACACGAACGGCTTCCACGGCGCACACTTCGCCGTCTTCCCGCCGGAACTCGTGCGACTGTGTCTGTTGGCTGGCTCAGAACCAGGATCCAAGGTGCTCGACCCCTTTTTCGGGTCCGGGACCGTTGGTCTGGTCTGCCGGGAACACGGCCGCGAGTGCGTAGGGATCGAGTTAAACCCGCAGTACGTGAAGATCGCCTTGGACCGAATCGAGCGCACCGGTCCGACACTACCGCTCTATTCGGTGGCGAATTCCCACTGAGCATGGACCGCGCACAGGTCTTTGCGCAGATGCCGGATTTGAAGTTTTCTCTCTGATCCGGCGTCAAAATAGAGTTCGAACTTGAGGTTTCCTGCGATATCTGTGACGCGACAGTAACCTGGACGCGTCTCCTGTCTCGTCTTCCGGCAGATTTCGAGTTTGCCCCGTTCCGCCTCCAGCAGAAGTGCCTTTGGGATTTCAACCAGTTCATATCGCCAGCGTGCCGGATCCTTGGACAGACAACGCAGTGTGAAGATTCGCTCATACGCGTCCATGTGCCGAACGAACATCTCGCGTAACAGTCCGAATCCGTCTGCAGTCTTGGGCCATCGCCCTTTGCCCAGTTCCATGAACTTCGAAATGTGGACTTCAGTCTCCTTGATTCCCTTATCTGCCTGGGTTTTCAACGAATAGGGCACGCCGTCAACAGTGAGGTCATGGCCGCGGTTGGTACGCGAGGCAGCGAACACCGCTCTCTTGTTGCACAGATTCAGCGTCTTTTCAAGGGCGTACTCGAATCGGTCCTTCGAGAGTGCTTCCTTTGAGAAGCAATGGTGGATGCGCAGCACATCGCCGAAATCGCGCAACAGAGGCGCGTTCACGAGATCGGAGTCAACCCACCGTTCGATCTTCAGGAACGGTCTGCGGAACTGCGCGACGACCGATTCGATCATCCCGATCTGTTGTTCCGATAACTCGCGCAACGCGACCACCAACCGGTCCACTCGTGCCATGATACTCGGATCAGTCATAGGGCTTCACTATAGAGGATTGCGGTGCACGCCTCAACAAGTTCGCTCGCCAAGTGGCTTACGTCTTCCGTTCTAACGGCAACAGACTGATCACGCCCCATGCAGTCAGGACTCATACGTTACGATCCCATTCTCACACTCCATGGAGAGCGAGAATGGAGGTGACCAGCACGATGTAGCACATTGCTGGGTAGTTGTTTATATGTTCAACAGGGACTTTTCGTGCCGTGTCTTCAGCACGTGCCGCAGTCGCAACTGTCCGCAGGCGGCGTCGACCTGGCCCCCGCGTGAGCGGCGCAGGGTCGTGTTGATGCGGGCGCGTTCGAGCGCGTTCTGAAACGCGTGGCAGGTGTCTTCGTCAGGGGCGCGGCCGTCGAATTCGGCCACGGGGCTGAGCGGGATCAGGTTGACGCGGCAGCGTAGCGGGCGCAGGCGTTCGATGAGTTCGCGGGCGTGTTGAGGTCCGTCGTTGAACCCCTTCACCAGCGTGTACTCGAAGGTTACGATCCGGCCCGTGCGCTCGGTGTAATCGCTGCAGGCGGCCAGCAGTTCAGCCAGAGGCCAGCGCGTGTTCACCGGCATAAGGCGCGTTCGCAGGACGTCGTTGGGTGCGTGCAGCGAGACCGAGAGCTCGACCTGCAGCCCTTCCTCGGCCAGACGCCGTATGCCGGGCACCACGCCGCAGGTGCTGATCGTGATGTGCCGCGCGCCGATCTCCAAGCCCCCCGGAGCGTTGATCACGCGTACGGCCTGCAGCAGGTTGTCGTAGTTGGCAAAGGGTTCGCCCATACCCATGACCACGATATTGCCGGGACGCTGCGGCGCGGCCGCAGTGGCATCCGGACGCGCTCGCAGCAGGCGGGCTGCGAGGATGACCTGCCCGGCGATCTCGCCCGCCTCCAGGCTGCGGCTGAGGCCGTTGGTGCCACTGGCGCAGAACGCGCAGCCGAACGCGCAGCCAGCCTGCGAGGAGATGCAGAGCGTCCACCGGTCATCGGCCGGGATCAGAACCGACTCGACAGCCTCGCCATCGCGGCAAGTCAGCAGCAGTTTGTGAACACCGTCGGACGATGCACGGTCTTCCGTTACGGCCAGGGCTTCCAGGGCATAGCGCGCCGCAAGTTCGCTTCGCAACGCGGCGGGGAGGACGCTGAAAGCCTCCCAGGAGGGCAATAGGCGCTGGTGCAGCCCCTGCCAGATTTGTGCGGCCCGGTAGGCGGGGAGCCCCAGTTCCCGGCAGACATCCGGCCACGCATCAGGGAGCAGCCCCCAGGCCAGAGGCTTTGGTTCGGATCGGCTCATGCGGCTGAATCATAGCAGGACGCATGGTGCGGGCGAAAGATGATAGAGAGCGGGCCGTCAATTCTCGTCAGGCTTTGCATGCCTTACAGGTACGGCTAAGAAATCGATTCTGTTCTTCCGTTTGATCGGAGAAGCCACCACAAAATACGACTGTCTGGTTCCGTAGTTCAGCAGGATCTCAACGACCCGGTCGCGGCTTGCCGGCGGCGCGTCTTTGTCCGCCCAGATAAAGACCCGGAAGGTTCCGAACCGCCTCGTCTTGTTGGCTATGATGGCAGCCAGTATGGAAGCGTCCATACAGGCATTATGAATGGACACCACGCCTTTGCGGCTCAGTTCAACAACAAGATCCGTTGCTATCGACTCGGTGATCACGACCCCATTACTTGACGTGGGTAGCACAATCTCCAGATTCCAATCCCCATATGCGCGGATCATCCTGTTCAAGGCGTTCGGTTCGGTCTTGAGAAGCCAACGCCAGCGGATCTCCGCATAATACTCATCGAAGCGATCTCGCGACGGCACGGCCATGGCGCAGGCTACCAATGGCAATAGCGCGAAACAGATCCGGAGGGTCCATTTTCTTGCGCGCAACGGCAAGTATCGCGCCTGGGGGAGATAGAGGCCGATGATGGCGGCGACCGCGAGTATGAAGATGCACGTGGCTTCGAAGAGAAAAGAGCACCTATTGAAGCATGGGTATTCGCAATCCATCGGATATCGGTAATCAATTCGAGACATCAGCAACAGAATCGCTATTCCGGCTAGGCCGTATCCGATGGCATAGAGGCGCCGGACATGGCCGGGAATGGAAATGGGCTTGGCGCAGATCGGACACGGAATCGTTGTGCCGCGCATATCTGCGGGCGCTTCAAGCGACTGGTTGCAGTGCCTGCAATTAAACCGGATGTCGCGCATCGAGCATCTCCATGAATGGCACCGGCCCCTGGCAATCCTCTTCACCGGCCAGGACGTTTGCGTGTATGCGTCAGTATGGGGCCATTATTGGGTGGATGTGTGGCCGCGTCAACTCGCTTGCGCTCGCTAACGCCGGGCGCTTGTGCTCGCTGACGCCGGGAGGCGTGGTCAGATGACCGGCGGGGAGAAGCCGAAGAGACGGAGCTTTGCAGTTAGCAGCACGTCGAGCTGCGGTAGGTTGTGCGGATGGACGGACACCAGTCGCTTGCCCTCCTGCTGGTAGAGGGTCTGTTTCTTGTACATGCTCATCTTGTACTGCGGCGTGTCAAGTCCCCAGTATTCGATGTAGACGTCGAGTTCGGGCAGATAGAAGTCGGGCCGGATCTGGAACTCGCCGATGATACGGAACTTGGCGTCGTAACGATAGGCAATGCTGTGCGCTGCCAGCCAGTCGGCGATGCGGCGCTCCCCCGCGGACTGCACGAGCGTGCCATCGCGCGCTTCAATAGTCTTGGCCAGCTCCACCTGCGCCTCGAAGCGTCGCCGGTCGAGGAACACCTCGTCGAAGCAGCGGTCACAGTAGTCGCGCTGGAAGGCGGCTTGGGCGCGCTCGTGCTCCTGCTGCGAGAGCCCGGCATGGCAGCGCTGGCAGCGGTGGCGGACGTGGGCTGCGGCGTCGGCAGCCGCAAGCTCGATGGCATCCGCCGCGGCGGCGGCGGCCTCGCGGACATAGTCGCGCACGCCGGTGTTGCGTGCCACGTCGCGCAGATCGCGGACCTGCTCCGCGGCCGCCGCGCCGTAGGCTCGCAGAGCGCGGATGGCATACTGCTGCGTCTGGGGTGTCGGGCCGCGCGCGCCAGCGGTGCCAGTGCTGCAACGGCACACGCCGGTTCTGCACCGAAGGGTGCCAGTTTGCCGATGGCGGATGCGGCCAGGCGCTGGACTTCGTTGGAGGGTTGCGCGAGCAGCGCCACCAGCTCGGTCAGCGCTGCAGGTTTGCCGGAGCGGCCCAGTTCGAGCGCGCGCTGTACGGCAGCATGATGGTCAGAGGGCAGCATGGGACTCTTCATTCGGCGCCCTCCATCGCCACGCCGACAGGGACAGGTGTCGGCGAGCGGAGCGAGTCGGCATCTGAATGGACGTAGCCATGCATCTCAGGGCACCGTTCTCAGGCGGTCGCGCCAGCCATCGGCAGGCTCCAAGCGCGCCCGGAACCCAGGCGTGGCCAGCACCCAGGGGGGCTGTTCATCCGGCACCCAGAGGGCTTCGCAACCGGGGTGCATTTGCAGCAGGCGGGCGCCGTCAGCAGGGCCGAGCACAAATAGGGTGGTCGAGAGTGCGTCCGCTTCCATGGCGGAAGGCGCCAGCACCGTGATCCCGGCCATGCCTTGCACCGGCCAGCCGGTGCGGGGATCCATAATGTGCGCGTAGCGCCGATTCTCGAAATTGATAAACCGTTCGTAGTTGCCTGAAGTGGCTACGGCCTCACCATTTGTCATGAGAACAGTTCCAATTAACATATTGCGGTCGAACGGATTGCGTATCCCGGTGCGCCAGCCGCCGCGGCCCGGCGCGGCTTCGCCGTATGCCCGCAGGTTGCCGCCGAGATCGACCAGGAAGCTGTCGTGCGCGGGCCGCAACCGGGCACAGGCCAGATCGACGGCATACCCCTTGGCGATGGCGCCCAGATCGAGACGCATGCCCGCACGGGCCAGGCGCACGCGGTTCGTGCCGCCGACGCCGGTCAGCGTCTCAACGTGTTGCCACCCCACGTCGGCCAGGGCGGCCGAGAGCACGTCCGGGCTGGGTGGCGATGTAACGACCGTGTCGCGAAACCCCCAAGCCCGCATCAGCGGGCCGATGGTGGGGTCGAATGCGCCGCCGCTTGCGCGGGCCACGCGCAGCGCGCTGTCCAGCACGGCGGCGACGTGTGCGTTGACCGGCAGGGCGTTGCCGCCCGCGTTACGGTTGACGGCGGCCAGGTCGCTGTCTTCGCGGAAAACCGAGAGACTCCCTTCAACTTCAGCGAACGCGGCCGACACGTCATCGCGCAGGCCCGGCAGTGCAGCCGCATGGGAGGCCGGAACGGAGACCGTGGCCAGCGTGCTCATCGCCGGCCAGCGGATGCTGGCCGGCGGGCGGCGCGCCTGGCATCCAACCGCCAGCAGCAGCACGAACATGGGAAGCACGCGTCGAAACCAGTTCCTCAACGAATATCGAATATCCAAGAAGAAACATCCAATTTCCAACGGATGGACAAGTGTTTCACTTGGACCTTGGACATTTCTTGTTGGATATTGGTTATTCATGTCATCCATGCAGGGCGGCCTCGTGCACCTGCCGTGGCATGACCCCGGCGGCGCGCGCCAACCGGGCACAATCCTCGAACTCCGGCATGCGCACGACGTCCTGCCCCTCCCATGCGCCGATTTTCACGCGGACATCGCCCCATGGTGTGACGACCGTTTCGAAACGGCGATCGAGGATCGTGCGTGAGACGGCGTGGCTGCGAATGCCGAACGTGGTGCTGCCGCTGAAAATCAGCCTCTTCAGCGCGGGAGCGTCATCGACCGCAGCCAGCACCGACAACAGCGAACCCGGGCGGCCCTTCTTCATCGTGATCGGGGTGGCCCAGGCGTCGCGCGCGCCGGCTTCGAGCAGCCGCCCGATCAGGTCGCCGATCCACTGCGGGTTGCAGTCGTCCAGGTTCGTTTCCAGCACACAGAGCCCGCTGTCCGGGGTCCCCGCGTCCATTGGCGCCGGGGGTGTTGCGGCCTCGACCGATTCCAGCAAGGTGGCGCGCAGCACGTTGGGACGCCCGTTGAGCGTTCGGTGGCCGAAGCCGAAGCCGGTGCACAGGACGCGGGCAGAAATGGCGCCATTTCCAAGCGATTCTGCCCAAGTGGCCAGAATCGCAGCGCCAGTGGGAGTTACCAGTTCGAACGGTTCATCGGTTGGAATGGTCGCCAGGCCGGTCAGCAGACGCAGGGTGGCGGGGGCCGGATTGGGCATGACGCCATGCGCGCAGGCGATTGTGCCCGTGCCGCACGGGAGCGGTCCGAGCGTGACGCCTGAGACGTTGAGTTGCTCCAGCGCCAGGCAGGAACCCACAATGTCGGCGATCGCATCGGAGGCGCCGACTTCGTGAAAATGCACGGTTTCTGCGGTCTTTCCGTGGATTTCGGCTTCGGCAACGGCCAAGCGACGAAAGATGGCCAGCGCGCGCTCGCGCGGTTCAACGGCCAGCGCGGGGCCGGCCAGGATGGCTTCGATATCCCGCAGCGTGCGGTGCGAATGGGCGTGTTTCGGCGCATTCGGGGCGTGCCCGTGGGCATGCGCATGGCCGTGGCCGGAATGTGAATGGGCCGTGGCATCGGGCCAGACCGGCGATGGTTCGGCATGGGCGAGATCGCCGTCCACGTGCACGTTCACGCGCTTTCCATGGAGTCCATGGCTGGTGGCCGGATCGCACGAAATCGCAACGTTTTCTGGCAAAACCGCGCGCAAATCAGATGCGACCCGGCCGAGGTCGGCGCCGATCGCTGCCAGCGCACCCAGGATCATGTCGCCGCTGGCGCCGCCGACACTGTCGAAACGGATAACACGCATGCCGAACTCCTGTGAAAACAGACGAATCCGATCATGGACGATTTGGCTGGCAGGGTCAAACCCGCAGAAACAGGCGGCGAGAGCAAAGGCCTAACCGTCACAACCGCAACTGCTTGCGAACTGTCACACTGGCTCGCCCGGAAAAAAGACAAATACCCGTTGACCTGAAGAGGGGCGGTTGCTACATTGCGCTCCGTTTTGCGTCTGGAAGGGCGCAGGACCGGTGGCAAAGAAATTTGCTGCTGGGGGTTGACGGCGGCCACGGCAACGTGGTAACTTTCATCCCCGCGCCGCAAGAGCACAAGCCATAAGGCGAAGTGAGCGAACGGTGAAGGCCGCAAATAAAACTGCGGTTAGGGGTTGACGGAGATTGCGGCAACGTGATAGCCTTTATCCCCGCGTCACGAGACAGAAAGCCAAGCGGCTGGACGTGCGGTGGCGATTGTTCTTTGAAATCCGAATAGCTCACAAAAGACCTTCGATTCGGAAGGGATGCGATTAGGTAGCTTGTGCCGGATATGAAACCCGAAAATAGCGTCGGGTGACCTTCGGGTCGCTGCGGACGTGGATTTTCTTTTTGAGAGTTTGATTCTGGCTCAGAACGAACGCTGGCAGCGTGGATTAGGCATGCAAGTCGAACGGGATCAGTGATGTAGCAATACAGCACTGTGAGAGTGGCGGAAGGGCGAGTAAGGCATGGGTAATTTGCCCTTGAACTGGGGA
>CAYQJG010000099.1:0-16018 GCA_964417715.1 uncultured Lentisphaerales bacterium | reverse complement strand
GGCCTCTTCTACTTCAACTCCCGCCCGCCCCCCCTACGTCACTGACCCATTACGCCTCGGCGTGATTTCTCGTGGACTTCGACGCCCAGATGGCCAATACTACTGCGTTTATCCAACCGTGCCCGTGTCGGGCGCGGTCGGTTCCATTTTACATGAAGACGTTTGCCAAAATCAGTGGCGGGGTGACCGCTGCACAGGGGTACCGGGCGGCGGGCGTTGAGGCCGCGATCAAGTACCCGAATCGCAAGGACTTTGCGCTGCTGGTCTCCGACCGGCCGGCCGCCGCCGCCGCCGTGTTCACCACCAACCAGGTGGCCGCCGCGCCCGTGCGGCTGGACCGTGAACGGATCGTTTCGGGTAGCGCGCAGGCCGTGGCGATCAACAGCGGCTGCGCCAATGCGTGCACCGGCGAGCAGGGCATGCGCCATGCGCGCGCCATGGCCAAGGCCGTCGCGCAGGCGCTGGGGATCGGTGAGGAACTGGTGCTCGTGTGCTCGACGGGGGTGATCGGCGTGAACCTGCCGATCGACCGCATCACCGCCGGCGCCGACAAGGCTGCCGCGGCGCTGAGCCGGACCGGCGGCCCCGACGCGGCACGCGCGATCATGACGACCGATAAGGTCGACAAGCAGGCGGGCGTCAAGCTCACCATCGACGGCAAAGAGATCGTCGTTGCGGGCATGTGCAAGGGCTCCGGCATGATCGAGCCGATGATGGCGACGATGCTCGGGTTCATCGTGACTGATGCGGCTGTCGATCGCTACGCCCTGGACCAGGCGCTGCGCACGGCCGTCGAGGTGAGTTTCAACCGTGTGGTTGTGGACGGCGACCGCAGCACGAATGACACCGTGATCCTGCTGGCCAACGGTGCGGCAGGCACCAGGACGCTGACGACCGCGCACCCGCAGTGGCCGGAATTCGTCCAGGCTCTGACCGCCGTATGCACCGACCTGGCCCGCCAGATGGTCCTGGACGGCGAGGGCGCGACCAAGTTCGTCACTGTGCGCGTCGTTGGCGCCCGCACGACGGCCGACGCCCAGAAGGCCGCGCGCGCCGTGTCCAAATCGGCGCTCGTCAAGACCTCGTGGTTCGGCATCGACCCGAACTGGGGCCGCGTGATCTGCGCCGCCGGCTACTCCGGTGCGGAGGTCGATGACCAGCGCGCCCAGATCTACTACGGCGACGTCTGCGCCTACGACCGCGGGCAGGTGGCCGACAAGGAAACGCTGCGGCGGATCCAGGACACGATGCGTCAGCGCGCCTTCGACGTGACCATCAACCTGAACCTGGGCGCGGGCGAGGACACCATTTTCACCTGCGACCTTTCGTACGACTATGTGAAGATCAACGCCGAGTACACCACCTGACGCGCCCATGCAGAAGTTCATCGAAAAAGCCGCCACGCTGATCGAAGCCCTGCCTTACATCCAGGACTTCCACGGCGACGTCGTGGTCGTGAAGGTTGGCGGCAGCGTGATGGAGTCGCGCGATAACCTGGAAAGCCTGCTGACCGACGTGGCCTTCATGAACGCGGTTGGCATTCGCCCCGTGCTCGTGCATGGCGGCGGCAAGGCGATCTCGCGCGGCATGGAGCGCAGCGGCATCGCGCCGAACTTCGTTCAGGGCCTCCGGGTGACGTGTGCGCAGACAATCCGGGTGGTCGAGCAGGTGATCAAGCACGAGGTCAACGCCGATGTTGTGCGCCTGCTCCAGGAGCATGGCGCCAACGCGCGGCCGCTGCACGGCGACTGGATCTTCCGCGTGGCGCGCAAGACCGGCCGCGACGCGCAGACCGGTGCGGCGGTGGATTGGGGTTTCGTGGGCGACCCGCAGGAGGTCGATATTCGCCCGGTGCGCGAGATGCTGGAAGCTGGTATCATCCCCGTGGTGACACCGCTCGGCACCGATGCCGACGGGCAGTTGTACAATGTCAACGCGGACACGGCGGCGGCGGCGCTGGCCAAGGCCCTGCGGGTCCGCAAGCTGGCATTCATCTCGGACGTGCCGGGACTGCTGCGCGACATCAACGATCCGGCTTCGCTGATCACCACGCTGCGGGTGGGCGAAGTCAGGACGCTCAAGGAAGCGGGCATTGTGGGCGGCGGCATGCTGCCCAAGCTCGACAGTTGCGTGGAGGCGATCCGGGCGGGGGTGGGCAAGGTCCATCTGATCGACGGCCGTATGCCGCACTCGCTGTTGCTGGAAGTGTTCACGAAGACAGGTGTAGGAACGGAGATCATTGCCGATGAGTAAGAGCGCTGATATTGCCGCATTGTTCGACCAGTACGTGATGCACACCTATTCGCCGTCCGTGACGCTCACCAGCGGTCACGGCTGCAAGGTGCGCAATGCGGATGGCATGACCTACCTGGACTTCACGGCCGGCATTGCCGTGCAGAATGTGGGCCACGCCCATCCGCGGGTGGTCAAGGCCATCCAGGACCAGGCCGCGACCCTGGTCCATTGCTCCAACCTGTTCTACACGCCCAACCAGGCCCTGCTGGCTCAGCGGCTGTCCAAGCTGTCGCTGGGCGGCAAGTGCTTCTTCTGCAACTCCGGCGCCGAGGCCAATGAGGCGCTCGTCAAGCTGGCGCGGTTGTGGGGTCACGAGAAGGGGCGCTTTGAGGTCATCTCGATGCGCAACTCCTTCCATGGCCGGACCCTGGCGATGATCGCCGCCACGGGCCAGAGCAAGGTGCAGAAGGGGTTTGATCCGCTGCCGCTCGGGTTCGTTCACGCCGAGTACAACAATCTGGAGTCGGTCAAGGCGCTGATCAACGAGCGCACCGTGGCCGTGCTGGTCGAAGCCGTCCAGGGCGAGGGCGGCGTGCTGCCGGCGACGCCTGAGTTCATGCAGGGCGTGCGCAAGCTGTGCGACGAGCAGGGCTTGCTGATGCTGTGCGACGAAGTGCAGTGCGGCATGGGCCGGACCGGCATGTGGTTCGGCTGGCAGCACTCCGGCATCAAGCCGGACGCCTTCTCGCTCGCCAAGAGCGTCGCCAGCGGCGTGCCCATGGGCGTGCTCGTGGCCTCGCCCAAGCTCTCCGATGTCTTCCAGCCCGGCAGTCACGCCAGCACGTTCGGCGGCAATCCGCTGTCCTGCGTGGCGGCGCTGGCCACCCTGGATGTGCTCGAGTCCGAGAATCTGCTCAAGCGCGCCGCCGAGGCGGGCAAGCTCTTCCGTGAGGGGTTGCAGCAGTATGTCGAGAAATACCCCCAGGTGCTGGAAGCCCGGGGCCTGGGCCTGATGGTCGGTCTGGTCATGGAAGGCGCCGCCAAGGACGTGGTCGCCGCCTGTCGCGACATGGGCCTGCTGTGCTGCAGCGCCGGCGAGAATGTCGTCCGCTTTGTGCCGCCACTGACGGTCAAGGACGACGAACTCGAAGAGGCGCTCGACATGATCGGCGACGCGCTCGAGCAACTGTTCGGCGGCGACGCGGCCTGAGCCGCTCCGCGAATCAGTCCAGAACGACCACGCGTCCTGCGCGGGTGAAGAGCAGGGCCGTGGTGACGCGCATCACGGACGGGCCGAGAATGCGGCGCAGGGCCGTGGCGTAGAGCGCAAGCTGGTCGCGGTAGTTCGCGGCCGTGCGCTGCAGCGCGTCATCGCCCTCGACGCGATTGCTCTTGAAGTCCAGGATCGTCGCGGCCACCGGTCGGCCGCCGGCGTCGTGCTCGATGACCACGCGATCAAACTGTCCGGCCACCACACCGCCGTCGAGCGTCAGCTCAAACGGCTTCTCGCGCCACAGCACGCACGGCATCGTTGGCCGTGCCAGGGCCTGCCGCACGTCCGGTTGATCGAGACTGGCGCGGAACTGCTGCTCCGCGTCGCGCAGTACCGGCGCGGGTTCGGTTGAGCACGCCCGCCACGCCGCCACGCTGTGCGCAACGTCAAGCGTCTCAACCCATTCCACGCGCTGGAACAGGCGGTGGATCGCTGTGCCGAAGACCAGCACATCACCGGCTTCACGGCTGAACAGCGCCGCCGCCGGCCGCGCGATGGGGTCAAGTTTGGAGGGCTCTCGCCGCACCAGCCGGGGCTTGCCCGGTCGCAGCGGCCGTAGCGTCGCGGCGGCCTCTGCAGTCGCGGGCGCCTGCGTTCGGCCCCCGTCGATGCCGGTATACCAGTCGGCCTGACCGGCGCGGCTAAGCACTTGCGCGCCCGGCAGGGCGTCGATGACCGCCTCGCCGACAAGGGCGTGCCGGAGTACCGTGTCTTCGCGGCAGGTGTCGGTCTCGGTCCTGGTTGGCGGCGGCACGACCAGGTAGAGCCCCCGCTTGGCGCGCGTGAGCGCCACGTAGAAGACGCAAAGCTGGGCGAAGGCGCCATCCCCGGCCCGCTGTTCGGCGGCCTCAGCCAGGACCGGGTCCGTCGCCACGATGGCCTGGGGCGGCGCCAGGAGCGTCCAACAGTCGTCCTTGCCCGTCAGCACATCGGCCCGGCCGGGGTTGCTGAAGGAGCGGCCCGACCGCGGGAACGGCACAAAGACCACGTCAAAACCGAGCCCCTTGGACTGGTGAATCGTCATGACGCGCACGGCGTCGTCGGCGACCGATTCGCGTCGTGCATAGGCCCGCACATGGCGATCAAAACGGTCGCAGTCGCGATCACCGGTGGCATCGAACGCCGCGGCGGCGTCCAGCAGGTCGTCGCGGCGGCGCTGGCCGAACGCATCCAATGTGTGCAGCGTCTCAAGCAACCCGCACCATTCGCGCAAGGTGGCAAGAAAGCCGTGTTCGTGTATGGAGCGCAACAGGCGCAGGGCTGCCGCGGCCCGCAGCGGCGCGTCGCCATCGACGACGTCCGGGCAGGTTGCCGCGCCGGGCGGCTCCGGGGCCAGCAGCATTCCGAGCGGACTCATCTGCAGGTGCCGCCAGGCCAGCGTATCGCCGGGATGGGCGGCAAACCGGATCAGCGCGAGCATCAGCGGCACGAGTGCATTGTCGAGCACCGACGCAGCGCCGTCGAGCACGATGGCCTGATCCGGACAGCGGCTGCGCAGCAGTTCGGCGCAGCGGCGTCCCTGTTCATTCGTACGTACCAGGACTGCGGCGCGCAAGCCGCGTGCGGCCGGCCGGATGTCGCGCAGCCGCGCGGCGATCACGGCGTAGAGCGCATCGTTGGCGCTGACCTCCTCGTCGGCGTCCGTCGCGGCTTCGAGCAGCTCCACGCACCCGGTGTCTTCACGCGCGGTGCGGTGTTCGCGCCAGAAGCCGGCCCATTCGTTGCGCGCCGCGGCGGGGATGCCGGGCTCCTGCGTGACCTGGGTGAAGACCCGGTTGAGGGTCGCGATGATGGCCGCCGCCGAGCGGTGTGATTCGTCGAGCGGCCGACACTCGATGCGATCGGTGTAGCGTTTCAGTACCTTGCCGAACAGCCGGTGGTTGCCGCCGCGCCAGCCGTAGATGGCCTGCTTGATGTCGCCCACATAGAACAGGCTGCGCTGGCCGCTGTCGTCCTGCGCGGTCTCATCGATCAGGTCGCGCAACACGCCCCACTGGGCGTCGCTCGTGTCCTGAAACTCGTCCAGCAGCCAGTGATCGAGGCGACCGTCGAGACGGTAGTCGATGTATAGCCGGTTGGGCGCGTGCGTGCGCGAGATCGGGTGACCGCCGTCGGCATCCAGCAGGCGGGTCAGATCGTCGAAGGTCAGCCGGCCGCTGCGGCGCGTCTGCTCGCGGTAGAGCGTGGCATAGAGCTGAAGCACGCGCGCCAGCCCCTGCGTCTGGTGACAGCACCGCGCGAGCTCGACCGCCATGACATGCCGCACCAGCGCGCGCAGCGCGTCCGCTCCGTCGCGTGGCAGGTGTCCATTCTGGCGGCTGAAGGTGAAGTCGAAGGCCGTGCCGTCGGGCTCGGACACGGCTTCCCAGAGTCGCTTGAGGAGCGTGGTCTCGCGCTTGCTGTTCCACTCGGTCCGGTCGTCGTGCGCCGCGAGGTAGGCGGCCAGTTCCCGGGTTGCAGTCACGAGCTTGGCCGGCAGCGTCGCGGCGGCGGCCTGCAGGCGGGAATCGCAGGCCGCCGCTGCGTCGGCGGTCAGGCGCGGCCAGGGCAGGGGGCCGTTCCAGATGGCGGCTTCGGCGCCCCAGCCGTCCGGGCCGTGTGCGGAGCGGTAGGTGTGAGCCAGATCGGCGATATACGCTTCAAGCTGCCGGCCGATGACCTTGTCCTCGCGGCCGAAGGTGGCGAGTTTGTACGCTTCGAGAAACTCGTGCTGGTCGCGCACATCGGTGCGGGACGGATCGAACAGCCGCGCGAGCAGGTCGCGGCGCAACTCGGCGCCCTCGGCATCGTCGTTGTCGCCCACGCGGAAATCGGGCGTCAGGCCGAGTTCCAGCGGGAAAGCGCGCGCAACGCCCACCGTGAAGCTGTCGATGGTGCCGATGCGCAGGCGGTGCAGGTGACCGACAAACGCGCGCAGCAGCGCGAGGAACTGTCCGCAATCGGTTGGGATGTCCAGTAGTGTGGACGACAGGCGGGCCTTGTCCGGTTGCGTGGCGGCATCGCAGAGGCAGCCCACGACGGCGTCGAAGATCTCGCCGGCCGCCTTGCGTGAGAACGTCAGCGCGCAGATGCGGTCGGCCGTCACGCCGCGGCGGAGCAGCTCAATGTAGCGGTGGGCCAGTTGGAACGTCTTGCCTGATCCGGCGGAGGCCGTGATGGCGCGGTTGTGGAGCGGCGGCAGCGCGGTCATGGCTGCACCTCCGCGGCCTGGCGCGCATCCGGCGGCGTGAAGCACGCCTCCGGCGCGGGTGCGCCGAGAAACAGGTCGGCGAAGGCATCATAGTCAGCCGGCACGTCGCGCGGCGGCCAGAATGCGCCGCCCGCGATGGCCGCCAGCACGCCGTCGGCGCACGCCATCGCGGACGCCTGCAGTTCGGGTGTGTATGCCGGCCAGGTCAGGCATCCCGTCTCGCCGACCGCCCGCGGCAGCACGAAGTAGCCCAACTCGAGCCGGCTGGTATCGAAGCCGGCGGCCACGAGCAGGTCGCGGTAGAGCGGCAACTGCAGGTCGCGCCAGCCCTTGATCGACGTGCGCCCCGTGGGCGACATCAGCGCGACGCGCGCGAACTCCGGTGTGTCCTCGCGGGCAGGGCCGAGGTGCACCTCGGCCGGTGTCTTGACGCGTTCGAACGTCTTGTAGTCGAGCACCCGCAGGCGCCCGTCGTGGCGATGGCGTTCGATGCGGTCGATGCGGCCGACGACCGTGAAGCCGTGGCGCGTGAGCGTCAGGCGCTGCTCGGAGGCCACTAGTTCCCATTCAGCGGCAAGTTCGGTCTGCACGACGGCGAAGCGCCGCAGGCGCTGGATGGCGCTGTCGACCGCGGCCTGCACGGTCAGGCTCGGGTGAGGCCCAAAGCGGGCGGTGAACTGCCGGCGCACGCGTGTTTCGAGCCACGACGTCAGGCGGTCGGCATCGCGGCTGGCGGCCAGGTCCGGCTCCTGACCAAATGCGTCGAGCACGGCGTGGACAAGCGTGCCGAAGGTGGCGTCATCCGGGCCGATGGCATCGTCGGCGAGCGCCTGCATGTCGAGTTCGTGCCGCAGGTAGAAGCGGAACGGGCAGAGCAGGTAGTCGCGGAACCAGGTGACGGGGAAACGGCGCGCGGCGGCGGGCGCCGCGCGCGGCAGGGCGAACGGCTGAAGCGTGAAGGAAACCGTGGCAGGTGTCGACGGGGCGCCGCTGGTTGCGGCGCCGAAGAGCCGGCGCGCGCGCTGTGGCAGGTGGTCGTCCGGGCAGCGGAAGAGCAGGCGCGAGGGTTTGAGCGGATCGCCCGCGGTGGTGCGTTTGCCGCAGATGAAGACGACCCGGCCGTGCGGCCGGCGCTGTTCGACCAGGGCCTGGAACACGAAGGCGTCGCGCGCGGCGCGCTGGCGGTCGTCGCGCAGGTTCAGGTGCGTACGCAGGCTGTCGGGCAGAAAGGCATCGCCCAGGTGCGTGTCCGGAACGGCGCCCTCGTTCAGGCCGGACACGAGCAGAAACGGCGCCGGACTCCAGAGCAGTTCGAGCCAGCCTTCGAGGTCGATCGATTCGTCGGTGCGCTCCGGCGCCAGCCCCAGTGCGCCGAGGCGGCTCAGCAGGACGGCGGCTTCGGTGTCGGCATCGGGCGCGGCGGTCTGCTCCAGTTCGCGCAGCACGCGGTCCATGGCCTCGGCGGCGGCGGCGAAGCGGATGTCGTCGGGGTCGGTTGGCCGCAGCCGGCGGTCGGCCAGCAGGCGCTGCAACAGCGTGCGCAGCGCTTCCGCGAGGGGTTGTGTCGCGAGGGTGGCCTGCCAGTCGGCTACCTGCCGCAGCGCCTGGCCCAGCACCGTGAAGTCCTGGTGCGGGTCGGTGGTGCCGCGCGGGTTGGATTGGAACGGGCGAATCAGATCGTCGAGGGTCAGCGGCAGGCAGGCGTTCTGGAAGGTGTCGAGTGCCGTCAGCAGATCGGCCGCGTTCAGGTCGCGGCGCAGCGCGTCCAGCACCAGCGGATGGCGCAACAGGTCGGCCACCGTGCGGTAGGCGGGGTGGCGTCGCAGGTCAAGGCAGCCGGTCACGAACCCGTGCAGCGGATGGTCGCGCCAGGGACGGTCCTGGGGGTCGAATGCCCGGACGCCCTGCACGGCGAGGAGGTCGTCGAGGTGCGGCACGACCGACGCGTCGGGCACGCCGAGGCCGGTTTCAGCCACGCTGAAGCGGGTTGCCTCACGCTGCATCTCGGCCAGCACGCGGCCGGCCTGCGCGGCGGGATCGGCCTCGAGCGCCAGGTTGGTCTCCTCGTCCGGCAGGTCGAGTTCCACGGTGTTCCAGTGTGATGCGAGCGGCCGGCCGAAGGGATCGAAGGCGGGCGCGAGCGCGGCCGGAGCGTGCACGAGGATGTCGACCTGCACGGCGGCCGGCAGGTTCTCCAGCGTGCGCAGGAAGAGCAGCGAGGGGTCGGGGACACCGGCCAAGACGATGCGGCGTACGGGTGCGCCGAATGTGGGCGCGGCGGCCCAGGCGATCTGGGCGGCGCAGGGGTCGGTCAGTCCGCGGGCGGCCAGGCGGGCGTGGCAGGTGGTCTCGATCGCGGCGAGGGTCCGCCAGCGTTCGGGTTCCTCGAGCTGGTCGGCGGGCAACCGGGCAACGTCGGCAAACTGCAGGGCGGCTTCGACGAGTTCGCGCCGCACGGCCTGCAGGCGGTCGGCGACCTGGACGCGCGCGGCGGTATCGCGCCCCGGCAGGAAAGCGGCCGCATCGTCGCCCGGCGCTGACAGCACCTCCGACCAGATGCAGAGCAGGTCCGTGCCGCTGGCGATGCCGGGTCGGCGGAGGGCGTGGGCGGCGAGTTGGGGCGGGGTCAGGACCTGCTGCGAAAGCACGGCCCGCCCGCGGTCGACGAGGGCGTCCAGCAGGCGTCGGCCGGCTTGGCGCGTCGGCACGATCAACAGCGTGCCTTCGAGTTCCAGCGGACCCCCGGCATGACCGGCGAGCAGGAAGTCCGGCACGGAGTCGGTCAGTGGGCGCTGCCAGCCGAGGAAATGGAGGTTTGGAGGGGACATGGAAGTGGACGCAGATTGTTGTTCAGCAACTGAACCGCAGATTGACGATTGACGAACCGCAGAATGTCGAAGGCCATCCCGTTCTTTCGCGGCCGTCGACTCTCTCCTTCATGATTCTGACCTCGTCAATCGTCAATCTGCGGTTTGTGAGCACCCGGACGAACCTGGTTGTTACCGTGCCTCTTCCGCAGATTCGCGGGATGCTGCCGGGCTTGTGCCAACGACCTGCACAGGAAAGGGCTGGGTCGTCGTGCCGGCATACAGCGAAACATGCGGGAAGGGGATCTCGATCCCTTCCTGTTCGAAGCGCGTCTTGATGGTGGCCAGGAGCGAGTTGCGCGCGGCCACCTGGTCCGCCTGGTCGGTCCAGACGCCGAGCATGAAGTCGACCGAGGAGGCGCCGAGTCCCTTGATCATCACCACCGGTTCGGGCTCATCCAGGGAGAGCGGATTGGCGTTGGCGATCTCCATGAGCAGCGACATGACGCGGCCCGTATCCTCCTTGTAGGCCACGGCGATGTCCAGATCCAGTCGCCGGATGGGGAAGCGGGTGACGTTGGTGACGCGCGCCTTGACGATCGTCTCGTTTGGGATGCGGACTTGGCGGTTGTCAAAGGTGCGGACGTAGGTGGCGAGCAGCGCGATGTTGTCCACGTGCCCGGTCACGCCGTCGATCTCGATGACATCGCCAATCCGGAACGGGCGTTCGCCGAGCAGGAACAGCCCGCTGATCAGGTTTCCGAGGCTCGTCTGTGAGGCGAAGCCGATGGCGACACCGGCGATGCCGGCGGCACCCAGGAAGGCGCCCAGGTCGAACCCCATCTGGCGCAGCACGGAGACGAGCACCAGCAGCGACAGGCCGTATTTCGCGATCTTGGCGATGAGCATGGCGGTCTGGTCGCCGAGGTGCGCCTGGCCGCGCCGGAAGATGATCCGTCCGAGCTGGTGCGACAGCCAGAGCCCCGCGCCTGCCAGCACGACCACGCGGATGGCGGGAACGATGTGGTCGCGGGCCCAGAGTTGGAACAGTTCAAACATGGTCGCTCCGGGTTAGCTGAAGAGCGGCGATCGCGCGAACAGGCCGCCCAACGCGTGTTTGGCGAACAGGTGGGTGACGATCTCACGCGGCGGGCAGAGCAGGGCCGGTCCGTTCGCCTGGAGCGGCGGCCCGTCGGCGAAGGTCACCTGCTCGGGCACGTTGCCGCCCTTGTGCACGACGGCCGTCAGGTTCGTCCACAACCGGCCGTCAGGCGCGCCGTAGACGGCCATGTGGCGGGTGCGCAGGCAGAGCCGGACGAACGGGAGCAGGTCCGCGGAATCATTGCGTAGCGTGACGGGACAGACCGCGCGGCCCTGCGTGTCGGTGAGTTCCTCCAGCGTCTGCCGCGCGCGCGTGTGCAGGGCATAGCCGATCTCGCCTTCGGCGGTGCCGTCGCCGAACCAGGACTTCGAGAGCGTCTGCGTCGGCAGTTCACAGAGGGCGGTGCGGCGGCCGCCGGCGACCTCGACGCGCAACCACACGGGCAGCGTCACGAAGAAGTGCGCCGTGTGTCCCGGCAGGATGCTCACCGGCGTGGCCGGCCGCATGATGAGCGGGCGGTCCGGCAGCACCGGCACGAACCGCACCTCGGCCGAATCCGGCGGCGCCACGTAACGCTGCCACACGGCGCGTTCCGGGGGCGCAACCGGGTGCAGCGGCTCAATGCCGGCGTTGGGCAACGGCTGCGAGCAGACGTTCCAGTCCAGTTTGCGGCGGACAATCCAGACCCGCAGCATGCCCACGGAACCCCCGAGGCAGTGTCCGGGCTCGCAGCGATGGCTCGTCCACAGCGTCTCCATGCCGCCTACTTTGCTGGTACGGGTACGATCTGGATCTGGTGGCTGACGGGCTTCACCAGCGCGCGCACGCTGGCCACCTTCGTCGCCTGTTCGGCCAGCAGCGCGGTGCGTGCCTCGACCGCGGCCGCGGCTTCGGTCGCGCCCTTGGCGGCTTCCTTGCGCTGCTCCACGAACTGCTTCTTGACCATGCCCGTCTCAAAGGCCTGCTTGGCGCCGACGGCATCCATCACCTGGGCGAACGGGGCCGAGAACGGGTTGTCGATGAACTCCGCGGCCAGGTTGATGCCGGCCGCCAGTTGCTCCTTCGAGAACACCTTCGACGACGTGCCCCACTTCACTTCGGCTTGTGCGGTCGGCAGCCCCTTGACCACCAGCGTGAAGCGGTTCAGCTCCTGCTGGAAGGGCGTGAACGGCAGGATGGTCGCCATCCCCTCGCCGTTGGTGGTGGCCGCCGCGAAACAGAACGGGTAGCGGCTGCTCTCGACCGTCAGCGTGCCGCTGGCGAAGGACTGGACCGTATGCCCCGCCGTGGCCTCGGCCTGGCCGCCCCATTGCACGGTGAGCGTGCCGATCTGGCCGTCCATCCCGAGCGCCTTCAGGAAGGCGTAGGCCATGACCACGTGGCCGTTGCCGCCGGGGTGGACGCCGTCGCGTCCGGCCACCGCGTAGTCGAACCCGCGCGCCGCCTTGGCGCTCTGCATGGCCATCATCATGGCGCTGTAGACGTCGGCGAACGGGAAGTTGTGGGCGGCGGCGAGATCGCGGGCGATCACGCGCAGGTGGTCGAGGTTGTCGTTGTAGACGATGGCCGCGTTGGTGTTGCCGCGGCCGTAGTAGCGGCTGTCCACCACGCCCGGGCTGCCGACCACGACCGTGCCGCCGGCGGCCTTGACCTTGGCGACGATGTTGCTCATGGCCGTGAGATAGGTCGCGCCGATCGTGTTGGTGTAAGCCCGGTAGCCGCCGTCGTTCATGCCATAGCAGGTGGTGGCGACATCCGGCTTCCAGGGCAGCAGGTCGTAGTCCATCCGGCTCAGGAAACCCGGCGCGCGCTCGCCGCTCCAGCCGTACTGCAGCACGCTGACTTCCAGGTCGGGCCGGCAGGCCACCAGGTAGGTCTCCATGTACTTGCTGTAGAGTTTCTGTTCGGTGATCGAATCGCCGACAATCGCCAGCCGCGCGCCCTTCTTCAGGACCGGGTCCGCGGCGTTTGCCACCACGGTCGCCAGGATCGCCACGCCAGCCAGCACCACCTGCCACACGTTTGAACGCACTTTGCCTGTCTGCATCATGGTAGCCACTCCTTAGTTACGCTCAACAGTACCCGATCCCGCGCCGGGGCACAATGTCAGCGTTCGCCTTGGGGCTGTGGCAAGTGTGTGTGGGGTTATGCAATAATCGGCGTCCGCTACGCCAAAAAGTAGTGCCACGCGCATTCTTCCCCGGGTTCACACTTCGGCATTCTGCGGTTGGGTATTCGATATTCTGTCCCGACCTTTGCGTCCTGCCGCAGCGGTCCCGTAGGTCCCGCTGTACCGCGCGGCATCGATCGTACAGCGGGACCTACGGGACCGCTGATTGGCAGCGCAGACGTCCACGCGGTTGGACGGCGGTGCACCGAATCGGGGCTGCACGCCAGATGCGCCCGGTGTTCCTTTCGGCGCTTCAGGGTTTGTGAGGGGGATTTTCTGTGGCTGGATGGGGTGTGGTGAACGGAATCGAGTAAGCGAGTCGGTTAAGGGTAACCGAGTAAGTGGGGCGGTTAAGTGTCGGAAACGGTGCCGGGGGGGCGGGACCGTCTTTGCTCCGCGGTTCAGCAAACCAGGTGTTCCTTGTACGCTTCCAGCCATCGCCGGGTTTGGGTGTTAAGGCTGCCGTTGATCATCCCGTATGCGGCCGGGCGTGGCTTCGGTTTTCGCTTCGCGGACGGCTTGCGGCGCTCTGGCGCCGCCTTATCTGCCACGGTACAGGGCGGTGCCAGTGTGGCACTGGGCAAGGGGATGTGACATGCGACGACAGGGGCGACAAGACAGATATGCAGCAATTCTTGGAAATATGAGGATTTCAGCGGTTAGAATTGCGGACGATCAAGGGGAAAAGATTGGTGGCAAGGGTGGGAATCGAACCCACGACACGCGGATTTTCAGTCCGCTGCTCTACCAACTGAGCTACCTCGCCAGAGCGTAGACGGGCTACCCGTCAAAAGAAGCGTCCACACAATACATGACCGACCCCTTGGCGGGCAACCCCTTTTTGACAGCGACGAATCACAAGAAGGCTTGTGTTTCTCAGCCGTTCCTAGTTGCATACCCATGCGCGCGGTGTTGTTCACCTGGCCTACCCACCCGTCGACACGCGCGCCGAGGAGATCGACCGCATGCGCTGGCCGTGGCAGAAACAGACCCCTCCGACACCGACGGCCACCACCTATGCGGCCGACCCCTTTGCCGCCGTGCCGGTCAAGCCGGACGATGTCGAGTTGCGGCGCGACGGCCAGGGACGGATCCACCTGCGCCTGCTGCCCGCGCTCACGGGGTTGCGCAAGCGCCTGGCGGATATGCTGGGCTATGACTATAGCCGCAGGCTTGAACTGGACGAGTACGGGTCGCTCTTCTACGGCCTGGTCGATGGGCGCACCCCGCTCCGGGTGATTGCTGATCGTCTCGCCGAGCAGTCCGGCCGGAGCCGGTCCGATGTGGAGCAGGGCGTCATCCTGTTCACGCGCAAACTGATGGTAATGAATCTGCTGGCGCTGCAGGTCCGGCGCGTCACTCCTTTGACCGACCTTCCGCCAGCCGGCGGAGGACCACGTAGAAAACCGGCGTCAGGAAGAGCCCGAACGCGGTGACGCCCACCATGCCGTAGAAGACCGTCGTGCCCAGCGCACGGCGCATCTCGGCGCCGGCCGCGAACATCAGCGGCAGCACGCCGAAGGCGAACTCCACGATCAGGACGGCGTTCACGGCATGGATTGATTCGCGCACGAACTGGGTGGTGTCGAAGACGATGCGGTACTCGAGACCGGCCGGGAACCGGCGGCTGAGTTCCGCCATCGCACCGCGCACCGCGTCGGCCGTCTCGATGGCGTTTGAGCCCGGCAGTTGCGAGATCGCGATGGCCGTCGCCGGCGCGCCGTCAAGCAGGCTCTCGATGCTGTAGTCCTTCGCGCCGAGTTCGATGCGTGCGACATCGCGCAGGCGCGTAATCGCCGCTCCCCGTTCTGCGAGAGTTGGGGCGCGAGGGAGAGAGTTTGTCCGCAGATTGCGCCGATTGACGCCGATTGAGAGCAGGCTGGACGTGTCGCGCTTTATCAAGCGTTCCGTGCTCACCCAGTTCTTCACATCCGCGGAATCCGCGCCATCCGTAGCTTTTCTCCTCGCCTCGCGCTCAACTCTCGCAGTTTGAGGCACCGTCCCCGTTCGGCGAGAGGTGGTGCGCGAGCGGGATCGGAAGGCGCCGATGGACCGCAACTGGGAGGAACGGAACGACGCGACCGATGCGCGCCAATTCTCGCAGAACAGGGGTCGTCTGCTTGACGCCGGGGCGCAAATATGGAACCCTCTGCCGACTGAAGCAATCATCGATAGCGAGGACGTGACATGTCGAAGCAAAGACCCGTGGTAGTGATCATCCGCGATGGCTGGGGCTTGAACCCGCGCGACGACGGCAACGCCGTGTTTGCGGCGCAAACGCCGAACATTGACCGGTATAAGGAGCGCTATCCGTGGACGCGCCTGGCCTGCTGTGGCGAGGCGGTGGGGTTGCCCGACGGCTACCAGGGGTCCAGTGAGGTCGGTCACCTCAACATGGGCGCCGGCCGCATCGTGATCCAGGAACTCAAGCGCATTGACGACGGGTTGCGCTCCGGCGAGCTGTTCAAGGCGGCCAAGTGGCAGGCGCTGGTCGCGAACTGGAAGCGGAACCGCAGCCGGCTGCACCTGATGGGGTTGCTGCAGGACGAGGGCGTGCATGCGCACCAGGAGCACCTCTTCAAGATCATGCGCCGGGCACGCGCCGAGTTCCCGGAAGGCGAGATCGTGCTGCATCCATTCCTCGACGGCCGCGACACACCGCCGCGCAGCACGCTGGAGTATCTGGGCCGGCTTGAACTCGAGATGAAGGCCGTGGGCGGCTGCCGCATCGGCACCGTCATGGGCCGCTACTATGCCATGGATCGCTCGCGCAACTTTGCCCTGACGGATCAGGCTTACCACTGTCTGACGCAGGGCACGGGGCGTCCGGCGGCGTCCGCCGTGGCAGCCGTCCAAGCCTCCTACACGGGCGACAAGACGCCGGATGGCCAGGAGATGGGCGACGAGTACATCCCATGCTACGCCATCGGCGGCTACACGGGCATGCGCGACGGCGACTCGGTGATGCACACCAACTACCGCCAGGACCGCGCCATCCAGCTTGCGCAGGCGTTTGTGAGCGACACGTACGGCGGCACACGCCTGGTGCGTCCGAAGATCGTTTTCCTGGGCTTCACCCGTTACTGGGATGAGTTCACCGAGTATCTGCTGGGCGCCATGGACGAAGGCGGCGGCATGGAGATGCTGCTTGGCGAAGTGGTCTCCAAGGCCGGCCTGCGCCAGCTCCGCATCGCCGAGACGCAGAAGTTCCGGCATGTCACCAGTTTCTTCAACGGCAAGT
>CAYQJG010000098.1:0-16363 GCA_964417715.1 uncultured Lentisphaerales bacterium | reverse complement strand
GAACACCCAGTTTCAGGCCGGCGGTTTCAACCCGGTTTCATTTCGGCGGCCACAAACGTGAATCCCACCCTTGATCCGGCGGGGCCCAATGCACCGGGTCGGCACCTGCCAGTTGGGTGCTGCCAATCATCAGCGCTCCTCAGGGCTTGACCCAGCGGTAGCCGGCGTCGGGATGCGAGACGGCGTTGAAGGCGTCGTCGCCGCCACGCCAGGTCGGTGATGGCTTGCGGAGTTGGATGGCCGGCGTTCCGTCGGCCGATTGCACGATGGTCCCCTCGCGGTTCACTGTCGTGCCCGCCGCGATGCGCTCATCGGTGCCCCCCGCGGCGGTCTTGATCAGGCATTGCTTCAGCGTGACGGTTGTGGCCGGGTCTTCGCCTTCCACGCAGACCGGCAACTGGTTCTCCCAGGCGGTGCAGCGCGTCAGCGTCACTTCGCCGCCGGTCTTGATCCAGAAGCCGGCTTCGTGGCCGCGTTTGCCGCGGTCGTTGGTGAAAGCCGAGAGGCAGTTCTCAAACACCGCCTGCTCGTCCCCGGGGCGCGACCAGACGCGGAAGTTGCGTTTGTTGTCGATGCCGATACAGTCGACCCACCTGGGGCGCGCCGACTTGATGTCCCAACCGCCATCGGTGTTGCCGTAGGCCAGACACCGCACCCACGTCAGGTCGCTGCTCTTTCCCTCAGCACAGAACCCGTCGGCGTTCCAGTATTTCTCGCCGCCGTCATGGTAGCTGTTGGCGGCGCTGCAGTCGGTGAAGGTGATGTGGTGGTCGGAAACATCGATGCCCTTCTCGCCCACCTGGTAACCCATGGCGAACGGTTCCGTGGCCCATTCCGCGCCGCCGGCATCCGCGTGACAGTTCACGATCTGCGCGTGGGCGACGCCGCCGCGCATGCGTATCCCGCGTTTGGTGTAGAAGCGCATGTCGCAGTTCCTGATCGTCAGGTTGCTCGTTCCGCCATCCACGCCGCCGCCCTCGATGACGAAGGCATCGCGGCTGCGGGCCACATCGACGTTCTCGATGCGCACGCCTTTGTTGCCGCCCATCAGGTGGATGGCGCCGCTGTGGTCCTCGACGACCAGGTCGCGGATGGTCACGTGCGAGACGCCGCCGGCCACGTTCAGCAGCAGATTGCCGCTCTTGGCGGGGTTCGCCTTGTCGAAGTCGCTGCGAAAGACCGGCAGCCCCGCGCCAGTGTCCGTGCCGCAGATTGTCTTGTGCGCGTCCGGGCCGGATCCGCCCTGCGCCATTTTCAGCGCCGCCTTGCGGTAGACGCCGCTGCCGATGAAGACGGTATTGCCCGGTCCGGCGGCGTCGATTGCCGCCTGCAGTGCCCCGGCGCCGCGCGCATGGGCCCAGTCCCTGCCGCTGCCATCACCGGCCGCGGCCGGCAGGACGTACTGATCCGTGCCGGGCGCCGCCGCCGGCGCGACGGCTGCACCCGCCTGTGCCTGAGCCACCGCCGGCTTCTGGCTCCTTGCCGGTGGCACCGGCAGCGGGTTGCCGGCCGCATCGATGGGCACGAGCACGATGCCGGTGAACCAGGCAGAGCCGCCCACGAACGCGGCTTTCTGATTGTACCGGCAGAGCACCTGGACTTCGTCCGCTTCGCCACTGTCAAACTCGAGCTTCACGGTCTGCCAGTTCTCGGTCGACCAGACTGAGTTGATCCGTGCCAGCTCCTTGCGACTGGCACGCGGCTTGAGCATGATGAGCGCCATGCCCGCCTTGGTGCTTTTCAGATCGGCGCAGAGCCGGTACTTCTGCCTGGGGGTGACCTTGAGGGTCTGACGCACTTCGCCCAACGTTCCGCCATTATCCTTCGTGACCTCGACACGCAGGGCGCCCAGTTTGCCTTCGGGTCGATCCGCCGATAGTCTCTGCCCCGACTCGACGATCGCCCACTCGGCGGGCTTGGCGCCCTCGAACTGCGTGAAATCACCGTTCAGCACCATGTTGCCCGAAGCGGGTCCATCCGCCGCGAGCACCACGCCTGCCGCCAGCCCCACGCACAACCCCATCCCGATTCCGATGCGCTGCATACATGACCCCATTGTTTCGTATTCTAGAGAACCTGCAGAATCGCGCGCGTTTTCACGACGGTGCTTGTTTCGCTCGTCCGCGGCGCCGGTACCCCGGCCGACGCCCGCCAGACGAAGCGCATGTGAACGGTCTCGGTCGTCCATGGCGCGCTGGGCTCAGCCAGGCGCCGGTCGAGCAGGCGGCAGACCGCGGCGGCGACATCGCGCGGCCGGCGGTCGCCCGTGGCCAGCGGCGGCTGCCAGATCGGGCCGGCCTGGTCGTTGTTGAACCCGACGACGGCGACATCCTCGGGCACGCGCAAGCCGCGATCCTGCAACTCGCGCATGACGTAGAGCGCGCCCGTGTCGTTGAAGCAGAAGACGGCGTCGACCGGCACGCGCTTCGGGAACTGGCGCCGAAACGCCTCGCGATGACGCTCGCCAGTGAGGTGGGCGATCTCCGGGAACTCGAGGTCGATCAGCATGGCCTTGTGTGCCGCGACACCGTGCTGCGCCCAGCGTTCCACAAAGGCCTGGTATTTTGGCGGGTTCGATTCCTGACGCATGGCCAGCGCCATGGCGGGGCGTCGTCGGCCGCCGGCCGCCAGGTGATCGACAACCTCGTGGATTGCGGCGTTACGGTCATGCACCACCTGGTCGGCGGGCAGCCCCGGCACGGGTTCGCGGCAGACGACGACGGCGGCCGGCGCGGCGGCCAGGCGTTGCCGGATGGCGGGGTGGGCGAGTTGGTCCGGTGTGGCCTGCACAACCAGGGCGTCGATGCGCCGGTCGAGCAGATCGTCGATGCGTCGCCCGAGGATATCGACGGCCTCGTCGTTGAGCGCCTGGTAGATGGCGAAGCCGCGCTGCTGGAAGCGGCCCGTGATGTCGAGCGCGATGCTGGCGTCGCCGGCCCACGGGTCGACGAATGCCCAGACGATGCCGAGCGAGGAAGTGCGGCTACCGCGCAGGCCCGCGGCCAGGCGGTCGGGGCGGTAGCCGAGTCGCTCCGCAGCGTCGGCGATGCGTCGGCGCGTCGCTTCGCCGACACGCCCTGAGCCGTGCAGGGCCGAGGAGACCGTGCGTTGGCTGATTCCAAGTTTGCGCGCGAGTTCGGCTTGACTGGGTTTCATCGGGTCCTCATGCGGCTACGTAGACGCAACGACACGATAGCGCGAGTCCAGTAAGCTGTCAACAGCGGTTATGGCGACTCGTCCGGTCCGGTCAGTCGATCACGGTGTAGCCCGCTTCGCGGTGTTGCGAGAGATCGAGGCCGATGCTCTCCTCGTCGCTGGTCACGCGCAACAGGACGATGTGGTCCAGGAGCTTGAACAGCAACCAGGAGGCCGTGAACGCGTAGACGGCCACGATCACACAGGCCTTCGTCTGGATCCAGAGCTGGGCCGCATGACCGTAGAAGAGGCCGTTGACGCCGGCCGGGTTGGCCGTCTGTGTCGCCCACAGGCCCACGGCCAGTGAGCCCCAGATCCCGCCCACGCCGTGCACACCGAACGCGTCCAGCGAGTCGTCGTAGTTGAACCTGGCCTTCATGGCCGTGACCGAAAGCCAGCAGATCACCCCCGCGCCGAGGCCGATCCACACCGCGCCCGACGTCTCCACGAAACCCGCCCCCGGCGTCACGGCCGCCAGCCCTGCGACCGCTCCCGTGATCATCCCCAGCGTGGTCGGCTTGCCGAACTTCAGCCAGTCCAGCAGGCACCAGACCAGCCCGGCGGCCGCACCTGCGGCGTGCGTGGCGAGGAAGGCGTTAACAGCCAGCCCGTCGGCGGCCAGCGCACTGCCGGCATTGAAGCCGTACCAGCCGAACCAGAGCAGGGCTGCGCCCAGCACCGCGATGGGGAGGTTGTGCGGCGGCGAGATGGCGTGCGGGAACCCGCGGCGTTTGCCCATCACGAGCACGGCGGCCAGCGCTGCCATGCCGGCGTTGATGTGCACCACGATACCGCCTGCGAAGTCGACGGCGCCGATGCCACCCTGCGTGCCCAGGAAGCCGCCCGCGCCCCAGACCCAGTGTGCGACAGGCGCGTAAACCAGCGTGGACCAGAGCAGGCTGAACAGGCAGAACGCCGAGAAGCGCATGCGCTCGGCGAACGCGCCGCAGATCAGCCCCGGTGTGATCACTGCGAACATCATCTGGTAGACAGCAAAGAGCTTGTGCGGAATCCGGGGCGCGTAGGTCGACGGCTCCAAACCGACCGACTTCAGTCCCATCCAGTCCAGGCTGCCGATCACGCCGCCAATGTCCGGGCCGAACGACAGACTGTAGCCGCAGAAGATCCACTGCAGGCTCACCAGGCAGAGCACCATGAAGCACTGCATGACAATCGAAAGGATGTTCTTCTTGCGGACCAGGCCGCCATAGAAGAAGGCCAGTCCCGGCGTCATCAGCATCACCAGCGCCGAGGCCAGGAGCATCCACGCGATGTCGCCGGGATTCATGCCCGCGATGCCGCCGGTCGACGGACCGGACGTGATCGCCGATGCTTCGCCTGCGACGGCTGCGGGCACCACTGCCAGCACCAGCATGCCGATCACACCCACCCGCCGCCATCGTCCAAGTCGCGTCATGCCAATCCCCCTGTATTGTCCATACGGCCTGCTGGCCCAGTCGGCCTGAACGCAGCGCGTGTGCCAAGTTGGGCGAGTTCCCGACAGAGGATGGCGCGGAAGGCACAACTTTGGATGTAAGTATCTAGTTACGAATAGATTGTGCAATTCATGCGGCTACGGGTCAGGGCAGACGCGAACTGTCGATTCCGGACTCAGAACGACGCAAATGTCGTTTTAGTTGACAGCGTGCCACATAATTGGCGTTTCGCGTGTGCGGGTCGCGTGTCGTGGGGAAGGGCGGTCTCCGCCATACCGTGCCGACGGACAGGCGTGCGGCGTCGCCGAGCCCTGCATCACCCCCGCCGCAGTAACACGCATCTGATCTCGAACGGCCGGAAGGTCAGAGCCAGTCCGTGTGCGCTGATCGGCGTGAACGCGGCTGTCGGGTGCTGCAGACCATCCGCCGGCGCCCATGATGCGAACCTGGCCGGCGCGTGGAACACGACGGTTGTCGGCTGTCCACCCGACTCGTACAGGCGCACGAAGACGTCTCTGCCCTCCCGGCGCAGGGCCGAGAGCACGACGGTCGCCGCCGACACCCGCCACGTCTCGCCCATTCGGCTGACGGGCACGGCCGTTGCCACCGGCGGCAGGTTGATCGCGTGTGCGGCCTGCAGGATCGCGCCGTCGGCCGCCGCGCCGTGCGGCAGGATGGCATAGTCGAACGTGTGCGGCACGCCCTCGGCAAAGGACAGTACGCTGGGCGCCTTGTATTCCATGGCTGCCGCGCGGAAGAGCGTCAGCATCAGGTTACCGTCGTGTACGCCATTGGCCGGGTTGCCGGTGTTGATCAGCGCCAGTCCGCCCGCCGCATCGGCATAGTCGATCCACGTCTGTGCGGCGTGTTCGGCCTCATCGCGCGTGGTCACGCCGAAGGCGACTTCGTGCCGGATCGTGCCGCCGACGAGCGTCGACGGGAAGACGGCGCGCAGGCGGTAGTGTTTGCCCGTGGGCGTCAGGTGCGTGCGGAAGGTGATCGCCGGCGTGTGGCGGCTGAGCACCATGGTCGTCCGGAGCGGCAGGTGGATGCGCCAGTAGGAGAGGACCAACTCCTGCTCGATGACCAGTTCGTCGTCGCCGCGGCGCACGGCGCGCGCGGCGGTCACGCGGGGCTCGACCGTGCCCTGCACAATCGCGTCCGGCGGCGTGCGGCAGAACGGATCCGGCTGGTTCTGTGTCAGCGCGGACTCGAGACTGCCGCCGCTGAGCGGACCGGCGAAATTGAGCCACAGGTCGCCGTAGTCCATCTGCATGGCGATCGTGCCAAAGGCGCAGGGCTGCCGTCGCACAAGCTCACGGTCGACACCTGCCACACGCAGGCTTT
Source organism: uncultured Lentisphaerales bacterium (assembly GCA_964417715.1). GTDB lineage: Bacteria > Verrucomicrobiota > Kiritimatiellia > RFP12 > CAYQJG01 > CAYQJG01. The sequence goes on along the minus strand of CAYQJG010000098.1, from coordinate 10,385 downwards.
GCAGGTAACCGTCGGCGCCGATCACGGCCGTGTAGAATGGCGTGGCGAACGTCAGCGGCAGCGTGGCCGGCGCGGCGGCCGGCAGGGGGAGCGCCGCGGCCGCGGCGGCGAACCCGAGCGGCGGCAACGTGATCGCGGCCGGTATGCCGTCGACGTCCACGTGCTCGGTGCGGGCGAAAGGCAGGGGGTTGAAAAATGCCGGTACGCGGCCGGTTTCGGCGCGGCCGGGACGCGCCAGGCGTGCGAAGGCGCGGTCGATGGCGCGGCCCGCGGCACGGAACTCGCGCAGACTGTCCGCCAGCGCGTCGTCGCAGAGCGTGCCGCACAGGATGTCATGAAACTCCTGTTTTAGAATCGGCTTCCAGAGCGCGTCGCTCTTGAGCGGCGCGTCGAGGGCGACAGCCAGGCGTTCGAGCGCGAGCAGGCGGTGTGTCAGCAGGCGGTCCTGCTGTTTGAGACGGATGTTCGTAGTGAAGGTGCCCTGCAGGGCGCTGTTGAACTCGCCTCCGACAACCGGGCGCGTGGCGCCGGACTGGGCGGCCATGAACGCCGCGAGCGACGAGAAGCGCAGGCGCAGCGACGGCGGCCCGGGCGGTTGCTGCGCAAGAGCGGCGTCCAGTTGCCGCAGCGCAGCCGGCGCCGACGCCTGCGGCCGGCGGAAGTCGCCGCCGTTCATCACCAGCCAGTCGCCGCCCTCACCGTGCTGGCGCAACTGCCCGACCAACGTCTGCATCTGCCGGACGCCGGACTCGGTGAACGCGAGTTCGAGCGCGTTAAGGCGCTCGGACGAGTCGGGGAAGGTGAGGCCGCTGTAGCCGCGCGCGAACCAGTGTGTGGGCAGGCGCGTGCCGTCGAGGCCTGCCCACAGGAAGTCGGCCATCGCCACGTCGCGACGCATGCAGCGCCAGAAGAGGTAGGCGGTGTAGCCGCACTGCGCCAGCATCTGCGGAAGCTGCGGCGGGTGACCCCAGTCGTCGGGGTTGTAGTAGACCGTGGGCTCGACGCCGAAGGTATCGTGCAGCCAGGCGCGTCCGATGCGCATCTGCTGGCAGAGCGCCTCGCCCGACGGCATATTGACGTCGGCCAGGACATAGGCGCCGGGCGCGAACTCGATGCGCCCGGCGGCGACGAACCGGCGCAGGGACTCGCGTTGCTCCGGTCGTTCGCTCCAATACCGTTCGAGCAGATAGACCTGCTCGATGGTGAAGCGGTAATCCGGGTCGGCCGCCAGGATGCGCAGCGCCTCGTCGAGGATCTCGAACGTACGCGGGATGTACGCCTCGCAGGTCTGCAGGTAGGCGACATCGTAGTGGAAAGACGGGACGATGTGGACGGTCTCATGGGCGTGCATGGGCGCCATGATAACACGCCGGCGCCGGGTCGCCGCAATCCAAACAGGCCAAACGCCCACCCACCGCCGTTTCAGGCACTCCGGCCACTCCGCGTCATGCCCGTCGGTTCCCTCTGCCGCCGGTGCGGTTGCGGAGCGGCGCGCCAGTGGGTACTATGTGCGCATGACCACGCCGCAAGTTGAGACCGCCCGTGCCGCCGACCGCGCCGAGCTCCTGGATCTGTTGTTGCGCGCGTTTCAGGTGGGCAACCCCAATCACCCGACGTTCGATTCGCTCTACCCCGATCTCTTCGAGCCCAGCGACGAGGCGCTGGGGCGGCACCTGATCGTCCGGCGTGAGGGACGCATCGTGGCCTGTGTCGGCTCCTATCCGGTCGAACTTGTCATCGGGACGTGCCGCCTGCGCGTCGCCGGCATCGGCCAGGTGGCCGTCGCGACCGGTACGCGCGCTTCGGCTGGGAGAAGGCCGGCAACGACCAGCGCGTGTCCATCACTGCGGGCAGTGCGGGTACGGCCCCCGATGGCTGGAAGATTGAGACGTTCGGCGCCGACCAGCCCGTGCCGGACGTCCTCTGGGCGGTGCGCGAGGCGCATCCTGTGCGGGCGCTGTGCGACCGCGTCGCCTGGGATCGTCGCCGGCAGCGCGGCACGACCGAAGCGTGGTTGGTGAGGGCGCCGGCGCAGACCTCAGCAACCTGATGGTCGTCGACCTCGCGACCACGCTGGCCGCGTACGCGCCGCTGGTCCGATCCCGCCTGCCGGCGGGGTGTGCCATGCGCTTGGCGATGACCGAGGGAGGGCAGGCGCTCGGCGGCGTGCGGCTGGCTCGCGACGGCGCGGCCGATGGGCCCGTCGATGGCACGCTGACGCTGGACCGACTGGCCATGGCGCGGCTCCTGTTCGGCCCCGTGCGCCCGTCAACCGTCGCCGACCCGCCGCCGTCGCTGCGCTGGCTGGACCAGGTCCTGCCACTGCCGTTCACGGTGCCGGGCACGTTCCACGCGTAGACGCAAGAGGGGCTTGCCCGCCCCTGTTCTGCGAGAATTGGGCGCGACACCCGCCGCAGCGGCGGTGGATCGACGGCGCGCGCATCAGCAGTACTGCCGTGCGCTTGAACACCAACAGCATGCGCGCACGCGCCAACGTACGTTTTCAGGATAGCGGCCAGGAAAGTATTGTTGAGCACGCGGATTGGTATGGCGGCGGCAACGCCACCGCTTTTCGCTAGGGATTCGTGGTTGCAATGCGCATTGCATTTTCTGCTTGCAGACCTCTGTCTGCCTCTTGTAAGGTAGAGCACATCGGAGCGAAGTAGGCGCAACATGGAGAAGCCGGCAACAAAGAAGGTCATCGCGCGGGTCTGCGGTGTCGATCCGGCCACCGTCTCCCTGGCTTTGAACAACCACCCACGCGTGGCGGCGCGCACCCGGCTGCGAATCCAGGCCGAGGCCCGCCGCCTCGGCTACATACCGAACCAGGCGGCGCGCCGGCTTGCGCGGGGGCGCTTCGCTCGCAACGAGCCTACGATCGAACGTGTGGGCGCGGTTCTCTTCGGCACCCACCTGCCCTTGCGTGGCAGCTACATGGCGCTCCTCTCGGGAGTCGAAGAGGAAGCGTCGGACAAGGGGGGCATGCTGGTGTTCCTGCGCGAAACGCATGATAACAACCGCCCTCGACTCCTGGAACTCTGCCGCGCCGGCGTGGTGGACGGCCTTGTCCTGTTTGGCGCCGTGGACGACGCGGCCGTCCACAAGGCGCAACGCACGGGATTGCCCTTTGTCGTGCTGGGCGACTACTGGGGAGCGATCCCCGCGCACCAGGCAACGGTGGATTTTCCGGCCATGGGCCGGTTGGCGGTTCGCCATCTATACGACCGCGGGCATCGACGGATTGGATTTCTTGGCGCGAGCATGCGCTTTGTCTATCAGCGGGAGATTCGCGATGGCGTGAAAGCGGAGTTGGAGTACCTCGGCCTGCCTTTCAAGGCGGAGTGGTTTCAAACGCGGGAAGGGCTGCCGGAACTGGATGTGACGACGCCGGTACGGCGACTCGTCGCGCGGCGGGCGAAGCCGACCGCCCTTGTTCTGGGCGAGGCAGGCGAGGCGGTCGCTCAACTGAACGTGCTAAGCCATGCCGGGGTCCGGGTGCCCGACGACATCAGCCTGGTGTCCTGCGAGGACGGCGATGTCGGATCGGTCGTTCCCGGTACGGCGTATGTGGATGTGTCCTTGTCAGAGGTTGGCGCCGCGGCCGTGTCGTTGCTGCGGAATGTGGTGGCGGCGCCGGACGGCCCATTCAGGCGGGTGCTGATCCCTCCGCGAATGGTTGAGGGGGGGAGTTCGGAACAGATCAGGGAGCAACTAAACAAGAACGAAACGAAAGGAGCGGATGCGTGATGAACAGGATAATGAGGACGGTCATGAATAGTTATGTCAACGCTCATTGGATCGGAACATCGTGCAGGCGGGTGGGCCTATGCATAATGCTGGCCGGGGCATCGGCCCTGATGGTGCCCGGAACCGCGCCAGCCGCACCGCCGGCGGCAAACCTCACGTTGTGGTTGGCGGCGGATCAGATGCCGGGGCTCACCGATGGACAGTCGGTATCGCTCTGGACCAACCTGAGCTCGCTGGTGGCCGAGCACGTTACTCAGGGCACGCTGGCGAACCAGCCTGTCTTCCGCGCCAGCCAGGTTAACGGAAAGCCGGCCGTGGAGTTCGACGGGACGGGTGACATCCTGGGCACTGCGTCGGGACTTTCAGCTTTCATGACGGCCACCCAGTATACGGCGGTGGTGGTCTACCGCGCGGACACGGTGACCAGGGCCGGGCACTATACGGGCCATCAGATGGTTTCCGACGGGTATAACGGCAATTTCGCCTTGGGGCTCAACACGGACAGTCCCTATAACAACGCCTTCCTCTACAACTGGGGCGGTGCAGACAAGGCGGCGAACGTGAGCAGCCGTGGCTCCGAGTGGCATTACCTCGTGGGCCGGCTGGACACCGGTCTCGTCGGAGCGGCTCTGACTGTCTGGGCGGACGTCTTCGGGACCGGGACGAACTCAGCTGCGGCTCTGGCTGGCGTCACGCGGCCGATCAAGATCGGCGACGGGTTCGATGGGATGATTGCGGAAGTCTTGGTCTACAACACCGCATTGTCCGACAGTCTGGTGAACGATCTACGGACCTACATTGAGGGCAAGTACGGCATCCGAGAACCCGCAGCGGCCGCGGGGTTGCCCACCGACACCATGACGCTCTGGCTCGCCGCCGATCACATCCAGGGCGGGACAGACGGCGGCACGGTCGCCGCTTGGGCCAACGACGCGCCGGGCAACCATCCCTACTTCAAAATGAATACGGAAGCGTCCAAGCCCGCCTTCCGTACGAACCAGCTCAACGGCTTGCCCGGCATGCGGTTTGACGGGTTGAACGATTACATGCAGGCAACCGCCGAGCCGCTTTCGGCTCTCATCACCGGCAGCGAGTTTACGCTCTTTGCCGTTTTCAATGCCGCGTCCTCGGACTCCTCCGCGCCTGCCTCCTACAATAACGCGATAATCATCGCCGACAACGCAATGTGGTGGGGGCTCCACATGAAGTCATCCAACGTGCTCATGTTCAGCTACGGATTGGGCGACGACCATGCCGACAACTCCGTCACCCTGGGGACATGGCACATGGTATCTGCACGTCACGCGGGCGGCGCTCTCTACGCCCACCTTGATGGTGGTTCGGACGTGACCGTAGCGGCCGGCGACACGGGGTCCCTCGGCGGCACGATAATCAATGTCGGCGGGAAGGGCACGTTGGCATCAAGCTTCGACGGCAGTCTCGCGGAACTGATCATCTACCGCAACGCGCTTTCTGCTTCTGATCGGCAAATCGTCGAGCGGCATCTAGCCACAAAGTACAATGCATTTCTTCCGCCGGCGCTGGACGCAGGGACGACGTTCATCCTTCGGTGACCATGCAGCGTCGGCGTGGTTTTCGACCTCTGTATAAGGAAAACAGAACATGCGCATTCTTCTTCGAGTTCCGTCAGCCATTCTTCTGCTCGGCCTGTTGGCTGCGGGTTGCCGCAACGGTAAGGGCGACGCGTCGCCGGCCGCCGGTCGCGCGCAAACCGCTCCGGCGCCGGCGGGAGGCGGGTTGTACGGGCAGCGGATCGTCTACGAGGTCCGCGAGCGCGAGAAGACGACGCGCACGGACAAGTACTACAGTTGTATTGTGGCCCCGCGGGATACGGCCGCGGAACTGGCCGGCTGGCTGGGGAGAATCACCGGGAAGCCGTTCGAGGTCAGCGGGACGTCGAACGGTAGCCCAACCCGCGCGATCTACCTGTTGCCGGTCGATTCGCCGCTGGTGGCCCAGAGCGACCGCGCCCGCCTTCAGGACAAGGGACTCGAAGCCTTCCTCATCCGCGGCGATGCCGACAAACTCCAGATCGTTGCCAACGACCTGCGCGGGTTGACGCACGGTGCCTACACCTACCTGGAATGGCTGGGTGTGCGCTGGCTGATGGCCGGCGCCAACTGGACGGTCGTGCCGTCCCGCGCCGACATCACGCTGAAGGTTGAGCGGGTCATGGAACCGGCCTTCTTCACTCGGACCTATTACGGCACCGGCGGCTACGCCAGTTACGTAACCGGTCGCGGTCCGGAGTTCATGGAGGAGTGGAGTACGTGGTCGTTACACATGCGCAACGGCGGGCAGGGGCTCGGAAAAGCCATGGGCGAGGCGTTCATCTCCGATCCGAAAATCGAGCGGGTTCTCAAAGCGCACCCGGAATACCTGGCCAAGATTGACGGTGTGCGCACCCAGCTCTTTATCCCGCCCTTTCAAGGCGCCGGGCGTGGGGCGTATGTGTGGAACGCCGCCACCAACGACTACGTCAAGGCGACGCCGCCCGGCACGGGGACGCACGATCTCAACGAAATCGTCAAACTGAACGCCGGCAACCCGGCGGCGGTCGAACTCTATGCCAATTGGATTCTGGAGCGCCTGCGGGACGTGCGCAAGGAACCGCAGGGGTACGCCATTCAGACGATCAGCGTGGAACCGTCGGACGGCGGGGGCGAAGGGAACAACTACGATGAACTGAAAGCCCAGGGCGTGGGCGACGGGTCGGAGAGCGACCAGGAGTTCTTCATTGGCAACGCCTGCGCGCGAAAGGTGCGCGCGGAGTTCCCGGACGTCTCGGTCATCATGCTGGCGTACGCCTCACGGTCAGATCCGCCGACCTTCGAACTGGAGCCCAACTTCATTGTCCAACCCGCGCTGGCCTTGCGCTGGGGGCGCAAGACCGCCGGGTTGAGCAACGAGGAATGGCTTGGCATCTGGAAGCGCAAGGCGCAGCGCATGGCCGTCTACGACTACTGGTCCATCCCCGACTGGGATCATGACCAGCCGACGTTCAACTACCTGGACATGGCGAACAAACTGCGCGATCTTCACCGCAACAACATTCGCGCCATCAATGCCGAAAGCACCTTCAGTGGCGGCGCCATGGCGATCGGGCAGTACCTGGCGTCGCATCTGATGTGGGACATCAATCTGGACGAAAAGGCGCTGCTCGAGGACTGGTACGACCATGCCTTCGGCCCCGCCAAGGCTCCGATGAAGCGGATGCTCGAACGCTGGGCGCGTGGTTATCGTCCGATCTCCGCGGAACTGGGCATCGCGTATGCCGACATCGCCGAAGCGGAGCGCCTTGCGGAGGGCCATCCGGCCTTTCTGGCTCGCGTGCACGACTACGCGCGCTACCTGCATTACCTGCGGCTCTACAATGAGTTCCTCAGCGCGGCCGACGATGCCGACAAGGGGAAGCGAGGACTCGCGATCTGCGAGTACCTGCTCAACATCACCGACTCGCGCATGGTGCACACGGCGCGCATCTTCGATCTCCTCGTCTTCCGGGACAACGTGAAGGCCGCTTCGACGGAGTTCCACCGGCACGACGCCAGCGACGCCAATGATCCGCCCGACGGGCCCGGCTGGGCGCGCATTCATCCGCTTTCGCACGAGGATGTCGCCGCCCTGATCGCCGACGGCCTGAAGACGTATCCGCGGCCCGACTTCGACATCAGGAGTTACGCGGGCAAACTCGTGCCCCTGAAACCGGTGGCCTGGAAGGCGCCGGAAGGCGATCCCTGGGGGGTGGTGATGGCCGTTGCGAGCGCCGAGGTCACCCTGCAGATGCCGAAGGGGTTAGCGGCTTTCCCCTTGCGCGTCTCGAGGATCCAGGACAACAAGGTGTCGATCCAGGACGACGCCGGGCGGACCGTGTTCAGCCGCGCCGTGACCAAGGCCGACGGCGACACGATCATTAAATGGACGTGGGACGAGATGAGCGTCCCATGTGCGCCCGGCCGTTACCGGCTGCGCTTTGAGGGAAAGGAAGGGCGCGCGGGAACGTTCCTCTTCCAAACCTGGAAGGACATTCCGATGGTTCTGCAGACGTTCCAGACGCAGAAGCCGTTCCCATCGCCGAGGCTCTACTTCTACGTGCCGCGCGGCGTGCCGAAGGTCGCCATGTACTTCCCCTATTCGTTTCGCGCGGGCGCATTCGAGACCCCGATGTACGGGCCGGACGGCAACCGGGTGAAAGTGGATGAGCGCGATGGCGGCAAACTCGTCGTGGCAGCGGTTCCCGCCGGCATGGACGGTCAGGTATGGTCCATGGAACGGTTGGTCCAACCCAACGAGGATTTCCAGACGTTGACCGTGCCGCAGGCTTTCTCCCTGGAGCCCCAGGCACTGATGGTGCCGGAAGACGCGCTGTGACGCTAACGTGAAATCCGCCCATCGAGGGCAGAAAGAAGCCATGATTAAGACGATGACGAGTATGGTGATGGCGCTGACGGGCGTGGTTGGGCTGCAAGCTGCACCGCTGACGATTGTTGAAAATGGGCAACCGCGTGCGGTGATCGTGGTCGCGGCCAACGAACCCAAGGCGGACAAGGCGGCGGTCGCGGTTCAAAAGTACATTGAGAAGATGAGCGGCGCGAAACTGCCGATCATCAAGGAAGGCGAGGCCGTCACCGGACCCGTCTCAATCCTGATCGGCCACACGGCGGCGGCGGCCAAGTTGGGTGTCAAGGTTCCCGCCGGATGGAACCCCGCCATCCGCCCCGAGGCGTTTGAGGAAGAGGGGTTCATCATCAAAACCCAAGGTCGCAGCATTGTGATCGGCGGCAACTCGGACGGCCCATACCAGGGCACCGTCTATGCGGCGTATGAGTTTCTGGAGCGCCTGGGCTGCCGGTGGTACTTCCCCGGCGAGTGGGGCGAGGTGATTCCCGAGCAGAAGACCCTCACGGTTCCGGAGACAGACGTGCTGTCCAAGCCCGATTTCGCGCTGCGCGAGAACGGCCTGGGAGGCTGGTTTCCCGCGACACAGGCGGAGAATGCCTCTTTCGCGGATTGGGAGGACAAGGTCAAGTACACACATGACACACTGTTCTATCCCCTGGTCGGCGACGGGTTTCTCGGCTATCTCCTGCCGCCCCAGGAATTCCCCAGCGATCCCGACTTGTACGCCATGGACAAGGCCGGGAGCCGCAAGCAGCCGGAGGACTTCGTCAACGGCGTGATGTTGTCCCTCGTGAATCCCAAAACGTTCGAATACTCGGTGCGAAATCTGCGGCAAGCGTTTGCAGGTAATTCCAACAAGAGTGCGATCGCGCGCATCATCAGCCCGAACGGGTTTGGCATCAGTCCGCCGGACGGTTCTGCGTACGACTATGACCCGAAAGCGGTGGAGCGCAATCAGAACTTCAACTACCCGAACTACATTGAACACCCGATGACCAGTGAGGAGTTCTTTGGGTTCAGCGCCAAGTTGGCGAAAGAGTTCCCGGACAAGTGGGTGTCGACCATGGCCTATTCCGGGCGGGAGATGCCCCCGCAGGGGGTCGAGATTCCCGCAAACCTCAACGTGATGTATGCGCCGATCGCCACCTGCGTGCTCCATCCGCTGAACGATCCGCTCTGCTGGCGCCGCGGCGAGACCCTGCGCATCATGCGGCAGTGGTGCAAACGGTCGCCGCATGTCTACCTGTACGACTACAATCCCGGTCTTCTTCTGGGGAGTTTCGTGCCCGAGCGCGACGTGGCGAACTTTGCCGTGAACGCCAGACTCTACAAAGAGATGAAGCTGAAGGGGTTTCAGGCCGAAGGGCGCAAGACCTTCATGATCACCTGGATCAGCTACTACATGCGCGGCAAACTGATGTGGGACGCCAACGCGGACGTTGAAGCCCTGAAGAAGGACTTTTATACAACCTTCTTCGGTCCGGAAGCCGGACCACTGGTCCAGCAATGGTGGGATGCATGCGAGAAGGAACTGTCTGCCACCACGATGCACTGCCACGAAGACTGGCTGGCGGATCACATCTACACGGTGGCTTTTGCGAAGCGGATACACGATTATGTGGAGAAGGCCGGCCAATGCGCGATGACACCGAAACAGAAGGAGCGCTTTCAGGCGTTCGCGCTGATCGCCGACCATCTGGAGGCGATCGCCGCGCGCAACGAGGCGGAAAAGAACCTCGACTACGCTGAGGCCCTCAAGCAGGCACAACGCGCGGAAGACGACGACGCGAAACTGGCGGCGATCTACTCCTTTTTCATCGGCCCCAAGAAGCACCCGGACTTCAATAACGGATGGATGGACCGGTACGCCGAGATGGCGAAGCGGACCCTGGGTGAGAAGGGCAAACTCGTCGCCAACATCCCCCTGGAGGCGAAATTCAAGCGAGACCCCTTCAACGAAGGTGTAATCGCCGAATGGTATCTGCCGACCCATGACGACCATGATTGGGGCACAAAGAACACGTTCCAGACCTGGGAGGCCCAGGACAAACCGGAGGATGCGAAGGGTCACGACTATGACGGCTATGGCTGGTATCGCGTCACGGTCGATGTTCCGGCCGCCATGGCGAACAAGCCTCTCCAACTGCACCTCGGCGGCGTTATCAATGAAGGCTGGGTCTGGATCAACGGTGAATACGCCGGGCACCGTCCGTGGC
>CAYQJG010000097.1:0-16872 GCA_964417715.1 uncultured Lentisphaerales bacterium | reverse complement strand
CCTTCATCGGGACACTGTGCCGCCCGCCGCCCCTACGTCACTGACCCATTACGTTTCATGGCAAGTTCATGTTGACGCCACCGCCCACTGGACGCAATACTGATTAGCGGTCATTGATGCCAGAAAACGACTGTGCCGCATGCCGATCCCCAACACATCCGCGCCACTCGCACTACCCCATCGCCACGTCCGCCGCCTGCCGCCGACGGTCAGCACCGCCTTGCGCCATCTGCGCCGATACCCCGTGACGCTGGAGGAGGGGTGGCGGCTGCCCAGTCCGGCGCGGTGTGGCTGGCATGTCCACGAATGCCTCGAGATCGCATGGGAGTGCCGGGGGTCGGGCATCTCGCACATTGGCCGCAAGGGGCAAACGATTGCTTTTCGCGAAGACGATCTGTTCATCTATCCGCCTGGGTCCGTGCACATGCAGGAGTGCGCGCCGGGCGCCGAAGAGGCGCTGCTGAAGCTCCGGTTGCACGCGCCGCTGCCGGCCATCTGGCGGCGCGTCTGGCATCTGCATCCCATCATGGAAGGCCACCTGAAGGCCGAACTCCTGTTCCTCACCGCGCCGCCGCCGATCGTCGACCAGGCCCAGGCGCAGGAGTTCGACCTGCGCTGCGCCGCCCTGCTGACCCGCCTGCTGCGCGAACTGGACGACAGCCGCTCAGAAGCGTGCCAGCCGGATGCGACACGCATGCACGCGCGCCAGGCGTATGCCTACGTGCAGGACAACTTCGCTGCCATCCGCGACCTGAACGATGTGGCGCAACACGTGGGCCTCAGCGTCAGCCATCTGCGGCACATCTTCCGCACCTGCCACGGGGTCGGGCTCAAGGAGTTTCTGGACGAGATGCGCATCCAGCACGCCCGCAAACTGCTGGTCCACACGGTGCTCTCGGTCAAGGAGGTGGCGGCGCAGTGCGGGTTTGCGACCGACCGCTACTTCTGTGCCCGCTTCCGCCATCTGGAAGGCGTCTCGCCGGGCGCGTATCGCAGCCGCAAGACCTGACATTCCGGCGTTTGTCGGCATGATCCGTCGTTTCCGGGCATTGCCGTGTCCGGCCATAGTTGCGCATACTGTTGCCCACGACAATGCACAAGAAGGTTCCGACGGGTATGCGTCGTGCTGAACGAGGAGCGGTTCCCTATGACTTCCATGCGCTTTCACTGTTCTGCTGGTGTGATCGTTTGTCTTGTGACGATGCTCGCGATGGCCTTGCCGGCCGAACCGGCGGACGCCCAGGCCACCACTGCCGGTGCATTTAACGTCAAACTGCTCAACAACAATCAGCCTGATTTTTCGGACGCGGCGTCATTCGCGCGATCCTGCTCGTACGGGTGGAAGACCGACCAGGAGAAGGCCATCTCCATGTGGAAGTGGACCTGCCTCAACCGCGTGCAAACCGACGTGACGATCAGCGAGGTCTACGAGCGGGGCCTGCGGCCCAATTACCACGGATCGGACTACTACTACCAGTCCGAGTTCGACTTCGTAACTTACATGAACAGCGTCCCGACGCAGTTCTGCGGGTTCATCTGCCCCGCATTCGGAGCGGTCTGGAATCTGGCCACGGGCCAGTTCCACGCCGTCAACAACATCGTCATGCACACCACGGCGGACATCTGGTTTGACGGCAAGCCGCACATGTTCGACACCTCGCTGAACTGTTACGTGCTCAACGACCAGGGGGCCGTCGCCGGCGCGACCGAACTCCGCGAAAACTTCAAGACCCAGGGCGGCACGTGGTGGATGAGCGGCAACAACCCGATGCGCATGGCCGACAGCTTCGAGTGCCCCATCCTCTACGACGGTCGTTCCACCAAGGAGTTCGCCGGCAAGTACGAGGTCGTCAACCAGAGTCGCGGCGGTGGCGAGGCCATCAACCAGATGACGCTGGCGATCCGGCCCTACACGTCCTACAAGCGGTACAAGAACCCGCCGGCTCCGATGGACGAAAACTACTTCCTTCCCAGCCGCGGCGACGGGGACACGCAGACGTACGAGGGGCAGGGCGGCGGCAAGTTTCCCAACAGCTACTGGGACAACGGCATCTGCGCCACCAGCGGCGAGTGGACCATCGCGCCGGACTTCGCCAGGAAGGACTGGTCCCAGTGCGCGATGAGCGTTGCGAACACGGTGGCGAAGGGCGGAGTCGTTCGCCCCGTCGCCGCCGGCCAGGACGCCAGCGTGGTGTTCAACATCACGCCCTACAACTCCGTTGCGCATATGCAGATCGCCGCCAAGGCAATCAAGGGCGAGAAGGATACGCTCGAAGCACTGATCTCCTACGACGCCGGCACGAGTTGGACAGTGCTGGAGACTTCCATCAGCGGCGACTTCTCGAAGGTCTACCGCAAGGAAGTCCTGGCCAAGAAAGCCTGCCTGCTGAAATTCCGCATGCAGGCGGCATCCGACACCCAGACTGTCGGGCTGCAGTCGCTCAAGATCCGCGTGCTCACGCAGGTCAACCGCCTCTCGCTATTCCAGCTGGATCGAGGCAACAACAAGGTCTACGTCAACCTGGGCGAGCAGTTGGATCGCGTCGAACTTCGTCCGGATTACCGGCCAGAGTACATCCTGGCGACCATGAACCAAACTGAGAACCTCGGTACCGGCGAGGGCCCGATGCGGAACAATGCCCAGCTCAAGACGCAGGGTCAGCCGGGACACGCCATCTACAAACTCGAAGCCCCGGGCGATATCAAGCGGGTGACGCTGGCGGGCGTCTTCGGCGTATGGGATGCCCACTGCCCGATGTCGCTGCACTATTCCATTGACCTGGGCAAGACCTGGACGAAGTTCACCGACGGTGACATTCCCCTCAGTGACGCGTTCATCGGCGAGAAGCCGCCGAAGTCCGCGGACGACATCGGCAACGCCCAGTACGCCCAGAAGTTCTGCAGCGATACGATCAAGTCCGACGGCATCAGGACGGTGCTCGTCAAGGTCCAGTGGTCGCCCACGGCTGCGCCCAAGGCCTACGCCAACGGCATCTGGAAGCTGTGGATGGCGGCCGACTATGCGCCCGCAGCCTTCCGCCCGTTCGAAGTGACGCTGAGCTGGCAGGAGTTCCACAAGGACGGGGCCAAGCCCGTGCGGACGTTCAAGAAGACGATTTCCAAACCCCTGCCCTGGACCGTGCTGGACGTGAACGTGGCGGGTTACCGCCCCCCGCTGATGCAGTACGTCACCCTCAGCGCGGCCGGCTGCAATCCCGACAAGGTCGCGGAAGGCTACTCAGACGGGAAGGACGTGGGTGCGGGCGACGAGCCGACGCGGTGGGTCTACGCCATGGGCAGGAACCTGTCCACGGGTCGTCCGGTAACCGCGAACACCATGCCCGAGGAGAAGGACAAGGCGCTGGCCCGGATGGTGGATGAGCGAGTGACCCAGAACTTCTTCAAGACCGGCGCTCGCTGGCAGAAGGGACAGAACCCGGAGGTCGTGATTGAGCTTGACGGGGAGCAGGAGGTCGCTGGCGTCAGCGTCCACCAGAACATCGATGCCGCCCCGGCCAAGGGTGCAACCGCCAGCGCGTATGCTGACCAGATCGAGATCAGCGTCAGCACCGACAAGGAGCAGTGGGTGTCAGCCGGCACGATCAGCAAGTATGACCTGTTCAACTGGCCGGGCGACTACTTGCCGCTCAACCTCGAAGCCATGCAGTTTGCCGATTCATTCCTGGGCGGCATCATCAACTACAACTGCCCGTTGGTCTTCGACAGACCCCTGAAGGCGAAGTACGTCAAGTTCGCCGTGAAGAATCCCGCGGCCAACTGGACGCCCAGCGAGATGCGCGTCTGGGGCGAGATGAAGAAGACTACGTGGGCGCATGACAACTTCGAGCATGACAAGATGAATTGAGGCGGCAGGTGTTTCACGGCAAGTTCGTACTGACGCCACCGGCCACCGGACGTACATTCCGGCGTTTGTCGGCATGATCCGCCGTTTCCGGGCATTGCCGTGTCCGGCCATATCTGCGCATACTATCGCCTGCTCACCGCCATGGCCGGAGTCCTCGCATGCAGATTCGCCTCGATACCGCCCGCCGCGCCGAAACGATTTCGCCGTTGCTGTTCGGTCACAACCTGGAGCATACGCGCAGTTGCGTCTGGCAGGGGCTGAGCGCCCAGTTATTGCGCAATCGCAAGTTTGCCGGTCGCCCCGAGCGCGACGGCCAGCCGCAACAGTGGTACACGCTGGGGCCGGTGGACACGTTCTTCCGGCTGGAGTGGACCTGCCTGATGGCGCGCCGTCTGGGCGAGACCACCTACACCCGCCACTTCGACCCTGACGTCCGCCGTCGCGCCATGGATTCGCAGCGCCTGCGCATCGTCTGCCTGCGCGCCGGCAAGCCCTGTGGCGTCGGTCAGAAGGACCTGCCGCTTGCCGCGGGGGGGCGCTACGACGGCCGTGTGACGCTGCAGAGCGATGTCGCCATGACTGTGACTATTGCCCTGCGCGACGGCGATGGCGCGCCCTTCTTCCGCCACCGTGTCCGGGTGCGTCCCGGCGCCTGGCGCGAGTTTGCCTTCGCATGCGACGCGCCGGCAACGACCGCCGATGCCCGCATCGAGATCACGACCGCCACTGCCGGCAGCCTCTGGCTGGGGGCGGTTTCGCTGCTTCCGTCTGATCACTTTCACGGCATGCGGCGCGATGTCGTGGCGCGGTTGAAGCAATTGCGCCCCACACTCCTGCGCTGGCCGGGCGGCAACTTCGCGGGCGATTACTGCTGGAAGGACGGCCTGCTGCCTGTTGACCAGCGCGCGCCGCTGATGTCCTACGAGCCGATCGAAACCCAGCCGCACAGCGGCGGCTTCGACTTCCACGAAATGGCCACGGATGATTTCATTGCGCTCTGCCGCGAGGTCGGCGCCGCGCCCTTTCTCTCCGTGAACATCGCCTGGGACTCTCCCGAGGCCTGCGCCGAATGGGTGGCCTACTGCAACGCCGACGCCCGCCACCCGTGGGGGCTCCGGCGTATCGCGCGCGGCCACCGCGAACCCCATGGTGTGCGCTACTGGTCGCTCGGAAACGAGATCGGCTACACCCACATGGAAGGACCCGGCCGGCCCGATGCCTATGCGCGCAAGGCGGCCGCGTGCATCGTGGCCATGCGTGCCGTGGATCCGGGTCTGGTCTTCATCTCCTCCGGCAACTGGGACCTGCCGGAATGGATTGACGACGGGATGAAGCGCGTGGCGCCGCTGGTGGACCACATCTCGCACCATCGCTACACGCCGGTGCTGCAGGACTTTCACGGCCGCGCGGCCGCCGCCAGCCTGCGCGCGCTGGTGGACTACCCGCGCCGCGTACGTGAGGATTTCCGGCATATCCGCGACCAGCTCGACCGCTGCACACCGCCGGGGCGAAAAGTCGGCATCTCGTTCGACGAATGGAACGTCTGGTACACGTGGTACGCGCGTCCGCGCGTGCTGGACGGCGTCCATGCCGCCTGCATGCAGCACCTCATCCTGCGCGAGGCCGCGCGCTATGGCGTCACCATCGGCAGCTATTTTGAGCCGGTCAACGAGGGTGCCATCCGCATCGACGCGCACACGGCGCAACTAACCACGGTCGGCCGCGTACTGGCGATGTTGGCCGATCATCAGGGACGGATGCGCATGCGCCTCCCGGCGGCGCTGGAAGGCACCGACATCGATGCTCTGGCCTCGCTTGATGTCGCGGGCGGCGTGCTGGTGACGGTCGCCAACCGCAACCCGACCCGGCCGGTTGCCGTCAACCTGGCCGTTGCCGCCCCCGTGACCATTCTGCGCGCGCGGGTGTTGTCCGGCGCCACGCCATACGCGGTCGCCTTTGTCGAACGTCCGTTGGCCGCTGTCATCGGCCCGCGCGGCCGGGTTGCGTTCACGTTGCCGCCCTTCGCCGTTGCGCGGCTCGACCTGCTTCCGGTCCCGCCCGGCGCGTAAAGCACATAT
This sequence comes from uncultured Lentisphaerales bacterium, assembly GCA_964417715.1. GTDB lineage: Bacteria > Verrucomicrobiota > Kiritimatiellia > RFP12 > CAYQJG01 > CAYQJG01. Next base: position 10,929 of record CAYQJG010000097.1, on the reverse strand, counting down.
TGTTTGCGCAAAAACAGCGGGGGACCGTGTCGGTATTTCTGTTACACTTCAGTACGTTCCCGACTTGAACGCATGCACGAGCGGAAGGTGGTCAGGCAAATGAGTGAGGCTGGCGGGCCAGCGGCGGCGCCTGATCCCACAGCGGGAAGGGGGGCCGAACCCCGGAGCTACAGTTGCGGCACCCTGCGTTACACGGCGGCGGGGCTGGCAACGCTCTTCTTCTGGCTGTTGTGGGGCGACTTCTGCTGGACGCTCTTCAACACGGCCATCCCCGGCATTCTGCCGCTCAAGCTCAACCAGATGGGCGCCAGCGATACGACCGTTTCCATGCTGGTCCGCGTGCTGGGAACGGGGATCGTGCTGCTGCTCGCCCCGATGGTGAGTTTCAAGAGCGACCGGTACCGCTCGCGTTTCGGACGCCGTATCCCGTTCCTGCTGTGGTCGACCCCCCTCGTCGGGCTTTTCATGATCCTGATGGGCTGCTACGAGGAGGTCACACAGGTGTTTATGGGCGACGCGCAGCACGTCGTGTTTTTCGGGTTCACGCTCGGCCGCACGGCGGTCTCGCTTGGCATTTTCGCCGTACTGCTGGTCGGCTTCGACATTGTCGACATCTACAACGATACCCTGTACTACTACCTTTTCAACGATGTCGTGCCGCCGCAGTTCCTGTCGCGATTCCTCTCCCTCTTCCGCATGGCCGGACTGGGCGCCTCAGTGGTCTACAACGCGGTTTTCATGGAGCACGCCCTGACGCGGTTCCGCATCATGTTCGTGGGCGGGGGCATCGCCTATGTCATCGGGTTCATGCTGATGTGCCTGTTCGTCAAGGAGGGGCAGTACCCCCCGCCGCCGGAAAACATCGACCGGAAGACGGGGTTCGTATCCTCTCTGAAGACCTTTGCGCGGGAGTGCTTCTCCCACCGGTTCTACTGGTGTTTCTTCCTGACGAACGCCCTGTTTTACACCTCCTGGTGTGCGGGCACGTTCCAGGTGCTGCGCAATACGGGGTCGCTCGAACTGTCGCTGAAACAGCTCGCCTGGATGGGGGTTTACCTGTCGCCGATCAGCATGGCCATGATGTACCCGGCCGGCTGGCTGGCCGACAAGTACAATCCGATCCGGGTCTACGTTGTCGTGACATGCGTGACCGCGTTCAGCAGTTTTATCCAGGCGGTTTTCGCGTTCACGGCCTTCGACCCTGACGTGAACCTCACGATCATGTACGGCACCTCCATTCTATTCATGCCGTTCAGCGCGCTGCAGAGCGCGGCCGAACTGCCGATGTACATGCGGCTGCTACCCCAGGACCGCTACGGGCAGTTCTGCTCCGCCAACGGCATGGTGCGGGCCTTCGCCATGATGATCGGCAGCGCCATCGTCGGCATACTCATGCAGCGGCTGGCGTCGATCCCTGCGACCGATTACCGCATCGCCACGCACGACATCACCATGACCGGCACGCTGAGCGGAGCGGCGGATTGGCGGGAGGCCGCCATTGCGCCGTTGACGGTGACCTACGGCAACGGCCGGGAGTGCACAGGCACCATAACCGCGCCCGGGGCTTCGGCGGTGCGGGTCCGGGTCAGCGAGGTCCGCGTGGAGCACGGCTGGGACCGCCTCACCACCGATGCCGACATCCCGGACGCCTGGAGCGGCAACTTCGATCAGGTGACGAGCGGCATGAAGAGCGGCGATACCCTCGCGCTGCGATTGACGAGCAACGAGTCGGTGCCGGGCCGGTTCACGGTCGCCCAGGTCCTGTACCTCGGCACGATGACCGGCACGGTGGCCTGGGCGGGCGAGCTGTGGCGGGACGATGAATCTGGCCAGGACGGGCAGCGCGGCCGGCCGGTGCCGGTTACGACGGACATGCCGGGCGAAGCGACAGGTGCCGGTTGGGTCGAGGAGTCCGTCGGGCCATGGTCGATCACGTATCAGAACAACTGGGATCGCAGCGGAAGCGTCACGGTGCCCGGCGCCACACAGGTGCGGGTCTACTTCGAGATCATCAAGACGGAACCGGGCATCGACCGCCTGCTGACGGACGCCGCCGGGGATGTCGTCAGAAGCGGTCAAATGGACGGCGTCTTCAGCGGGGCGAAGGAGGGGCAGACCATCACGCTCCGCCTGATCAGCGGCATTTACGGCACACCGGGCAGCTACATGACCCCGCGCCGGTCGGGAAACCTGGCCAACGACTACGAGGTCCGGGTGACCAAGGTGACGTACCGGGGGACACGCACGGGCGAGGTCTGCCGTGCCGGCGCGCTTTGGGATCCGGGCCGGAAGGAGACTTTCCCGCTGGCCGGATGCGTGACGGACGCCGGCGGCGCGGGTGTGCCGGGCGTCACCGTCCGTTTTGCGCGCGCGGCCGGGAACGGCGCGACGCCGGAACCGACGGTCACCGACGCCCGCGGGAACTGGAGCCGCAGCGGCTTCGCCCGCGGCAGCCGCTACACGCTGGCCGCATCCAAAGCGGAAGGCGCCGAGACCTGGACGTTCACGGCGCCGACCATCGGCGACCGCCGCTACCGCTTTTATCCGTTCTGGACGATCGCGTTCCAGGCCTTGGCGCTCACGATGCTCTTCCTGCTCTACCGGGAGTGGAAGTTGCTTGGCGGTGCGCAAGGATACACACCGCCGTTGGTGTGAGTGCGAACAAGAAAGGAAAAGGGAGGACAACATGGCAATCAAGAAATATGCGGTGGTGGGAGCGGGCGGACGCGGGTCGGGTATGTTCGCGCAGCCCTTGTCGAAAGAGTTTCCGAAGACGGCACGGGTGGCGGCCGTCTGCGATGCCAACCCGGTGCGGGCGGCCTACTGCGTGGCGCAGTTTGCCCAACCCGTTCCCGTCTATACCGATTTCGACGCCATGATGCGGGAGGTAGACCCCGACGGCGTGGTGGTGGCCACGCGCGACTGCACCCATGCCCAGTATGTTATCGCTGGACTGAAGGCCGGCAAACGCGTCTACTCCGAGAAGCCGCTCTGCACGACGGCCGCGCAGTGCCGCGCGATTCTTGCGGCGGCCAAACGCAGCAAGGGACAGTGCTTCGTCACGCACAACATGCGCTATGCCGCGGCCAGTGAGCAGATCCGCGAGATCATCCGTGACGGCACCCTCGGAAACGTGACGTTCATGCAGTTCGACGAGACGCTGGACCGCTGCCATGGCGCCGACTATTTCCGCCGCTGGCACCGGCAGATTGCGAACAGCGGCGGGCTGCTGATCCACAAGGCGAGCCACCACTTCGACATCCTCAACTGGTGGGCGGGCGCTAAACCGGTAGAAGTTCGTGCCCACGGCCGACTGGCGTTCTACGGCAGGAACGGCGCCTTTCGTGGCAAGCGTTGTCTTGGTTGCGCGCATGCGCGGAAATGCCAGTTCCATGCCGATATGTTCGCTTATGACGTCTACCGCGACATGTATCAGAAGGCCGAGGGCGAGGACGGTTATGTGCGTGATGGCTGCGTCTTCGATCCGGCCATTGACATCTGCGACCAGATGGGCGTGCTCATCCGCTACGCCAATGGCATCGACGTTTCCTACACGCTGAACGCCTTCAGTCCATACGAGTCGCTGCGCTGCGTGATCGAGGGCAGCAAGGGGCGATTGGAGTACACCGTCCAGTATGGAACCGGTTGGGCCGTCGGAGGACAGCGATTGCCAGGGGTCGAACAGCACCAGGGCGAGACGTTGCGTCTCTATCTGCCGGGGAAGGGGATCCGTGAGGTGGCGATCCGGGAGCAGAAGGGCGGACACGGCGGTGCCGATCCGCGCCTGCGTGCCGAGTTCTTCGGCCAGGACTGGCGCCGCAAGCCCAGTGACCGGATGGCCTCGCTGGAGGAGGCCGTGCAGGCCGTGATGGTGGGCGTGGCCGCCAATACCGCCATCGCCACGGGCAAGACGGTCGACGTGCAGCGTCAACTGCGCGTCTGAGTCCGCAGATCCGGGGCTGATCGGCAAGTGCAGCGCATCAGGACTTGACCGCAGAACCTGCGCAAGCGGGGGCTGGCGGAAGGTCCACTCGAATGCGCTTGCCGCTGCTGCGGCGTTTCCCTACTCTGATTGCACGCCGGTCCACAAGCGGCCGGCCGCATCCATCAACACGAGGAATTTCATCATGGCCAAACGCATCCCCATCGGACTGCAACTGTGGTCCGTCCGCGACGACTGCAAGAACGATCTCCCCGGCACGCTCAAGGCCGTGGCTGAAATGGGCTATCAGGGCGTGGAGTTGGCCGGCACCTACGACCGCACCGGCGAGCAGTGGGCGCAGATGCTCAAGGCCAACAAGCTGGTGGCCAGCAGCGCGCATCTCGGCATCGGCGCCATCCAGCCGGCGGCGCTCGACGCTACGATGGCCCTCTACGGGGCGATGGGGTGCAAGCGACTGATCGTCCCCGGCCTGCCCGGCGAATACACGGCGACGCTCGACGGATTCCGCCGCGCGTGCGACGAGATCAATGCCGCCGCCCAGAAAGGCGCCGCGCAGGGCTTCCTGTTTGGCTTCCATAACCATTCCGGCGAGTTCAAGCCGGTTGAAGGCCAGATTCCGTACGATGTCATGGCCGCGCGCCTGGCGCCCAACACGATCCTGCAGATGGACATGGGCTGGGTCTACAACGCCAAGGTGGACGGTGCGGCGCTGGTGAGGAAGTATCCCGGGCGCGAGCAACTCGTGCACATCAAGGCCTGTTCGGCCAAGAGCGAGACGGCCGTGGTGGGCGAGGATGACGTGCCGTGGATGGACGTGTTCGCCGCGTGCGAGAGTGTCGGCAAGACCGAGTGGTATGTCGTCGAGCACGAGCGCTACGCCAACCCGCCGATGGTGTGCGTGAAGCAGTGTCTCGATAACCTGCGCAAGATGGGCAAGTAACGGCGAGCCGCCGCAGATGAACGTCCTCTTCATCGGTGGAACAGGAAACATCAGCGGCGCCGTCAGCCGTCTGGCGGTTGCGCGAGGGATTGACCTCGCGCTGCTCACCCGCGGCCAGCGGCCGGTCGCCATCACCGGCGCCCGATCACTGGCTGCGGATATCCGCGATCCACGTGCGTTTGCGGCTGCGTTGGGCGAGAGCCAGTGGGATGCGGTCGTCAACTGGATTGCCTTTACGCCAGCTGACATCGAGCGCGACCTTGCGCTTTTCGCCGGCCGGACGAGGCAGTACGTCTTCATCAGCTCGGCCTCGGTCTACCAGAAGCCGTTGCGCCACCCGGTGGTGACCGAGTCCACGCCGCTGGCCAACCCGTTCTGGGAGTACGCGCGCAACAAGATCGCCTGCGAGGATCGCCTCAACCGCGCCTGCCGCGAGAGCGGCTTTCCCGGTGTGGTTGTGCGGCCTTCGCTGACGTATGACACCGTCATCCCGCTGGCCATTGGTTCGTGGGCCGATTGGACCATGATCGAACGCATGCGCAGCGGTCGGCCGGTGGTCGTGCACGGCGATGGCAGTTCGCTCTGGACCATCACGCACGCCGATGATTTCGCCAAGGGGTTTGTGCCGCTGCTGGGCAACCCCGCGACCATCGGCCACGCCTTCCACATTACCTCGGATGAACTGCTCACGTGGGACCAGATCTGGCAGCAGACCGCTGCCGCGGCCGGTTGTGAGGCCAGGATCGTTCACATCCCAAGCGATTTCATCGTCCACGCCGAGACCGCCCTGACCGGCAGTCTGCTCGGCGACAAGTCGGTGAGCGTCATCTTCGACAACACGAAGATCAAGCGTTTCGTGCCCGGTTTCACCGCTACGGTTCCGTACAGCGAGGGGATCAGGCGGACGCTGGCCTGGTTCCAGGCCGATCCGGCACGCATGCGTATCGTCGAAGCGAACAACGCCATTCACGACCGCCTGCTCGCAGCGTACGGGCGTGCTCCGGTCGGCTGACGCGCGCATCGGGAGATCGCGTCGTGACGGGAATCGTGGCCGGTGGCGAGTTGGGGGCGGCGCAGATCGCGCTTTCTCTGGGTGCCGGGCTGGCGGCCGGGTGGGTTGACGTGATCGCCGGCGGCGGCGGTCTGATCACGATCCCAGCGCTGCTGTCCGCCGTGTCCGTCAAGCCAGCGGCAGCCACTTGAGAACGTCCTGAATGCGGGCGTCCCAGTACTCCCAGTTGTGGGCGCCGGGGCCTTCGCTGTATTTCACCGGCAACTTGATTCTGCGTGCGAAGTCGCGGAAGTTCACGTTGTCCGCGTAGAGATAGTCCTCCGTGCCGCAGCACTGGAACAGCCTCGGCAGCGGACGGCCGCTGGCCTTGAGTTTCCGGGCGACGTGCAGCAGGTCGGACGACGTGCCAGCCGGACCGGCTTCGTCGAAGACCAGGCTCAGGTCGGAGACGAGCTCGTTCGAGGCCCAACGGGCATGGAGGTCCATCACGCCCGACAGGCTGGCCGCCGCCGCGTAGCGTTCAGGCAGGTTCAGGCCCAGCTTGAAGGCGCCGTAGCCGCCCATCGAGAGGCCGGCCACGAAGTTGTCCTCGCGGCGCGCCGAGAGCCGGAAGTGCCCGCGCATGAGCCGCGGCAGTTCCTCGCTGATGTAGGTCCAGTACTTGTAGCCGGACGCCATGTCGGCGTAGAAACTGCGATGTACGGCGGGCATCACGATCGCCAGCGGATACGCGGCGGCGTGGCGTTCGATGCTCGTGCGGCGTTGCCACATCGTGTGGTCATCCGAGAGCCCGTGCAGCAGCCACAGGCAGGGGAGGTTGCGGCCGCTCGGCCGGTCCGGCAGAATGACATCCGCGGCGCACTGCAGACCAAGCGTTTCCGAGAAAAAATGGGCATGAAACAAGGACATGGCACTTCACCTCTTGTTTGTGCAAACCGAATTAGCATACTATGTAGACACGGATCTGAGACAGACAAACTGATGAACATTCTGCATCTCTACGGCGAGTATTTCCCGCTCCTGGGGGGAATCGAAAACTACATGCGGGTGCTGGCCGAGGCACAAGTTGCGCACGGGCATACGGTGCGTGCTCTGTGCTGCGGTCATGGACCGCGGCCATCCGTCGGGACGCTCGGCGGGGTGACCGTGGAGCGCACGGGTTGCTGGATACGCGTCAGGGGAATGCCGCTGGGTGCCGCCTACGGTCGGCGTCTGCGCGCGCTTCGGCCCGACGTTGTCCATCTGCACACGCCCTTTGCGCTGGGTGAATACAACGCGCCGACCCTGCCGCCGACCGTGCCGATCGTGACGACATTCCACTGCGAACCCGTGCATGAACTGTTCCTGCCGCGCCTGTACCGCCGGATACATGGCCGCATGCTGGCGAGGGCGTCGGCCATCATCGTCACCAGCGAAGCTCTGGCGCGCCAGACGCCCGCGCTCGCGCCTCATGAGGCCAAGTGGCGGGTCGTGCCCATCGGCACCGACACCTCGGTGTTCCGTCCCGACGGCTCGCGACCAGACGATCCGGCGCCGTTGCTCTTCGTCGGCAAGCCGCGCGTTTACAAGGGACTGGATGACCTGATGCGGGCTCTGGCGCGTCTGCCGGGGGTGCGCCTGGATATCGTGGGCGAGGGGCCGCAGACACCGCAGGTGCGCGCCTGGGCGGAAGCTTCCGGCGTCGCAGATCGCGTCCGCTTTCTGGGCGAGTTGGCGAATGGCGATCTGGCTGCCCGCTACCGCGGCGCCAGCCTGGTGGTTCTGCCGTCCAACTGCCGCACGGAGACGTTCGGAATTGTGCTGATCGAGGCGATGGCCTGTGGCTGCGCCTGCCTGACAACGGAGGTCGGCACCGGCACATCCTGGGTTGTGCAGGACGGGGTCACCGGGCGCGTCGTTCCGCCGTGCCGCCCTGATCGGCTGGCCGCAGCCCTGGGCGAGATGCTGGCCGACCCCGCCCGCCTGCGTCAGATGGGCGCGGCGGGACGTGAACGCGTCGCGCGGCTGTTTACGCAGGAGGCCATGGTGGCCGGTGTCGAGCAGGTGTATCGCGCCTGCGTTGGGGCGTAAGTCGATGAAGATCCTGATCGCGGCCATCGGCTCGTTGGGCGACGTCTTCCCCTACATCGGGTTGGCGCGGTGCGCCACGGCACGTGCGGCGCAGATGCGGGCGGAGGATGGTGTCGCGCAGGCTTGCGCGTTCATTGAAAACACCGTGGGGTCGTGCCGATGAAAATTCTTGTAACCGTCTTCGGATCATTGGGCGACCTCTTCCCGAATGTGGGGTTGGCACGCGGGCTGCAGGTCCGCGGACACGATGTGCGTGTCGCCTCCCATGCCTGCTACCGGCCGCTGGTCGAAGCCGCCGGACTTCCCTTCGTTGCCGTGCGGCCCGACTACCCCCAGGTGGGCGTGGATGCCGATCTGATGCGTAATGCGGTCTCGGGCGCGACGCACGGGTTGCCGCGGATATTCCAGCGTTTCTACATCCCGCGGCTGCCCGAGACATTCGCCGACCTCGTGGCGGCGGCTCAGGGCGTCGACGGACTCGTGGCCGCCTGCAATAGCCTGGCGGCGCCCTTTGTGGCCCGTCGACTGGGGCTGCCGTGGGTTTCCTGTGCGATTGCGCCCATGCAAATCGGCTCGCGCGTCGACTTCTCGATCATCCCGATCTGGACGCGCACGACCACCTGGCTCAAGGATCACGGCAAGAGCGGCCGGTTCTTCACGTTCGCCCTCCGTCTCGATGTTCGCCGCTGGATGCGGGGCGTCAACCGGTTCGGCCGGCAGATCGGCATCCCCGTCAAAGGGCACCCGATGTATGAGTGGGCGTTCTCGCCCTATGGCAACCTGGGGATGTTTCCCTCCTTCCTGGCCGAGCCCCAGCCGCCCGATTGGCCGGCGAACACGCGTGTGACGGGGTTCATCCCATGGCAGGGGCCACAGGTCGATCCGGTGTCAGAGGAGCTGTCGCAGTTCCTCGCCGGCGGCTCGCCGCCTGTCGTGTTCACGCTGGGGACATGGGCGGTGGGCGTCGGGCGCGATTTCTACCTGCGCAGTGCCGAAGCCTGCCTGCGGCTGGGCCAGCGCGCCGTCCTGCTGGTGGGTCGCGAAGCGGCCAACCGCGCGCACATTCCGGCGTCACCGCTTCTGCACGTGGCCGCCTACGCGCCGCATGCGGCCCTCTTCCCGCGGGCGCGGCTGGTGGTCAACCATGGAGGCATGGGTTCAGTGTGCCAAACACTGCTGGCGCGCCGCCCGCTGATCATCGTTCCGCACGGACTGGACCAGTTTGACAATGCCTACCGCCTGCGCCGCCAGGGCGTGTCCGAGACGATCCTGCCCGATGAGTACACGACCGACCACCTGACGGATGTGCTGCGGCACGAACTGGCCAATACAGCCCGGCAAGCCGCCGTCGAACGGACCGGTGCGGCCATTGCCGGCCAGGATGGCGTGGCGGCCGCCTGCGACGCCGTTGAGGAGATGCTCGGGCGCGGACGCCAATGAACCGCGGATTGCCGAATGTCGATTCTCAAAGCTGCGGATAGGTCACTTCCACCCGCAACGCGTCGCTGGATGATGCGAGCGCCTGCCACGCCGCAAGCGGCAGAACCGCGCCGCCGGCCCGGTAAGGGAGCGCGGCCTGAGCACAGGGCGCAGGCGGCGCGCCGTTCACGCGCAGCGTCACCGGCGCGTCTGCGTTCGCGGCCCGGAACACGAATGCCGCCGGGCGTCCGGCCCAGACCAGTCCGGCCTGCAGGCCGTCGCATGCGCGCGGCAGCACGGGGTCGATCACCAGCGTGTCATAGTACCGCCGCAACCCCAGCAGTGTGGTGACAACCAGGTTAACGAAAATGCCCGGGCCGCTGGAGTAGACCCGCCAGCCCCCGCGGAATGGAACATCGCCTGTAAACACCCGTTTAAAGCTGCGCCCGGCCTCGTAGCGCGTATCGAAGGCGGCGTCGGAACTGGTGTAGTAAGTGTTGCACTGCCGCGGCAGGGCCGAGGGGACGCTGGCCGCGAGGTTCAGCGGGATGACCCGCCGTATGGCGTCGCCCAGGGCGTCCGCCGCGCCGAGGCGGCCCAGCGCCTCGGCATACCGGATCTGCGCGTGCATGTACATGAGGCCGATCTCGCGGCCGAAGTAACTGCTTGTCTCCGCACGCTGGAAGTGGGTCTGGCGCCCGCCGTCGTAGCGTGGCGGCGCGTCCATCAGCCGCGCGCCATCGGCGGCCAGCAGGTGCCGGCGAATCAGCGCGTGATGGTCGCGGGCCTGCGCGGGCGTGAACAGGCCGCCGATCATGGCGCGCGTCATCGGCAACAGCCGGTAGTGGATGCCGGTACGGCGGTCGGCCGGATGCAGCATCGGCTCCCAGGCGCCGTCGTCGCGGCGTAGCACGAACCCGGCCACGATGCCGTCGGGCATCAGGACCCGGTTGAAGTCGGCGCGTATGCGCTCGGCGTCGCCCGCCAGGCCTGCGGCCAGGTCCGGCAGGCCGGCGCGGCGCAGGGCCTCGGCGGCGGCCGTGAAGACCTGGTAATTCAGGGCCACCGTCCACGAACTGATCAGCCGCCGCTTGTAGGCCGGATCGGCCGGTTGCAGGCTGTCGTCCCAGTCGCCATCGCCAAAGGCCATCAGGGCCGTGTCCGGCACGAAACTGGCCCGGATATGCGCGAGCTGGCGCACCACGTGTTCAAGCAGCGGCTGCGGCCCCGGCGTCGCCGGGCCGGCAGCGGGCCACGGCACGGACGCATGCAGGATGCTGAAGTCGGATGTCGCCTCGAGGTAGGCCGTCAGGGCCTTGAGCGGCCAGAGGATGACATCGCCGTGCGCATCGCCGGCGCGGATGAAATCGAACGCGTCGAACATGAACCATTGCGGCCAGGTGCCGTCGGCGTTCTGGGCGGCGTAGACGCGTAGCAGCGTGGTTCGCGCGGCCTGGTCGTGCCCGAGCGCCAGCAGGAGTTCGAGCGGCCCCTGGCAGATGTCGCGCGTGCCCCAGGCGGCGCCGCCGTACTGCTCCAGCCCGT
>CAYQJG010000096.1:0-16965 GCA_964417715.1 uncultured Lentisphaerales bacterium | reverse complement strand
GCCACGCAGAACCCGATCGAGCAGGAAGGCACCTACCCGCTGCCCGAGGCGCAGCTCGACCGCTTCATGTTCAACATCGTGGTCGACTACCCGACGCCGGAAGAGGAGAGCCAGATCATCCGGCAGGTTACGAGCAGCCAGGAGACCAAGCTGGAAGTGGCGCTCGACGCCCAGCAGGTGCTGCGGCTGCAGCAGGTTGTCCGGCGCGTGCCGGTGGGCGACCACGTGATCGACTTCGCGCGCGACCTGGCGCGGGCCACCCGCCCCAAGGCCGAGGGTGCGCCGGACTTCGTGAAGGAGATGGTCGGGTGGGGCGCGGGCCCGCGCGCCGGCATCTACCTGGTGACAGCCGCCAAGGCGCGCGCCGTGCTGCAGGGGCGCTACCACGCGACCACCGCCGACGTCGCCGCCGTGGCGCTGCCCGTGCTGCGGCACCGCGTGCTGACGACCTTCAACGCCGAGGCGGCAGGCGTGACCAGCGACCAGATTGTGCGCATGCTGCTTGAGAAGCTGCGCCCGTCCGAAGACTTGAATGTCTGACCCCATGGGCGCGCCCGCCTACATGCGGCTTCTGCCGGGGAATACCATCGCCACCGTCGGGCGGCTTGAGCTGCTGGCGCGTGGCGTCATGGAGGGATTCGTCTCCGGCAAGCACCGCAGCCCGCACAAGGGGTTCTCGGTGGAGTTCGCCGAGCACCGGCAGTACGTGCCGGGCGACGACCTGCGCAACCTCGACTGGCGCGTGCTGGCCCGCAAGGACCGCTACTACATCAAGCAGTACGTGGAGGAGACCAACCTTCGCGCCACGATCCTGGTCGACGCGTCGGGTTCGATGGGCTACGTCGGCGACGCGGCCTCCGAGGTCGACGGGCGCAAGGTGTCGAAGTTTGCCTACGCGCAGTACCTGGCGGCGGCGCTGACCTACCTGCTTGTCGGCCAGCAGGACGCCGTGGGACTCGTCACGTTCGATACCCGTCAGCGCGCCTACTTCCCGGCCAAGGCGCGCGCCAGCCAGGTGCGGCTGATCCTCGAGGAGCTCGAGCGCACCCAGACCGGCGGCGAGACCAGCCTGGCGGATGTCTTCAACGACATTGCCGAGCGCGTCCCACGGCGCGGGCTGGTGGTCATCTTCAGCGACCTGTTCGACGACGCGGCGACGCTCCTCAAGGCCCTGCAACACTTCCGCTACCGGCGCCACGAGGTGCTCCTGTTCCACATCATGGCCGAAGAGGAGCTGCGCTTCCCGTTCGACCGCTTCAGCCATTTCCGCGACCTCGAAGTCGCCGGCCAGGAACTCGCCATCGATCCGAAGACCATCCGCGCCAGCTACCTCGACCGCGTGCGGACCTTCCTGCGCGAGATTGAAGCCGGTTGCGGCCGCATGGAGATCGACTACATTCCGCTGAACACCAAGACCCCCTTTGACCGCGCGCTGGCCGAGTACCTGGACCGGCGTCACACGCAGCGTTGAAACCATGCTCTTCCTAAACACATGGATGTTGTTGGGCCTTCTGGGCATCGCCATCCCGGTGATCATCCACCTGCTGAACCGACGGCAGGCGAAGACGATCGAGTGGGGCGCCATGCGCTTCCTGCTCGACAGCCTGATCAGCCGGCGGCGGCGCGTGCTGATCGAGGAGATCCTGCTGCTGGCCGTGCGGTGCCTGCTGATGGCGCTGCTGGCGCTGGCCGTGGCGCGGCCGTTTGTCACCGCCAACTCCGCCGTGCCGTGGGGGCTGGTGCTGCCGGCCGGCCTCCTGGCGGTCGTGCTCTTCGGCGTGAGTTTCGCGCTCTGGCGCTACCCCGTCTGGCGGCGGCGCGTGCTGTTGGTTGCGGCCGTCTGCGCGCTGATCGCGGCGGCGGCCGTGCTGTGCGAACGCTGGCTCAGCCTGCGGCGGTTCGGCCGCGGCGGCTCGCGCGACGTCGCGCTCGTCATCGACGGCTCGTCGTCGATGACGATGGAGATCGCCGGCGAAAGCAACTTCAAGCGGGCCATCACCGAGGCCAGCCAGTACATCAATGACGCGCCGCGCAGCGTGGCGTTCAGCCTGATCATCGGCGGGTCGGTTCCCAACGTGCTGACGTCTGCGCCGGTCAACGACCGCAAGCACCTGCTCCGGTTGCTGGACGACGCCGTGCCCGTGCAGGGCACGATGCGCGTGCTCGACACGCTGGCGGTCGCGGCCACCACGCTGTCGCAGGGGTACAACGGCGCCAAGCAGATCGTGCTCGTCGGCGACGGCCAGAGCGTCGGCTGGAACACCGGCGAGCCGGAGCTGTGGGAGTGCCTCAAGCAGGCCTTCGCCATCCTCCCCGCCAAACCCCAGGTGGTCTGGCGCAAGCTGCCGCTGCCCGAGAGCATCCGCAACCTCACGCTGTCCGACATCCGCTTCTCGCGGCAGGTGGTCGGCACCGACCGCGATGTGCGCATCGATGTCACCGTGGACAACACCGGTCGCGAGTCCGTGACCCCGAGCGACATCCGCCTGACCGCCGACGGCCGCGTGCTGGTCGACCGCTCCGTGGGCCAGCTTGAACCCGGCGCGTCCGCCACGGTCTCGTTCCTGCACCGGTTCACTACGCCTGGCGCACAGGTCGTGACCGCGGCGGTAACGGCCGGCGACGAGATGGCTGCCGACGACACGGCCGCCCGCGTCGTGCAGGTGATGAGCCGGCTGCGCGTGCTGGTGGCCGACGGCGGCGGCGCGATGCATTTCCTCGAGCGCCCCGGCGGATTCCTGACGCTGAGCCTGCGCCCCGACCTCACGGAACTTGCGCGCCCGGCGCCGCCGGCCGGCAGTGCGGTTGCGCCCGCCAGCCGCGACTTCCTGGTCGAGCCCGAACTCGTGGCCGCCGGCACGCTGGGTCTGCGCGACAACTTCGATCCCTACGCCGTGGTGGTATTGGCCGACGTGCCGCGGCTGCCCGACGAACTGGCGACCCGCCTGGCGGAGTTTGTGGCACGCGGCGGCGGCCTGCTGATTGTCGACGGGTCGCACGTCGAACCGGCCTTCTACAATGCCTGGCGCGCCAACGGCGAGACCGTGCTGCCGCTGCCCCTGGGAGCCCTGGTTGTCGGCGGGCCGACCAACCGCGTGGCCGTCGACCCGCGGACGTTTACGCACGCGGCACTCAAGCCCCTGGCCGCGGCCAGCGATCTCGACGGCGCGTTCGTCGAGCGCTACCGGCAGACCGAAGAGGGCGACGACGCTGCGCGCATCGGCGGCCGCCTCTCCAACGGCGCGGCCCTGCTGGCCGAGCGCAAGCTTGGCCGCGGACTCGTCATGCAGGTAACCGCGGCCCTCGACCCCTCATCCGGCAACATCGTCGCGCGGCAGTCATTCGTGCCGTTCGTGCATGAACTCGTCTACCACTTGGCGCAACCGGTGGCGGCCAACCTGAACATCCTGCCTGCGCGCGGCGCCACGCTGAGTCTGTCGGGCGGCGGCGATGCAAATGAGATTCAAGGCGCCAGCGGCCTGCGCGCGGAGTACTTCAAGAGCCACGAACTGCGTCGGCCGGTGCTCGTGCGGCAGGACCCCAACATCAACTTTCGCTGGGGCAGCGCATCTCCCGGGACGCGCGTTCCGAAAGACCGCTTTGCGGCGCGCTGGACCGGCTCGCTGATCCCGCCGCGCAGCGGCAGCTACACGTTCACCTGCAGCGGCGACGACCGCCTGCGCGTCTGGATCGCCGGCCAGCGCATGGTCGCCGTCCTCGGTCGCGACGGCACGCTTAAACTCGACCTCAAGGCCCAGGTGCGCTGCGACGTGCGCGCCGAACTGCAGCAGGACGAGGGCGATGCCAGCGCCATCCTCGAGTGGGAAGGTCCCGCGATCACACGCCAGCCGGTTCCGACGACCGCCTTTTCGCCCGTGCGCGGACGCCTGGAAGCCTGGTCCGACGGCATCGAGACGCTGGTGAAAGCACCCGACCGGCAGACGCTGCCCGCGCAGATCCTGAACGGCAACGACGGGTTGGCGTTGCGCATCGACCGCAATCTCGTGCCCGGCCTCTACAGCGTGCAGGTGCCGACGGCCGTCGGTTCGCTGCTCGGGCACCTGGCGGGATCCGACGGGACGTTCCCGTTCTGCGTGATCGCCGATGGCAACGAGAGCCGGCTTGCGCCTTTGACGGTCGAGGAGATCGCCTTTGTGCGGCGCTACGTCGATCTGCTGGTGGCCAATCTGCCCGAGGATGTCGTGCGCGCCCTGCGCGGCAACGCCTTTGGCCGCGAGCTCTGGCAGATTCTGGCGCTGGCGGCCCTGGTGCTGCTGCTCGTCGAGATCGCGCTGACCCGCTGGATCGCCATCCAGCGCCGCACCGGCGAAGAGGGCACCGTCTGCTTCGAAGAGTCCGGGCAGCCGTCCTCCACCTTCCGTGAACAAGTCGCCAAACTGCGCAGGAATGGCTGAAGCATGGATACGAGTCCAGAACACATGGGGTTGCTGCCGGCCGGCGTGCCCACCTTCGCCGTGGCCCTGCTGGCGCTGGCCGGGATCGCCCTCTGGGTGATGTCGCGGCGTCTGACCGCGCGCCACCGTGATCGTCTGCCGGTCTATGGCGTCATTGTGCCGCGCGCCGTGGCGGCTGTGGCGGCGGCGTGGTGCAGCCTGCAGATTCTGGGACGTTTCGTCGTCTACGGCGGCCGGCTGCCGCTGTGGGTCGCCGCGCTGGGCATGGCCTTCGCCGTGGAGGGTGCCGCCGCGCTCTACATGCGCGAACGCCGCGTGGTACCGAACCGCACCGGTCTGCTTCTGACGGCGCTGCGCGGCGCCGCCATCACGCTCGTGGCGGCCATGCTGCTCCAGCCCATCCTGGTGCGCCTGGTCGACCGTCACATCGTGCGTCGTGTGGCGGTGCTTATCGACGACTCCGACTCCATGCATTTCGTCGACCGTCAATGGACGGTGGCCGAACGCATGCAGCTGGCCGTCGCGGCCGGTTTTCTGACGCCGGCCGAACGGCCCCTGCCGGCCCTTGAGCCGCTGGTGGGCGTGCGCGCCGCGATGCGCCCGTGGGCCGGCGGCGGCACTCTTGAAACCAACCGCGCGCCGCAGGCCTTGCGGCATGCGCTCGAACGCGGCGCGCGGCAGGCGCGCGAGCTGCAGGCGCAGGTCGAAGGACTCGGCGCCGGCGGCGAGGCCGCCACGCAGGAGACGCTCGGGCGCCTGACACGCCAGGTGCGTGATGCCGTGGCGCCGGCGTTTCTCGACGCCCTGACCGCATCCGAGGCCGGGCGCCTGGCGCCGGCCCATCTGCTCAAGGTCTCCGATGCCATGGAGCGGCTGGCTGAGAACGCCGGCCCGGCCCGCGAGGCCGCCGACACGATCCGCTGGAATGCCCTGCCCGCCGACCGGCGCGATGCCGTGGCCGTCTATTGCACCACGACGCGCGTCGCGCTCGCGACCGACCTGCTCACACGCCGCAACGCGGGTGCGCCCGCGCTGCTCGACCGTCTGGCCGAACGTTACGACATTGACCTCATGCGTGTGGGGCGCGGCGTCGAACGGCTGCCCGCGGAACAGGCCGCGGTGGTCGCCGGCACCGGCGGCACCAACGCGCCGGTCCAGTCGCGCGACTGGCTTGCGGTCATGGCCAGCAATGCCGCACCTGAAGCCGTCAAGCAGTCGTTCCGCTCGGCCACCGATTACACCGCCGCGCTGGAGACCATCCTGCGCGAGACGCCGTCCGAGCAGCTCGCGGGCGTGCTGTTGCTGACCGACGGGCGCCACAATGGCGACGCGTCGGTCGATCCCGTCGGCCGCCGCCTGGGTGCGCAGGGCGTGCCGGTCTGCGGCGTCGTCGTGGGCGGATCACGCCTGCCGTTCGACATTGCGCTGGCCGACGTCACCGCCCCCGAGTCCGTCTACCTCGGCGACCGCGTCCGCCTGCGCGTCATCGTGCGCGCCACCGGCGCCAAGGGGCGCAAGTTCAAGGTGCACCTGCTGCAGGACGGCAAGAGCGTCGATGAGACCGAGCTGGAGGTGTCGACCGATGACTGGGAGCGCGAGGTGCGCCTGGCGCATGAACCGAAGGCGCAGGGGATGGTGCGCTATGAGGTGAAGGCCGACGGGTTCGACGGCGAGTTGTTCGCCGACAACAACGCCTGGGCCGTCGACGTGGCCATCAGCGACGACCGTACCAACGTCCTGCTGGTGGACAGTTACCCGCGCTGGGAGTTCCGTTACCTGCGCAACCTCTTCTTCGGCCGCGACAAGTCGGTCCACCTCCAGTACTACCTTGTGCATCCCGACACGATCGCCGGCGTGGAGTCAACGCCGCCGCCGCCGGCCTCGGCCGGTCGCAAGTTCGGCGATGCCGAGGCCGGCAGCCTGCCGGCCGGCCGCGAGGAGTGGCGCAAGTTCGACGTGATCATCCTGGGCGACCTCGACGTCGCGGTGCTCACGCCCGAGGTGATGGCCGAGATCAAGTACTGCGTCGCCGAGCGCGGCGCGCTGCTGGTCGTGATCGCCGGTCAACGCGCCATGCCGCACGCCTTCCCGGTCGATTCCACGCTGGCCGAGATGCTGCCGCTCACCTATGTGCCGAAAGCCGACGGGAGCTGGGCGGCGCCCGAGGAGCGCTACCGGATGCTCCTCACGCCCAGCGGTCTCAGCCACGCCGTGATGCAGCAGTCGCCCAGCCTCTCCGAGAACGCGTCCATCTGGGGTTCCATTCCCGATCTCAACTGGCGGTTGACCGTGGAAACCAAGCCGGGCGCCGATGTCCTGGCCTACGCCGAGCCCGAGACCACGGACGCGGCGGTCGAGGAGGTCGACGTACGCAACGCCGTCGCGCGCCTGGATGCCGAGATGCGCAAGCGCAACCGCAACGCGCTGATCGTCGCGCAGGGCTATGGCCGCGGCAAGGTGCTGGCGCTCACCTTCGACCGCACCTGGCGTCTGCGTTACTGCGTCGGCGACAAATATCACCACCGCTTCTGGGGCCAGGTGCTGCGCTGGGGCGTGGGCGAGAAGCTGCGCGCCGGTCGCGAGGGGCTGCGCGTCGGCACCGACCAGCTTGTGTATGCGCCCGGTGATGCGGTGCGCGTGATGGCGCGCGCGCTGAAAGATGACTTTTCCGCCGTCACCGATGCCACGCTGGACGCGCAGATCACGCGCGCCGACGGCGGCGCGGCCGGTAACACGGTGCGCCTTGTCTACCGGCGTGATTCCAACGGCCTCTACGAGGCGGTTGTGCCCGCCGTCACCGAGCCCGGCCGCTACAACGTGACGTTGCGGCGCAGCGACGACGGCAGCGGCGAGACCGTCGAAACGTCCTTCCTGGTCGTTGCGTCGCGGCGCCCGCTGGAGATGGGCGAGGTTACGGCCACACGCGCGACGCTCGATAACCTGGCCCGGTGGACCGGCGGCCGCGTCGTTGGCCCTGACCGCGCGGGCGAACTGGTCGAGGCTTTCGGTGAGGGGCGTCGCGCGGTCCGCGAACGGCATGAACGTCCGCTCTGGGACCAGCCGTGGGTCTTTCTGGTGCTGGTGGGTCTGCTGACAGCCGAGTGGATCGTCCGCAAAAAAGGGGGCCTCGCATGAAGCAGGGTGAGCAACCGATACCGACCAGACTGCCGCCGGAACTGACGAGTCGGCTCAACCTGATGATCCGGCGCGTGCGCCGGATCATCGTCGTCCGCGGCACACTGGCCACGCTGGCGGTGATGCTGGCGTGCGCTCTGGGCATCATGGCCGTCGATGCCGTCGTGCTGATCTCCTCCGACGCCGTGCGCTGGGGGCTCTCGTTCGGCGGGTTGGCGCTCACGCTGGCCACAGCGTGGATCATGCTGGTGCGGCCGCTGCGGCAGCCGCTGACGCCGATTCGCATCGCGCGCGTGCTTGAGACGCGGCACCCCGAACTGCAGGAACGCATCAGCTCGGCGATCGAACTGCTGGCCGTGGGCGGCAGCGCCGCCCAGCAGGGGTCCGAGCAGCTGATCCAACTGCTCGCGCACGACGCGCAGGCCGACATGGCCGGCGTCCAGCCGCGCCACGAGTTCGCCGGCCGGACCATCAAGCCGTTCCTGCTGGCTGCCGCGGCCACCGTCGGCGTGCTGCTCGTGCTGTTCGTGGCCTGGCCGCGCCAGACGGTGCTGCTCTTTGCGCGCGCCATGGCGCCGTACGCGCAGATCGACAATCTGCAGGGCTCCACGCTGGAGGTCGAGCCCGGCGACGCCGTGCGCCTGCAGGGCGAGGAACTCTGCATCCGACTCACCGTGCGCGGCGGCGGGAACCTGCGGGCCGAGGTGCGCAGCGTCGGCGACAAGGGGCGCGAAGCGGTCGAGCGCATGCGGCGCGTGTCGCTCCCCGACGCCGTCGACAGTGTCTACGAACTGACCTTTCCGGCCGTGATCGAAAGCTTCAAGTATCGTGTGCGCTACGGCGCCGGGCTGACGCATTCCTACACCGTGCGTGTGATGCCGCCGCCGTCGATCAGCCGCTGCATGATCGCCTACCAGTACCCGCCCTACACCGGCTTGCCGGCCACGCAGATGGTGGCCAACGTGCGGGAGATCGCGGCGCTGGACGGAACGCGCGTGCAGATCGATGCCGACTTCGACCGGCCCGTCGATGGCGTGTTGCTGCTGGGCAGCCGCAAACTCCCGGGCAGCCGCAAGAAGACGCCCGGTGCGTTCTGGGGGCTGACCCTCAACACAAACATGGCGCCGCGCTGGGCGCTCGCGTTGCGCGACAGCTACGGGTTCACCAACCGCATCGAATGGGCGCCGCTGCGTGTGGAACGCGACCTGGCGCCGACCGTCGCGCTGACCTACCCGCCGGCCGCGCGTTTCGTGCTGCCGCCCCATGGGAGAATCGAGTTCACCTATACCCTGGCCGATGACTACGGCCTTGGCCCGGTGCGGCTGGTGGTGCGGGCTGAAGGCGAAAAGAAGGACGAGGCATTGCGCGAAGTTGTACTGCAGCCCGCCGGCCGCAACGCCTGGACCGTGCGCTACGAACTCGACCTGGCCCGGCTGAACATGGATGGCGTCAAGCAGTTCAAGGTGTGGCTGCGCGTGGCAGACTCGCGTCCGCCCGAGTTTGGCGGCCCGAATGTGGCCAACAGCCGCGTCGTCACCATTGCGCTCGACGAGCAGGGGCGCAGTCTGAACGAGCAGGTGCGCAAGGAACAGCGCGCCACCCTGACCGCGATGCTGAAGGAGGCCGCCGAGCGCCTGACCGATGCCGCCAACGGTATGGCAGGTGTCAAGGGGCGGCTGTCCGTCGACGTGCTTCCCCCCGAGACGGTGCAGCCGGTTACGCTGGCGCAGCAGCGCGCGGTTGCCGGCGAGGACCTGGTGACGCGTGCCGCCGCCATGGCCGCGCAATCGTTCTTCGCCAGCCTGGCGGTCCAGATGGAGCAGACGGTGCAGTCCGAAATCGCGCCGGCCCGCGCCTGCACCGAGGAGGTGCTGCTCTGCCAGCCGGCCGTGCGCCCGGCCAAGGGCGACGAGGCCGAGCGCGAACTGCGCGATGCCGCGGCCAAGACGCTTGAGCTGATCAAGGCCATCGATGCGCTGGATGCCAAGGCGGATGAAGCGGCCGCGCTCAGCAACATGGCGGATCGTGAGAAGACACTGGCCGAACAGGCGGCGGAGCGCAAGCTGACGCCCGAGGAGGCCGAGGCGTGGAAGAAGCGGCAGGAGGAACTGGCCCGCCAACTGGAGCAGGCCCCCAAGTCGACCGACGCGCAGATGGCCGAACAGGCGAAGCAGGCCCTGCAGAACATGGCCGACGCGGTGAAAGCCATGCAGGCCGAGACACCAGCCAACACCCCCGAACAGCAGGCGGCGCGTCAGGCCGAGAAGGCTGCCGAACAAGCGCAGCAGGCGGCGCAGAACGCGTTGGAGGCCGGGCAGTTTGCCGAGCAGCATGCCGAGAACCGCTCCGCCGCACAACTGGCGCAGGACGCGGCCAAACAGGCTGAAGACGCGGCCAAGCTGGCCGGCGAGGCCGCCGAACAGGCCAAGCAGGCGGCCGCCGCGCAGAAGACCGAGCAGACGGTTGAGCAGGCGGCGCAACGCAAGGACGCGGCCGACGATGCGCTCAAGGCGGCGCAACAGGCCGAGCAGGCCGCCAAGCAGGCCGAGCAGGCCGGGCAGCAGGCGGAACAGGCGACCCAGAAACAGCAGCAGGGCCAGCCGCAGCAGGCGGCCGAACAGGCCAAGGAAGCCGACAAGCAGGGGCAGCAGGCCAACCAGACCGCGCGGCAGGCGCAGGCAGCGGCTCAGGAAGCGCAGCACGAGGCGCAGCAGGAACAGGCGCCGCGCGCCGAGAAAGCGGCTGAACAGGCGCAGGCGGCGGCCGAATTGGGCGGTCGCGCGGCGGAACTGGCGCAACAGGCAGCCCAGATGGCCGCTGATGCGCAGAAGCTGCCGCAGGACCAGCAGGCCGCCCAGACGCAGCAGGCGGCGGACAAGGCCAAGCAGGCGCAGGAGATGGCGCGTGAAGCGGCCCAGCAGGCCCAGGCCGCGCAGAAACTGGCACAGGAGGAGGCTGCGGCCGCGCAGCAGGCGGCCCAGCAGGCCGCGCCGAAGCCGGCGCAGATCGAGCAGCAGGCGCAGCAGGCGGCCCAGGCTGCGCAGAAGGCCAGTCAGGCCGCGCAACAGGCCGTGCAGGCCGCGCAGCAGGCCGGACAGGCGGCGACGGAGAGCCCGGTCATGAAGGAGGCCGCGCAGCAGGCTGAACAGGCGGCGGAGAAGGCGGACCAGGCGGCCGGGCTTGCCCAGCAGGCCGGCGAACGCGTTGATCGCTCCGAGAAGGCCGACCTGCCCGAAGCGCGCGCCGCGGACGAGAATCGGCAGGCCACGCAGGAAGCCGAGATGGCTGCCGAGCTCGCCCGCGAAGCCGCCGAGCAGGCCCGCCGCGCCGCGCAGCTGGCGCAACAGGAGCTGGCCAATCTGGCCGCCGAGGCGCTGCAGAATGCCGAGCTGGCCACGCAGCAGGCCCAGGAGGCGGCCCAGACCGCGCAGCAGGCTGCCGCCCAGGCCCAGCAGGCGCAGTCGCCGGCAACCGCCGAGACGGCCACGCAGGCGCAGCAGGCCGCCCAGACTGCGCAACAGGCCGCGCAGCTGGCCCAGCAGTCCGTGCAGACCGCGAAGCAGAACAGCGCGCCCAGCGATGCGCAGGCTGTCCAGCAGGCGCAGCAGGCGCAGGCGCTGGCGCAGCAGGCGTTGAAGCAGGCCGGGCAGGCGGCGCAGGCGGCGCAGGCCGCGCAGCAGCCGGGTCAGGCGCAGCAGCAGGCCGCGGCGCAGGCCGCGCAGGCAGCGCAGCAGATGCAGCAGATGGCCGGGAAGCAGGCGCAGCAGGCCGGGCAGCAACCCGGCCAGCCGCCGCAACAGTGGAGCACGGACGAGAAGCCGTCGCAGCCCAGCGAGAACCGCCAGGACACAATGAACCTGGGTACGCGCGAGTTCATGCCGCTGTTCCTCAAGGGCATGGGCTTCCCGGAGGCCGAGTGGGCGCGCTTCAAGGGGCGCGTCGACGCACAGACGCTCGAAGGCCTGCTCAAGAACGTGCCGCCCGAATACCGTGAGCTGGTGCGGCGCTATTTCCTCGAACTGGCGCGCGAAGGACAGCAGGGGGTAGCCAAACCGTGAGCATGCGTGCATCGGCACGGGCGGCGATCCGGCGGGTACGCCGGTCGTGCGCAGCACGGGCAGCGCTTGGCCTCCTCGTGCCGCTTGGCGCCCTGGCGGCGGATCTGCCGGTCGGCGTGGACGAGCGCGTGGACCAGTCCATCGAGCGCGGCATCGACTTCATCGTGCGCGGGCAGGAGGCCAGTGGCACGTTCGAGAGCGCGAAGGCGCGTGAAATGTCCGGCATCCCGGCACTGTGCGGCATGGCGCTGCTGGCCAAGGGGTATGTGCCGGGCTCGGGCAAGCATGCCGAGGTGATTCAGCGGATTGTTGACCACACCGTGTCGGTCGCCTCCAGGGATGGCTTTCTCGGCGGCAACACCGGCCGGATGTACTCGCACTGCATTGCGACGCTCTTTCTCTCCGAGGTCTCCGGCATGGTCGACACCAACCGGCAGGCGCGCATCGACGCGGTGCTGCCCAGGGCCGTGCAGGTGATTCTGTCGGCCCAGCGCGTGCCCAAGGGCGAGAACAACCGCGGCGGCTGGCGCTATGGGCCGGGGTCGACGGACAGCGACATGTCGTGCAGCGGCTGGGCGCTGATGGCCCTGCGCTCGGCGCGCCTGAACGGCGCGGCGGTGCCGCAACAGGCGATCGAGGACGCGGTGGGCTATGTGCTTCGGCACAGCGACGGCAACGCCGGATCGTTCGGCTACCAGGATACGACCAGCTACGGGATCACGCTGACCGGCGCCGGGCTGTTGAGCCTGGAACTGTGTGGTCGCCACGGCCACCCGGCCACGGCGCGGGCGGCCCGGTTTCTCATGCAGTCGTTTCAGCAACTGCCGCAACAGGAACGCTGTTTCTACGGCCTGTACTACACGTCACAGGGACTCTTCCAGATCGGCGGCGAGGAGTGGCAGCGCTTCTCGCAGTGGATGTACGACACCTGGATCCCGCGGCAGGCTCCCGACGGACGCTGGGACCGCGGCGAGGACGGCTGCCCTTACTACCAGACGGCCCTCGTGGTGCTGGCTTTTACCGTGCCGTACCGGCAACTGCCGATCTATCAGCGCGACGAGACCGTGGATGAGAAGTAAACCCAGACTACGGGCGGCGGCCATCCTGCTCGGAGCCGTCCTGCCGGCCGTCCTGCGCGCGGCGACCGAACTGCCGCTCGGCGTGGACGAGCGCGTGGACCAGTCCATCGAACGCGGCATCGACTTCATCGTGCGCGGGCAGGAACCGAGCGGCACGTTCGAGAGCGCGAAGGCGCGCGAGCTGTCCGGCATTCCGGCGTTGTGCGGCATGGCGCTGCTGGCCAAGGGATACGTGCCGGGGTCGGGTAAGCATGCCGAGGTGATTCAGCGGATCGTGGACCATATCGTGTCGATCGCCTCGCGCGATGGCTACCTCGGCGGCAACAACGGCAGGATGTACTCGCACTGCATTGCGACGCTCTTTCTCTCCGAAGTCTCCGGCATGGTCGACACCAACCGGCAGGCGCGCATCGACGCAGTGTTGCCCAAGGCTGTGCAGGTGATCCTGTCGGCCCAGCGCGTGCCCAAATCCGAGAACCACCGCGGCGGCTGGCGCTACGGGCCCGGATCGACGGACAGCGACATGTCGTGCAGCGGCTGGGCGCTCATGGCCCTGCGCTCGGCGCGCCTGAACGGCGCGGCGGTGCCGCAACAGGCGATCGAGGACGCGGTGGGCTATGTGCTTCGGCACAGCGACAGGAACGCCGGCTCATTCGGCTACCAGGACACGACCTCCAACGGAAGCACGCTCACCGGCGCGGGGCTGTTGAGTCTGGAACTGTGCGGCCGTCACGGTCATCCGGCCACGACGCGGGCGGCCCGCTACCTCATGCAGTCGTTTCCGCAGTTGCCGCAGGCGGCGAACTGCTTCTACGGCCTGTACTACACGTCGCAGGGCCTGTTCCAGATCGGCGGCGAGGAGTGGCAGCGCTTCTCGCAGTGGATGTACGACACCTGGATCCCGCGGCAATCCCCCGACGGTCGCTGGGATCGGGGCGAGCACGGCTGCCCCTACTACCAGACGGCCCTCGTGGTGCTGGCGTTTACCGTGCCTTACCGGCAACTGCCGATCTACCAGCGCGACGAGACGGTGGACGAGAAGTAGCCAGGATCTTGTAGGTCCGGATCTCGAACGGCTTGAGGGTGAGCGCGACCGGCATGGTCGCGTCGATGACGGCCCCGTCGGTCCACTCCATCAGGTTTGTCTCCACCAGTTTGCCGCCGTCCGCCAGCGTCAGCGTGCCGGATGAACGCCGTCCAAGCGTCTCGACCAGGCGCACGATCAGGTGGTTGGCCTTCTCCGCCTGCTTGAGGACCTCCATCGAGATGCCCGTGGCTTCGAGCGTGCACGGCAGCTGCACCCCCGCCGCCGCCCGGCCGTCGATGACCGCCGGCGGCTGGTTCAGCATCGCCGCCTGCGGGATGACATCCGACTCCACCAGCGTGCCGGCGTGGGGCAGCAGCGCGTAGGTGAAAACATGCCGCCCGTAATCGGCGTCGGGGTCCGGTTCGGACGGCGAACGCAGCAGGTTCAGGTCGATCGTGCGATCCTGCAGCTTGTGCCCGTACTTGCAGTCGTTCAGCAGTGCCACGCCCTCGTCCAGGTCGGACAGGTCGACGTAGCGGTGCGCGGCCACTTCGAACTTCGACATGTCCCAGCTCGTGTTGCGGTGCGTCGGACGGCGCAGGTAGCCATATTGGATGTCACAGGTGGCCTCGGTGGCCTGGATGCGCGTGGCGAAGGACACGCGCAGCATGCGGTGGAACTCGCGCCAGTCGGCCTGGGTCTCGAAGTCGAGGCGGCGGCTGTCGTGTGCGAGCGCGACGGTTTGCGTCAGCGTGGATGACTCGCCGATGGCCAGTTCGAAGCGCAGTCCACGGCGGACCGGTCCGTTGCAGCAGGTCGTATGCGCCACCGGGCGTGCATGTTCGATCAACTGGTTCTCGTACCACACGTCGATGTCCCAGGCATCCCAGTTGTGCGGGCGGTCCTCGTACAGTGCCAGCAGGTTGGCCCGCTCGCCCGCGGGCAGCAATTCGGCACGGGTCTGCTTGTCGAAGATGCGCGTGACCACCGCGTTGGGCGCGAACTCATAGCGGATCAGGTCGTTCTCGAGCACGAGGCCCAGGTCGGCGACCGGTTCGACCTTCCTGGCTTTGGGACCGCGCCGGAGTGTGGTGAGGCTGTAGGGCGGGAGATTGACGCGCACGGTTGTGTGGTCGCCCTCGCGCTGCGCGGGGAGTGTCTGACCGGCGGCATCCAGCACGCTGTGTCCGGCCCAGGCGGCGGGCAGCGTGACGGGTGCGGTGTAGGTGCAGCCCAGCGAGTTGAGGAGTGTCAGCGCGCCGGCTTCGGTGCGCAGCACGCGGTCGGCGGCCTGGGCGATCAGCGTGTCGCACGTGGCCAGGCACTCGGCGTGCTGGCGGCTGGTGTCCTCGTAGACCGCGTGGATGCTGGAGCCGGGAAGGATGTCGTGGAACTGGTTGACCAGCAGGATCTTCCAGACCTTGTCCAGCGTTGCGCGGGGGTACAGGGCGGCCGGCAGCAGCGACAGGAACATCTCGGTTTCGCGCAGTTTCAGTTCGAGCTTGCGGTTGCCGCGCTTGGTGGCGGCCTGGGTGGTCAGCGTGCCGCGGTGGACCTCCAGGTAGAGTTCGCCGACCCAGCGTTCCAGCGTGCCGGCCTGGTCGCGCAACTGGTTGAAGTAGCTGTCGGCCGTGCCGAAGCTTACGCGCGGGCTGCCGTTCAGCGCGGCCAGACGCAACCCGTGCTCGACATGCTCCTCGCGCGGGCCGCCGCCGCCGTCGCCGATGCCGAAAAGGCTGGCAAAGGCCGTGATGTGACCGTTCTCCTTGAAACGCGTCTGGGCTTCGATCAGCGCCTTGGGCGTGAGGTTGCTGTTATAGGTGTTCTCGGGCGGGAAGTGCGTGATGACCTCGGACCCGTCAATGCCGCGCCACTGGAAGGTGTTGTGCGGGAACTCGTTGTGCCTGCTCCAGGAGATCTTCTGGGTCAGGAAGAAATCGACGCCGGCTTTGCGCATGATCTGCGGCATGGAGGCGGAGTAGCCGAACACGTCGGGGATCCAGAGGTTCGTCACGTCGACGCCGAATTCGTCCATGAAGAAGTTCTTGCCGTGCATGAACTGGCGCACCAGCGACTCGCCGCTGGTGAGGTTGCAGTCGGCCTCGACCCACATGCCGCCCTGGCATTCCCATTGCCCTGCCTTGATCGCCCGCTTGACCTTCGCATACAGCTCCGGGTAGTGCTCTTTGACGAAGGCGTAGTGCTGCGGCTGGGAGGCGCCGAAGACGTAGCCGGGGTAGCGTTCGATCAGCGCAATCTGGCTGGCGAACGTACGCGCCGTCTTGCGGATGCTCTCCTGCACGCGCCAGAGCCAGCCCGTATCGATGTGGGCGTGACCGACGGCCGTCACCGCCAGATCAGCCGGGTTGACGGGCACGTCCCACAGCGGGCGCAGTTCCGCGCGCGCGGCGGCGGCCTGGTTGCGGTTCTCGGCGAACACGTCGATGGAACGCGACATCGCCTCCAAGATCTGGGTGCGGCGCGGCGCGTGGTGGGGCAGCCCTTCGTACAGATCGAGCAGGATGCGCAGGTCCAACCAGTAGTGCCACAACTCGGTGTCGAAGAGCACGAGTTCCATGCTGACGACCTTGCCGACGTAGTCGCCATGGCGCTCGGGCGCAAGCCGTTCGGCGCTGCCCTTGCGGTTGACGCCAAAGAGGCTGCTCGCGGTGGCCTCGATCCAGAGATCGACCTTTTCGCCGCCGCGGCAGGGCTCGAACATCCGGTAGATGTCCTTGCCGAAGTCATTCGCGAAGACCGACTGGTTCGTCAGGCCGTAAAGCGGGCAGCCGTCCTTCGAGAACACGAGCGATTCGCCGTTGGCGTTGAAGTGCAGCGCCACGTCGTGGCCGGCCCAGTCGGCGGGCACCTTGCCGGTGAGGTGGAACCAGGCGTTCTGCCAGGCCGAGCCCCACTGCTCGCCCACGCCGATCGGGCGGGCCTTGGCAGCGCTCTGGCGCCGGGTGAACGGCACCGCGGCATCCGTCACGCCGCACGTCGCCGTCAGCGGCGCGTGCGCCGCGTAGACGCGTTCGTCCTTGAGGCGACCCATGAACTCGTGGATGCGTGAGAGATAGAGACCGGTCAGTTCACGACGCATAGGGGTTCCTTGGAGGGCCGGTGTGACGGCCGGGTGAGAACGAAAACGGGAAATGATAGGCGTTGGGCGGGGGTGGCGCAATGAGAAGTTGCGTGCTCGCGTAATGGGTCAGTGACGTAGGGGGGGCGGGCGGGAGTTGAAGTAGAAGAGG
>CAYQJG010000095.1:0-17409 GCA_964417715.1 uncultured Lentisphaerales bacterium | reverse complement strand
ACAAGCACATCGAGATCATTGTGCGCCAGATGCTCCGCAAGGTGCGCGTCACCAACCCCGGCGACAGCGAGTTGCTGTGGGGCGAGCAGATCACGCGGCAGCGCTTCCTCGAGATCAACGAAGAGATTGCGGCTGAAGGCAAGCGGCCTGCCGAGGCCCAGCCGGCGCTGCTCGGCATCACGAAGGCCTCGCTCGAGACCGACAGTTTCATCTCTGCGGCCTCGTTCCAGGACACGACGCGCGTGCTGACCGATGCGGCCACCATGGGGCGCGTCGACGACCTGCGCGGGTTCAAGGAGAATGTGATCCTGGGCCACCTGATTCCGGGCGGCACGGGCTTCCCGTTGCATCGCTACGTCAAGCTGGTGCCGCTGGCCGAGCCGCTCTCCGACGAGGAGTTGGGCATTGACGCCGCAGCCCTGGCCGAGGCGGAGCAGGAGGAGCAGGAGCGCAAGCTCGAAGATTTGCTGGGTTGAGCAAGTTTGTGCTTGCTGATCGCGCGGGGTATCTGTTAAGTTTCTTTTCCTTTTTCGTCAACCGGAGAGGCTCCATATGCCGACCATCAACCAACTGGTGCGCAAGGGTCGCAGTCCCCTGCGCAAGAAGAGCAAGTCGCCGGCTCTCAAGGCCTGCCCCCAGCGGCGCGGCGTTTGTCTTGTCGTGAAGACCCAGACGCCGAAGAAGCCGAACTCGGCGTTGCGCAAGGTCGCACGTGTGCGCCTGACCACCGGGTATGAGGTGACGGCGTACATCCCGGGCGAGGGGCATAACCTTCAGGAGCACAGTGTGGTGCTGGTGCGTGGCGGTCGCGTGAAGGACTTGCCGGGCGTGCGCTACCACATCGTGCGTGGCTGTCTCGACAGCCTGGGCGTGGCCGGTCGTAACCGCAGCCGCTCCAAGTATGGCGTGAAGACGCCGAAGCAAGAAGAGCAGAAGTAACCAACGCGTGAGGCACGATAGCCATGGCCAGACGGCGTAGAGCGAATAAGCGGACGTTGACCCCCGACCCCAAGCATAACAGCGAAATGGTCGCCAAGGTCATCAACAGCATGATGCAGCGCGGCAAGAAGACGACGGCTGAGCGCATCGTCTACGGCGCGCTGGATGAGTTGTCCGGGAAGACCGGCAAGAACGCGCTGGAAGTGCTTGATCAGGCGATCGGCAACATGAAGCCCAAGGTCGAGGTCAAGTCCCGTCGCGTGGGCGGCACGACCTACCAGGTGCCGGTCGAGATCCGGCCCGCCCGTCAGCTTGCGCTGGCGTTGCGCTGGCTGGTGCAATACGCCAGTGCGCGGCGCGGCACGCCGATGCCCAAGGCCGTGGCGCTGGAACTGCTGGACGCATTCAACAATCAGGGCAACGTGGTAAAGAAGCGCGACGACACGCACAAGATGGCGCAGGCCAACAAGGCCTTTGCGCACTATGCGTGGTAGGCTCTGGTTGCGCCGGGTGGCGCAGCTGCTTGTTCTTTGAAAATTTCAGATTGAGGTGGTTGTCTTGGACGTCAAGGCCAAAGACCGTAAGGCGGGGAAGTCGCTGGCTGATGCCGGCGAGCGCGCCGTGGCTTTGACCCATGTCCGCAACATCGGCATTGTGGCGCACATCGACGCCGGCAAGACCACAACCACGGAACGCATCCTTTTCTACGCCGGGCGTACGCACCGGCTGGGCAATGTGGATGACGGCAATACCGTCACCGACTGGATGATCCAGGAGCGCGAGCGCGGCATCACGATCACCAGCGCGGCGATCACATGCGCCTGGCGCGACGTGCAGATCAACCTGATCGACACGCCCGGCCACGTTGACTTTACGATTGAGGTTGAGCGCTCGTTGCGCGTGCTGGATGGCGCCGTTGGCGTCTTCTGCGCCGTGGGCGGGGTTCAGCCGCAGTCCGAGACGGTCTGGCGTCAGGCCGACAAGTATCATGTGCCGCGGCTGGCCTTTGTCAACAAGATGGACCGCATGGGCGCGAACTTCGGTTCCGTCGTTGCGGAGATCCGGACGAAACTTGGGGCCAATGCGGTGCCGGTGACGCTGCCGTGGGGCTGTGCCGAGGGGTTCAAGGGCACGATCGACCTGCTGACGCAGCGAGCGTACGTTTTTGATGAGGCCAGTCAAGGGCAGACCATTGTGGAGCACCCGGTGCCGGCCGAACTGGCGGACGAGGTGGCGCACGCCCGGGCCGAGATGATTGAGCGCGTGGCGGAGGTTGACGAAGCCATCCAGGATGCCTACCTCGCCGACCCCAACCTGACAGCCGATGTTCTGCGTCCGGCCATCCGTCGCGCGACGCTGGCGAACCGGCTGGTGCCGGTGCTGTGCGGCTCTTCGTTGCGCAACAAGGGCGTGCAGCAACTGCTTGATGCCGTAATCTGGTACCTGCCCGCTCCGGCCGACCGTCCGCCCGTCGAAGGCACAGACGTCCGCACGGGCGACAAGGTGACGCGCTCGGGCTCCGATAGTGAGCCGCTGGCGGCGCTGGTCTTCAAGATTGCGACTGATCCCTACGTGGGCCGGCTGTTCTTCGTGCGCATCTATGCGGGCCTGCTGCGCAAGGGGCAGAACGTGTACAATCCGCGCACGCGCAAGCGCGAACGCGTGATGAAGCTGGTCCGGCTGCACGCGGATGCGCAGGAAGAGTCCGAGTCACTCGGGACGGGCGACATTGGCGCGGTTGTGGGGCTCAAGGAAGCCACCACGGGTGACACGCTGTGCGCCGAGAACCAACCGCTCGCGCTGGAACGCATCCAGGCGCCCGAGCCGGTGATGTTCATGGCGATCGAGCCCAAGACGCGCGGCGATCGGGACAAGCTGGACGAATCGATGAGGCAGTTGGCGGCCGAGGACCCCACGTGTGTCGTGCGGTTGGACCCTGAAACCGGGCAGACGATCCTCAGCGGCATGGGCGAGTTGCATCTGGAGATCCTGATCGACCGCCTGCGTCGCGAGTTCAAGGTGGAAGCCAACACCGGCCGTCCCATGGTGTCGTACTACGAGACGGTCACGACGACCGGACAGGTGGAGTTCACGTTCGACCGCGATCTTGGTGGTAAGCACCACTATGCGCGGGTGACGGTTGAGGCCAGCCCGCGCCAGCGGGGCAGTGGCCATGCGACCGAAGTGGCGCCGGCTGCGCGACGCCACTTGCCGGATGAGGCGTTGGCCGGCGATCTGGAACAGGGGTTGGTTGACGGGATTTTGACGGGGGTGCTGGCGCGCTACCCGATGACGGATGTACTGGCGCGCGTCGTGGACGTCGCCATCGCCGATGAGGAGGCGGCCACGGACGTGGCTTTCCGCACGGCGGCGGTGATGGGTTTCCGCGAGGCGGCAAAGGCGGCGGCTCCGGAGTTGCTGGAGCCGATCATGTCCCTCGATATTGTGACTCCGCCGGACCACGTCGGCGAGATCATGGGGGACCTTAACGGGCGTCGCGGACAGGTGCGCGAATTGACGATGCGTGGTGACATGCAGATCGTTCGCGCGCAGGTGCCATTGGCAGAGCTGTTTGGGTACTCCACGGCGATCCGGTCGCTTTCGCGCGGCCGGGCGAGCTATACAATGGAGCCTGACGCGTTTGCCGTGGTGCCGCGGACAGTGCGGGAACAACTACTGAACAGGTGACCTAGGAATGCAAAGTCAGCGCATACGCATTCGGTTGCAGGCGTACGACCACAGGGTGCTCGACCAGGCCGTGACGGATATCATCGACACGGCCCGGGGCACAGGGGCGCAGGTGGTGGGGCCGATTCCGCTGCCAACGCGGATCGAACGCTTCACCGTGAACCGCAGCCCGCATGTGGACAAAAAGTCCATGGATCAGTTCGAGATGCGGACGCATAAACGGCTGATGGACATCGTGAGCCCGACGGCCAAGACGGTCGACGAGCTCAAGAAACTGAACCTGCCTGCCGGTGTGGACATTACCATTCGTATCTAAGGACGGTGAGCACCATGGAAGGCTTGATTGGCAGAAAAGTTGGCATGACGCAGGTCTGGGATTCCCAGGGGCGTCGGGTGGCGGTAACGGTCATCGAAGTGGGCCCGTGCCCGGTGGTGCAGGTGAAGTCGCCCGACCGCGACGGCTACCGCGCCGTCCAGCTCGGTTACGGCGTCCAGAAGGAAAGCCGGTTACCGAAGGCGCTGGCGGCCCGTTTCCAGAAGGCGGGCGTGACCCCCTGCCGGATGGTGCACGAGTTCAAGCTCGACGACGGCGAGGAGGTCAAGCCTGGCGAGGCTGTGACCGTCGGCCTGTTCGAAGGCGTGAAGCTGGTGGACGTGACGGGTACGACCAAGGGCCGTGGTTTCGCGGGCGTTGTGCGCCGCTATCGCATGGCGGGTGGCCCGATGACGCACGGCGGCCACTCCA
This sequence comes from uncultured Lentisphaerales bacterium, assembly GCA_964417715.1. GTDB lineage: Bacteria > Verrucomicrobiota > Kiritimatiellia > RFP12 > CAYQJG01 > CAYQJG01. The sequence goes on along the minus strand of CAYQJG010000095.1, from coordinate 13,037 downwards.
AGCGCCGGATCGGCTCGATTGGCGCGCGCGATTTGCCCGGTTGGGTTGAGAAGGGCAAGCGCATGCCCGGCCATATGGGCGCGGTGTCGCGTACGGCGCGCAATCTGGAAGTGATCCAGGTGCGCAAGGAAGAGAATGTCCTGTTGGTCTACGGGGCTGTCCCGGGGCCGGCGGGGGCGGTCGTGGTGGTCAGGAAGGCCCTGAAGAAGGGGTAATCAAGCGATGAGCACACTCAAGGTTTTCAATGCGGCCGGCGAACCGGCGGGCGAGGTGCCGTTCGCGGACGCCCTGCTGGTGCTGGACAAAGGCGATCAGGCCGTCAAGGACATGGTCACGGCGACCATGAACGCACGGCGCGCGCCGCTGGCGTCGACGTTGCGCAAGGGCGAGGTCGCGGGCAGCAACAAGAAGCCGTGGAAGCAGAAGGGCACCGGTCGGGCCCGTGCCGGTCTGCGCCAGTCGCCCGTGTGGCGCGGCGGCGGCGTGGCCTTCGGCCCGCACACGCGCGATTTCGGTGGCAAGATCAACCGCAAGGTCGCGCAGCTCGCGTTCCGGCGTGCATTGAGCGCCAAGATTGCGGATGGCCAGGTGCTCGTGGTTGACGGTATCGAACCGGCTGAGCCCAAGACCAAGCTGATGGTCGCGCTGCTGGCGAAGCTGGGTACGCCGCGCTCCTGCCTGATCATCACGGACCGCGTCAGCGACGTGCTGCTGCGCGTCACGCGTAATATTCCCAAGGTTGAAGTTGCCGCCGCGGTCGATGTCGATGTATATTCATTGCTCCGCTATCGCATGATCGTGGCGACACGGGCGGGTTTGGCCGCGCTGACCGTGCGGATGACTGGGAAGGCGGAGGTGGCGGCATGAAGCACGCCGGAATCATCCGAAAGATCCAGGTGACCGAGAAGGGCACCGCGCTGGCCGCGCAGAACCAGTACATGGTGGAAGTCGCCACCAAGGCCGGCAAGATTGAGATTCGCAAGGCTGTGGAGGACCAGTTCGGCGTACATGTGCTGGCGGTCCGGACGCAGAACTATATGGGCAAGACGCGCGTGCTGCGCAACCGTCGCGAAGTGCGCGACGCCGATTGGAAGCGTGCGATTGTGACGTTGCGGGCAGGCGAGCGCATCGAGGCCGTCTAACGCTGCCGGAGGTGATCAGCCATGGGGCTCAAGAGCTACAAACCGAGAAGCGATGGTCTGCGGTTCCGTGTATCGCAGACCTTCGATGACATCACCGAGAAGACGCCGGTGTGGAGTCTGACCGAAGCCCGCAAGGCGGGGTCAGGCCGCAACAATGTCGGTCGGATCACCACGCGGCACCGCGGCGGTGGCGTCAAGCGCCGCTATCGCATCGTGGATTTCCGGCGCGACAAGATCGGCATTCCGGCGCGTGTCGCCGACATTGCGTACGATCCGAACCGCTCAGCCAATCTGGCGCTGCTGAACTACGTGGACGGGGAGAAGCGCTACATTCTTGCGCCCGCCGGCCTGAAGGTTGGGGCGCTGGTGGTTTCCGGTCCCGATGCCGAGCCGAGCGTGGGGAATGCGCTGCCGATGGACAAGATTCCGTTGGGGCTCTTCGTGCACAACATCGAGCTGGTCCCCGGCAAGGGCGGCACGCTGGCGCGTTCGGCCGGCAACAGCTGTCAGCTGATGGCGCGCGAGGCCGGTTTTGCGACGTTGCGTCTGCCCTCGGGTGAGGTGCGGCGCGTGAACTCCCGCGGGCTGGCGACGATCGGTCAGGTCGGCAACCTGGACTGGAATGGCGTCAAGCTCGGGAAGGCCGGACGCAAGCGCTGGCTGGGCGTCCGACCGACCGTGCGCGGTGTGGCGATGAACCCGGTGGATCACCCCATGGGTGGCGGCGAAGGCCGTACCTCGGGCGGCGGTCACCCGCGTTCGCCGTGGGGCCAGCTTGCCAAGGGCGGAAAGACGCGCAACCGCCGCAACCCGAGCAGCAAGTTCATCGTCAAGCGGAGAAAGTAAACCATGTCGCGGTCGATCAAAAAGGGCCCGTATGTTGAGGCCAAGCTGCTCAAGAAGGTCGAGCAGATGAACAAGTCCGGCCGGAAGGCGCCGATCAAGACGTGGTCGCGCCGGTCCATGATCATGCCGGAGTTTGTGGGTCACACGTTTGCCATTCACAATGGCAAGCAACACATCCCGATCTTCATCACCGAGAACATGGTCGGGCACCGCCTGGGCGAGTTCGCGGCCACCCGCACGTTCCGGCAGCACGGCGTCCACACCGATAAGGCCGTGGCGCGTTAAGGACGGTGTTTTATGGAAGTAACGGCCATTACGCGTAATATCCGGTTGTCGGCCATGAAGGGGCGCCCGCTTGCACGCAAAGTGCAGGGGTTGTCCGTGGCCGACGCCCTGAAAGTGACTGAGTTCAGTCCGCGCAAAGCGGCGTTCCACCTGGGCAAGACGCTCAAGTCGGCGCTGGCCAATGCGCGGAACAATGCCAGTCTGGATGTCGACCAGCTGCGCATCAAGCAGGCGGTTTTTGACGAAGGCGCGCGGTTGCGTCGCCACTGGGCGCGTTCGCGCGGCAGCGCGAGCCCGATCGCCCGGCGGCTTTGCCATGTGAAGGTGGTCCTGACCGACGGTCGGTAGACCGGCGGCTTTTTTTCGAGGGAAGGAGCAGGGACGTTGGGACAAAAAGTCAATCCGATTGGTTTCCGGATCGCCGTCGACAAGCAATGGCGTTCGCGCTGGTTCGCTAACAAGCGCCAGTTCGGCGAGTTGCTGGCCGAAGATCTGATGATCCGCGAGATGGTCAAGCGTCGCCTGGAGAATGCGGCGATCCCCAAGATCATCATCGAGCGCTATGCGAATCGCGTGCGCGTCAACATCTACACCGCCCGGCCGGGCATCGTGATCGGCCGCAAGGGACAGGATGTCGACAAGATCCGCGCCGATCTGGCTAAGAAGACGGGCAAGGAGATCTATCTCGAGATCCACGAGGTGCGCGATCCGGATGCGAACGCGCAGTTGGTGGCCGAGAGCATCGCGCAGCAGATCGAGCGCCGGGTGGCCATCAAACGCGCAATCAAGCGCGCCGAGAAGGTCGCCATGGACATGGGCGTCGACGGCATCAAGGTCCGTTGCGCCGGCCGCATCAACGGGGCCGAGATCTCACGCATCGAGCGCAGCAAGCAGGGCAAGGTGCCGTTGCACACCCTGCGTGCCAACATTGATTACGGTTTTGCGGAAGCGCACACGACGGCCGGACTGATCGGCGTCAAGGTGTGGATCTGCACGAAGGACGATTTCCAGCCGGCGCGTTCGGCCACCACGAGGAGGAGAAGCCATGCCCCTAATGCCTAAGCGGGTCAAGCACCGCAAGCAGTCCAAGGGCAACCGCAGCGGATACGCGACATCGGGAACCGAGTTGGCGTACGGCGAGTATGGTCTGAAGTCGCTGGGCCGCGGGTGGATGACGAATACGCAGATCGAGGCGTGTCGTGTGGCGATCAACCGCTACATGAAGCGCAAGGGCAAACTGTGGATTCGGATCTTCCCGGACAAGCCCGTCACGAAGAAGCCGATCGAAGTGCGCATGGGCAAGGGCAAGGGCAACCCGGAACTCTGGGTGGCCGTGATCCTGCCGGGCAAGATGCTGTTCGAGGTGGGCGGCGTCCCGGACGCCGTGGCCCGCGAATGCCTGCGTCTCGCCGATACGAAACTGGGCATTCGGACACAGTTGATCTGCCGCAAGTAGGGAGTGGCGAGCGAACATGAAGGCACGCGAACTGAAGGAACTGGGGGCGGACGAACTCGCCCAGCGCATCCGCGAGAACTCGCTGGAGTTGCGCAATCTCCGCCTGAAGCACAGCACGGGCAACGGCGCCGAGAAGCCCCTGCGCATTCGTACGCTGCGTCGCGAAGTGGCGCGCATGCTCACCGTCAAGGGTGAGCGGGAGGCTGGCAAGTGATGGCCGAAACGACCGAGAGTCGCGGCAGCCGCAAGACCCGCAAGGGCCTCGTGGTCAGCCGCATGGGTAACAAGTCGATTGTGGTGCAGACCGAGCGCCGCAAACGCCACCCGAAGTATGGCAAGGTGATGCGTCTCTTCAAGAAGTATCACGTGCATGACGAGGGCAACGAGGCCAAGGTGGGCGACCAGGTCAAGATCGTCGAGTGCCGGCCGCTCAGCAAGCTGAAGCGCTGGCGCCTGGTCACCGTGGTGGCTGCGGAAGGAGCAGCGAAGGCATGATTCAGGAACAGACCGAACTCGTGGTGGCGGACAACACCGGGGCGAAGCTGGCCATGTGTTTCCGCATCCTTGGGCAGCGCAAGGGCTTCGCCTACATCGGCGACGTCATTCGCGTGGCCATCAAGGAGGCCCTGCCGACCGGCGCGGTTAAGAAGGGACAGGTCTGCACGGCCGTCATCGTGCGGACCAGCCATCCCATCCGGCGCCCGGACGGGTCGTATGTCCGGTTCAGCCAGAACGCATGCGTGATCGTCGATGCCAAGCTGAACCCGCTCGGCACGCGCGTGTTCGGGCCGGTGGCGCGCGAGCTGCGCGATCGGAACTACATGAAGGTGATCTCACTGGCTCCGGAGGTCGTTTGATGAGCATCGCACGAATCAGGAAGAACGACACGGTGATCGCCATCTCCGGCGAGTACGCCGGACAGACCGGGAAGGTTCTGCGCGTTGACCAGGGCAGGGGTCAGGTTCTCGTCGAGGGGCTCAACGTGGTGAAGAAGTCGGTGCGGCGCTCGCAGACCAGCCCCGAGGGCGGGTTCGTGGACAAGCCGACGCCGATGAATCTGTCGAAGGTGATGCCCTACGACCCGGATCGGAAAAAGGGCGTGCGGATCGCTCGTGTACGCGGCGCGGACAAGCTTGCGCGCCGTGCCAAGGGTTCGGGCAAGCTGCTGGATTGATAGGGGACGAACATGGCCAGACTCAAGGATAAGTACGTGAACGAGGTCGCGCCGAAGCTGCGCGAGACGCTCGGATTGAAGAATCCGATGCTCGTGCCCCGTCTGCAGAAGGTTGCCGTCAACATGGGCTTCGGCATCGTCGAAAAGGACGCGCTGAAGAGTCTGCTCGACGATCTTCAGACGATCACCGGCCAGAAGCCGGCTCCGTGCAAGGCGCGCAAGAGCATTTCGAATTTCAAGCTGCGCGAGGGCATGGTGATCGGCGCCAAGGTGACGTTGCGCGGCGACCGCATGTATGAGTTCGTCGACCGCCTGATCTCATCCGGACTGCCGCGCCTGCGCGACTTCCGGGGCGTGCCGAACCGCGGGTTCGACGGCCGGGGCAACTACACACTCGGCATCAAGGAACAGTCGATTTTTCCGGAGCTGGGCTCGAGCGAGGTTAGCACCGAAAAGGGCATGGACATCACGTTCGTGACCACCGCCCGGAATAACAAGGAAGCGCGCGAGCTGCTCGCGTTGCTGGGGATGCCGTTCGCCGGCAAGTAAGGAGCATCGTCGTGGCCAAGACGTGTTTGATGGAGAAGGCGAAGCGCACCCCGAAGTTTCCGGTGCGCCGACACTATCGTTGCAGCCGCTGCGGACGTCCGCGCGCCTATATTCGCAAGTTCCAGCTCTGCCGTATTTGTTTCCGTGAGCTGGCGGTCTCGGGACAAATCCCGGGCGTCACCAAGGCTAGCTGGTAAGGGGAGTCACATGAGTTGGTCCGATCCCATTGCAGACATGCTGTTGCGTATTCGCAACGCGCAGAAAGCCGGCCTCCCGGATGTGGAGATGCCCGGTTCCAAGCTCAAGGGCGAAATCGCCCGCGTGCTTCAGGCCGAGGGGTACATCGGCGCCTTCACGACCGAGGGCCGCGCGCCCAGCGTCATGAAGATCGCGCTGAAATACGGCGCGGATGCCGAACCCGTGATTCGGGGCGTCAAACGGGAGAGCAAGCCCGGGCTGCGCCGCTTCTGCGGGTGTCAGGACATTCCGAAGGTGTTGGGTGGCATGGGTACGGCCGTGCTCAGCACGTCCGGCGGTGTCATGAGCGACAAGGAAGCCCGTCAGCGCAAGCTGGGCGGCGAACTGATTTGCACAATCTGGTAAGAGGGTGATGTCATGTCGAGAATCGGCAAGCAACCGGTGAAGATACCGGCCGGCGTGACGGTCGCCGCCACGGGCGGCGCCGTGACGGTCAAGGGGCCTCTCGGCCAGTTGGCGCGTGAACTCCCCGTCGGGATCACGGCCCTCGTGGCGGACGGTCTGGTTCAGGTGTCGCGCTCGGACGACTCGCGCGGCCAGCGCAGCCGGCACGGCCTCAGCCGCACGCTCATCAGCAACATGGTCGAGGGCGTGACCAAGGGGTACCGCAAGGAGCTTACGATCGAGGGAACCGGCTTCAAGGTGCAGGTGCAGGGCGCCAAGCTGATGCTTTCGCTCGGGTTCGCCGCGCCCAAGGAGTACATGATTCCGGCCGGCATCAAGGTGACCGAGAAGCAGGGCGTCCAAGTCCTGGTCGAAGGCATCAACAAGGAACTTGTCGGCCAGGCTGCCGCCCGCATCCGCGGCTACTATCCGGCTGAGCCCTACAAGGGCAAGGGCATCAAATACGTCGGCGAGCAGATCCGCCGCAAGCAGGGCAAGACGGTTGCCTAAGGCGTGAATCGGAGTTTGGCATGAGTGTGAACACCCGCAAGGATCAACGTAAGCGCCGGCATTTGCGCATCCGCCAGCGCGTCAAGGGCACGGCGGAGCGCCCGCGTATGGCCATCTGCATCTCGAACAAGCACCTGTACGTGCAGTTTATCGATGACGGTGCTGCGCATACGCTCGCGGCGACCTCAACCCTCCAGGTTGAAGGCGTCACGGGCTGCAACCTCGCCGTCGCGAAGCAGGTCGGCGAGAGCGCCGCCCGCACCGCGTTGGAGAAGGGCATCCGATCGGTCGTCGTCGACCGTGGCGGGTTCCGTTTCCACGGTCGGGTGAAGCAGATCGTCGAGTCGGCTGTTGCGGCCGGGCTGAGCATCACGAATGTCGCGGTCGAAGCGGCGGAGGAGGCGAAGTGAGCGCGGACGATAGAAGGCCCCGTAGCAGCGAGGGGCAACAGAGCGAGTTTGATGAGCGCGTGGTCTTCGTGAACCGCTGCTCCAAGGTTGTCAAGGGTGGTCGCCGGTTCAGCTTCAGCGCCGTGGTGGTCGTCGGCGACCGCAACGGGCGCGTCGGCTTCGGCTTCGGTAAGGCCAATGACGTGAGCGACTCCATCCGCAAGGGCGGCGAGGCGGCCAAGAAGACCCTGATGCGGGTCAAGATGGCCGGCAAGACCATCCCGCACGAGGTCACGGGGGCCTGTGACGGCGGGCGTGTCCTGCTGAAGCCGGCTCCGGGCGGATCGGGCGTCATCGCCGGCGGCGGCATGCGACCGGTGCTCGAGGCGGCTGGGGTGCGCGACGTGATCGGCAAGTCGCTGGGCAGCAAGAACCGCCTCAATGTGGTCAAGGCCACCATTGCGGCGTTGGAGAAGCTGCGCTCAGCCGAGGAGATCGCGGCTTCCCGCGTCTAGGATTCGTTGACAGGGTGCGCCCGATGAGACCGACGGCAGCACCCCAATCTGGAGTTTGTACCATGGATTTGGCAACACTGAGCAACACTGCGGGCGCCCGGCACCGTCGTAAGCGCGTCGGTCGTGGCATGGCTTCGGGCCACGGCAAGACATCCGGCCGCGGCCACAAGGGCCAGATGGCCCACAAGGGCCACAAACACAAGCTTGGCTTCGAAGGCGGCCAGATGCCGCTGCTGCGGCGCCTGCCCAAGCGCGGCTTCAAGAACCCCGGTCGCGTGCCGATTCAGGTCATCAACGTCGGCGACTTGGCCACGTTTGCCGCCGGGACCGAGGTCGGGGTCGCCCAACTCGCCGTGGCGGGTCTGGTGCGGATGACCGACCAGGCCGTCAAGGTGCTGGGCAACGGCGAACTCACGCACAAACTGACGGTCAAGGCCAGCGCCTTCAGCGCGGCGGCCAAGGCTAAGATCGAGGCTGCCGGCGGAACCTGCGAAACGGTGTGAGGGGACTCCTATGCTGGCCAGCTTTGCCAACACGTTCAAGATCCCTGAACTGCGTCGCCGCATCCTGCTGACGATCGGCCTCGTGTTCGTCAGCCGGTTGATCTCGTTCGTGCCCACGCCCGGCGTGGACTGGCAGGAACTGCAGTTCCAACTCGCGCGAATCAAGGAGACCACGGGCGGCGGGGGCGGGTTGATGGGATGGTTCGACGTGTTCAGCGGCGGCGCCATGAGCCGCTGCGCGGTAGGCTTCCTGAGCATCTGGCCCTATATCAGCGCGTCAATCGTGATCCAGTTGATGACCGCTGTTGTTCCGGCGCTCGAACGGTTGGTGCGCGAGGGCGACTCCGGACGGGCGAAGATCAACCAGTACACCCGCTACCTGACGATCATCATCTGTCTTTTCCAGGCCTTCATGCTGGCACGCGTGCTGGAGAGTCCCGCGGCGCTGGGGTTGGGCGGCGTCAAGCTGGTCGAGCACGGCGGAATCGGGTTTGAGCTGCTGACGGCGCTGACCATGACCACGGCGACGATGTTTGTGGTTTGGCTGGCGGACCAGATCACGGCGCGCGGGATCGGCAACGGCGCGTCGCTGATCATCATGATCAACATCTGCAGCCGGCTGCCCATGGCCATTCTGGAAGCGGCCCAGCGTTACTTCGGCTTCGGCGGCGCACCGGCCATCCGCGGACCGTTTGAACTGGTGTTGCTGCTTATCCTGGGTTTTGCGGTCACGATGGGCACGGTCATGCTGACGCAGGGACTGCGCAAGGTGCCGATTCACTCGACCCGGCGCGTGGTTGGCAACAAGACCTATGGCGGGCAGAACACCTACATGCCGTTGCGCGTCAACTATGCGGGCGTCATGCCGATCATCTTCGCAGGCCCCCTGATCCAGTTCCCGGCTGCTCTGCTGTCGCGTATCAATGTCGAGTGGCTGTGGTGGCTCAAGTCGTTCGGCAACCAGTTGGGCGATATGACCAGCCCGCTGCACATTGTGGTCTATGCCCTGATGATCCTCTTCTTCTCGTTCTTCTGGGTGGCCACCCAGTTCAACGCGATGCAGATTTCGGATAACCTGAAGCGCGACGGCGCCTATGTCCCCGGGATTCGGCCGGGGCGTGCGACGGCTGAGTATCTTGACTCGGTGATGACGCGGGTCACCATCATCGGCGCGCTCGGGCTGCTCTCGGTGGCGATCCTGCCCCAGCTGCTGCGCGGATACCTGGCGATCCCGTGGGAGATGGCTTCGTTCTTTGGCGGCACCAGCCTGCTGATCGTTGTGGGTGTCGCGCTGGACACGCTGCGTCAGATGGAATCGCATCTGCTCATGCGCAACTATGACGGTTTCCTGAAGCACGGCCGGTTGCGCGGGAGGAAGTAAGTGGAGCTCGTTGTCCTGCTCGGAGCGCCTGGGTCCGGCAAGGGAACGGTGGCGGCGCGTCTGGTCGCCCGGCGGCCGGGGCTGGCCCTGGTGGCGGCAGGCGATCTGCTGCGCGAGGCGGTGAAGTGCGGCACGCCCGCAGGACGCACGGCCGGGCAGCTCATGCGGCAGGGCGGGCTGGTTCCGGATGAGCTGATTGCGCGCCTGATCGGTGATCGGCTGTCTGCCGGTGCGAGCACGGACTGCTATCTGCTGGATGGGTTTCCACGTACGGCCGAGCAGGTTGTTCTGCTGGACGCGATGGCGGGCGCGCAGGGAGCCGTTTTGCGCGCCGTGATCCTGTTGGATGTGCCGGAGGATGTGATTTTGGAGCGACTGGCGGGACGGCGGGTATGCCCGTCCTGCGCGCGAGTTTATCACGTACAGGCGTTGCCGCCGAGGCAGGCAGGGCTGTGTGATGTGTGCGCCAGCGCCTTGGTCATGCGGGAGGACGACCGGCCGGAGACGGTGCGCAATCGGCTGATGGTCTACGGTGCACGCACGCTGGGGCTGATCGGGACCTATCAGGCGCGCGGTCTGCTCCGGCGGATCGATGGTGTTGGGTCGGTGGATGAGGTGGCTGATCGGATCGATCGGGCGCTGACATGATCGCGATCAAGACCGACGAAGAGATGACAGCCATGCGCGCGAGCGGCCGGGTTGCGGCCGGCGTCCTGGCGAAGGTGGCGGCGGCTGTCGTGCCGGGCGTGACCACGGGCGGATTGGACGAGTTGGCGCGCACGCTGATCCGCGAGCACGGGGCGGAGAGCGCGTTTTTGGGCTACCGGGGTTTTCCGGGTGCGATTTGTGTTTCGGTGAACGAGGAAGTGATTCACGGCATCCCCGGCCGGCGCGTGATTGCCTGGGGTGACGTGGTGAGCTTGGATGTCGGTGTTCGCTATCGCGGGTTCATCGGTGATACCGCGACCACCGTCATGGTCGGCGTAACGGATACGGCGACCGTCAGGTTGGTCGAGGCGACGCGGCGGGCCCTGGCGGCCGGCATCGCGGCTGTCCGACCCGAGGGGCGCCTGTCGGATGTGTCGCATGCGGTCGAGCAGGCGGCGCTGGCCGCCGGCTGCTCGGTGGTGCGTGAATTTGTCGGCCATGGTGTCGGACGGGAGCTCCATGAGGAGCCCCAGGTTCCAAACTACGGCCGGCCCGGGCGCGGTCCGGTGTTGAAGGTCGGCATGACCTTCTGCATCGAGCCGATGATTAACCTCGGCCGTCCGGAAGTCGATGTGTTGGCGGATAAGTGGACCGTAGTGACGCGGGATGGACGGCCATCCGCACATTTTGAGCATACGATTGCGGTACGGGCAGATGGGGCGGAAATCCTGACGCCTGCCTGAGTGTCTTTTTTTGGTGGACGCAGAGGTAGGTTGCAGGTTACATTGTAACCCTTTTTTGAACGGGGAATGAGTCATGAAAGTTCGCAGTTCGGTGCGAAGGATATGTGAGCGCTGCCGCGTGGTGCGGCGCAAACGGGTCGTGCGGATTATCTGCACCAACCCTCGCCATAAGCAGCGTCAGGGCTAGGAGACAGGACCATGCCGAGATTGATGGGTGTGGACATTCCGGGCAAGAAGCGGATCGATACCGCGCTCCGGTACATTCACGGAATTGGACCGTTGCGCGCGCAGCGCATCGTCGAACAATGCAAGATTGATCCGGCCAAGAAGGCGGACGATCTGAGCCCGGATGAGATCCGTCATGTGACGGCCTTCATTCAGGAGCATTTCCGGGTGGAGGGTGACCTGCGGCGCGAAGTCTCGCAGAACATCCGACGTCTGATCAGTATCGGGTCCTATCGTGGCACGCGTCACAAGCGCGGCCTGCCGGTGCGGGGTCAGCGTACGCGGACCAACGCGCGCACCCGTAAGGGTGGCAAGAAGACGGTGGGTGCTGTCCGCGATAAGGCGACCCGTCAAGCGAGTAAGACCGAGGTCAAGAAGGCTTAACGAGGCGGGGCTGACGCATGAGCGAAGAAGCAACAAAGCAAGACAATGCCGGGGCTGCAGGCGCACCACCGGCCGCGCCCAGTGAGGCGGCTGCCGTGCTGGCCGGCGGCGATGAGGCCAAGGCGGCGGCGGATGCCAAGGCCCGCAAGGTCAGGGCCAAGTCCATTCCGGCGGGGATCGCGTTCATTCGCGCGTCCTTCAACAACACGACCGTGTCGATCACCGATGCGCGGGGCGGCGTGATCGCTTGGAGTTCGGCGGGTCGCGCCGGGTTCAAGGGGTCGCGCAAGTGCACCGCCTTTGCGGCGACGATGGTCGCGCAGGATGCCGCCCGCCAGGCGGTCACCCAGGGCATGCACGAAGTCGAGGTCCGCGTCCAGGGCGCGGGCGCCGGCCGCGAGTCGGCCGTGCGCGCGATCCAGTCGGCCGGCATGCAAGTGAGTTTGATCAAGGATTGCACGCCGATTCCGCACAATGGCTGCCGTCCGCGCAAGAGGAGGAGAGTCTAATGGGCAGGTACACAGGTCCCGCTTGCCGGCTGTGCCGCCGCGAGGGTATGAAGCTGTTTCTCAAGGGCGCGCGCTGCTACATGGCGAAGTGCGCCATTGATCAGGGCCGTCCCGCGCCCGGCATGCACGGTGCGCGTCGCGCCCGCAAGATGTCGGAGTACGGGCAGCAGCTGCGCGAAAAGCAGCGCCTGCGCCGTCAGTACGGCATGCAGGAAGGCCAGTTCCGCCGTTTCTTCCGCGAGGCCTTGCGCCGCGAGGGCGTCACCGGCGAGATCATGCTCCAGCTGATCGAGACCCGTCTCGATAATGTCATCTACCGCCTGGGATTTGCGTCCTCGCGGCGGTGTGCCCGGCAGTTCGCGCTTCATGGGCATGTGACGATCAACGGCCGCCCGGCCAATGTGCCGTCCATGCAGGTCAATGTGGGCGATGTGGTCGAGGTACGCAACCGGCCGCGCAGCCGCGATATGGCCACGCGCAGTCTGGAAGCTGCCACGTCGCAGCAGACACCGGCTTGGCTGTCAGTGGACCGGAAGGCGTTTCGTGGTGAATTGCTCAGCATGCCGACGCGCGAACAGATTGCGCCGGTCGTCAATGAGCAGGCCATCGTTGAGCTGTACTCGCGCTAAGTCAGAATGCCGTTGCGGCAGGGCCACGCCAGTGCGTTAGCCGTGCCGGGAAGGATGCTTGCCATGCCATTTCGTCTGAGTCGTTTTGAGATGCCCAAGCGGGTTGTCAAGGACGAGGCCAGCTCCACGTCGACCTACGCGCGTTTCGTCGCGGAGCCGTTCGAGGTGGGCTATGCCCGTACCGTTGGCAATTCGCTGCGCCGTGTGTTGCTGTCCTCGATCGAAGGCGTAGCCATCAGCTCGGTGCGGATCAAGGATGCCAACCACGAGTTCTGCGCGCTGCCCGGCGTCAGCGAGGATGTGACCGATATCATCCTCAACCTCAAGCGCGTGCTGATCAAGAGCTACACGCGTGCGCCGCGCTGGATCTCGCTCCGCAAGAAGGGGCCGTGCACGATCACGGCCGGCGACTTTGAGAGCGACAACAGCATCGAGGTCATGAATCCCTCCCTGCATATCGCCACGGTCGACGTCGACGGCGAACTGGACATGGAAGTCGAGATCCGC
>CAYQJG010000094.1:0-17777 GCA_964417715.1 uncultured Lentisphaerales bacterium | reverse complement strand
CTCCTGACCTTTTGCACCCCAAGCAAACGCGCTACCAGGCTGCGCTACGCCCCGAAGAAAGGTGAAAAGCAGCAGCAGGATACCAGCAGGCATCGGTCAGGTCAAGCCAGGCGGCCGTTTGTCAGCAACTCCAAATGAACTGGCACCCTTCAGCGTCCAGGCGCAGCGGGCTCGTAGCCCCCGCTGTACTTGCTGGCGCTTGTGCGGTCAAGGTCGGCGTCCGCCCGTTGTCAGGCACCTTCGTTCCTGCGCTTCAGGTCGCGTTGTGGCACCGTTTTCCACAGATGAACAACCTCGCCATGGACTTGGGAAGTGGCTACAAGTGGGACGACTACCCACCCATGATCGAGGTCTACCGCCTCGTCGATGGCCGCTTCGCCCTCGCCGCGGGCTACGAGGAACGCGACACCTTGCGCAGCCCCACCTTCCCTGAACTGGAGATTCCGCTGGCCGGCATCTTCGACTTCCCGGTCCCGCCGGAGAATCCCGTTACGGTCGTGCGCGAAAGCACGCCGCCGTACGGCGGCGGTTTTTTTTCGGTAGGGACGCCTCTCCGAGGCGTCCGCAGGCGAATCCATGCAACTGCGCTTTTTCAGCATTCCCGCCCACGGCGATGAAGCGGCCGGTCCCGTTACGCCCATGCGGGGTTACCGAACAGGCTCAGCTCTCGAAATACGTGTAGCCGCGCAGGCCGTTCTCGTAGGCGGCCAGGATTTCGCGCCGTTCGGTCGGCGTGATGCGCTTTTGTTTGACGGCCTCCTCGGCCAGCGTGCGGAACTGCTCCATGAGCCGACTGGGGCTATACTCGACATACGTGAGCACATCGCCCACCGAATCGCCGCGCAACTCCTGCAGGTATTCGATCTCGCCGTCGTCGTCCACCCGGATTCCGACGACGTTCGTGTCGCCGAAGAGGTTGTGCAGGTCGCCGAGGGTCTCCTGGTAGGCGCCGACCAGGAAGGCGCCCAGGATGTACTCGTCGCCGCGCTTGACCGCGTGCAGCGGCAAGGTGGGATTGACGTCGTGAAGGTCGATGAAGTGGTCGATCTTGCCGTCGCAGTCGCACGTGATGTCCGATAGGTAGGCGTCGCGCGTCGGCTTGGTCTGCAGCCGGTGGATCGGCATGATCGGGAAGAGCTGGTCGATCGCCCAGGCGTCGGGCAGCGACTGGAAGACGCTGAAGTTGCAGTAATAGACGTCGGCCAGCGCCGCCTGCAGCCCCTGCAGTTCGTCCGGGACGTATTTCAGCCGCGGCAACTCTTCCTTGATCCGTGACAGGATGTACCAGAACACCTCGTCGGCCACGGCATGCTCACGCAACGTCAGATCGCCGTGCTTGAATGCCTCATGTACTTCGTCGCGATAGTAGACCGCGTCATGGAAGTATTCCTGCAGGTTCTTTGCGCGGAGCGTCTTGGCCGCGTCGACCAGGTTGGCCAGCGGCTCCGGCAGCGGTTCGGGCAGGTTGGCGGGCATGGCCAGACGCTCAAAGCGCGCGGTGTCGAGCACGTTGAGCAGCAGCACCGAGTAGTAGCCGATCACGGCGCGTCCCGATTCGCTGATGATCGTCGGGTGGGGGACGTTGGCCGGTGTGCAGGCCGCCATGATCCCCTCGATCACGTCGGCGCAGTATTCCGACACGTCGTAGTTGGCGCTACTGGCGAAGTTGGTGTGCGAGCCGTCGTAGTCGATCGCCAGCCCGCCGCCGATGTCCAGAATGCCCATCTTGGCGCCTTCGCGCGCGATGTCGACGTAGAAGCGCGCGGCTTCGGCGATGGCCGCCCGGATTTCGCGGATGTTGGGCACCTGCGATCCCAGGTGGTAATGCAGCATTTCAAGGCAGTCGAGCATGCCGCGTTCGCGCAGCTGGTCGACGACCGCGATCACCTGCGAGGGCGTCAGGCCGAAGACGCTGCGGTCGCCGCCCGACTCGGCCCACTTGCCGCCGACGCGGCTGGCGAGCTTGACCCTCACGCCGATGCGAGGCCGTACGTTCATCGCGGCCGCGCGCTCGAGGATCAGGTTGAGCTCGTCCGGCATCTCCAGCACGAGCATGGTCTGCAGGCCCATCTTGAGCGAGGACAGCGCGAGATCGATGAACTCGGCGTCCTTATAGCCGTTGCAGACCAGGAACGCGTCGGGGTCGTGCATGTAGGCCAGGGCCGCGACCAGTTCGGCCTTGCTGCCGGCTTCCAGGCCGTGGTGATAGCGCGCGCCGAACGTCACGACATCGTGCACCGCCTGCTGCTGCTGGTTGACCTTGATCGGGTAGACGCCGCGGTACATTCCCTGATAGCCGTAGTCTGCAATGGCCTTGGCGAAGGACTCGTTGATCAGCTGGATGCGCGAACCGAGCAGGTCGCTGAAGCGGAGCAGAATCGGCAGGCTCATGCCGCGTTCGTAGAGCCCCTGGACGATGTCATACAGCTTGATGTCGACGTCGCCGGTCTTGTTCTTCAGCCGGACGGCCACGCAGCCGTCCGGGGTGACGTTGAAGTAGCCGTTGCCCCAGGACCCGATGCCGTAGAGCTCGGCACTGCGAACGCTATCCCACCCATCGAGTGCTTCCTGCAAATTACGTGGCATGCTGAATCGTCTCCGCTGTTGTGATCGCTACCAGATGCTGACGACGGCCAGCACGATCTGGCGGCCGAGTTCGTGGGTGGCCCGGTGCAGCGCGTCGCGCTTGGCCGTCGGCAGGTCGTCGTGGGTCAGGGCGTTCGTGTCGGCCGTGATGGGTGTCGGCTTGAGCAGGATCTTGCCCGTGGCCTTCTCGACCACCGTTATGACCGCGACCATGTGGACGCGGTACTCGACCGGGGTGTCGGTGTTGGTGGCGCTGTACCGGATCGGGCGCTGACTGTATTCGGTCACGCGGCCGGTGACCTTGACAGCGGCCTGATCCAGTCCGGTCAGTTTCATCGACCCCTCGCGGATGAACTCGCGGCAGACGGCTTCGGTCAGTAGTGCTTCGGCTTCCGGCTGGGTGGTGCCGTTCTCGAACACCGGCACGGTTACGGTGCGGAATTCGCGCGGCACGGGGTTGCCGATGCGGTAGTGGGCGCAGCCGGAGAGCAGGACCGCGGCGCAGGTGGCGAACAGGGCGAGACGTTTCATGCAGGGATCTCCTTGATTACGGTTTCGAGACGGGGGTGGCGGACTCGTTTTCCAGCTGGCGGATGCGTTCACGCGCGGCAGCCACGCGTTTCGAGCCCGGGAACTGGCGCAGGAACTCACGGTAGGCGACCAGTGCCGCCTGCGGCTGCTTGCGGATCGTGTCGTAGAAGACCGCGCGCTGGTAGACGGAGTCGGCCTGACGGTCCGCGAGTTCCTCGCGCCAGGCCGCGAACTGCGCGCGGTCCGCGTGGTTCGGGTAGGCCGCCAGGGCGGCGTCGGCCGCCGTGATCGCCTTGCCGCACAGGGCGTCGTCCTTGGGGTACTGGCTGGACTGGCGGTAGCGGCATTCGACCTCGCGGCGCGCCGCCAGCTGCGCGGCGCTGCTGGCGGGGTAGCGCGCCTGCAGGCGCGCATAGGCGTCGGCCGCCGCCTGCAGTTCGTCGTCGGATTCGTAACAGGCACCGACCTTCAGCAGGACGTCCGGCGCCCGTGCCCAGTTCGGCGCGTTGCGCGCGATCTGCTCGTAGCGCTGCCGGCTCTCCTCGGTCGTGTTCATCTGCAGGCCCAGGAAGTTGCGGCGGGGCGTGTTGAGGTGGTTGGCCAGCTCATACTGACGCGCCACGATCTCGAGATAGGCGCAGCGACCGGAGAAGTGCACCAGCAGGTACTGGTACTCGATGAAGGCCCGGTCATAGTCGCCGCGCTTCTCGTAAAGCTGTGCGATGGCCTGTTGGGCCGGCAGGGCTTCGGGCGCATTGTGCCAGGTGTGAATCAGTGCCTGGTAGGCGCGCAGCGCCGCCGAGGTCCGGCCGCGGGCCGCGAACTGGCGGCCGCGCTCGAGCTGCAGCGCCGGCGTCTGGGTGTGCGGGCGCTGAAACAGCGAGGGCTCCTTGCGGGGCGTGGCCAGTGCCTCTTCCGGCGGCGGCGCCAGGTTGTCGTCGTCGGCGGGGCCCCTGGGGCCCTGGCCGCCCTGTTGCGCCACGGCTGCGCCGGCAAGCGTCACGGCAAAAGCAAGGGCTCGGGTCCATGCGAAGCAGGTTGTTTTCATGTGTTGGCCGGAACGGCACCCCAATCTTGATTTGACACGGGAATCAATGCTACATTCGCACCGCCACGGTCGTGGCGCCCGTCATGCCGGATGCCGGGCAGCTGGAACCGTGTGGCGCGATGTACGTTAGCAGAAGCCGGCCGGGTAGTTGAAGCATGAAAAAGGTTTTAATCCCAACCAAGTTGGATGCGATCGCGGCCGAACTTCTCACCGCCCACCGCGGCTACGCGGTTATCCAGGACGCCAAGACGCCGATTGAGACGCTGGCGGCGGCGCACGCCGACGCCTATGCCCTGATCGTCCGCAGCGAACCGGTGACGGCCGCCCTGATCGATTCCCTGCCGCAGTTGCGCGTGATCGTGCGCGCCGGCGCCGGTTTCGACACGATCGACATCAAGCACGCCCGCAAGAAGGGCGTCGACGTGATGAACACCCCCGGCGCCAACGCCAATGCCGTGGCCGAGGAGGTTGTGGCCCTGATGCTGGCCGACGCCCGGCACATTGTACCCGCCGATGCCTCCGTCCGGCGCGGCGAGTGGGAGAAGAAGGCGTTCATGGGCCGCGAAGTCACCGGCAAGACCGTCGGCATCCTGGGCCTCGGAAACATCGGCCGCCTGGTGGCCAAACGCCTGAAGGGATTCGACTGCCGCATGCTGGGCTATGACCCGCTGGTGTCGACCGAGCGCGTCCGTGAGATGGGCGTCGAGCCGGTGTCGCTGGAGGACCTGTTTCGCGAATGCGATTTCATCACGCTGCACATCCCCGGCGGAGAGAGCACGCGCGGGATGGTCGGCGCCAAGTTCCTGGGCCTGATGAAGCCCGGCGCCACCCTGATCAACTGCGCCCGTGATGGCATTGTCGATGAGGCGGCCCTGCGCGCAATCAAGAAGGAGCGTGGCCTGCGCTTCCTCAACGATGTCTATCCGAAGGACGAGGCGGGCTCGAAGAGCGTCGCCGACGTCGCCGATATCATGCTGCCGCACCTCGGCGCCAGCACCCACGAGGCCAACTACGTGGCCGCCGAGCGCGCCGCCCGCGAGCTGATCGACCTCGATGACAAGGGCGTCACCTCGTTCATCGTCAACCGCGACATCCCCGACGGGCTCGACAAGACCTACTGCGAACTCGCCTTTGCGCTGGCGCGCCTGACGCGCCAGCTGGCCGGCGGCGAGGCGCCGCTCAAGATGATCGAGACCAGCTTCTACGGCCAGCTGGAGCCGTTCAGCAAGTGGCTGCTGACGCCGATCCTGTCGGGCGTGTGGGCGGGCTTCGACCGTTTCAATGACCACAAGGCGGCCACCAAGTTCCTCAACGACATGGGGATCGAGTACGTGAACCGCCCGGTCGATTCCGAGAAGGGGTTCGCCAACTCGATCACGATCGACCTGATCGTCGAACAGGACGACAATCGCCTGAAGCGCACCAGCGTGCGCGGCACGGTGGCCGAAGGCGTCATGATGGTGTCGCGCATCAACGAGTTCGACCGGCTCTTCTTCGAGCCCCAGGGCGCCATGCTCTTCTGCCTGTACGATGACCGCCCGGGCGTGATCGCCGCGATTAGCCGGCGCCTGGCCGATGCGCACATCAACATCGAGGACATGCGCAACCCCCACGACAGCAAGACCAACCGGTCGCTGGCCATCGTCAAGCTGAACCAGCCGGCCCCCGCCGAGATGGTCGCCGGCATCGCCCGCGAGATCCAGACCCACTCCGCCATCTGCGTGTCGCTGTAGGCGGCGAAAACAGGAGATGGCGACGCGAACCGTCTGCGGTTTCCCCTGGTTGCCGAGAGAACCTGTGGCGTGCGCAGTGACTTAGTATGGCCCATATGTCAACACTCAGGCCTGTAACTTCCGTATCGGCTGACGTGCCGCGCGACCGCCTCGACGCCTTGCTGGACCTGCTGTCGGACTCGCCGTTCCCGGCGACCGCCTTCGAGGATGTGCTGCTGGGCACAAGCCGCGTGGACGTCTTTCTGGCCGACCCCGATGAGGCGCCGGCCGCGACTGCCGCGGTGGCGGTCGCCGGCCGCACGCTCGGACTCGACCTGCACCCCGCCACGCGCGTGCTGCCGGTCCAGGACTGGGCCGAAAGCTGGAAGCGCTTCTTCCATGTCGAGCGCGTCTCCGACCGCGTTGTCGTGCGCCCGACCTGGGAGCCGTACGCCGCCCGCCCGGGCGAGTGCGTGATCGACCTCGATCCCGGCATGAGCTTCGGCACCGGTCAGCATGGCACCACCCGCGCCTGCCTGCAGTTTCTAGACCGCCTGTCCGCCGCCAGTCCCCGTCGCAGCGTGCTCGACATGGGGTGCGGTTCCGGCATCCTGGCCATCGCGGCCGTGAAACTCGGCTTCGCACCGGTGCAGGCCTTCGACAACGACCCCGATGCCGTGGCGATCGCGCGCGACAATGCGGCGCTGAACGGCGTGTCCATCGGGTTTGAGACCTGCGATCTGGTTGCCAACCAGGCGCGGGCCGATGTGGTCGTCGCAAACATCCTGGCCCCGGTGCTGATCCAGGCTGCCGCCCCAATCGCCGCCGCCGTGCGCCCCGGCGGCGCGCTGGTGATCTCCGGCATCCTCGACTCCCAGTACGCCGACGTCCTGACCGCCTTCGCCCGGCAAGGCTTCGCCGAGCACGCCAACATCCTGCTCGACGAATGGCGCAGCGGGTGGCTGGTGCGGAGTGGGGGACAGTGAACGGCAGAGAGTGTGAACGGTGAACAGTGGGGGGCCGCGGATTGACGAATGTCGAACCACAGAGCACCGAAGTGCCTCCGGTCGATGCCGACGGCCACTTCGACATTCGAAAATCGACATTCGGTGTCCCTCTGCTCGATCCAACTGAACCCTGAACCCTGAACCCCGAACCCTGAACCCCTCTTCCCACATTTCCCTCAAAGACGCCCCCCCCCGAGCGGCGTATCTAGGTTGGTTACACGCAAGACACCGGGATCGAGCGCGTATGGCGAGACGCAAGGAGCAGGCCGAGGCGGCACAGATCCGTCGCCACGGCGGCATGGAAACCGTGATCGACGCCTACCAGGCGCCGCTGCTGCGGTATGCCGCCCGGTTGCTCAACAACGCCACGCTCGCGCAGGATGTCGTGCAGAACGCGCTGATCAAGCTCTTCCGGCAGTGGCAGCCCGGTCAGCAACCGGGCGCCCACCTTCGGAACTGGCTCTACCGCGTGGTGCACAACGAGGCGGTGGACGTCATTCGCGCCGAGGAGCGTCGCAAGCGCCTGCATGGCGAACACGCGGTGGCTCTTGACCTCGTGGAGACCGGCGGGAGCCAGACCGACCCGCCGCCGGATGAGCGCGAGGCGCTGGTGCTCCGTTGTCTTGGCGTGTTGGACCCGGCGCAGCGGCAGGTGGTGCTGCTGCGGCTGCAACAGGGCATGAGCTACGAGGAGATCGCGACAGTCACCGGCCTCAGCAGCGGCTACGTGGGCAACCTGCTCCACTTCGCCGTCAAGCGGCTGGCTGTCGAGGTCAAGCGGCAGGAAGGGGTGGCGCCATGAAACGATGCGACCAGGAAGAGCGGCTGACGCCGTTCCT
Organism: uncultured Lentisphaerales bacterium; assembly: GCA_964417715.1. Lineage (GTDB taxonomy): Bacteria > Verrucomicrobiota > Kiritimatiellia > RFP12 > CAYQJG01 > CAYQJG01. The sequence continues at coordinate 10,054 of CAYQJG010000094.1, read as the reverse complement.
GCTCGGGGACCTGCCCGGGCCGGAAGCGGACGCGGTCCGCCGGCACCTGACGCAATGCGCCGCGTGCCAGACCACCGTCCGCCACCTCGAACCCACGCTGGCCCTTCTGCGCAGCGCCCTGGCGCGCGATGCCGCCGCCAATCCGCAACTCGCCCCCGCCCGCCGCGCCAGACTGCTGGCCGTCCGGCCGCAAAGCCGCGCTCGCATCATCCGCTGGGTCTCGCGGCCCATGCCGTGGCTGGCTGCGGCCGCAGGACTGATCGTGCTCGCGGGTGTCACCACCAAACTGTGTAGCTTCTCGTCGAAGACCGCTGAGGCTACCAGCCGGATCGCGAATGACGAGATGGCCAAGGCTGCGCAGAAGTGTGTTGATGCCGAGACGATAGGTGCAGATCGTTACTACGGCACTGCTCCCAGACCGACCACGCCTGCCTGTCAGCCTGCGCCCTCGCCTGCGCAACTGTCCGACAAGAGCGACTTTTCGCTCAAAGGCAACGGCATCATGGCCGGCAACGCAAGCCGTGAGCTGGGGGAGCGCAGCAAGTCCGGGCAGGCGGTTCGCACGGACGCGCGCCCTGAGCCGGTTGTTACGGAATCCGTCCCTGCTGCGAGAGTGGCACAGGCCGGCACGGCTAAGCGCTCCACGCATGGCCTCAGCCGGTTACTCGTCGATGCCGACGGCGATGGGGGTATCGATGTCGACGCCAAGGGCGCGCGCGACGAGAATGGCCGGCGGGAGCTGTTGGCCGGCGACACGCTGACACTCGGCGATGACCGTCGCCAGGCTGGTGTCGGCAGCCGCAAGCCGGCCGCCGGAGAGGCCGCCGACGCATACGCCGCAGGGCTCGAAGGAACCGTCACGGTCGGCGGCGAGGTGGCCAAGTCTCTGCCTACGGCCAGCTCTGGCAACCGCGCCGGCGGGCAAGCGTGGTATGCGAGGAACCTCGAACCGGCGCCGGACACCACGCGGGAGGCAAACGCGCCGGTTGCCGCATCCGGCCCGGAACCAACTTCTCGACTGGACTCGGCCCCCGCCGAGAGGCTCTACACGAGTACACCAAGCCTGCCCGCCGACGTTCCAGCGGCAGCACCTGCCACACCCGCCCCGACCCCGGCGCGTCAACGCAAGGTTGCCGCCGATGAGTTGGACGGCCGTGATGTGGCCGGCCAACGTACATCGGACCAGCTTGAGAAGAAGGCCGAGCTCGCGCAGAAGTCGAGTGGCGAGCGGAGCCGCGATGCAGAACAGGGCACCTCATCCCTCTATTTCGACCGTGTCGCGCCCGCGAATCCGCTTTCCGAGCACGAGACCCGGAGACGCATGCAGGAGACCGTCATTCCCGAGATCGACTTCCGGGGCGCCAATATGCCGGACGAGGACGCTGGCAAACTGCGCGTCGCGAATACGTCCGAGAGTCTGGCGGCGTTCGAAGACACGCTGGAAGAACTGAACGCGTCGGCCAAACCAACTGCGCCCCGCGTGCCGGCTGCATTCAACCCGTTCGTGGCCACTGCTGTGGAACGTTTCTCGACCTTCTCGATCGACGTCGACACCGCGTCCTACACGCTCACGCGTCAGGCGATCCAGTCCGGCCGCTTGCCGGAGCCGGAAGTCGTGCGCACCGAGGAGATCGTCAACGCCTTTGATTACGGCGACGTGGCCCCCGACCGCGCTACCTTCCGCGTCTATGTCGAAGGTGCGCCGTCGCCGTTCGGCCCGGATCTGGCGCTGCTGCGCATTGGCGTCAAGGGCCGTCGCCTCGGCCGCGAAGAGCAGCGGCCGGCCATGCTGACCTTTCTGATCGACACGTCGGGGTCGATGTCGCAGCCCGACCGCATCGGGCTGGCGCGCACATCACTCAAACTGTTGCTCGAGAACTTGGCGCCGGCCGACCGCATCCAGATCGTGGCCTACGACGACCGCGCCCGTGTGGTGCTCGATCCGACACCTGCCACGCAGGCGGCGACAGTGCTGGCGGCCTTCGACTCGCTGCAGTGTACCGGCTCGACCAATCTCGAGGATGGCATGCGCAAGGCCTACGAGCTGGCCGCGCGGGCGTTCGTCCCCGGCGCCGAAAACCGCGTGATCCTCGTCTCCGACGGCGTGGCCAACCTCGGTACCGGCGACGCGGCGGAGATTCTCTCGCAGATCGCCGCCTTCCGCCGCCAGGGAATCACCTGTTCGGTCTTCGGCGTGGGCAAGGGGACGTACAACGACCAGATGCTTGAGCAGCTCGCGAACAAGGGCGACGGCGTCTACCGCTTCCTCGACTCCGAGGAGGAGGCGCGGCGTGCGTTCGTCGATGACCTGGCGGCCACGCTCAACACGATCGCCGCGGATGTGAAGATCCAGGTCGAGTGGAATCCGGCGGCCGTGCGCTGCTACCGCCAGCTTGGCTACGAGAACCGCGCGCTCACCAAGGAGCAGTTCCGCGACGACACGGTTGATGCCGGCGAAGTGGGTTCCGGCCAGTCCGTCACCGCGCTCTACGAGGTCGACCCCGACACCGCCAGCGCGGCGCGCCGGCGGCCTCTTGGTACTGTCCGCATCCGTTACCGTCGCACGGACACGCGCGCGATCGAGGAGATCGAGTCGCCGATCCTCCCCGAGATGATCGCGGCCAACATTGACGCCAGCCGGCCGCAGTTCAAGCTGGCGGCCGGAGCGGCCGAGTTCGCCGAGATCCTGCGCGCCAGTCCCTACGCCGCCGGCAGCCGCTTCGAAGACGTCGCGCGCCTGCTCCGCCCCGTAGCCCTGGCCCTGCCGCTTGACACGCGTGTGAAGGAGTTGCTGGACCTGGCCGGGCAGGCCGAGGCGATGAGCAAGTAGAAAGCGGCCGTGACAGTTTCTTGACACAAGAATTGCAGGGGGCTGACGCAGTGCGACGGAGGTTGTGCTGGAATGGAGAGGTGAACCGCAGAATATCGGCAAGAAATGTCCAATGTCGTAGGGGCGCTTCCGGGATTGGCGTGGGATTCCTTGTTGATGAACCGTCCAAGGGGGCGCCCCCAGGCGGGACCGCTTAAGCAGTTCGGTTAAGGGTATCCGAGTAAGGGGGACGTTTAAGTGTGCGCGTAAGTGAGTCGGTTAAGTGTCCGAGGAAGTGCAGGGAAGGCGAGAAGCGCACCCTCAATCGCCACCCTTAACCGCCGTTCTTAACCGGATACCCTTAATCGACCCACTTAACCGGTCTCCGGCGTGTGAACGTGCGCGAACACCAATGAACAATCCCACGGGAAAGCCGGAAGCGCAGTCGAAGGAAAGAGGCGTCCGGTGGCAGCGAGGGGCGGGATTGACTTCGACATTCTGCGGTTTCTTGTTGGACATTCTGCGGTTCAATTGAATGGTAAGCACAGAGAGGGTCCTATTCATGAAAAGCATATTCCTGTCGCTGGCGACTGGCTTTCTCGTTGCGACGTCGCTGGCTGCCTCCCCGCGCGTGGGCGATATCAGTCTCGCGGGCCGGATCGCGGGCGACAATCTGACGATCGAGATGGCTCTGCGGGTCGATGACCTGCCGCGCGGTACGACGCTCGACCTGCTGTCGGGCGACGTGGCGCTGCTCGACTCGACCGTGCCTTCCGGCTGGGAGTTGCGGCGCGACGGTGCCCGCTTCGTGCTGGCCCACGTGGTCGACCGTTTCTGGGTGACTCACCGCGGCACGGTGACCCTGTCGTTCGCCGTGCGCACCGAGGCGCGCGACGACTGGCGGCATGGTTCCTTCGCTGTCCCCGTGCTGCCCGTGCGCGCGATCGCGATTGCCGGCGACCGGCCTGATCTTGAAGTGTCGATCCAGGGCGCGCGTGATGTGCGGCGCGAGCCGGTTGGCCCGAATGCCTGCCGGACGACGGCCTTCCTGGGCACGGCGGCCGATGTGGCGGTCGCGTGGAAGCAGGCCGTGCGGCGACTGGATGCCGAACTGATGGCGTCATGCGATGTCACCACCGTGGCCAACGCGGTGCCGGGCGCGCTCCGGTTCAAGTCCAGTGTCTCCTACCGCATCGCCCAGGGCGCGCTGAGCGAACTCGTCTTCGCCGTACCGGACGTGAATGTCCTGCAGGTCTCGGGCAGTGACATCCAGGAGTGGCGCGTGGATCGCGTCCAGACCAATGCGCCGCGCCTGCGCGTGGTTCTGGCCCGTCCGCAGTCCGAGCGGTACGACGTCGTGATCGGCTATGAGCGCGCGCTGCCGTCCTTCCCGTGCGAGTTGCCGCTGCCCGTGCTGGTTCCGCAGCAGGTGATCCGCGCCGGCGGCACGCTCCTGATCGGCACCGACAGCGCCGTCAAGATCCAGGCCATGAATGCCGGCGGGCTGACGCAGATCGATCAGGCGGCTTTTCCGCGCGTCGCCTCGCTGGCCATGCCTTCCCGCGGGCTGTACACCTATCAGTACGCCACCATGCCATACAGCCTGACCGTGGGATTCGACGATATCGTGACGGCCTTCAACGCCGAGGTCGGCTTGCTGCCCAGGCTGGCCGAGGGCGAACTCTCGCTGAATGCCAGCATCCAACTCGAGGTCCGCGATGCGGCGGCGCGCGAGGTGCGGTTGCAGACCGACGCCGACGCGAAGTGGACCGTGGCCGCCGTGACCGGCGCGCAGGTGGCCGAAAGCGATGTCGATGTGCGCCCCGCCACCAACGGTGTGCGCGAGATCGTGGTGCCGTTCCGCCAGCCCGTCGAGGGATCGGTCATGATCAACGTGCGGCTGGAGCAGCCGTTCGCGGCTGACCGCACCAGCTTCGGTGTGCCGCGCGTCTGGGTGCCCGGTGCGCGCACGCAGCGCGGCTACATCGTCGCAGCCGCCGAGAAGGGTCTGCGCCTGGTGCCGCGCACGGCCGAGGAACTGCGCGATGTGCACACTGCCTCGACGCCGGTCCGCGTCGAGGGCGCCCAGCTTGCCTATCGTTTCCGCGATACGCCGTGGAAACTCGAACTGGGCGTCGAACGCGCCAAGTCCGCCGTTCATTCCGAGATTTTCCACCTGGTGTCGTTGGGCGATGGCGTGACCTACGTGTCTGCGGCCGTCACCTGCCATATTAGTGGCGCGCCCGTCCAGAACCTGCGCTTCCACGTGCCGGCGCGTATCGCCACGTTCGACGTGGTGGGCGCCGGCATCGACACCTGGAGCCGTAGCAACGACGTCTGCACCGTTCAGCTGACTTCGCGTACGATGGGCGACTTCACGCTGCTGATCACCTACGACCAGCCGCTGGCGTTTGGCGGAGCGGATCTGCCGGTCGGCGAGATCGAGACGCTGGACACCGACAGCGAACTCGGGTTCATCGTGGTGGCCTCATCGGCTAGCCTGAAGCTCGCCGCCACGGATGATCTGCCGGCCACGCTGATCCGCATCCAGCGCGACGAAATTCCGGCCGGCTACGCGGCCACGGTGACGGCCCCTGTGATCGGCGCCTACAAGTACGTGCGGCGGCCGCATCACGCCGTGCTGCGCATCACGCCGCTCGACACGCAGCGCCTGATCGGCCAGGTGGTCGACTACCTCGCGCTCTCCACCAGTCTGGGGCGCGACGGGGAGTCGGTGACCCACGCGCTCTACTGCGTCAAGAACGCCAGCCAGCAGTATGTGGCGCTCACGCTGCCGCCTGGCGCGGCGCTCTGGACGGTGCGGCGCATCGGTCCGAATGACGAGGCGCGCGATCTCTCGGCCCAGCAATCCGGCGACAAACTGCTGATTCCGGTCGATCGGTTGCGCGATCCGAACCAGGCCGTTTCGATCGAGATCACCTATGCTCAAGCCGGTGCCAGGCGTTTGCGCCGCACCACGCTGGTGGCGCCGACACTGCCGGACACGGCGGTTACGTTCGCCAGTTGGGAGATCCAAGCCAACGACAAGCTGGCGATCGGGTCGACCGGAGGCAACATGACACCGGACCAGCAGCGCGCGTTTCCGCTGCCGATGGCGGATGTCGGCCGTGGCAACGGTCGCGTGTGCCGCTTCTATCGCACCGCCAACCTGACGGGCGACGCCCCCCTGCGCGTCGAAGTGACCCTGGTGCCGAAGTGGATGGCGGGTGGCTCGCCGCGGATCCTGCTGGCCGGCGGCGTGGCCGGACTGCTGGCGCTTGTCGTGGCCTGCTGGCGCCGACGGCCGCTGTGGTTCGCGCTGTCGCTGGTGCTGCTGGCCGTGGCGGCCATCCAGACCGTGGCAGGTGTGATGGTTGTTGCGGTGGCAGGTGTCATCGTGGTGGCGCTGGCGCTGCTCGTGGCGGTGCTGCGCGGCCTGGTGCGCTTCATCAGCGGGCGGTGGCGGCGGGCTACGGAGCAGGCGCAGTCCGCCTTCGATCCGCCGCCGCTGGAGCCCGAAGACGCCGCGCCCGACGGGCGGTCCGGACGTGTGCGCATTGGGTTGATCGGACTGATCGGACTGATTGGACTGATCGCGGTGACGCTACACGCTCAGGAGACCAACGTTTCGCCGCGCCTGGCGCTCGACCGACTCGACCTGGTGGTCGGTGCACCCGCGATGGATGCCCACGTTGAGCATACGGCCACCGTGACCTGGCGCCTGCGCCTGCGCGGTGGGCAGGTCGGCCGGTTCCGCCTGCTTGGCCCCGATTCCGTAGTGGTCAGCACGCGGCTGCCGTCGGCGCATGTGCGCCTGGAGCCGGCCGCGCGTGGCTGCGTCCTGAGCATCGACCAGTCCGGACGCTATGAACTTGAGGTCCAGACGCGCGAACGCGTGACCGAGAGCGACGGCTACTGGAGACTTACGCTGGACGTGCCGGATTCGCTGGCCAACCATTTTGAGCTGAGCGTTCCGGCCGGCGACCTGGAGATCGTGGCCCCGGGCGCAGCCAATCTGACGGTGGCCTCGGCCGACGCCGTGACGCGAGCCAGCGGGGCGTTTGCCAGCGGCACGCCCGCCGCCTTTGCCTGGCGGCCACGTGCCCGCGATGCGCGTCGCGAGCAGGCCGTCGTGCACTGCGACGTCGACACACTGGCGAACATCCGTTCCGGTGTCGTGGACCTCGCTGTGCGAGCAAACTACCGCGTGGTGCAGGGCGAGGTGCGCGAGTTGCGGCTGCATCTGCCGGATGGAGTCAGCGTGACCTCCGTGAGCGCCCCGAACCTGGCGACCTGGAGTCTGGATCCGGCCACGCGCATCCTGCTGGCGATCCTGGCGCGGCCGGCCAGTGCCGATTTCACGCTGGCGGTCGGCATGCAGGTGCCGTGTGAAGGGTTGCCCTATGGCGCGACGCTGGGCGTGCCGGCTGTGCTGGACGTGCAGCGCCAGCGCGGCCGCCTGGCGCTCGCGGCCCCCGAGGCGATCCTGCTGCGCCTCAACGACGGCGCCGGCACGCTGGCGATCAACACCGTCGATTTCCCCGACACAGTCCGGTTGGCAGCGCTGCAGAGCGAAGAACCGCTGCGCCGGGCCTTCCGCTACGACGATCCGGCCGGCGTGAAAGTCGTGCTGCGCGCCGAAGCCGTTCAGCCCGAACTGCGCGTGTCCGAAACCGGTTCGTTCAGCATCGGCGATGAGCGCAACGTGTTGAGTTCGACGCTCGAGCTGACCGTGGCCAAGGCCGGCGTGTTCGCCGTGAAGCTGCTGCTTCCCGAAGGGTACGACATTGAGTCGCTCAGTGGTCGCGATGTCAGCCATTGGGATGACAGCCGGCGGACAGGGCAGGGGGTCGATGTGTTCTTCAGCCGCCGCGTGCTGGGTGCGACGGCGCTGAACCTGGTGCTGGCGCGCCAGTTGCGCGGCATACCCGACCGCATCGACTTGCCGCGCGTGAGCGTGCAGGATGCCGTGCGCCACACGGGGCGCATGGCCGTGTCGGCCGAGCGCGGCGTCAAACTCGCCGTGGACGAACAGCAGGGGATCAGCGTGCGCAAGCCGGAAGGCGACAAAACCACGCCGGCGGCGGTGACCTTCGACATTCTGCGGCCCCTGTGGCAGGTGTCGCTGCGCACGCAGGTGCTGGCCCCGGTGATCAAGCCCGAGATCCTGCACCGCGTCGAACTGGCCGAGGGGATGCTGCAGCATCGCGTGCATCTGCGCTACAAGATTGAGAACGCCGGCGTGAAGCTCTTCCAGGTGCGCGTGCCGGTCAAGGACGCCACGCTGTCGGTTTCGGGCCGCAATATCGCGCGGGTGAGTCCGGTTGAGCCAACCGATGCCGGCACGGGCCGCGTGTGGCAGGTGGAACTGCACGGCAAGGTCGAAGACGCGTATGTTCTGACCTGTCTCTACCAGGAACCCTACGATCCGTCGAAGGGCGGCGTGACGATCCGGCCGTTCGAGGTGCTGGGAGCGGCGCGGCAGTCGGCGTGGTTGGTGGTGACCGGTGGCGGGCGCGTGCAGGTTGAGCCGCGCGACGGGCTCGACGGCCTGAAGCCCGAGGACGCGCGCAGCCTGCCGGATACGTTCGGCGCAGGCGACCTCTCGGGCGCCATCCTCTGTTACCGCGCCCTGCGGCCGGACTACAAGCTGGCGCTGTCGGTCGTGCGTCACAGCGCGGCACAGGTGCTGCCGGCCAGTGTGGAGTCGGCCGAACTGGTAACGGTCGTCTCAAGCAGCGGCAAGCTCCTTACCCAGGCGACGCTGAGCCTGCGCGTGGGCGATCTGCGGTTCCTCAAGGTCGAACTGCCGTCGCTGTCGGGCGACGTGTGGTCCGCCACCGTCAACGGCGGCGAAGTGGCCGTGGCGCGTGACAACGGGACGGTCAGCGTGCCGCTCGAACAATTGGCGGCGGGCGCGTTGACGACCGTGACGATTGTCTTTGCGGATCAGCTGCCGGGCGGCCTGCGCGGGCACGTGTCGCTCATCGCGCCGCGCTTCCCCGATCTGCCGCTGCGTGAAATCGGCTGGCGTCTCTATGTGCCGCCGGAGTTCCACTACAGCCTGCTCGACGGCGACTTCGATACCGTCGAGACGGCCTGGCACGTCAAGTCCTTCTCGAAGGACGACTACGAAAGCCGCAACAGCGCGTTTTCACGGAGCAACCTGGCGCTGGCGACACGCAACCTGAAGAGCATCGACGGCCTGCTGAACAGCGGGCAGCGCGTGGAGGCGCAGAAGGCGCTGCAGGTGGCGGTGAACGCGTCCCAGTCGGAGCAGACCCTGAACGAGGATGCGCGCGTGCAGTTCCGCAATGTCGTGCAGCAGCAGGTCAAGATGGGGTTGGTCAACCGCCGCGAGGCGCTGCGCAATGACAACAACATCTTCGACGAATCCGCGCCGCAGACGCAGGCCGGCTTCAACGGTGGCAACTTCGACCAGCAGTTCGTGGCCAAGGTTGAAGAGCAGCTCACGCAGCAGGACCGTAAGGGGCTCGAACTGGTGGCCGGGAAGATCGTGGACCAGCAGGCGGCCGCAGCCGGGCAGGCGACGGCCATCAACGTCGCGATGCCGGAGCACGGGCGCGAGATGCGGTTCCACCGGACGATGCAGAGCCAACTGGGCGGACGGTTGCAGTTGGCCTTCAGCGTCCGGCGTCCGCTGGCCGCTGCGGCCGTGCTCTCCTTCTGGCCGCTGCTGCCGTGCTTCCTGGTGCTGTGGGGCGCGCTCCGGCTGGCCGCCGGCCGCCGGCCGCGGTGACGGTTGACGCCCTACAGAGTGCCGACTGGGAGCGCACGCGTTCTGTTGGCGTTCCATCCAGGCGAATCGGCACGCACGCCTCTCTGGAGGACCGCCGTCCCTGGCGGCCCGTCGGGTCTCGCAGGGAGAACCGCAGATTGCCGAACGTCGATTTTCGAATGTCGAAGTGGCCATCGCACCGAACGGAGGCACTTCCGTATTCTGCGGTTCGACATTCGTCAATCTGCGGTTGGGCACGCCCAGCACCCAGCTTCTCCGCCCTGCCGCTGGCCGCGCTCCGGCTCTTCTGGGCCTATCCAACCTGACGGGGACATGCCCAAGCTGCGCCAGCCGACCCCGGCGGGGCGCATCCGCGGTTCGGTGCACTGCCGTCCAACCGCGTGGACGTCTGCCGCGCCAATCAGCGGTCCCGTAGGTCCCGCTGTACTACCGGTGCCGCGCGGTACAGCGGGACCTACGGGACCGCTGCGGCTCACGTCACGCGA
>CAYQJG010000093.1:0-18017 GCA_964417715.1 uncultured Lentisphaerales bacterium | reverse complement strand
CTCCGGTCGATGCCGATGGCCACTTCGACATTCGACATTCGACATTCGGCAATCTGCGGTTCGCTCTTCCGATCGAACTGGCCGCAGGCCAGCGGCGGGACCGAACCCCGAACCCCGAACCCTGAACCCTGAACCCTGAACCCCTCTCACAACCCGTTCCACGGCATCGAACCCCGCTGCATCGCCGGTGTGCCCGTGCGCCATCAGCCACAATCGCACGACGCGGCGTTGCAGCGCCAGCGGCAGGCGCATGAGCGCGCCGTGCCGCAGGGCGCCGCGCGTTCCGGTCACGTCGGCGAGCGCGGCCTCGGCCTGCGCGTTCAGCCAGTCGTCCTCGGCGCGCAGAATCTCGGCCGAGCGTGCCAGTTGACGCCGCAGGGCCGGCTGCCAGTGCTGCTCGAGCCACGGCAGCACCACCTGCCGCAGACCGTTGCGCGGAATCGCGGTGTCGCGGTTGGAGGCGTCCTCGCGCCAGGCATGGCCGTGGCGCCGTAGCCAGGTGCGCAGGTCGGACCGCGTGCAGGCGAGCAGCGGCCGGATGAGTGTGAGCGTCGCAGCGTCCTCGGCGTGCAGCACGCTGCGCGGTTTGAGTCCGGCCAGCCCCGCCATGCCCGCGCCGCGCGCCAGGCGCAGCAGCACGGTTTCCGCCACGTCGTCGGCCTGGTGCGCGGTGGCGATCGCGTCCAGCCGCAGGTCCTTCACGCAGCGCCGGAAGAAAGCCAGGCGCTCCGCGCGGGCCCACATCTCGAGCGAGGGGTTGATCTTCCGCTCATGCGGGCCACGCGCCGCGTGTTTCACCCGCGGCGTGGCGCGTGCGATGACACCTGCCACGCCGCATGCCCCGGCCAGCCGTTCGACAAAGCGCTGGTCGGCATCCGAGGCGCGTCCGCGCAGGCCGTGGTTCAGGTGTAACACATGAACCGTGATCCCCGCGGCACGACAGATCGGCAGCAGCAGATGCACCAGCGCCACCGAATCGGCGCCGCCGGACACCGCCAGCCCCAGCCGCCGCACGCCGCGCAGCAGTTTCAGTTCGGCCACATGAGCCGCCACCGTCTCAGGCAGGTCGATGCCTCTGTTCGTCTTGCGTGTCATGCACTCGCCTGCAGGTATTCGCTTTCGAGATCCGAGCCGCGGCGGACCTCCAGGATGCGGATGCCGGCGCGCAGCAGGAGCGGCAGAGCCGCGGCGTTGATCTCCGCGGTCGTGCTTTCGGCCGGGAAGGTGGCGGTCAGCCGGTCGGCGGTTGCCTCCCACGTCGCCGCGGGCACAGCCGCGCGCAGGTCGTCCAGCGGGAAGACCCCCGGTTCGACCACGAATGTGACGCGATGGCTGCGGCGTATGATGCGGTCGAGGGTGTCCTGTCGTACGAGGCGCCCGCGCTCGATGAAGGCCACGTGGTCGCAGAGGGCTTCGATGTCGGTCAGGTTGTGCGAGCTGATGACCACCGCCTGCCGGCCGCGGCGTTCGCGGATCAGGTCGCGGATGCGGGCGGCCTCGCGCGGGTCGAGTCCGTTCAGCGGCTCGTCGAGCAGCACCAGTTCCGGCATGCCGAGGAACGCCTGCGCGACGGTCAGGCGCCGCACCATGCCGTGCGAAAGCGTCCGTACCGGCGATGACCGCCGATCGGCCAGGTGGACCCACGCGAGCAGGTCGTCGACCGCGCGGTTGAGGGCGGCGCCCGTCATTCCCTGCAGTCCGCCATAGAACCGCAGCAGTTCGCCCACACGGGCGTGCGGCGGCAGGCGCGAGTCCTGCGGCAGCAGGCTGACCCGGCCGCGGTGTCGTGCCGGATGAAAGGGGCCGTCGCCCAAGATGCTGATCACGCCGGCCGCCGGCTGCAGCAGTCCCACGGCTACGGCCATGGCCGTGGTTTTGCCGGCACCGTTGCTGCCGACCAGGCCGAAGATCGAGCCCGCCGGCACGACCAGGTCCAGTCCGTCCAGCGCCCGCAGGCGCCGGTAGGTCTTGACCACGCCCTGGAAGGAGAGCGCCGCGTTCACAGGTCCCTCCGGGAGAACGCCGCGTACCCCGCGAAGAGGTAGCAGAGACTGAGCGCCAGCAGGAAGACCGTGGCCGGCACGGCATGCGCCGCGTCGCCCCACCAGAGGTCCATGCGGTGCCCGCCGGGCGTGAGGGTGTTCACGGTGTCCCAGACGCGGCGCCAGCCCGGTGCGGCGAAGTTGGTTGTGAGGTAGTGCGACACGGCCGTCAGCACCTGCAGCACGATCAGCGCGAAGAAGCCGAGCGCCAACGCGATGTTCGGCGTGGTGCAGAACTGTGAGATCGCCGTGGCGAGTCCCAGGAAGGCCATGGCGTAGAGCCCCGCCTTGAGCGCGAACGACAGCATGGCCTGCGCCGTGGCGGCCGACTCGAAGGCGTGCATGCGCACGAGGCCGGTGAGCCAGGCGGCCACGGCGCTCAGCAGCAGGGCCAGAACCAACTGGCCGGCCTGGCCGGCGAACTTGCCGAGAACCCATTCCAGCCGTGACACGCGGAAGAGCGCAAAACGCACCGAGCCGCTCCAGACTTCCTCCGAGATGCGGGCGGCGGAGGTCAGCATGACCAGCGCGGGGGCGAAGGCGAACGACAGCCAGCCGTAGAAAAGGCCCAGCGGGGGGATGTCCAGCAGGCGCTCGGCCAGCGCCTTGTCGCCGGCCAGGCCCGTCGCCATGTGACGGAACGCGTCGGACTTCCAGAGCGTGGCGGTCACGCTGCCGGTGTTGGCGGCCACGGCCAGGCCCAGGCTCTCGGCCAACTGGCGTTCGATCTTCTGCAGCACGCCGATGAAGAGCGCCGTGGCGGCGGCGGAGCCCGCCACGTAGAGCAGCCCCAGCACCATGACGCGGCGGCTGCGGATCGAGTCGAACAACTCGTTCCGCGCCACGCGCCAGACGGCATCGATGCGGGGACCCGGCGTCATGCCGCGGCCTCACTCAGGATCGGTGACATGCCGGGGCCCCTTCATGTGCGTCCCGGCTTCGGGGCGCAGCGTCTGCTCGACCTCGACCAGCGGCAGCGCCACCTGCGGATCGATGAAGTCGAACACCTGGAACTTCTCGCCGGCCCGTTCGCGCCAATCAGCCGGCATGGTCGTGTCCAGGTACTCATACGTTTGAACCAGATCCGTGCTCAGGGCGCTCATCATGCGTATGCCGGTCTCGGGCGTGACCTGCGGCTGGGTCTTCAGGTAGTCCACCCAGGTGCGGATGTCCTCGCCGAGGCGCGTGTTCATGTCGGCGATCACGGCGTCGAACTGCGCGGCCAGTTCCGGCTCGGTGGCGACGTTGGCGACGAAGCTGTTGCGCGCCAGGTCCGCGCGCGCCTGCCACAGTTCGGTGGCCTGCCGGATCCGGTCCTGAAGCGTCGCCTGATCCGGTTCGGCGGCCGGTGTCCCGATCCCGACGCGCACGGTGGCCGCGTTGGAGAACGCCGGCGCGGGGGCGTTTGTCGGCGTTCCGGGCGCGGCGGCCCGTAATGACGGGCGCTGGTGTTGCCGCTGCGTTTCGGATGCGGCGTTCGCCTCGGGGATGCGCAGCATCGACGTGATTCCGGTCAGGCTGCCGCCGGCCGGCCGGCGCGCCTGTTTCTTGAGTTGCGCGATTTCGTCGCGCGCCTGCCGCAGGTCGGCCTTGGGGCCCAGCCCGCCCAGCACCATGCCGATCAGCAATGCCGGCAGCAACCAGAACGCGGTCTTCATGTCTGGAACAGTGTACCCGCCCGCGAAGCGAAGACAAGGGCATTCGTGATGGGTGCAATGGCCGCGGGTGCGCGATGAAAGGCCATGGAGAGATGGCGCCGCTATGGGGTGTTTCCCATTGCAGTAGATCGGCGCGTGTGTAGAATGCAATCTGACTGGTTTTCGGGTACAGTCACCCGGGCCGGAAGGAGGAACAGTATGACCAAATTCCTGATGGGGCATGTATGCGCTGCTTCGGCACTGCTGGCGGCGACGGTGCATGCTGCGTCGCTGCCGGGCGATGCCGAAGCCGCATCGCACGGCGACGAGGCGGCCAGCCTGCAACTGGTGAAGGAGACCGAGCAGAAGACGCCTGACTTTGTGTTCCGGCAGTATAATCTGGGCGTGTTGTCGCACTACTCCTATCTGGTCGGCAGCGGCGGCGAGGCCCTGATTGTGGACCCGGCCCGTGATATCAGCCGATACCTGAAGGACGCGCAGGAACTTGGACTCAAAATCACGCGGGTCTACCTCACGCACTCGCATGCCGACTTCGTCGCCGGGCACATGGAACTCGCGAAGGCTGTCGGCGCCGAGGTCATCATGAATGAGGCGGCCAAGGCCGGGTACCCGCACAAACCCGTGAAGGATGGCGACGCGATCGCCTTCGGCACGGTGCGTGCCGTTGTCGTCACCACTCCCGGTCATACGCCGGACGGCACGTGCCTTTACGTTTACCACCCCGCCACCGATGCCAACCCGGCTTTTGTCTTCACGGGCGACACGCTCTTCATCGGCAGCGTGGGCCGGCCGGACCTGATGGGCGAGGGGATGAGCGCCGCCGCGCTGGCCGAGATGGGCTACCATTCATGGAACGACAAACTTGCCACGCTCCCCGACGAGACGCGTTTCTTCCCGGCGCACGGCGCGGGATCCCTCTGCGGCGCCCACCTGAGCGACAAGCCGGTCTCGACCATCGGCGAGCAACGCAGGGGCAACGTCTACCTGCAGCACAAGGATCTGGCGTCCTACATCATGGCGGTCATCGACGGCCTGCCCGACGCACCGCAGTATTTCAAGTACAACGCGAAGATGAACCACGATGGACCGCCGCTCGTGGACTGGGAGAACACCACGCCGGCCGCGCTGACCCCCGCTGATGCGAATGCACGGATGAAGAAAGGCGCCTGGCTGGTGGATCTGCGCGATGCCGCGGGTTTCGCCGGCGGCCATTTCGCCGATGCCATCAACATCGGCGTTCGCGGCCGCTTTGAGACGTGGACCGGCATCATGATTCCGTGGGGCGAGCCCGTCATCCTCACCGGATCGGACGCCGACATGCGGGAGGCCGCCTTCCGGCTCAAGCGCATCGGCTACGATGCGCCAGCCGGCTACGTGCCGGGCGGCGTTGAGGCGTGGCGGAATGCCGGGCTGCCGGTTCGCACCGTCAGGCTGATGAAGCCCGCCGATCTATACAGACAGATGCAGGCCGCCGCCGCGCCGCTTATCGTGGACGTGCGCCTGCCATCGGAGTGGATGGGCCTGCGCATCGGCAACGTTCTGAATATGCCGCTGAACCGGCTTTTCATAGACGGCAAGCGCCTGTCGAAGGAGATGCCGGTCCTCACGGTCTGTAATTCCGCCTATCGCTCCAGCATGGGCGCCGCCGTATTGCTCAAGATGGGATTCACGGACGTGCTCAACATGGAGGGCGGCAGTGAGGCGTGGATCGAACAGGGGCTGCCGACGCTGGGCAGCACCGCGGCCGGCGCGCCGGCCGCGCCGGCGGGCGTCTATATCAACCTGCCCGAGCCCATCGTCCCGGAGGAACTGGCCAAACGCCAGATGGATCTGCCAGGAACCTACGCAGTCGTGGACATCCGGCCCGCGTGGCAGTTTGCCGAGTTCAGCGTCCCGGGTTCCGTCAACACACCGGTTGAACAGGTGCTGAACAGCCCGGTCCTGCTGGCCGACAAACGCCCGCTTGTTCTCGTCTGCCGCGACGGAACCATCTCCGCGACCGTGGCCGGCGCGCTGATCCAGAAGGTGCAGCGACCGGTACGCTATCTGACCGGCGGTGCGACGCGGTACTACGACGAGATCATGCGTCCCGCCGGTATTGTCAGCGGCAGCACGATGCTTCCGGGCGGCAAGACTCCGGCGCCTGCCGCGCCCGCCGCCGTGCAACCCGCGGCGCCGGCCGCGCCCGCTGCGGCGCCGGCTCCCGCCGCGCCCAGGAAGAAGAGTGCGGGGTGTTGAGCCACCCGGAAGGAGCGACGCTATGAAAGAGGACCGGCGACACACGCCCCGCGAAGGGTTGCCATACTGGTCGCCCTACGTGGCGGGGTTTGGCCTGGGCATCGCGCTTCTGCTCTCGTTCTGGGTTCTGGGCGCCGGACTGGGCGCTTCCGGAGGGTTGGCACGCATCGCGGCGTGGATCCAGCACCTCGTCGCTCCGCGGCATGTGGAGGCCACGGCATACTTTGGCGAGTGGTTCCAACCGGGCGCGCCGCATGTGCTGAGTTACTACCTCGTCTTCATGCTGGGCGGCACTTTTGTGGGCGGGTTGCTCTCCGCACTCGGGGCCGGTCGCGTCAAGCCGGGCGTCGAACGCGGGCCGCGCATATCGGCGGCCGCGCGGCTGGCGCTGGCGCTTCTCGGAGGCGTGCTGGTGGGCTTTGCCAGCCGGTTGGCCCGCGGCTGCACGTCCGGGCAGGCGCTGACCGGCACGGCCATGCTGTTCACGGGCAGCGTGGTGTTTCTCGTCTGCGTCTTCGTGGGCGCGTATCTGACCGGCGTCCTGGTGAGGAGGGAGTGGCTATGAGTCCGACGCTCTTCTCGCTCGATGCGCTGGGGACGCCGGTCGGACTGGCCGCGGCCGGCCTTGTCGGCATCCTCTTCGGGTGGTTCCTCGAACAGGCCGGCTTCGGCAGCAGCCGCAAGCTCACCGGGATCTTCTACTTCCGCGATATGACCGTCCTCAAGGTGATGTTCACGGCCGTGGTTACCGCGATGGTGGGATATCAGTACCTGGTTGCTTTCGGCTGGCTCGATCCGCTTGGCGTTTACGGCCTCAAGACGTACTGGGGCGCGCAGATTGTCGGCGGCCTCATCTTCGGTGCGGGTTTCGTGATTGGCGGGTGGTGCCCGGGCACAGCCGCCGTCGGGTTGGCCAGCGCCAAGTGGGATGCGCTGATGTTCCTCGTCGGAGCGTTGCTCGGCACGGCTTTCTTCAACGAGATATACACGTCCATCGCGCCACTGTACAGCGGGTTCTGTCCGGGGTTGATCCAACTCAACCAGACGCTCCACATCCCGCAGCCCTGGCTGGTTGTCCTCTTCTGTGTCATGGCCGTGCTGGCCTTCGCCGGCAGCACGTGGCTGGAACACCGCTTCGGCGGCCACCCCATGCCTGACGACGGCAGGAAGAAGCGCAACCGCAGGGCGGCCGCCCTGCTGCTCGTACTGGCCGCCGGCGCGCTCGTGCTGCCTGCACGGCGCGTCGCTGCACCGTCCGTGGCGCCTCCGGCATCATGGGCCGCACAACCGGATGCGCTGGCGGTCGTGGCCGATGCCGGCGATCACATCGCGTCCGACGAACTGGCTGACCGCATGCTGGCCGGTGAGCCGGGGCTGCTGGTCGTGGACATCCGCCCCGCTTCGGATTTCGAACGTTTCCATTTGCGCGGCGCGATCAGCCTCCCGCTCGAGCGGCTGCTGGCCGAGGCGCCGGCCCGGCTGCCCCGAACAGGGACCGTGGTCCTGTACTCAAACGGCACGACCCATGCCGCACAGGCCTGGTTTGCGTTGCACGAGGCCGGCTGGCGCAATGTCTGCGCGCTCACCGACGGCATCCTGGCCTTCTGGCGCACGTGCCTGACACCGCCCTCTCTATCCGGGCTCACCGACGAGGCATCCGCCAAGGCCGCCTATCGCGTCTATGCGGCCAGACGGGCCTTCTTCCTGGAAGGCGCGGCGTCCGCGCCGACGGCCTCAATCGCCGTAGCGCCGTCGCCGGCACCAGCCGTCGTCGCCGCCCTGATCGAACCCGGTCTGGACCGCCACGTCGTCTCGACCGCCTGGCTCGCGGAGCACCTTGCGGACACGGCGATCCGCATCCTGGACGTCCGGCCGAAGAGCACGGACTACACCAGCGGCCACATCCCCGGCGCGCGCTATCTGTGCCTGGAGAATGTGCGTGCCACGCTTGCAGGTGTGCCCGCCATGCTCCTTCCAGCCGAAGACATTGCCGTCATCCTGGGGCGCCTTGGAATCCACAGCAACGACACGGTCGTTCTCTATAGCGACAACCTGCGTGACGCCACGTTCGTTTCGATGGCCCTGCAACGGGCGGGGCATGTCTCCTTCGGCATTCTGCACGGCGGCATCGTCCGCTGGAAGTCTGAGGGCCGGCCACTGGACAAGGCATTCCCGAAGACCGAACCGGTTGCCTACCAGCTGCGCCCCGGCGCCGATACGTTCACCGTGAGTGCCGACCAGGTCCTGGCTGTCCTGCACGACGGCAAGACGACGATTCTCGATGTGCGTCCGGCGGACTACTTCACCGGGAAGAAGAGCGACGAGGCCCGCGCCGGCCACATCCCCGGCGCGATCAACCGCGAGTTCAAGATGGACCTCGTGCCGGACCAGGAGCTGTGGCAGGTGTCCGACCGCCTGCGGCAGGTGTATGCCGACATGGGGATCAAGGAAGACACGCCCGTCATCGTGCACTGCCGCACCGGACACCAGGCCAGTCAGACCTGGTTTCTGTTGAAGCATGTGCTCGGATTCCGGAACGTGCGCTGGTACGGCGGCTCCTGGAACGAATGGTCCGCCCGGCCGGACCTGCCGGTTGTGAACGAGAAACGATAGGCGCGAATGAACAGAAAACGCAGACGGATTCAGTGGGCCCTGGCACCTATCGTCATTCTCGTAGTCGCGCTGGGATGGAAGTTTCCGGTGCTTGGCTTCGCCGTTCCGCTGACCATGCTCACCGGTCTCGTCGTCAGTTTCTTCAACGGCCGCTACGTCTGCGGCAACCTCTGTCCGCGCGGAGCGTTCCTTGACCGGATGGTCCCCCATATCAGTCCTGGCAAACCCATTCCAGCCGCCTTCCGGAACAACCTGTTCCGCATCGTCGTGGTCGTCGGGCTCATGGGGTTCATGATCTATCGGCTCAGTCTCAACCCCGCCTCCTGGGAGCACTGGGGCCGCGTCTTCTGGCTCATGTGCGCCGTCACGACGGCCGTTGCCCTGATTCTGGCCGCTCTTTTCAACTCCCGCACCTGGTGCGCCTTCTGCCCCATGGGCACCATGCAGAGCTGGATCGGAGGACGCCGCAACCGCCTTCGCGTACTGACGGATACGTGCCGCAGTTGCGGGAAGTGCGTCAAGGTCTGTCCGTTCGGGCTCTCCCCGATGGCGGACAAGGACAAAGGCATGCTGCAGTCGGCCGACTGCCTGCGTTGCTCGGAATGCGTTTCCGCCTGTCCGTTCGACGCCCTGAAATGGCCGCCGTGACCGCCCTAACGCTCAAGGACGGCATTGGTGTCCTGGCTCACGACCTCGTGGCGGGCCGCGTCCCACGCGAATCCCCCGCCGCAACTGTCCGCGGGTACGGACTCAATCAGGCCGGCGACTACCAGCTCGTCCAGTCGTCCAACCTCCCGGCCGGTGTGCTCGCGGTAGGTTTGCGCGGCGCGGTTCATCACCAGCAGGTTGTGGTACCAGACCAAGCGTTGCTCAAGGCGTGTGCGCAGCCTGTGGTCAGAAGTTGCCTCGATTTCCAGTGCCAGTTGCTCGATCGCCGCGGCGTACTTGCGGTCGGCATAGAATGAGCTGGCGTAGATGCCGGCGACGAAAGGTGGCGCGCCCGGTTCGCGTGCAGCGGTTCGGAGGTAACGGCGGGCGGTTTCGTAGTCGCGCAACTGGTAGAGCGTGACCCAACCGGCCTCGAACATGCTGCGCCAGCCGGGCTTGCGCGCGTAGGCGGCCGTCAGTTCCTTCACCAGGCACTCGGCCATGCGGCGGTTCAGTATCCACCCGCGGCCAAACTCGAGCACATAGTCATTGTCCGGGTCCAGCGCGTTGGACAGACCCAGTAGACTGTAGAAATACGCAACGTCGATGAACTCCTCGGTATGCGCGTCAATGTACCGTGCGCGCGTATTGAGCGCGTCGACATCGCGCGCCGTCAGCGGTACATCGCCGCCGGGGCCGTGCGCGAACGCGACGTATCGTTCGCCAGCGGCGTTGCACGAGGGGCCCCGGTGCGCATGGTCGTGATGGTCGTTGCCGTCCGCGTCGGGTCCGTCGTCGCCGCCGATCAGTCCGTGGTAGTGCGGATAATCCATTCGTGCCAGGTAGAGCATGGCGAGCAGTTGGTAGTACTGCGAGGCGGCGAGGCGTCGGCCAAGGAAGACGACCGACGCCGTCCGTTGCACCAGAGGCGCATTGAGCATCTCGCGCTGGACGGTGCGCTGCGTGGCCGAGAGGAACCGTTTGGCCGGCACACTGGCCGCCAGCAGCGCCGCCAGCAGCGCGAGCCCCACGCAGATGTCCTTGAAGACGCGCATGGGTCAGAACTCCCGTCGGCGGAACAGACGGCAGGCCAGTACCAGCAGAACACCCATGACAGTCGCCGCATAGAGGACCAACACAGCCAAGTGGGCGGGCTCGACGGGTTGGTGGTAGACGATCTCCTTTTCCAGGTTGAAATAGCGGAAGCCGGGGTAGGCGTAATACAGGAGGAGGTAGAAGGCTTTGACGACCGTGTTTGACGTCGTATCAGCCACCGCCTTGGCGGTGTCGAGCATCAGGGACATGAAGAAGGCGATGGCCGCCAGCATGGCTGCTGCAACCGGCGCCTGGATGGCCGTGTAGATGGCGAAGACGATGGCCAGAAGCATCGCGCCGCTCAGAAACTCGGAGAACACGAACAGCGCCAGACCGGCGGCAACGCCCGGTTGCGATTTCTCGAACAGCGTTGTGACCACGCCCAACGCGGTCGCGGCCAGCACAAGCAGGCCGGCGTACAGGATCAGGTAGGCAACGTACTTGGCCAGCAGGTAGGGCGCCCGGCCCGTGCTGCGTGCGAGCGTGAACTGGATTGTGCCGCTCTCCACTTCGGAGGCAAGCCCGAATACCGGCGCGACGAGCAGGAAGACCAGCCCGACGACCTTGGCGAAAAACATGCCGAATGCCAGTGTGGCTGGCGTGGGGTTGCTGAAGTTGTCGTTGATCTGGGCGCCGCAATGACTCAGCACGGCGATCAGGATGACCACGATGAGCGACACGAGGTAGAGCCGCCCACGAAACGCTTCAATCAGCGTATATTTGGCGATGTTACGCATGCGGGGCTCCGGTCTGGTGGTAGCTGGCGAGGAACGCCTCTTCCAGGTTTGCCGCCCCGAATCGCGCCATGAACCCCGCCGTGTCGCCCTGATAGGCGACGCGGCCGCTGTGGATCACGGCGATGGCAGAGCAGATATCCTGCACTTCGGGCAGGTTATGCGAACTGAACAGGACCGTCGTGCCGGCCTTGTGCTGGCGCAGCAGCAGGGCGCGCAGGCAGTCCTTGCCGACCGGGTCGAGCCCCGTGAAGGGCTCGTCCAGGATCAGCAGGCGCGGGTTGTGAACAACGGCCTGGGCGATGCCCAGTCGCTGTTTCATCCCCTTGGAGAAGGTCCGCACGAGTTTGCCGCGGGCACCGTCGAGTTCCACGTCGTGGAGCAGGGCGCGGATCCGGTCGCGCGCGTCCCGGTCCACTCGTCCGGTGAAACCGTAGGCGTAGCACAGGTACTCTTCGGCCGTCAGGCTCAGCGGCATCTGGTTGATCTCGGGGAGAAACCCGACTGACCGGCGGAAGACGCCCGAACGCGTGGACGCGCCGTTGAACAGGATCTCCCCGGCGTCCGGGAATACGAACCCCATGATGCACTTGAGCGTCGTGGACTTGCCGGCGCCGTTGTGGCCGATGAATCCCAGGATGTCGCCGCGGGCGACATGCAGGTCAACCCCGTGCAGCACGGGTTTGTTATTAAACGATTTCTTCAGGTTCCGGACATCAAGCATGGCGACATCCCATCTGCGGTGCGCCCGTCGTGAGAGCTGGCGCGGCAGCGATATCGTCGAGTATCAGTCCCCCGCGCGACTGTTTCAAGCGTTTTCCGCGCGGCCGGTCACGAGGAACACGGGGTATCGCCGGGACTCACCGCCAGGTGCGGAGCGCACGATCCGATGGGCCTCGCAGGCCGTGATCTCGCTGAACCCGGCATCCTGCGACCACCGGCAGACGTTGCCGCGATCAAAACCGTGATGATACACCCCCGATGAATCGGCGTGGAAAGTCCCGTCCTCGGTATCCAGATCGGCCAGGGCAATCCATCCGCCGGGACGCAGGCAGGACCGCAACCGCTGGAGCGTCTGCGGCACATCCTGGATGTGGTGCAGTACCATGGAGCTCACGATGAGATCGAACCCGGACACGGGAAGGGGAGTCGTGTTATTCTCGCACAACAGCGTCTGGACGTTCCCGATCCGCTGGGCCTTCAGTTTGTCATCCAACACGCGCAACATCGCGCTCGACGTGTCCACCGCCGTGACACGCTCCACATCGGGCAACAGTCCCAGCGAGATCAGACCGGTGCCCGCCCCGAAGTCCATGACGTCCATGTCCGGCCGCAACACCACGGCGGCTCGGATGGCATCCACCACCGCGCGTGCCATGACGACCCGTGTCGGATTGGAATCCCACTCCGCCGCCAGGTGGTCAAACCGCGTCGGAGTCTGCCCCTTGCCAATGCCATTCATGAGGGCATATAGTCGCTGAGCTTCCTGCGTTTGGCAATCTGTTTCAGGACCGAATCGCCTTGCTTGCGACAGCCTTTCACGCCATCATTTGGCTTGTCATGTCTCGCAAAGCACCCAGAGGAACCGACACGCTCCGCACCGGTGCTGAGAGCATTCTGGAGAGCATTTCCGACGGCGTCTTCACCGTGGATGCCGATTGGCGCATCACCTCGTTCAACCGCGCGGCCGAGGCGATCACAGGCACGTCCCGGCGTGCGGCCATCGGCAAGACCTGCTCGGACGTGTTCCGCGCCAGCATGTGCGAGGCCGACTGCGCCCTTCGCCACACCGTCAACACGGGTACCCCCATCGTCAACAAGTCTGCGTTCATCGTGAATGCCGACGGCCACCGGATTCCCGTCTCCGTCTCCACCGCCATTCTGCGCAACGAACGCGGTCGGATCGTCGGCGGCGCCGAAACCTTTCGCGACCTCAGCCTGGTCGAGGAACTGCGCAAGGAGTTGGAAGGCCGTTGCCAGATGGGCGACCTGGTCAGCCGCAGCGTCGCCCTGCGCCGCATCTGCGATCTCCTGCCGCAGATTGCGCCCAGCGAAGCGACGGTGCTGATCCTTGGCGAGACCGGCACGGGCAAAGAGCTGCTGGCGCGCGCCATCCACGACCTGAGCCTGCGCAAGGGCAAGCCGTTCGTCCCCGTCAACTGCGGCGCGTTACCCGACAACCTGCTCGAATCCGAGCTATTCGGCTACGTCAAGGGCGCGTTTACGGGTGCCGCGCTCGACAAGCCGGGGCGCTTTGCGCTGGCCGAGGGGGGCACCGTGTTTCTGGACGAGATCGGCGATATCAGCCCGGCGATGCAGGTGCGTCTGCTGCGCGTGCTCCAGGAACACACCTATGAACCACTGGGCGGCACACGCACGCGGCACGCCGACGTGCGCGTCATCGCCGCTACCCATCGCGATCTGGCCGCCCTGATCCGCAAAGGCGCGTTCCGCGAGGACCTGTTCTATCGCCTGAACGTGGTCAAACTGGATTTGCCGCCGCTCCGGAAGCGCAAGGAGGATATCCCTCTGCTCGTCGAGCACTTCGTCGCGCGGTTCAACCGTCGGCAGGGCAAGTCGGTCGTCGGCGTCGCCCCGGACGTCATGGCGCTGCTCATGGCCCACGACTACCCCGGCAATGTGCGGGAGTTGGAGAACATCATCGAGCGGGCCTTTGTGCTGTGCGGCTCAGGCCGGATCGAGCGGGTCCATCTGCCGCCCGAGCTTACCGGCCAGTCGTCCGCCGCGCCCGCCGCGCCGACCGGCCAAACCATAGCCGCGCAGACCCACGCCGCCGAGGCGCAGGCCATTCGAGCGGCCCTGGATCAGAACGGGTTCAACCGCCTCGAAGCCGCACGCACGTTGGGCCTGCACAAGAGCACACTGTTCCGGAAGGTCAAGGCGCTGGGCATCAACCTTCCATTGCGTGATGGCCGATCAAACGGGACGGGGTCCAAGCACGACAATGTGCGGCGCTCATCAAAAAACAACACGCCGCCCGCACATCCACACGATGGCCAGTCGTCGCCCAGCCACGCCAGGTGATTTCGTGACTCCAGCGGGCTATGCCGGTACCCTGTCTGCGCTACGGGCCGACGGTTTGGTGCGTCTTGCCCTGACCCTTGTCGCCATGCTCCTTGCCGCCTTCGGCAAAGGCAGACGCCGCAACCATAACCAGAACCAAAGCTGTCGCTAAGAACCATTTCATGACATGCGCCCCTTTCTTGCCAGCATCCATACCCGTTACTCAGTACGCTCATATTGTCTCCTACCTGCTCTGGATTCGCTATCTGACTTTTCTACGATCAACATGACGATTCTACTGAAAGTGTGTGCGAATGGGCCTTGTGCGATAGGATGTTTCTACTATAGGCTCACAGGAACGACTCATCTCGCGAACCATGGCACGGGAGAATGGCATGGACAAGGCGACGACCGACCGACTTGTGCTTGAGATTCGCGGAAGCCCGGTCATGGCGAAACTGGAGGGCATGGCACGCGATCTGGCCGGCGTGGTTCTGCTTGTCTTCATCCGCGATGGCGGACATATCCGCGAGTTGTGTGCGACGGGACAATCGGCTGAGCTGCCGGTGTTCTGTCGACTCGTTCGAGGCAGCGCCGAGGGCCGGAAGCGCTGTGCCGCATGCAGGCAGTTGATCGCCTTCGGTGCATTTTATCGGGGATTGTCGGAGTTTTCATGCCATGGAAGCGTGTCGCTGTTTGCCGCTCCCGTGGACAATGGCGCGCATGATCGGGCTGAATCGATCATCGTTGCGTCCTGCGCATTTGCCCGCGCCGATGCTGGCTCCGGGTGGAAAGCGGCGCGTGCCCGCATGCGTGGCGTGCCGGTGGATGCCAGGCAACTGGAGCGTGCGTACCGTGACCTGTCCGTGCTGACGGACGAGAAGGCGCGCCTGGTTAGGGCGCTCGTGGATGTGGCGGCGGTGACGGTTAACGACATTCGGTGCCGAATTGCGCGGGCTCAACCCGCGATTGGGGTGTCTGGCGGGCATGCGGAGAGCGAGTTTGCTGTCAGCATCGGCGATGCACTGCGCCTGACGCGAAAAGCGGAGTTCCGCAGTCGCGGGGGAGCGACGGGAGACTCGCTCATTCAACTTGTCGCGGCCATGGTCGGCCATGACCCGTCGCTGCCCTTCAGTGTCGCCAGTATCGCCCGAGCCGCGCGCATCACGCCGAATCACCTCTCCATGTTGTTCAAGAGGCACACCGGCATCTCCTTTGTGTCGTTCCTGAACAAGAAGCGAATGGATGTGGCCAAAGCACACCTGATGGATCTGCGGCTGAGCGTGGCCGAAGTAGCTGACAAAGCGGGATTCCGTGACGCCAGCTATTTTGGCAAGCGCTTCAAACAACTCACCGGGCGAACGCCGGATGATTGGCGACAGCGCAAAAGCCCATAGGGCGTCTGTGCGACCTGGTCCTCGGTGACGACGGTTTGCCGACTGGACCCATGGAGTCGCGTTAACACGCCTCCATACATGTCGTACAGTCGCATTAGGGCGACTCACGCTCGACTTGCCGGGGCGTTTGATCCCGTTGCATCCAACTGCACGACAACGCGTTGTATGGGGCAGGCACGTGTGTCTCACGCTTTGGCACGGTTCGTGATACAGAGCATGTCACGAAACCAAGGGAATGTGGACCATGAAACTGGCGCTCGCAACGTGGAACGGAAGAATCTCGCCGGTGTTCGATGTGGCCCGGCAGCTCCTCATGGTCGATGTGGATAATGGTCGCGTGGTCGCCCGGCACGAGGAGTCGCTGCCCGGCTCCGACCCGCAGGTGCAGGCGGCCCGACTGGCTGCGCTCGCGCCGGAGACGTTGATCTGCGGGGCCATCTCGCGACCGATGGCGGCCATGCTGGCAAGCCGGGGCATTCGCGTCATGCCGTTCACGGCCGGCGGCGTTGACGACGTGTTGGCGGCTTGGGTGGCCGGGGCTCTGCCCAGTGCAGCCTTGAGCATGCCGGGGTGTTGCGGACGTGGGCGCATGCGGCGGTGCCGCGGCGGCTTGCGCGGTCGCCTCGCCCCGCCGGCGGGAGCCCGGTGAGAGACGGGACGCGGCGTCCCGCCAGAACGGAAAGGATCGACGGATGAAAATGGCGATAACAGCAACCGGCAAAGAACTGGCCAGTCCCATGGACGCGCGCTTCGGGCGCGCCAAGTTCTTCGTTGTCGTGGACACGGATACGAACGAGTTGGCGGCTTACGACAACGCTCAGAATCTGAATGTCGCGCAGGGCGCGGGGATCCAGGCAGCGGAAACGGTTGCGCGGCTGGGCGTGGAAGCCGTCGTCACGGGCAACGTGGGGCCGAAGGCCTTTCGTGTGCTGAACGCGGCCGGCATCAAGATCCACCTGTCGGGTGGATGCACGGTGGCCGACGCCATCCGCAGGTTCAAGGCGGGTGAGTTGCAGGCGGCTTCCACCGCCAACGTGGATGGACATTGGGCGTAACACAGAAAAAGGGAGGCACAACATGCCAAAAGGCAACGGAACAGGACCAACTGGAAAAGGGGCGGGCACGGGCCGAGGGCGGGGACCGTGCGGTGCGGGACAGGGCAGGGGCCCGGCGGCAGGCGGCGGCAAAGGCCGCGGTCTGGGTCGCGGCGGTCTGGGTCGCGGCGCGGGTCCCGGTGGCAAAGGTGCCGGCCGCGGCGGCCAGGGTATGGGTGGCGGCGGCGGACGCGGGCGTGGATGATCCGGGCATCCGAGCGAAACGGAGCGGTCGAAAACGAGAGGAGATTACGTAATGCCAGCAGGAAATGGAACGGGGCCTCTGGGGATGGGGCCAATGACAGGTCGCGGCATGGGCTTCTGTGCCCGAGTTGCGACGCCCGTGGATGCGTTTCCAGCCCGGGGCTTCGGCATGGGATGCGGTCGCGGGCGCGGAGGCGGATGGCGGAACATGTTTCGTTCCACCGGTCTGCCCGGATGGCAGCGCGGGGCGACTTCGCGATGGCCGAGTACCGGCGGAGTCCCACCCGTTGCGGAACCGACCGATGAGCAGAAACGGGCCGCACTCAGGATACAGGCCGAGTACTTCGAGAACGCACTGGGTGAGGTCCGCACGCGCCTTCAGGAACTGGAACCGCGAAAAGCGGATAGGTAGGAATGCGTCTGCTGTGCAGATCGTAGAGGAAGGGGGAGACGAAGATGCCACGGCTACCTGAATCAGTGAGCAAGGCTTGGGACAATCGGAATGAGGTGGTCATTTTCGCAACGGTTGACAGGGGCGGGCACCCGAATGCCATCTACGCCACGTGCGTCGGCAAGTTTGACGAAGATACGCTGGTGCTTGCCGACAACTATCTGGACAAGACCCGGCGGAATGCCCTGGACGGCAGCAAGGGCGCCATGCTGTTCATGACCAAGGACAAGAAGGCCTTCCAGGTGAAGGGCTCGTTGACCTATCACCGCGCGGGTCCGATCTTTGACGCCATGAAGAGATGGAATCCCTCTCAACATCCGGGGCATGCAGCCGTCGCCTTGAGTGTGGAGGAGGTTTATGCAGGGAAAGAGAAACTGCTGTAGAGGCAGAACCAATGACTCACCCGATACACGCGAAGATCACCGGAACCGGATCGTATGCGCCGCCGCGGCGGATGACGAACGCCGACCTGGAAGCCTTGGTCGATACGACCGATCAGTGGATCCGTGAACGCACGGGAATACGCGAACGCCGGATCGCCGATGATTCGATCACCTGTTCGGACATGGCCGCCGCGGCGGCCCGGAACGCCATGGAGATGGCTCACTGCGCTCCCGAGGATGTGGACGTGATCGTGGATGCCACCATCACCCCGGATTACCCGCTGCCCTCGAATGGTTGTCTGGTTCAGGAGAAGTTGGGATTGGTCAACGCGGTCGCTTTTGACGTGGTGGCAGCCTGCACCGGCTTCATTGCCGGCCTCGCCATCGCCCGCGGATTCATCGAAACCGGCATGTACCGGAAGGTTGTGGTCATCGG
>CAYQJG010000092.1:0-18020 GCA_964417715.1 uncultured Lentisphaerales bacterium | reverse complement strand
CCTCTCCTCCGTGGTCCCTGTGCGCTCCGTGAGAGACCCGTATCTCACAGGGCGCACAGAGAGCACAGAGCAATGCGGCCATTCAGTGCAACCCGAAGAGATCCGCGTGTACGAGTACGTGCACAAGTACGGCATGCAGACAGCGGCCGGAAGCCCTTCGACATTCTGCGGTTGGTTGTTCTTCCGATCCAACAGTCCGCAGCGCAACGGCGCGACCAACCCCCTGAACCATCCCAACCCACGCAACCCCGCTCCCCTCCGTTCCCTCTGCGCCCTCCTGTTAGGCCTTCCATCTTCCCGTGAGGGACTCACGTCCACACCCCGCCGATCTGCGGCCATCCGCGCCATCCGCAACCCGAACTGCCCCCGGCCGCACCCGTGGGTCCCGCCTCCGAGCGGGACCATTTTGCCTCCGAGCGCGCCTTCCGCCCAGACCCGCCAAGGTCATTTCCCCGCAATATCAAGGAAATGTCGCGTTTTGGCGCGATTCTCATTCTTGCGACTTGTAGTGAATTACACTACACGCACATCTCTTCCCTTTCTGCTTCAATTGGCATCGTCATGTCCGGGGGTCGCTTCACGATGGTCGAGCGTGAGGATCGGAGGTCGATATGCGGTCAGGGATGCAGAGGTGTCATACAACGGCTCATCTTCGCAGACGGGCCGACATGTGGCTGTGCGCGGCTGTGTTGGGCGGCCTGCTCGGCGTTCTTCCCGCCCGCGCGGTCCCCGTCACCAACCTGGTCTCCCGTCCGGTCGGCTACGTGCGCCTGACCGTGCCCGCCGGCGGCTACATCCAGGCCGCGATGCCATTCGAGCCGTTCGCGCCCGGCATCGATGACGTGCTCGCGGGGCAGTTGACCGGCGCGAGCACCCCCGCCTTCGCTGACCTCGTCGAGAAGTGGCTGCCCATGAGCGATGGCGTGTGGTGCCAGGACTTCTACAAGTGCGCCGGCACCGGCGATCCCGCGCGCGATGGGCGTTGGCTCAAGTGCGACGACGGGCCCACTCCCACGTCTATGACCATTGATCGCGGCGAAGGGTTCTGGGTCATCAACATGCAGTCGGTGGTGCAGCAGGTGCTGCTGGCCGGCGAAGTGCCGCTGCTGGACCAGAAGGTGGTCTCGGGCGGCAGTGATCTTCAGGGATACCCGTTCCTGCTTGGGTATCCGTTCGCGGTTTCGCTGTTGCTATCAGATGCGCGCATCGATCCGAGTAATCCAACCGGCATGGCCTGGCTCGGAACCAACGACATGGGCGCCGACCACGAAGACGTCTACACGCGGTTGTTTGGTGACGGTGTGTGGCGATGGTACGACGACAACGGCGTGTTGGCGAACCGCACGATTCCCGTCGGTCAAGGCGTCTGGTTCTACTACTACGACGGCGCCGTTGCCTGGACCAACACCCGCCCCTATGCCGCGCCGTTCCCGACCGGCGCCGACCACCGGCCGCGTATCGTGGGCATTCGGCCATCGGCCGCCCCCGGCGGCGTGGACGTGAGCCTGCTCGGCACCGGCGTCGCCGGCGAGCGGCTGGACATCTTCTGGCAGGATGCGGCACGCACGAACGGCTTCCAGGCGTTGGCGTGGACGCTGGCCGACACCGTGTCGCTCACCGCGCCGGGCACCAACGTCTGGACGGACGTCGGCGACGCCATCCGCCCGGCGCCCGGCAGCGTGCCCTTGCGCTTCTACCTCCTCGGCCGCACCGACACCGACAGCGACGCCGACAGCCTCCCTGACCCCCGCGAACACTACGTCCACCGCACCAACCCCGCCGCCGCCGATAGCGACGGCGACGGCATGCCGGATGGCTGGGAAACCGCGCACGGCCTCAACCCCCTCGCAGCCGACGCGACGCTGGACCCGGATGACGACGGCCTGACCAATCTGCAGGAGTACCGGCGCGGCACGAACCCCTGCAAGCGCTCCTGGCCGGTGGCCGGTTCGGAGCTGGGTTTGCGTGTGACCACCCCCGTGCGTCGTTGAGGAGCCCATGCCATGAAACAGAAGACAAACCTCCTCCACCGTTCATCGTCCGTCCGTGTGACCGCCGTAGCTCTGGCCGTCAGTCTGGCTCTTGCCGCCAGAGCAGGCGCGGCCGAAGATGACCCTTACGGCGTCAAGACGTGGCCCAACGAACCCGAATGGCAGGCGCTCACCAATCATCTGCAGGTCTGTTACCGCGCCGTGATCGAACGGTACCAGGCCGCCAATGTCAGCACCAACGGCTTGGCGTGGGTCAAACCCACCCTGGTCTACCCGTATCGCGACTACCAGGCCCTGGCCGAGGCCATCGATGAGATCACGCCCAGTTACATCGTGCAGACGAACGCCGCCAGCGGCAGTTTCGATGCGTGGCTGGCGACTCATCCCGCCACCAACGACAACCTGCCACGCTGGACGCCGGACGCGCTGCACGCCTACTGCGGCTTCGAATCGTGGGGCAATGACAGCACCCTCACCAGTTGGGCCGTGTGCGACCGCTCGATCCAGACGCAGGTCGTCTTTGCCGTGCAGGCGCTGCGGATGACCGGCGCGGGCGCCCAACCCTATCCAGCCAGCGGGTCCCACCAAAGGACCGTGTGGGAGGGATGGGGTGCGGCGACCTACAGCGGCATGAGCACAGTCGCATCAGGCCTGTGGCCCTATGCCTCTGCCGAGAGCGCGCCGTTGCCGTCTGGCGGCTGGCAGCCGCCAACGCCCTGCACCAACTTCATCGCTATCCAGACCTATTGTCCAATCTACGAATGGCCTCCCCACTCGCATGGCGAGACCGCGGCACTCTCCGTGGGGTGGCAGGGGTTGGAAGACGCCAAGCCTTGGCTGTATCGCATGGCTGTCACGGTCAACGGAAACGTGCGTTGGCCGGGCCCATTGATGGAACCAAGTGGAAGTCTGATCGGTGCCTTCGTCGGTACCGTGACCTTCTCGGGAACCAGCACGTTGCCCCAGATTGACGCCCGTCCGCGGTGGCGCGAGCTGCAACCGCCGCAATGGTCCGCATTGGGAACCGCCACGTTCGCCAGGTCTGGGTTCCCTTGCGCCAGTACTCGGTTCACGCCGACCGGCGTCCATCTGGACTGGGCACATTACGAGGATACGTGGTACGACGACTACTCCTCGCCCACGTGGCGAGCCATCGTGACGTCGGCCACAGACGTGACGCCCTACCTCCGCTCCGAGCGCATCTCGAGGCGCATCAAGCTTGCAGCCAACTGTGCGTTGACCACCCGCAGCAGTTCGCGTGCCCTCTACCTGCGCGGCGCCATGCCGCAGTTCCCCTTGTCGGAGGGCTATCCAGGTCAATGGCAATCTGAGGTCACCAGTCTCATCACCGGACGTTTCACGCGGTGCTGGAGCGAGACGTCGACACTGAGCAACTCGTTCTTCACGGCTGCGGATATCGCTGCCGCACCCTACGTCGGCGATGCCACCGTTCAACAGAAAGGTTGGTCTGTTGCCAACGGCTTCTGGGTGGTCGACTGGACGTTCCCCGTCACGCCGTTGCCGGAGGCGATCGATCCGACGGTCCTGCCGCCGGATACCGATCTGGACGGGATCGTCAACACGCTTGCCGGCGCGATGGACGGTCTTGAGCCGTTCGGCTCGGCCGGCTACCTGCCCGACTGGGACCAGCCCTTCATCCGTATCCCGCTGGCCTCTTACCCCAAGGCCGAAGACCTGCTGACCGTGCATGCGGACCTGACATCCGGCCGGAGCGACGGGTTGCCGTACCGGACGCTGACAGCCAGGTATTACAGCAGGGATCCGTACTATGGCGAGCCGCCTGAAACCTACGGTGACGCCATGCCGTGGACGCTGCTGCAACTCAGCGTGGATACCCGGATCGTCGAGGAGTGTACGGTCGACACCGAACAGACCCACCGCCGCAGGGTCTCGGTCCTGCGCCCGCACGGCAGGCTGGTCGTCTTCGATTTCCCCTGGGCCGACGGCGACTTTGGCACGAACGGCTACCCGGTTGGGAGGGACGCCAACCGCACGTACGTCCTTGACCGCCTGACGGACACGAAGTGGCGCCTCCGTTTCGCCGATGGTGTCTACCACGAGTTCGTTAAGCCGCACGAGTGGGACGACTATGCCTTGTTGGACACGATTGGGCGCGCGGATGGTTGCAGCGTGAAAGCGATGCGCAGGATCCTGATCGCGCGGGGAGAGAACCTGTACGGCGGTGTGACCGAGCGCCCGACCTTCCTGAAGGAGAATCGGGACAAAACCACGTCGTCTTGCGTCGGTTTTGGTTTCAGCGGCACACGACTCGACACGCTCACGTTCTCGAACAAAGCAGGACGAGTCGTCACGACGACTCTCGTGCGCGACGCGACTGACCGCATCACGGGTCTGTCCAAGAACGGCCACGGCAGCGAGGATGCCAGTTTCGTGATCGACCATGGGAACGCGACCATCACCCACGCCTGGGGCAGCGAGCATCTGGATCTGTTCCAGCGGATCGGTCTGGGCGCCACCACTCGCCTGGTCTTCACGGGGAGCGGCGCGACGTGGCAGGTGGATCACACCTCCGATGCACTGGGCCGGCCGACGTTGCGCAAGATGACTACCGGCGACCAGACATCGCAGGAGACGTGGAGTTGGTGGGACACCGCCGGGCGCTTTGCCAGCGGCGTGCCGCGCAACGCCAGGGTTCGCCTCCACACGCCCGTCAATGGGAATGCCACCGAGCACACCTACGATCAGGCCACCGGCTGGCCGCTCGCGGTCACAGGTTTCTGGCGCGGATTGTCGTCCGAATGGCGGTGGCGCTATGTCAAGCATGCCGGTCAGGATGCCGATGCGGCCAATCCAGTCGAGCGTCCGCGCACAACCGAATGGCTGCTGGATGGCGCCGTTGTGCGGCGGACGTTGACGACCGTGTTTCCAAAGCACCTTCTGCAGGGATACGAGTTGTCCCGCTATTACAGACAGCGCGTTGTGGAGCAGCGCTGCCGCACTCCGCAGGAGGCATGGGGCGCAGCCGGGGCATTCGTGACCACCAATACGCTCTGCCTTTACAGCCCCACGGGCCCCGCGAGTGGCGTTATTGGTTTCGGACTCCTGTTGTCTGTCGACGCGCCAGACACCGGCATGGCGTTCGCGCACACCGATCTGGACACCACGACAACGTGGCGCACGGGCGGTCGCGTGGAGCAGACACGCCGCAGCGTCGACGGCGTTGTCACCGGTTCGGTGTCCTGGATTGAGGGCATGCTAGCGGCCTCGCAGGTCGCCGTCGCCTGCGATCCCCTCGGCCGGCCGCAGGTCACCGTCTACAACGACGGCACATCTGAAACGGTCGCGGACTGGGCCTTCTGGGGCCCCGAAACCGTGTACCGCCGCGATCTCACCACCTGCCATATTCGCTATGATGCCCTCGGCCGCGTCGACCTGATCGATGAGCCTGATCTGGATCGCGTGACTTCCATCGCATCCGATCCGCTGGGCCTGGAGACGGTGACCACGGTCACCCAGGGCGGCCTGGCGCGGGTTACGACCGAAAGGTCCGACCTGCTTGGCCGTCCGCGCTACTACGCCGACTCGCTGACGACCAATACCTGGTCCTATGAATGGATCTACGAGGACGCCTGGCTTGCCACCGTGCAACGCAACGGCCTGGCCGACGAGGGGTTCATCATCGATGGCGAAGGCGCGGTTCAGGGTCAGGGCTTTGCCGGCGCCCAGCGTCACTATCAGGACCTCTGGTTCGTCGAGGGCAATGCGCTCTGCAAGTACGTTCTACTGCTGGACAGCGACGACAGTGGCGGCAGCGAGTGGATCAAGTACGAATATGACCTTCTTGGCCGCGTGAGACAGGCGCAGAAGTCGGGCGTGGCCCAACCGCGGACAATCGAGTACAACGCCGCCGGCCACCCGTGGCGGCTCACCGACGAGAGCGGCGTTGTGCGCATCCTGAACCACGACGAAGCCACCGGTCTCGCCTCCGCCGGTCTCAAACGCGCGGGTCCCACCACGGCGCTGCAGCCCGGCGGCAAAGACCGCATGATGCGTTTCGATCGCGTCATCGAGAGCGTGGGCGTGACCCGCTGGGGCTACGTCTATCCCACGGAGAATGTGGACGACGCCATCGAATGGCAGGGCACCTACCGCTCGTTCGATGGACGCCAGGCAGCCTACTGTCTGGACGGCCTGTACATCGGCAGCGTCGAGGCCACGCCCTACACCGGCCCGGCGGCCTGCCAGGTCGACTCATACCTGCCCAATGGCCGGCAGACAAGCGAGACCTACGGTCCGCGCGGACTCACCGGCACCGTCCGGCGCGACGGCAATGGCGCCACGCTCTCCACCGCCACGGTCGCGGCCTCGGCCGACGGCCTCGGCGTCACCATCAACGACTCGGCGCAAGGCCAGACAGAGGTCGCCATCGACCTGGCCGGACGCCTGCTGCAGGTGGATTCCCTGGCGGCAGGCGGCAGCCGCGTCGATGTCCGTTACCGCCCCGGCACCGACCTGCCTAAGTCCATCACGGGCGGTGGCACGTCCATGACCTGCGAGTACTACCCCAACGGGCTGCCATGGAAGGTCGCGTCCTCTGGTGTCCCCTATGCCGAATACGTCTGGGATGGGCAGGGACGGCTCAAAACCCTGACGACCTACCGCAACGCCCAACCCGTCGTCACCCGCTGGGTGCGCCACGAAGAGACCGGCCGCCTGCTGCGCAAGGAGGTCGCGGGGCAGACCGTGGAGACCTACGGCTGGCGCGCCAACGGCCAGATTGACGCCATCAGCCGCCCCGACGGCGCCCCCCAGTATGCCGCCACGACCTTCCAGTTCCCGTCGCTGGGCAGCGTCGCGCTCCCGCTGCAGTGCGTCAGCAGCAAGACCCTCCAGTTCCAGTACGGCACCGGCGGCGAACTCAGTGGCACCGTCGACACCGCACCCGCTCTTGCCACCGAGACCGTCACCAGCGGCAACGACCGCATGGGCTACCTCGCCACCCACGCTGTGGCAGGTGGGATCGCCATCGGCTACACGCGCCAGTTGGACGGTGGCGTCCTGATTGCCAACGTGCAGGGCAACGGCATCGTGCCCGACCACCACCTGGACTACTCCCTCGACTGGGGCGATGGCCAGGCGGATGGGTTCACGCTCACGTCTGCTGGCCCGACGCGCGCACTCGCAACCATCCGCGACGCGGCCAGCCGCACGATCAGCCTCGTCAGCGGCCCCATCAGCGCGCAATACAACTGGTCCAATTTCCGCACCGCCGCCGTCACCATTCGTGTGGCAGGTGTGCCCAAACTGGTGCTCTCGAACGGCTGGAACCAGGCGATGGGCGTTCGCACCAACATCGCATGGCACCTGCCGCCCTCCACCCTCCAACCCCCACCTGCCGTTCCCCGCCTCCCCTCCTTCGCCCTCCGCCGCGGCCCCGGCACAAACCGCATCTCCCGGATCGAACGCGAGGATGGGTCGGCCCGTGAAGCCATTTACGACAACGCCGGGCAGTTGATCGCCTGGCGCCACAAACTCCCCGACGGCAGCACCGATCCCACCCGCAGCTACGCCTACGGGCACGACGGAGCCGGCAACGTCCTGACCGCCGGCCGCGCGGGGCCGGACGGCCAGGGACGCGACGCGTTCATCGCCGATGTGTTCAACTTCCACATCGTCCGGCGCTGGAACGCAGTTGACCTGGTCGGCACCGCCCGCGCCGACGCGCTGGTGCTGGTCGATGGCCAGCCCGTCGTTCGCGACGGCGCGCGCTTCGTCTTCTCCCTGCCGCTGCGCATCGGCACGCCGGCCCACCTGACCAATGTGACCGTCATCGCATCCATTTCGGACGGCGACGACGAATGGTACGCCGAGGAGAGCGTGCCGCTGCGCGTGCCGGCCTGTCCCGAGGAGATCGTGACCTCGCTCGCGGGCGCGACCGTCAGCGACAGCCTCGCCGAGTACCTGTTCGACGCCCGCAATCAGCTCCGGTGCGTTACGGACACGATCGCCGCATCGCGACTGCGCTCCGTCTACGACTACTACCCCGACGGCCGCCGCGCCCGCAAGACCGTCTCGACGTGGGTCAACAACGCGTGGCAGGTGTCACGCGTGCACCAGTTCATCTACGACCGTTGGACCCTGGTCCGGGAACTGATCATCGAGAACGGATCAACACGCACGCGTGACTACACCTGGGGTCTTGACCTGGCCGGGCAGCAGAGCGGCACGTGGGCGCAGGACGCCGGCGGCATCGGCGGCCTGCTTGCGATCACGGAAGTCATAACCGTGAACCCCGAACCCGGAACCGTGAACCCCGAACCCGCAACCACCAGCATCCTGCTGCCGGTCTGCGATCAGGTCGGCACGATCCACGCGCTGGTGGCCGCTGTCACGAACGGCGTGACACTTGCCACGCCCGCGGTGGTCGCAGCGTATGAATACACCCCCTTCGGCGAACTCCTCTCTGCCGACGGACCCTACGCCGCCTCCTGCCCCTTCGGTTTCCAATCCAAGTACCGTGACGCCGAAACCGGCCTTTGGTATTATGGCCACCGGTTCTTTGACTCGAAATCAGGCAAGTGGCTCACCGCCGATCCCATCCAGGAAGCCGGCGGCCTCAACATGACCGCGTTCTGCGGCAATGACCCCGTGAATGCGGTGGATCCGCTGGGGTTGTACGCCTACGACATGCATTTCCTTGCCATCTACTATACTCTGAGGAGAGCAGGCATGCCAGTGGACCAAGCGTGGCCCTTGGCATATTTCAGTGCAATGCCAGACCTTGATCCAAAGTACAATGCGATGGACCCAGAGGTGCTAGGGCCGAACTTCAAGGGCGATCCGTTTGCGAGGGATATCTACAAGTTTCTTCACCAGTTGAACGGTTTACGTGGCGAGCAACTAGAGAGTATGCGGCACAGCATCCGGGAACTGTTCAGAAACGCGACTGACGCGCGTACACAGGGATTCTTGCTCCATGCACTCGCGGATTCCTATGGGCACTTTGAGATGGACAGTGAGGTGATTACGCAGGGCACTGGCACTCCAGGCTTATACCCAGGGGTGGTGTTTCAGGGCGGAATGATCGGCTCCCGTATGGCGGTGGAGTATGCCGGAAAGCAGACGTATGAAGGACGCCACGGTCATCTCTTTGACGCCACGGCTCCTGATGTCGTGGTACTTCGCCCCCAACTTGCGGTTGATTGCCTCGCTGACATCTACATCCTGTGCGGCGGCAAGAGTCGCGTGGACTTTGGCGGCGTTGAGGCCGTTGTCCGGTCACTTCCTAGGCGAGGGTTGTTCACGACCGACAAGGTGTTGCAGAACGGCGCCTGGAACCGCTGGATGCATGCGGTAAACGATGACGGGTATGCTCCTATGGACCCTCAACGCCAACGGTTCGATCCACGAAGAGGTGCATTTCTGCCGAATGAGGGCTCGAGACTCTCTGGCGATGAGGTCAGTGATATCATCCGACAACTGCGTGCACATCTCGCACAGCAAGGCACATCGCTATGAAGTGGAGGACAATACTGGCGGCGAGTCTCCTGGTGGCTGTAGGCATCGCGTGGGCTTCCTTCTCCAAACGGCCGACCCAGAGGTCAGGAGTGTTTTCGTTTGCAGTGCGAAAAGACAAAGTTGCGGTGTTTGCCGATCTGACGACCAGTCACTACCCGAGGAGACTGGGCACGCTGCTAACGGGCGAACTCGGCCCGATTGTGCTCGATAGCGAGGACAGAGCCGTTGCGGCATTCACCTTCCGGGACGGCCAGTTCCACCTCATGTGGCGATGGTCGCTTCCAGCACATTTCGGCAGTGTAATAGCGATGACGATGGATGGCAGCAGGGCATGGGTGGTGTGCGTGTCGCCTTCCGCCGGAAAGTTGGGGGCTCCGGCACCTGCCATTGGCGGCACTGTACGTCGAGCATGTGTGGCCGCTGATAGGATCGTCGTGAGGGACGTCTATACCGGGTGCTACTCGAACGTCTACGTCAGCAAGAGTACTGACATCTACGTGCGTTCCGGAACCGAACTTATGTGTTTGCCAGTCAGTGGCGATGACTGGGTGAGGACCGGTGTAGCGAGTGATATCATCGAGATGGCTGATGCATCTGGTCCAAATGAACACGTGTTAATGAGGAGCTATGTGCCCAGTGTACTGGCAGTGTACGATAGGTCGCGTCGTGAGGTGATGCTATTGGGGCCATGGCCACAGTCGGATCGACCCAAATGGCCCCGGCGGAGCGTTCCTTCGGACTGCAGGATGGCGGTCTCTGTCGTCGGCGACGCAAGCGCTCCGTGTGTGCTGTATGAGTATGCGGGCACGAATTCCCAACCATTGGTGGGTTACACCAACAAGGCCATGCTTGACGTTGTGACCGGCGAGACGGTGAAGTTTCGTTCACTATACGGTGGTGATTCGACGCAGGTCATGGAGTCTTGCGGCAGGAGATCTTTGGTCAGCGAGAGTGGAACAGGAGGGGGCCGCGGCTTGGCGCTTACACTCCCCTTTTCAGTCATGGACTTCTCAACCCGCTCTGTTCAGGTTGCCGTGCTTAAGATACCTGCGCCATCCCGAGTTATCGGTGTCGTTGAGGAAATGCCACCCATACCCCTTCCGGAATGAGAATGGCACCCTCAACTATGTTGGCGGGAACCGCCGCAGCACAATGCCCCGGTTCAGGATCGTCCCTGCCAAGCGTCGAAGGTGCTGATCAACCCGCTCATGGACGATCTGCCGGCGTGGCTGAAGGCGCCGTAGGGTTGGAGAGTCGCGATTGAGACCAAGCAGGAAAGACGCGTTGGCACTGGCAGTGGGCATGCTGTTCATGATGGCTCAGCCAGGGGTCTGTTTCACGAAGACATCCGGTTACTGGAGCATTTGCGGTGGGCGTGCGGAAGCGGGGCGCATTGTTCTGCTGATGGAGTACTCGGAGAAGACGTTCAGAAGGGGTATCGGCGATGTGCTTCTGGCCGAGCGTGGCGAGAAGGTCGCGGGCCGAAGCGTATATGGGAAACTATCCGTTGAACTGTCTTCCACGGATGCGTCCCCGTATAGAATCACGCCGGTCGCGCAGATCCGTGACGAGCATACTCCTGTTGTCCCGGGGTTCTCCTGTGATTCAGAATGCCTTGTCTTCCTCAGCCGTCACGAAGGGTGGCTTGCGTGCGTGCAAGGCGGGAAGACCCGGTACGCAGCGGCGAAGGAATACAGTTATGACGCTTCGCTCGCCTCAAGTCAGGGCAGTTTACTCTTCACTGCCGGTGACGGTGTCTTCTGCTACGACTGCGCGAGCAACGACTGGCGAAGAATAGGCCGCCTGCCCGTGACGGGTTTGCCGGAGGGATCCTCCGGCCAGGCGGTTTCAGGTTCAAGGGCCGTGGTCTGTGAGACTCTGGGGTCTGTCGGCGTACGGGATGCCGACGGCAACGGCGGCGAACGTGCGCTGACCATCTACTCCCTCGCGAATGGCACGCGTACGGCACGCCTGATGCCATCCCGCAATTCGCGATTCCTGGGGCTCATCAGCGTTGACGGGAGGACGCACGCGTCCTACCGCACCGAGGGCGGGTTGCTGGAACTTGCCGACACCACAGGCGCCAAATCCACATCCATCAGAATCCCAAACGAGTTGGGCTTTGCCTCAGGTGTCACGCCGCTTGCGATCCCTTGCCGCGTTGACGGAGAGTCAGGAATCCTGGCGGTTGAGGTTAGCGGCGCCTCCAGCGACGCGCCGAGCAGGAGGGGCAAGCTCCAGTTGTGGATGATTGGCGGCGCGGGCAAGGCGAAGTACTGGACATTGGACGTCGACTACTCGCCACCGTCGGCGGACGTGGCGGAACTCACCGGCATGCCGCAGCCAACCAGGTAGGTAGAGGGCAATGGCACTCACTTAAGCGCATCCCTCGATCAACGGCTCGCGGGGACGCTCGCCCTCCCTTGCCTGATCCGGCGTGCCCGGACGGGGTTCCGGGAGGGCGAGCGTCCGCGCGAGCCGCCAGGGGCAGATCGAGAGCGGGCTTGAGGAGGCGCCGTTGGGGTAGAGGGGGCATGGACATATGAGGACTGCGATCTTGCGCGCGATAGCTGCGGCCTGCGTAATCGTGATTGGGTCCGTACGCGCGAGCGAGCCACCGCTGAGTACCATAACCTTCCGCGTAATCGACGAAGGAGGGCATCCAGTCGCTGACGCCTCCGTGCGCGGCACGGGATATTGGCGGCCCGCGAAGTCCAAGGGTGTCACGGATGCCGATGGCTACTTCAGTTACGAGGACCGCGTGTACGGTGATGTCGGGTGCCGGGTGTCAAAAGCTGGTTACTATGACACGCATGGCGAGGTCTGGCCCGGGCCGCGCAGATTTGGGGACCATCCTACCAACACGTTTGCCATCGTCCTGAAGAGGATCATCAACCCGGTCCCGATGCTTGCGCGGCATCTGGTTGTGCTCAACGTGCCGAGAACGAACGAGGTGTTCGCCTTTGACCTTGAGAGAGGAGACTGGGTTGGTCCAGCGGGAAAAGGGATCGTGACGGACGTGTGGGTGACAGCGGAGAAAAGGTTTGCATCGCGAGAGGATAGGGATCTCACAGTGACTCTCGCATTTGCCGGTGGAGACAACGGCATTCAGGAGTTCTGGGCGCCGGAGTCGTGCGGAATGTCCCTGACCAGCGACCTCATGCCACCGCAAGAGGCGCCGGATGCAGGTTACAGAAAGAGCACTGCCGTTTTCGGGCGATGGCGGCCTGGGGTACCACAAGAGAACAGTTGGACGAAGGATCGAAACTACGTCTATCGTGTGCGGGCACGCACAAATGAGGTCGGAAGAGTCGTCGAGGCGAACGTCGGGTGGATCAGAAGAGACATCAGCATCTGGATGTCGGAGGAAGGACGCGTGGGTTTCGAGTTCAGCTACTACTTCAATCCCGACTGCCATTCGCGTAGTCTGGAGCCCAAGGAGCCGGAGTAGTTGGCTTCTGGCCTGTGGAGATGCGCAGTTTCGGCCTAACAGGAGGGGCAGAGGCAACGGAGGGGAGAGTCTGGCGATTGGCGGTTGTCCGGTCAGGGGCGTGAGCGTGAGCAAGCCTTCGATATTGCGCGGTTCGGCAATCGTCAATCTGCGGTTCAACTGCGGCGCGCGGCGCGGCCGGCTGCGACGCGCGCCGCAGGGAGCGCATTTTGCGCGGGGGAGGGCGAGCGTCCTCGCGAGCCGCCAGGGGCAGATCGAGAGCGGGCTTAAGTAAGCGCCGTTGGGCGGAGGGGCATGGACATATGAGGACTGCGATCTTGTGCGCGATAGCTGCGTCCTGCGTAATCGTGATTGGGTCCGCATGCGCGGGCGAGCCACCGCTGAGTACCATAACCTTCCGCGTGCTCGACGATGCAGGCGATCCAATCACGAACGCCTGGGTACATGGCACTGGGTACTGGCGTCCTGCGAAGTCCGAGGGCGTCACGGACGGCAACGGGTACTTCAGCTATGAAGACCGAGTGTTCGGTGATATCGCGTGTCGGGCGGAAAAGACTGGCTACTATGGGGCCGATGGTGAGGTGTGGCCGGGACCACGGGTGTTCGGCGAGCACCCAACCAATGCGTTGGTTGTGGTGCTGAAGCGGGTGATCAACCCGGTTCCGATGGCGTTCCACCGGATCGCAACCGAACTGCCGAAGTTGGGCGTTCCGGTTGCGTTCGATGTGGGCGTTGGCGACTGGACGGCACCCCATGGCAAAGGGGTCGAGAGGGATATGTGGTTCACGGGTGCGAGGACGGGGGTATCCAGACACGACCATGATGTCCGGGTGACGATTGTCTTCTCGAACAGCGTGGACGGCATCCAGTCTTTCATGGCTCCCCACCCACGCAAGATACCGCTGGCGAGCGACCTCATGCCGCCGCAACAGGCGCCACTGACCGGCTACACAAACAGCATCGCGCTCTGGCAGTCATGGCATCCGGGAGGGTCGTTTGTCTCCAGTGATCGGGAGAACCAGAACTACATCTTCCGCGTGCGAGCCAGCACGAACGCAACGGGCGGCATCCGCCAGGCAAACGTCGGTTGGGTCCAGGAAGACATTGGGGTGGACTTGGGCGAGGGACAGGGCGTGTTCGTCATGTTCAACTACTACTACAACCCCGATCCGCAGTCGCGCAGTCTGGAGCCGGCGGAGGCGCAGTAGGCGGCTTCGGCCCAACAGGAGGGCGCAGAGGCAACGGAGGAGGGGAGTCTGGCGATTGGCGGTTGTCCGGTTACGAGCGTGAGCGTGAGCAGAACTTCGACATTCTGCGGTTCTGGCAATCGTCAATCTGCGGTTCAACGGCGTTGCGCGGCCCGGACGGTCCAGACGCGCGCGGTGGAGAGTGCAGCCTGGGCGGGAGAGCCATGGTGAGATACCTTGTTGTGCTTATTGCAGTTGGGCTGGTCGCACGGGCCGCACAGCACACGGAGACGGGCAAGAAGGGCACTCACTTAAGCGCATTCCTTGATCAGCGGCTCGCGGGGACGCTCGCCCTCCCTTGCCTGATCCGGCGCGCTCGGATGGGATTTCGGGAGGGCGAGCCGTTAGGGGAAGATCGAGACAACGAGACCGCTGGGGCGTTGGGCGGTTGGACGGGAGGCCCGCCAAACCGCAGATTGACGAATGTCGAACCGCAGAACACCGAAGTGCCTCCGGTCGATACCGACGGCCACTTCGCCATTCGAAAATCGACATTCGGCAATCTGCGGTTCCCTCTTTCGATCCAACTTGCCGCGCCAGCGGCGGGACTGGGCACTGAGACCATGAACTGTTGGTTTCCAAAACGAACGCGAACTGCGGCCACCATGATCGGGGTGCTCGGTTGCTGCTGGCTGGCGGCCGTGCTGCTGCCGTTCGCTGTCATCGGCGAGACATGGGGCAGCGTCTGGTTTGACTTGAACCGGCCGCTCTCGCTGCTGGTTGAGGCTCAGGTAGGAATCGGCGCGGCCAGCGCCCTCACGGTCGCGGCGATCGGCGTCGGGGTCGGTATCGGAATCGGGGTCGATTGCCGGTGGGAAGCTGGATCTTCAGCGCTCCAGTTGCCGGCGCACGTGCTTTCCGATACCGATTCCGATACCGACCCCGACCCCGAAACGAGAGGAGCGCCTGACGATTGGTGGCTATTCAGGGTGCTTCCGGGTTCTCGTGGGGTCCTTCTCCTGACAATTGCGCATGGCCTCGCTCTGAAAGGCGCTTAAGTGGGTCGTTTAAGGGTATCCGGTTAAGAATGGCGGTTAAGGGTGGCGGTTAAGAGCGCGGTTACCGCCCCCGGCGCTGCTTCTGACACTTAAACGCCCCACTTACTCGGCTACCCTTAAGCGACTCGCTTGCTCGATTCCGTTCGCCACGCCCCGTCCACGTGCCTCACGGTGGAGGGGTCGGGCAGTCCCGTCATCAGGAACGTATCCATCCTGGTCCAGGAACCAAGAGCTCTGGACTCGGCGACAGAACCGCAGAATATCGAGTAGCGAATGTCCAATGTCGAAGTGCCCTTCGGCACGGCTTCGGCGGCCCCTTCGACATTCTGCGGTTGGTTGTTCGTGACACCAGAGAGAAGTCAGAATACAGAATTCAGGAGTCTGATTCCGGCTTTCCCGTGGGATTATTCATTGTTGTTCGCGCACGTTCACACGCTGAAGACCGGTTAAGTGGGTCGATACCAGGGTGCGCTTCTCGCCTTCCCTGCACTTCCTCGGACACTTAACCGACTCACTTACGCGCACACTTAAACGTCCCCCTTACTCGGATACCCTTAACCGAACTGCTTAAGCGGTCCCGCCTGGGGGCGGCCCCTTGGACGGTTCATCAACAAGGAATCCCACGCCAATCCCGGAAGCGCTTGCATTCTGACTTCTGTATTCTGACTCCTGAATTCCGGGGGCGAATCAGCGAAGCTGAGTCGCCCCCGCGCGTATCCGCGCATCCCCCGCGTCGAAACGGCACTTGCCATAGCGGGCGTTATTTTGTATAGAAACGCATGACAGCTTGGCGAGGTTGGGCTCGCCGGCATAACAACAACACACGGAGGCCAGGATGAAGTACCTGCTTCAGGCTGCGGTGGTCGCGGCCGTTTCGTTGCCCTTGTTCGCTCAGACTCCTGCGGCTCAACCTGCCGCCGTGCCCGCGAAGGCACCCGCTCCGGCCGTTGCGCCCGCCCCGGCCAAGCCCGCCGCACCCGCCCCGGCCGCCGTGGCGGCCCCTGCCGTGGCACCCGCCGGCGAGGCCGAGAAGAGCCCCTGGCGCGCTGACGCCGGCGGCGATATCCGCATCCGCCAGGAGGCGTATGGCAACATTCCGACCATCGCCCCCGGCGTCGACGACCACACCGACTACTTCCGCGTCCGCACCCGCGCCTGGTTCGAAGTCGGCTACGAGGACGTCTCCCTCTACGCCCGCGTCGCCAACGAGTTCCGCCATTACAACGGCTTCACGCCCGCCCAGAAGGTGCTCGACCCCAAGAACGGCTGGAAGTTCCCGGACGAACTCGTCCTGGATAACCTCTACCTCGACATCAAGAACCTCATCGAC
The DNA here is from genome assembly GCA_964417715.1 of uncultured Lentisphaerales bacterium. GTDB lineage: Bacteria > Verrucomicrobiota > Kiritimatiellia > RFP12 > CAYQJG01 > CAYQJG01. The sequence continues at coordinate 1,503 of CAYQJG010000092.1, read as the reverse complement.
GGCCGCCTGGACCTGCGCATCGGTCGTCAGGACCTGATGTACGGCGCCGGCCGCGTGATCCTCGAGGGCACGCCCTCCGACGGCTCGCGCACGATCTTCTTCGATGCCGTCAAGGCCACCGTCCACCTGACGCCCAAGAGCAGCCTCGACGCGTTCGTGATCTACAACACGCACGATGGCATGGACCTGAACGTCGGTTCGCTGGATCGCGACCTGACCCGTGGCGCTGCGCCGCAGATCACCGAAAAGGGCGGCGGCCTCTACCTGACCAGCAAGGAGATGAAGGAACTGCCGGCCGAGCTCTACTACGTCTACAAGCGCGAGAGCAACGACAAGGGCACCGGCGTCGTCCCGGCGCGCGACACCCACACGATCGGCGCGCGCGTGATGCCGCAGTTCGGCGAGCAGCTCAGCGCCGAAGTTGAAGGCGCCGTGCAGTTCGGCGACACCGACGTCGAGCCCGACCAGGACATCCTGGCGTACATGGGCTACGCCGGCCTGACCTACAAGCCCGACTTCGGCCTCGAAGGCAAGCCCTTCTTCACCGCCGCCTGCTACTACCTCTCGGGCGACGACAACGCCACCCCCGGCGAGGACAACCGCTGGAACCCGGTGTGGGCGCGCTACCCGCAGTTCAGCGACCTGATGGTCTTCGCCATGCCCGCCGGCCGCTGGTCGAACTTGGTCTACCCCCACGTGGAAGCCGGCATCAAGTGCCCCTGCAAGCACAACATCAGTGTGAAGGCGGGCCCGATGTACGCCGCGGATGAAGACCAGCTCGCGCCGCGCGATCACTCCTATCAGGGCGTGCTCGCCACCGCGCGCTACGACTTCCCGCTCCTGACCGGCGTGTTCGGCAAGCGCGGCGACGTCTTCGGCCACGTCCAGGCCGAAGTCTTCGCGCCGGCCGACGCCGGCGACGGCTACTATGCCGACGACGAAGTCGGCTACTTCCTGCGTTGGGAAGTCAGCGCGAAGTTCTAACACGCGCCGCCCGCCGCCGCGAGGCGGGCTGAATGCGATTCCAGCCGGACCGGGGCCGACCAGCCCCGGTCCGGTGCTTTTGTGGGGGGGGATGGGTAACCGGGTAAGGGTAACCGGGTAAGGGTGGCGAGTAAGGGCGCGTTTGAGCGTGCGCGTAAGTGTGAGGCTGTGCGCTTCCGACACTTAACCGCTTCCTTAACCGCTCCCCTTAAACGGATACACTTAATCGCCCCGCTTAACCGGCTTTCAGCGTGTGAGCGTACGCGGGGCCTTGGCAATCTCTCACGGCGCGCACAGAGCCGGGACTGGTCTGGGAACCAAGGGTTCAGGGTCTCGGGGTTCAGGGGCAGCGCCGCCAACCCGCAGATTGCCGAATGTCCAGACAGCCAGCTGTTCGATATTCTGCGGTTCTGTGTCGAGGCAGACCCGCTTGATTCCCATACCAGACCGGCCGCGATGTTCTCCCCGTAGGTCCGAACTCCGATTCGGACCGGTCCCGCTCGGAGGCGGGACCCACGG
>CAYQJG010000091.1:0-18149 GCA_964417715.1 uncultured Lentisphaerales bacterium | reverse complement strand
CAAACAGAGCCAGGCGATACGCCTCCACTCGCCACACCGAATCCCCCCTGATCTCTTCCGGCACCGTGATCTGCCATTCTTCGTAAGTCATTCCATCCTCACGCTTCCCGTCTTCCCGTTTCCCGTCTTCACGTCTCACGTCTTCACGTCTCACGTCTTCACGTCTCACGCTTCACTCAAAACACCTCAACCCGCCAGTTTCACTGCCGACATAGAGACGGCCGTTGACGATGAGCGGCGCGCTGGTGCTCAATCCCATCTCGCCGGGCTTGTTCTTGGAGTTAATGTAGATTCGTTCCACGAGTCCGCCGTCGGCGATGCGGAACACCGCCAGATAGCCGTTCTGACTGACGGCGTACACATACGGGCCAGCAAAGGCCGGAGCGGCGAGGATCGGACTCGTTCCATCGACTCGGGCGCGCCAGAGGATCGCGCCTTTGGCCTGCAGGTCCAAGGCGAGGACCTCGCCGTTCCTGACCGGTACGATGGCCTTACCGTCGCGTGCGGCGATGGCGCCGAGTACGGCGTCGGGGATCGCCACGCGCCAGCGTTCGGCGCCGGTCTGGCGGTCCAGCGCCAGGACGACACCCTCGGGGTCCGGAACGGCCATAACGAAGTCGCCCTTGCCGCAACCGACCAGCACCAGGTCTTCGTACACCGTGACCGCTCCCGTGGCGGGGTATGGCGTGGCAGTCTTCCACACCTGACGTGCCTGCCCAGCCGCTTTCAGTTCCTCGTCCGGGGCGATGCGCAAGGCGACCACGGCGTTGCCGTTGACGCCGCTCCCGATGTAGGCGACGCCACCGGCGATGGCGGGCGAGCTTTCCGGATCGATGACCGGATGGCGCCAGAGGAGTTTGCCGTCTGAGATACGCACGCCCATGACGAACCCGGGGTTGCCTTCTCTCTCCGGATCGCCCTGCGGTTTGTGATCGTCGCCCTTTTCGATGGCACCGGCGCCGGCAACGGCGATGTCGCCCTCAATCGCTGGCGAGCCCTCGATGTGCAGCGGGGTCGGCACCATCCAGCGGACACGCCCGCTGGCGGCATCGAAACAGACCAATTCTGAATTGAAATCCAGGTGCAGTCCCTGTCCAATGATGACCGATGCACCGTCCGCGCTGATGGCGGGCGAACTGAAAAAGCCCTTAAAGTCCTTGGTGCGGGCGGCGTCCTTGAAGTCGGCGGTCCAGACGGGTTTGCCAGTCGTGGCATCGAGACGGAATACGGAGCCGTAACTGGCGCCCGCATCCAGCATGACGGACGCGCCATAGACGCCGTCCCCGACAACCAAAGGCGAGGCGCAGAACATCGTGTTGTCCTGTGTGTACTCCCACAACGGCGCGAGACGGGCCGGTGCGTCACCCCCGAGATGGCCCGTGCGCGCCGGCCCACCGCGGTAGTAGAGCGCGCCAACGGACACGGACGCGGCTCCGCCCGTGGGCTTCGCGACCGATCCCGACTGACCGGGCACCGCCGCGCGTTCCTCCTGGCGGATGCGTTCGAGCGCGACCTGTACCCAGTCGGTGCCGACCATCACCACTCTTGCGGAGACGGCAACCGGTGCGGTGCCCACCCACCGCCAGACCAGCCACCCCGCGAGGAATACCCCCACCAATCCCAAGGGAATGTACGGTTTGGACCGGAAGAGCCGTACCAGTTCGCCCGGCTTAAGCAGCAACGCCGCGACACTGGCGACGCCCGCGATCAGCGCGGGCAGCAGAGCCGCGCCAACATTCACGAAGACCGGCACTACGGCCAGCGGCATTCCATCCTGCAAGCCGATCATCGGAGAGTCTTCTCACTTTCCTGCAATCTTGCGGAGTTGCTGTCGCCCGCGCAAGCAAGCGCGAAGTCGCCTGCTGGAACGGTCTGACCGAGGACGTCGCGCGGTGTATCGGCGCTGTTGAAGATACAGTTTCCGCGACCGTCGAAGTCTGGAAAGATCCCGACATCCGTATGCGGATTCTCCAGCCAGGTCAGACCGGCGGCAAGGGTCGCCTGCCGCGCCAGCCAGGCATTCACGCCGTCGCATCCCTGCACGGCCGCATAGAATATCCGCCCTCGGCCGAACGGGCGAGTAAAAGCTGAGGGGAGTCCGTCCAGACAACCGCCCTCGAAGCGCGCCAGCACCTCCACATCGGCTCCCGTTTCGAGCCATTCAGCGTGCAGACCGTGGCAGGTGAACCGCTCGCCGTCGGACGCCACCGCCGTGGTCTTCGCATCAAGCTGAGCGTATTCCGGCCGGATGCGAACGCCGAGCACGTCCAACAACGGCTCGCCGAGCTTTCGGTACATCACGCCATGCAAGTCCATGTGTGCGGTGCGGGCGGCGGCCAGCAGCACCCCGCCCTCTGCGACGAACGCGCGGATATGATCGGACTGTTCGCGGCTCATCAGGCGCAGGCCCGGCATGACGGCCAGCTTGTACCCCGCGAGCGAGTCGCCCGGATAGGCCATATCGGTGGCCACGCCATGCTGCCAGAGCGGCGCATACATGCGGAATACGGCGGCGAGATAGGGCATGGGCCGGTGCGATTGCCGATGCTCCGCGCGCACATTATCAGGATGGAACAGGAAGGCCGCCGGGCAACGCGGCAGTTCGGCCGGCAGACTCGGCCAGGCCTCGGCGATGCGGGCCTGGACGCTTCGCAACTGCTCCAGCCGTCCGGGGTACGGCCGGCCATCGAAGTCACAGAAGGCGGTACTGCCCTGCTCCAAGTTGGCACGGTGCGTGCGCCAGAGCCAGAACAGCACACCTTCGGCGCCGCGCGCCCGCATTTCGGCCAGAAACGCCGGCTCAGTGGACGCGTCGGGACTGGTCTCAAAAACCCAGAACGGTTTGCCCAGCGCAGAACGAAATAGGTCGTTCGCGAGCGCCGCGGCGGGCGCATCGGCACCGTGTCCGGCCGCCGCCGCACCCCGATAGGCGTCCCAGCCCGTTACGTCGCCGACGCGCGCATAGTCGCGATGGTCAATGCCGCGATCAAAGATCCCGGTGGAGTTGTGACTGACAAACTGGCGCGGTTCGACAACGGCGTGCAGCGCGTCATACTGGAGTTTCAGGTATTCCACCTGGCTGTCGCTATAGAAGCGGTGGAAGTCGAGTGTATGACCCAGACACGCCCGGTGGCAACGCGGTGTCGGGATTTCACCCCAGCAGGCGAACTCCATGCTCCAGAACTTCAGTCCCCAGGCATCATTGAGGGCTTTCACGGAGGGATAGCGTTGCTTGAGCCAGTGGCGGAAGCGCCAGGCGCAATCGGGGCAATGACATTCAAAGAACTCCCGAAATTCGGGCCCGATCAACTCGTTGTCGATCTGCCAGCCGATGACCGCCGCATGCCTGCCATAGCGTTCGCCCAGACGCCGCGCGATCTCCACGCTGTACTGACGGTAGATCGTGGCATTCACGCAGCAGGCGCGGCGTTCGCCGTAGACGAGCCGCTCGCCGTTGCGTTTCTCGACCATGATCTGCGGATACTGCTGCATCAGCCACTGCGGCGGCGCGGCGGTGGGCGTGCAGAGCACGACCTTCATTCCGCGTGTTTCGGCCAGCGCGAGAAACCGGTCCAGCCAGCCAAAGTCGTATTCGCCTTCGCGCGGTTCGACGGCCGACCAGGCGAAATCGAGGATGCGCAGCACGGTCAACCCCGCAGCACGCATGGTCTCCATGTCGGACGACCACTCGTTCTCCGGGGTGAGTTCAGGGTAGCAGGAAACACCGAATTGCATGTTGGTCCTCGTGTGGGTGGGTATCCCAGGTCGAAGCGGCAGGTCACTTGGCGTCGCGCAGGAAGAGAACCCGCTCGTCGAGAAACTCCGCGTCCTTGAAACCCGGACCCTTCCACTTCAGGCGGGCGCCGGCGTGGCCGGCAACGGCGTGTGTTTCGAAGATCAGCGTGTAGCGCTTGCCCGCCTCCAGCGTCACCGGTCCGCTCCAGGTCCACTCGTTGCCGCCGCCCCACTGGTCGTGGACGAGCTTGCCGTCGAGGATGAGCCGGCAGCCGCTGACCACGCCGGTGTTGAAGTGGTACACGCCGCCGACGCGCGGGCGGACGATGCCGCTCCAACGGGCGCAGAAGGCGCCCGGGGTCACGCCCGGCAGTGGGCTGGCATCGCCGTACCAGTGATCGACGCGCGACTCGACGGTGCTGGCGACGGGTTTGCCATCGAAAGAGTCCTTGGCGTTCCAGAACTCCAGGCACAAACCGCTGCCCCGCTCCCAGGCGGTGAACGCGACCTCAGGCTTGGCCAGGGCGTTGCCGGCGGTGCTGCGGTCCTTGAGTCCCGTGCAGGTGAGCGTGTAGGCCTGACCGTCGACGAGCGGCTTGGCGGTCTCGAGAATCACTCGCCTGGCTTCGGCGCTGAGACGGGCCTTGCTGATGGGCAGCGCCGGAGCGAGCGCGTAATTGCTGGCAGACGCAGCGGTCCTGGTGTCCATCGCCTCGTCGAAATCGAGGGTGATGCAGGCGAGGTCGCTTGGCCAGACCGCCGCCACCGTAAGGTTGGGCGCCACGCTGTCGGCGGGCATCGTCACCGCCACCGACACCGGAGCCGAAACGCCGCCGCGCAGGTCCACCGCGCAGATCTTATAACTGTAGGCCGTCTTCTCGGTCAGGTCACGGTCAATGAACCCCGGCTCGTCGACACCCGCCACCATCTGGCCATTGCGGTGGATGAGGTAATGACTGAGTCCGAGCGGACCGGCCTGGGCCGCACCCCAGCCCAGTTCCACGCTGCGACAGTCGAGGGCCTTGGCCGTGGCGGCACCCGGCGCGGGCGGTTTCGTGGTCCCCGCGTCAAAGCGCTGACCGGCGATAGCCAGACAGAACTCCCGCTGCCAAGTGTCGTTCTGCTTGGAGGCGCCGTCCCAGGTATCCTTGACCTTGGTGTGATGCTGCTTCTGGCCGCCGTCGCGGAACGAGACCGCCAGCCAGCCCTCGCGGTTCTCGACGAAGGGCTGCCGACCGTCCTCGCCGGTCATCGCGTAGAGCGCGTAGCATTCGGTTACGCCGCCGATGTTGAGGATGGCGCCAACCCAGCCCTCGACCTTGTAGCCGAGTATCCAAGCGGTGCCGCCGCGGTTGGTGAAGTTCGGACGCCCGCCAAACTCGGAGTTCAACTGCCGCGCCCAGAGGTTCTGAGGGAAGAGGATGCGCGGATGGTCGAACATGCCGTCCTCAAGGAAGATGTCGCCGGTTCCGCGGGGCGTGTTGCGGTAGCCGCTGTCGCACTTGCGGATGACCAGGGTCTGGTCGCAGTCGTGCTCAACCTCGCCGCGAATGCCGAGATGCTCGAGGATCACGGTCCTGGCCTCGACACCGCTGAAACGGATGAGCGGATCGACGCCCTTGTCGGCTTCGATGATGGCCTCGCAGCCCATGAGCTTGCGCAGTTTGCCGCGCAGGACGATGGTCTCGGAAACCCGATAGGAGCCATTGGGCAGGTAGACCACTTCGGCACCGCTGTCGATGGCCTCTTGGATGCCCGCCGTGCGGCTGCCCTTGGCAAACTTAGCCGGATTGGCCCACTTGGTCAAATCGCTGGTGTGCCAGGTCGGCGTCTCCTTCACGGGCAGGTTGGGAACCACCTCGGGACCCGGCGTCAGGCGGAAGGGGGCGCGCGAACTGAAGAAGGTCACCTCGCCCCTGCCGGCCGTGGCAGAGAGATCGACCACCGGAGCGGCAGCCTCGGCCTTCTTCGGCGCGGCCACCACGACCGGATAGCCATCGACCTGGATGCCCTTGAGGATCAGATGGCACTCGCTGGTGATCGCCGGCGGGGCGGCGTCCTTGCCGGTGTAGATGAAACTGCTGTCGAGGATGTTGACCACCGCATTGCGGCCATCGACGATCATCACGGGCACCGCATTGCGGCTGGTGATCCCGCGCAGGCTCATGAACGGTTCGCCGGTGCCGCGGATGGCGCAGACCTGCTGATTGGAGAGCGTGAGGTGTTCGTAGGTCATCGAGCAGTCCATGCTGTTCTGCCGCAGCGCAAAATCGAAGCCGTCGATGGCGACGTTCTTGACCAGCGCCGGGCCCGGCCAGGGCCGGTTGAGATCGATGCCAACGAAGCCGCACTTGCTGGGATCACCGCTGCGCACGGTGATGTCCTCCAGGGTGCCGCGGTTGCTGGCCAGATAGTCGATACCGATGGCGCCGGGATTGCCCTTGCCGGTGTCGACGGTGAAGTTCATCAGGGTGTTCTGGAAGCCCTCGTTGCCCCAGCCGCCCGTGCGCTTCTCCTGATTGTGAACGGTGGAACCGGTGATGAGCATGGCCAGCGGCTTGGCCTTGTCGCCAAAGGCCGGGGTCTGATCCTTCAGCTTGATCACCGTCTTCTCACGGCTCTGGCCGACCAGCGCGAGACCGCTGCGCCAGCCATCACACCAGCCGCCCTGGCCGTCCGGCACATCGGTGATGCGCGCCTTGAGCGCGTCACTGATCAGATAGGTGCCGTTGGGCAGGTAGATGAAACGCGGGTTACGGTAATTCCCCAGCAGCGCGGTGACGATGGCCTTCTGGATGGCTGCCGTATCGTCCGTGCGACCGTCGCCCTTGGCGCCGAAGTCGCGCTTGACGTCGATGATACCGGCGTCGGCGGGAAAGCGGTACTCCATGGCATGCGTCGGATCGTCGGGCATCGCGGCGGAAAGGGCCGTGACCGTCAGGACGGCGAGCAGCAGCGGGCGGATGGGTTTCATCTTGTGGTTTCCATGGTGGGAGTTGGGATTGGCTCGCATAACTCGCCTGTCCAGGTGTTCAGTTCCAGGCATTGCTGGCGGGTGAGCGCCTGTCGCTGCCGTTGGTAGGGGAAGGGGGCGAGCATCAGCAGGCGACCGGCGGCGCAGGCGTCGAAGTAGCGTCCCGGCGGTTTGTAGCGGGGCGCGAAACCGTTCGCAAGCAGCACGATGAGGTGGCGGCCGGCATCGAGCGCTGCACGGGCAACGGTCTTCTCGCCGGGGCTGATGCAGGGGGAAACGAGTACGGCGCCATGCTCGGCGGCGTAGAGCAGTTCCTCCTGGCGGGCGGCCAGCTCGGTCGGCGAGATCCGGCGCGAGATCTGCACTTGGCGTTTCAGGGGGTGCCGCAGGAGGAAACGGTTACCGATGGCGGGGCAGATCTTGCCGGGAGCGACCTGCGTGTCGGAGACAACGGAGAAGAGTGCCGGATTTGCGCGTTTCGCGGCCAGCCGCCGGGGGTTATCGGCTATGTAGTTAACCATGGCCTTCAGTTGCCCACGGTGGAGGAGGATCGTGTCTTGGAAGCCCGCCTGCCACATTCCGGCGGCAGGGGCTGCCGCCGGAACCGAACCCGCAGGGGCTGCCGCCGGAACCGAACCCGCAGGGGCTGCCGCCGGAACCGAACCCGCAGGGGCTGCCGCCAGGTCCGGTTCCGGGAGCAGCCCCCTGCTTCCGGGGTCCGGTTGCAGGAGCAGCCCCTTGCTCACGGGGTTCGGTTGCAGGAGCAGCCCCTTGCTCCTGCACTCCTGCTCGCTCACCCGCTTGAAAGCCTTGACGATGTGGCCCAACGGTCTCGCCAACCGCTCCTTGACCCACAAGATGCCATGAAAGTGGTCTGGCATCACCGCGCACTCGCAGGCCTCGACGCCCGGATAGACGGCCGAGGTACGCCGCCAGACGTCGCGCACGATCTCCCCCACGGACGAAGGCTCCACCGTCGCCACACCGCCCGCCACCACCTTCAGCACGCCAAGGCAGTCGCGCCTCGGATCGGTCACAACCGTGATCATGTAGAAGCTGGGCGCGCAGTAGTCGTGCTCCCAACAGCGTTGCATCATGCCGGTCTGGCCCATGCTATCCCTCGTCAGCCTTGTAGGTCGGTCAAGTGGTCGGTGTCGCCGTTCAGCTGCAGCTTCCATTTCCCGTTGCGCAACGCCAATCGCACGATGCCGCACAGCGCATCGTCGACTCCGGCGTAGGGTGGGTCCAGCAGGGCGTCGGCCATGCCCATCACGGTCATCCCGTGACCAATGACCAGAATGCTCCCTGCGAACTCGCCGACCAGTTGCTTGATCGTGCGTCCCAGGCGTTCACGGGCCTGCGCTTCCGTTTCCGGCCAAACCGGCTGAACCCGCGCAATGTAACTGGCGTCAATCATGGGAAACTGGGTCGCCAGCTCGGCGGTCGTCTGTAGTGGTGGCCGTCTGGGAAACCAGTCGACATTCTGCCATTCCATGGCGCCGGGTTCGATCCTAATCGCGAGTCCAGTGTGGCGGGCGATGGCGCTGGCCGTCTCGACGGCGCGCAGGTAGGGCGAACAAAACAGATGAGCGATGCGGGCCGTTGCCAGCCGCCGACCCAGCGCCTCGGCCTGCGCCTGCCCGAGCGGTGACAGCGGCACCTCGGTATGGTGACACACCTGCGGCTTCCATGCGGGGTCCGTATCCATGCGTTGACCGTGGCGCGCCAGCCATACTACATTTGCTGTGTTCGGAGCCGTCACCCTATCTCTTCTCCGCTTGAATCGCAATCTGTCGCGCCGCGCCCGCAAGGTCCACCGGCCATTCCTGCTTGGTCCCGTCGGAGAAGGCGACCTTCAGGACATGGGCGCCGGCTGGTTCGCGCACCGCCAGGTTGACCGTGTCCGGCCCGCGGCACCCGGTGGCGACGTTGGAGCCGATGGCGCGCAGTCCGACGACCTTACCGGTGCTGTCGACCAGGGTCACGGTGGCGCCGAGCACGCCGGTCTTGCCAGAGACGTGGACGGTGAGGATTTTCGTGCGTTCCAACACCTGCTCCACCAAGGTCGGATGGTCCTTCGGCGCGCGTCCGGCCAGGGCGGCGTTGGGGACCAGCACCAGGTTGCCGTCAGCTCCGCCGATGAGCAGGTCATTGGCGCCATCGCCATCGGCATCGCCCGCCGCCAACCCCAAGGCCCCGCGCAGGTAGGCCGGGCCGGGGAACAGGTTTGGCTTGTGCAAGACCGGGGTGGTGAATGATCCGTAGCCGCGATTCCCGTAGATGGCGTTGCGCTGGACGACCCGGCTCCCCGCAAAGAGATCAACGTTCCCGTCGGCGTTGAGGTCCTCGGCGATGACCGGGCCCATGGAATCGGTCCCTTCCCAGATCTCGTTGCCGTAGGGGATCAGGTCGAGCAAGGTCTTCCCGAGCATCCCAACCCAGTGGAGCCGGTATTGTCCCGTCGCGACCAAATCGAGTTGGTCAGGGCGCCAGAGCGGGGCGAAGCAACACGCTCCGGTCAGCCCTTCGGCCTTGCCGTCGGTTTTGAAGTTGAAGTCCAAGTCGTGCGAGAGCGGTTTGAAACGCCCATCGGCGCCCTGCAAGAGCAGCAGCCCGTTGCCAACGGCGTAGAACAAGTCGGCGCGGCCATCGCCGTTCCAATCTCCGGGCGCGAAGTAACCGGTGAGACCCGTGCCGCAGGCTTCCTGATCCAGGCCCAGAGCGGCGGTGGCATCCTTGAACGTACCGCCCGCGGCCCCCGGATTAAGGCAGGCGTGCAGTCCGCCGCCGAGGGTGGAGACCAGCACATCGGGGTAGCCGTCGTTATTGAGATCGACAAAGGCGGCGAATTTCAGTTTCTCCGCCGCCGCCTTCGGCAACAACTCTGTGGCGCGAAAACGCCTGTTCGGCCCATCGCCCTCCGCCAGATAGATGACCGCGCCGGCCAGCAGGTCCGGCCGGCCATCGGCGTTGACGTCGGCAAAGCTCACGCTGGGGCTTTGAATCCCGGCCAATTCCAGGGCGGCGGTCTTGTCGGTGAACTTCATGGCCCCGGTCTGCAAATAGACCCGGTCGCCGCCTGCGGAACAGGCGTAGATGTCCAGTTTGCCGTCGCCGTCGATGTCATAGAGCGCCACACCGCCAATCGGCTTCTCGAAATGGCCGATGGCCAGATCGCCTCCGAACTGAAAGGTGGGCTCGGCGGGGAAGTAGTACCGACCCGCCGCCATATCATCCATCATCTCTGCCAGACGACCATTGGCACCATTGAAGGTGCCGGACATTCCGGTCCCGTCCTTTGCGGGATCGAGATCCTGGGTCCACAACCAGCGGGAAGGGTCTTTGGTATCCTTGCTGCCGATCTGCCAGCGCCCCCCGCCCGCATAGAAGCAGACCTTGTCGGCCTGACGGTTGCCGCCGACGTAGGCGATGATCTCGGATCCGCGCCCGAGCAATCCAAATGACTCGCTGAGTTCTGCGTCGGACATCGACAGTTCAATCTTCTTGGGGGCAAAGTCCCCCTTGAAGATTCGGGTGACCTCCAGTTGGGCGACCTGCTTGTCGGCATCGACCCCGGTGGCCTTCAAAGCCAACACGACGTTGTAGCGCGCGTAGAGATCCGAGGGTTGCAGCCCCGGATTGATCAGGGCAAACACCGGCGAACTGGCCAGGCCCAGTGCCAGGAAACAGAACAAGCGGCGGGGTATCACTGAACAGGCTCCTTCAGGCTACGATTCTCACTTGAAAAACGGCTGCTCGCCACGCAGGCCCATCTTCGTATTCAGCAGTTCTTTGGGCAATCCGGCATTCTCCTTGCCGAAGACGACATTCTTCCACTGGTTTACGACCGACAGATCCTTCACCCCGATCCCGCCCAGGCTGATATGGTTGAAGAGCACGCCATTCAGGTCCATTTTGCCCATCAACCCAACCTGCACCAAGCCCTGGATTTCCGTTTCCTTGCTCCCATTCCAGGGTTTCCAGCGATCAAAGACCAGGCGGGCCTTGGTCGGATCCGCGCTGGTCACCACCATGGTGGATTGGGGGCGCATCATCAGCCCCACATCGTCCTCGCCTTCCTGATAGAAACCTCCACCCTTCTGCTTGCGGTTTTTTTCGCTCATCAGGATGTAGGCGTCCTTCACCAGTGGGCGCTCCTTCGTGCCCACCAGCAGTTCACCGTAATTATCGAGGTCGTAGGCGTACCTCTTGTTGCGCCAGGTCTGGAACGTCGCCCCGGACATCAGGACCAGCGAGCCCTTGAGGCCGATGGTGTTCTGGTGGCGGTCGCCGGCGGCCCAGATGCTGTCCGGCCCGATGATCAGCTTGCCTGAGTTGACATACAGGCCATCGGCATTGCCCCATTTTCCAAGCACCTCCACCGAGGCGTTGTCGGTCTTGTTGACCTCGGGGATCTTGAATTCGACCCAGCGCCCCATATCATTGCGGGCAAAGGTGTTTGCCCCGCCGTTCCACAAGCCTTCAATGACTCTGAAATTGACCCCTGAGCGTATCCACACGTTGCCGGAGACATCATAGGAGCGCAGAAGGAGTTCCACTCCGTTCCCGACGGTGAGATGCCGACACTTGAGCTGTCCCCACATCCCCCAGGCACTGCCACCATTCACCGTCGGATCAACAGTGCCGCCGGTGACCTTGTATTTGCCATCCAGAAAATACAGGTCGCAGGTCTCATCGGCATCCTTGGTCGCGGGCTTGCCGTCTTCGAGCCAGTTGGAGGCCTCCCGCCATGGCCCCTCGTGATCGGTTTTGTGGGCCCAGACCAGCAGGCGTGCGGGCGCCCACTTCTGCTTGTAGTAGTCCGTCTTCTTCACATCCGCCGGCCAAAGGCCCGGCTGGTCAAAGCAAGGGTTGTGGGCCGAGGGTGGCTCAGCCGCCCCCGCGCCTGAAGACACACCGGCCATACACAAGAACGCCAGGATCATCGCTGTTGCAGTCATCGTCGTCTTCATCGATTTCGCAATCCTTTCATCGCTGTTCACTCGTCACTGTTCACTCGTCACTGTTCACTTCTTCAATCTCCCCCGACCTATCGGCGCAGTTCAATGACGAAGATCGGCTTGTCGGCCGGAATGGTGAGCACGCCGTCGGCAATCGTGCCCTGGCCGATGTCGCGCATCTGCCAGTCGCGCAACGTGTAGGCCATGCCGGTAAGTTCTGGCGCGGTGATGGTGACGCCGACGCGGGCGACAAGCGTGGGGCTGGTGCCGGGATTGTCAGGCCAGGCGCCCTTCCAAACCTTGGGAGGGACATCGTCTGGGCCGTTGCGGTAGTTGCCCTTGACGCTCTTGGTTAGATCGAGTTTGTAGCCGGTGTTGAAGCTGGTGCTGACCGCCGAGACCACCGCCCGCTTCGCCGTCGCCAGAGGCTGGCCGTCCTGGCTGGCAACCATGATGGCGACGTAATTTTCCTCTGGGGTCACCGGATAGGCGATGCCCGGAGGATTGTTCACCGTGACGTTGCCGAAACTGGCCCCGCTGTTGAAGACCACCGGATCCTTGCGCTGGCCAAAGAAGCCGACGTAGCCGATGACACCGGGGGCGTCGAATTTCAGATGGCCCTGAGCCCAGTCGTATTCGATGCTGTCGTTGGGCCGGGTCGGATTGGGGGCGCGGATGTCCTCGTCCAGCACCGGACCAATGACTTCGTCATCCTCGCGGCTGGGATCAATCACCACCTGCACGCCGTAGCGGTAGCAGGTGGGGGTGAAGCTGCGACCCCGATCCCCGTAGCTCTTCCCGTAGGTCATGCTCTGCGGGTCGTAGAGGCTTTTGCGGCCGAAGATGAAGGTCGTCGGGCTCGGCGCGGGCGGCAACAGGCTGTGCTTGAAGGTCTCGGCGCTGGCCTTCATCGCCGAGAGCTGAACCTCGTCCTGACCATAGCCGAGGAAGTCGTGCCAGATGTGAAGTTGGTTGCCGAAGGGATTCGCGGCCGAGGAATCGATGCCCGAATCGTAGGTGTGCCAGTTGACGATGTCCCAGTCCTGAATCGCGCCCAGAGCCGCAACTTGGAAGGGATACTCGGCGCGGTACTTGGTGCGGCAGTCGATCTGGGTCTCGTAGACGAAGGTCGGCTTGCCCTTTTGGCGACCCTGCTCAACCCAGGGCACGTTCCAGCACATGCGTGGCGAGGCGTCGAGTCCGCTGAAGAAGGGCCAGCGTTTGGTGCTGGGATCGTGGCCCATGCCCTTCATGTAGGTGTCCAGCACCGAGGCGTCGGAGAACTGGAACATATATCCGGACTGGATCTGGTAACAGTTGCCGGTGTCCCAGATGGTCGGGCTTAGGCGGCAGCTCTTGCCCCAGCTCTTGAGTGCGTCCGCCGAACGCTGCTTGTGCGCGATCAGCAGTTTGGTGAGGAATTCGAGCACATCTTCGCCGCGACGCCGGGTGAAGTCCTCGATGCCGTATTTCTTGGTCACGCCGCGCAACTTGGCCAGGGCCTCCTGGTTGACGTCGTTTGCCGCCAGATCGCCGGAGAGGGGCGTGCCCAGGGGCAGCAGCATAACGCTCTTCTGCGCCAGAGATTCGCCGGGCAACACAAACCCCCAGGCCGCCGCCAGTTTCTCGTCATTGCCATACTTGCCGGACAGGAAGTCGCACCACTGTCCGAGCAGTTCATTGCGGAAAAAGGCCGGCATCGAAGCCCACTGCCCACCGCCGAACATATTGCTAAACCACCATTCCTCGTTGGTCAACTCCCACACCACCATCTGGGGATCGTCGGCGACTTTCAGTCCGCCCTTGTACTGGTTGCGGAACTGGGCGTTCCGGTGCATCTGCCGCAGGCCGATGGCCTCGATGCGCGGATCCCAGATGCGGGCGGCGTTCCAGATACCCACTGGTTTGCCCTTGTTGGCCGCCATCCACTCGGTCACGGCTGCCCTCCAGGCGGCGGCGGTGGCAGGATCGTCGATCACGCTGACGTCGTCCGCCGTGAAGGTGCTCACGTGCTGGACCATGGCCTGCCAGATCTTGATGCCTTTGCGGTCCAATTGATCGAAGTAATAGGCGGTGAGGTCCGCCTGGGAGCCGTCACCCTTGACGTAGTCCTTGTCGATATCGTGCCAACTTCGCACCAGGTTGAAGCCGAGGTCGTGGATGCGCTGCACCGACAGATCGATGTCGGCGCGAATCTTGGCGATGGCCTGTTGGCGCACCTCGCCCTCGGGCTTGGCCTTCTCCATCAGGTTGTAATAGGACCCCCACCACGGGTTGCCGATAAAGCCCCAGTAGCGCACGCGTTGGCCACCGAGATCGAGGTGGCCGTCACGCACCTGAACGTAGGCATCGTCCGGCGGTAGGTTTGCGCCCACCGTCGGTGCATCCGCCGCCAACCCCACACCCGCCACACAGGCGAGGCACATCCCGATACGCAACTGTTTTGTCATGAAAGAGTCATCCTAATGCGGGCGGAGCCCGCAACCCAAACTTCATCGGGAAGCGCTTGTCTGTGACCGAGTAAGCGCTGAGAACAGGGGGCGGGCACCGCCGCCGAGGCAATGCCTGTATCGGAGCAATGCGTACGCCCGTGGTCGCTATTGAATCGATATGAGCGTGCCGCTGGGCGACGGCGGAACCACCGCCAAAGCCGAGGCGTAAAATTCGACTTCCATCATATAGTTGGCTTTGAGGTTTTCCCACTTCACGGTCATGGTCTCTGACGCAAGGACGCCCGAGTAGGCGACATGCAATCGCGATTGCACGTCTTTGCCTTCATAGCCCCAGTCATATTTGACATGGAAGGTCTGAACCGTTGAGCCAATGGTGATCGTCAGTTGATCATCCCCGTAACAGTTGCCAGTGGTTGTGGATCCGAGCCACAAATCCAAAGTCCCTTCGGCACCAAACGTCCCAGCGGCAAGTACGTAGCTGATACTATTGTTCGCGCCGCCGTTGCTATACATTCTCACGCCGCTGCTCTTGTTGGCTTCAGACGCCGGGGCAGCACCATCGGTATAGGTGAAGTTGCCAAACGTCGGATGCTTGAGCGCCCGGCTTGGGGGATTCCAATTGGAGCGAAAAGTCAGTCCGGTTAGCACGTCCGCGCCAGCTTTCTCGTTGTAGACGTAACCGTCGGAACTGGTGTTCTCGTAGATGCGCCAATCGGTTGTTCCAAGTGCCGTCAAGTCGGCCTCGGCAAATCCCGTGGTGCTTCTTACGAGGCTGGTAATACCGATCTCCGCCGCGTTCGCCGCCGACCAGGAACCCAACGTTCCGCCGACCACTGCCACCGCCAATGCTGTCTTCAATACGTTCTTCATGACCATCTCCTTTGTTGTCTGTTTCCTGTATCCACACCGCACGAGGCTGGGGCCGTTTGCCCACCCGCCCGCTTATGGTGCCGCAACAGGGGCGATGTGGACCCCGTCGCGTGACCTCCGTTTTCCCGTCTCACGCTTCACGTCTTCACGCTTCACGTCTTCCCGTCTCACGCTTCACGCTTCACGCTTCACGTCTTCCCGTCTCACGTTTTCACGCTTCACGTTCCCCATCGTCTCCCCCGCCACAAACTCTGATCGAAGCGCGACCGGCTTCAGCTTGAGCGTGGGATCAACGATCAATTTCAACAGCCCCTCGACCGCGGCGATGCCCATGGCCTGCTCGGGAATCAGCACCGTGGCGAAGGTGATATCGATTTCGTGCAGGGGCTCTTCACAGAAGGCGACCAACGAAAGATCTTGAGGCACGCGGAGACCGGCCTGTTGCGCCGCATGGTAGTAGGTGCGGGGGACCTCCGGGTTGTATCCGAGCACCGCGGTCGGAGCGTCGGGAGCGGTGAGCATCGGGACGAGTTGCGGCAGAACCTGCCGCGGAGCCACGTCCTGATAGTGGATCAGTCTGGGTTCCAGGCCGGCTTCGGTCATGGCCTGCTTGTAGCCGGCAAACCGGTCGACCGCGCTGAAGTGATCGAACCCGACAAAGAGCGAGAAGACAATGCGCCGGTGGCCGAGGGCGAGCAGGCGGCGCGTGGCGTCACAGGCAGCGGCCTGCTCGTCCGGATACACGCAGTTGGCCGCGTGCTTGGAATTGATCCAGACCGAGGGAATGCGATTCCGGGCAACGAGTTCTTCGAGCCGTTTCGGCACGCCAGCGTTGTAGTTGATCAGCAGGCCGTCGCTGCACAATTCGGACAGAACCTTCGGTACGAAGCCGGGGTCGGTCAGTTTCTCGTCGCTGATATACGCGACATTGAGCCGGAGGCCGTGTTGGGCCAGGGCCTGACTCGCCGCCTCCAGCAACTTCTCGGAGAGCAGACTCGACCAAGCCCGACTGTTGCCGAGAACCAGCGAGACGGTATCGAACCGCTTCCTCGTGATGGCGCGTGCCGCGGTATTGGGCCGGTAACCGAGTTCGCGCGCCACACGCTCCACCCGTTCGCGCGTCTGCGGGTTGAACAACCCCGCCCGGCGACTCGTGGGGCTGAGGATGTGGCTGGCCGTCGGTTTACTGACCCCCGCCCGGTCCGCCACGATCTGAAGCGTTGCGTTCATGAGCGGAACATTACACCGGTTGCATAAGGACTGCAAGTGCTATTTGGCGTGGTGGTGCGATTCAACTTCGTTGAACTCGCACAGGAGTCAGAATCCAGGAGTCAGAAGCTGAACTCCAAGGCGTTATGTCGCTTTCTCGGAAGATTTATGTGTCTCCGGCCTTGAGGACACGAACAGCAAGTTCTGAATTCTGACTGCTGACTTCTGAATTCTCGGTGCGATGCAACGAAGTGAAATCGCACCCGTTAGCGTCCGACATATAAGACGGTCCTTGACTTTATATCCGCAATATCGGACATTACAGCCATGGCAACAACACCCTCCATTCCCCTGCCTGCCGTTCAGGCCCTCCGGAAGTTGGGCCGCGATCTCGCACTGGCACGGCGCAAACGGGCGCTCTCCACACGCGACATGGCGGCGCGCCTCTTTGTCAGCCGCGACACACTCTGGCGGCTGGAACGGGGTGAACCGACGGTGGCCATCGGTACGCTGGCGACCGCGATCTTCGTCCTCGGTCTTCATGACCGCTTGGCCGATCTCGCGGCCCCCGAAAGAGACGAACTGGCGCTCGAGCTTGACGAACGCCGCCTGCCGCAACGCATCCGTCGCCCCCGCTCATGAATGTTGAAGTCCATATCGCGTGGCTGGGTCAACCGAAACCGCGCAGGACTTGCGTTTTCTCCTGGGCGCCGGCTCACCGCTCGGTGGTGCGCGCCCCAAGGCCGCCGTCAGCCTGGCGGATGCCCGGCTCGCCATCGCGAAGTTCCCCAAGCCTGACGATACGCGCGATATCGCGGCGGGCGAGATCCTCGCGCTGACACTTGCCGCCCAGGCAGGCATTCAGGTCGCGGAACACCGCCTCGTATCCGCTGGTGGCTCCGGGGTCGCGGTCATCACCCGGTTCGATCGCGCTGGCCGTGATCGCATTCCCTTTCGGAAGATCAGGAAGAACCGGGCATTGCCGGCGCTCTGGCTGCCGCGCCGCGTTTTGGCCTCAACCCCGGGGCATCGAAGGACATTCTCCGCGAGGTCTTCACGGTGGTTTCCGGCTGGCGCGAAACCGGACGTCAACTCCGCCTCAAAGCCGCCGTCCTGGATACCTACGCCAGCGCATTTGAACACCCAATTATGGACGAAGCCAGGCAAGTCCTTGGTCAATGACCTGCACCACATCCGGGTTAGCGGTTCAGTTCAACCACGGAAAACAGGCGCATCGGCCGAGACGGTGACGACTCCATCCTTGGCGACCGCGCCTTTGCCGAACGTTTCACATTGGCATCATGCGGGTCGGGGTCTCGCGGTACACGCGGTAGTCGACCGTGGACAGTGGCGGCACGGCGATAGTCGGGAGGCCGGCCAAGGGGTTGATACCCAGCCAGCGTGTGCGGCGTTCGACCGCGCCTTCGGCCAACAGCACGGGCGACGCCGCGAAGGGCGTGCTGTTGGTGACGCGCAGCGTGATGGTGTGTGTGTCGGCATGGAACACCTGCACGTGGACGTGGTCGAACACGGTGAGTTCAAGCGTGTCGGTGTCTAGGTGGATGCCTGGAACCTCGGCGACGGTGTTAAGGATGGCCGGTTCGCTCCAGGTCGAACCGCCAAAGATCTCCCCTACCCCGATCTCCTCCCATGGTTCGCCGCGAACCTCCCAGTCGCTGAGGTTGACGCGTTCGTTGACCCAGCCGGGACGCATGACTTTCCAGCGTTTGGGCGTGCGCGTGTCCGGGATGGGTCGATCCGCGCGCGAAACATATTGCGGCAGGCAACGGGCGATATCGCGGATAAGGTCCAGCCACACGGTCTCGCCGGTGGCGCGCCACAGTTTCAGCAGCGAGGCGCCGGATAGCGTGCAGATGCCGGGCGCCGCATGTTTGTTCTGCACGTTGGCCCAGACGGTGCCGGTCGTGAGCATATCCATCTTGCCGA
>CAYQJG010000090.1:0-18210 GCA_964417715.1 uncultured Lentisphaerales bacterium | reverse complement strand
CATCAATGGGTTGAGCATGCCAGAGCGTGGGAAAGCCGTAGGAACTTCGGGTTAGGACAAGGAACTACTTGAAGATCCGCGGGGACCAGGCGCAGTTGCGCCGGTTCCAAAGCGATGCCCTGCCCAGGGAAGGCGAGCAGGCGCGCAACTCGTGGGGTGGGCACTCTGAGGGGCCTCTGAGCTTCTTCTCGCTGCTTCCGCCTCCCACGGATCTGCGGTGCGAAGCTGCGGTATCGACAAAGCCGTTGTGGGACTGGCAGGCAGAGAACTGGGGATGCGCGGCCCCCCAGACCGACAACTCCACGCTGTCAGACGAATGCCTGACCTACTGGTTTACGACCTGCAATTTCTGCGCGCACAACTTCGTGGTCAACGTCAGCCGGCTCTACCCGCAACTGGTCTTCCTCCTTGTATGGAAAGACTGGCACAGCGGCGGGTACGGCTGTCCGTTTGACTACGCGCTGCTGGCGGTGCAAGACGGCATCATCGATTTTGATGGCATGGAGATCAGCGGCAAGCACGTGACGATGGCCCTGAAGTCCCTTGGCGGGAAGTCAGATGTGTTCCTCGACTACGAACTGCGGCGTGACGAGTCGTGGCCTGATCCTGACGATCCGCCGCATCCGCCTGACGGAAGCATCGACTCGATCCACATGCGTCGTGCCGGCCAAGATGGCGACAACATGGTCGGGCCGACCCCGGCCGAACTGGAGGCCGCGAAGCACGTCTGGCCGTCGGCATCTGAAGGTCAGACCGTGGGCGACTTCCTGTCGGCCCGCGAGGACCGCGTCGCGCTTGTCGTCGAGCATGGCAGCGAAGTGGCCGCGCTCTACCGCTGCGAGTCCGTGAAGCATGTGGCATTTCTTTCCTACATCGACTGGGAGTATGACGTGCCATTGAGCTTACGGGCGCCCGTGCTCCCGTGGCTGGCTTATGTCCACCGGCTGATGGAGGAGCGTCGGGCGGCGGCAACCAAGACCGACAAGCAGCAGGCCATGGACTGCGAGACCGTGAACCAGGACGTCTGACACGCAGATGACAAAGACCGCCACAGAGTTCCGAGATGCCGCCGCGCTGGCCTGGCCCGGCGACCTCTTTGCGGTTGCACCGACGCCAACATCTGTAGGAGGGCCGACACGGTGAAGCCCACGACATACAGCATGATCAAGCTGACGCTCGACAGCGACGACACCATCGTTGACGCCGACCGACAGCTTATCCTTGCCGTCTGCCGAGGCCCGGCGCTTGTGCTCGAACGGCCCGAGCAGCCTTCCGCCCCGGCCAGCAGATGGTTGACGCCGAACCAGGCCGCTGAATCGATGTCGATGTCGCTCCGGTCGGTTCAGCGCCTCATTCGGCGCGGCAGCCTGCCTTCACGTCGCATCAGCGGCTGCAGGCGCATCCCTGCCAGCGCCATCGGAGACCCGCCAGCAGCGCTGCCCAGGAAGCCAGGATGCTCCAGCCCACGGCCCCCTCCCCTAGGCGGCACTCCTCCGGCAGAATGTGAACCAGATTCTTCATCGGGAACCACCAACTGACATGCGACAGCGGATAACAGAGGGGCACCTGCGCTTGCGCGGCCACAACTGGTACTGCCAATGGAAGTACAAGAACAAGCCCTTTCAGGTTTCGCTTCACACCGGAAACGAGCGCGAGGCCCGGACCTTGTTCGCCAGGCAGATGACGCTGGTGAGGGCCGCGATCATCGACGGCACCCATGCCCAGAAGTTCGGCTCTGACAACGAGCCGGCCCCGGCCAGCGATGCGCCCAATGACATTCCGATTTCCGAGGCCTGGTCCCGCTACCTGCGGAGCGTCACCAAGCCCGACACGGGTGAGTCCACGCTGCTCCAATACGCCCTGCAGTTCGGCCGTCTGGTCACATGGGTCCGTCGGCATCGTGGCCCGAAGACCATCCGCACCTTCACCAAGGCGGTGGCTCGGGAGTTCGCAGGCGATCTGGCCGAGAAGGTGGGCGCGGCCACCTTCAACAAGTACATCAACCTGTTCCGGCTTGTATTCCGGGTCCTGCTGGACGAACTGGACGCCCGCGACAATCCGTGGGCCGGCATCCAGCGCAAGAAGCCGAACGGCGAAGGACGACGGTCATTCACGGCTCAAGAGGTGGCGACCATTTTCACCATCCTCAACCGCATGGCGGCTGGCGAAGAGGTCGTGAAGCTGGATGACGGCGGCGAAGTCGTAAAGCGCCTTGATGTCAATGAGATCGCATTTGCCAAGGAGACCCGAACGCTGTGCCTGACGGCTTACCACACAGGCCTGCGCTTCGGCGATTGCGCCACGCTGCTCTGGACCGAGGTTGACATCGGCAAGAGCGTGGTCGTGCGCGTGCCCGGCAAGACCAAGCGCCGCCATCCGAACCGCCCGGTCATCATCCCGCTCACGACCGAGCTACGCGAGCACCTGATGAACCTGCCACGCGAGGACGCGGCCGGATTCGTGTGCCCACTTGCTGCTGAGCAGTACCTGCAGCATGGCCGCAACGGAGCTTCCGATGCGACCGAGGCGTTTGTGCGCGTGCTGAAACAGGCCGGCATCCGGACGCACAAGGTCGGAACCGGCAAGGGCACCGGCAAACGGGCCGTGGTCGAGGTTGGG
Organism: uncultured Lentisphaerales bacterium; assembly: GCA_964417715.1. Lineage (GTDB taxonomy): Bacteria > Verrucomicrobiota > Kiritimatiellia > RFP12 > CAYQJG01 > CAYQJG01. The sequence goes on along the minus strand of CAYQJG010000090.1, from coordinate 15,591 downwards.
TTTCATTCGTTCCGACATACCTGGGTTACGACCTCGGAGGAGGTAGGTATCGATCAGGCTACCGTCAGGGCGGTGGTTGGCTGGGGCAGCCCCGCGATGGAACGAGTCTACAGCCACATCGGCGAGGACCATCTCCGTGCTGCCATGGCGAAGCGGTCGTCCCTCAGCGTGACCAACGGCGCGGCGGCCACAGGGAATGGCAACGGCGGAAGTCAAGCCGCCCAGCAGTCCAGCGATCCAGCCGCCGACCTCAACGGCATGAGCAAAGCCGACCTCGAACGGCTGCTGGCGGCCGTAGAGAAGAAGATCAAGGATGTCGACAAAGCGTCCTGACCGGAACGTCTGACCGTGGCGTACTCCTCGGGGACCGTCCCCTCCCCGTAGACCCTCGTCCGAACGGACGACTGCCGTCGCTCGCCAACAGTTGAATCGGGGCAGACAGATACTCTGCCGGCACGCCTGTGAATCCCGCTTCTTATCGGTGCCATTGGCACCGATAAGCCCTTATGACAGGCTACGACAGGGGATGACACCTTACGACAACCAGAAGGGTTCCAGCAGACTCCTTCGTCGTCGCAGAGCAGTCATAACTCGTTGCAGGAGAAAGCAAAAGCCCCATAACCTCAACGGTCACAGGGCCTTAAGTAAGATGGTGGTGGGACAAGGATTCGAACCTTGGAAGGCGTTTGCCGACAGATTTACAGGCTGACAAACTGCCAGATTTACCCAATGAATTCGCCCATTGGCACCTTTGAGGCCCGGAATTGACACCTTTAGCGCTTCGGGGCGACAGGTTGCGACAGTTTACGACAGGAGACGACAACGTCAGCCCGTCCGGTCCCTCCATTCTTTTCGATGCTAGCCCACCGGCCGCATCAGGCCCTGCACGGTGGAACGCCGCAGGAGTCAAACGGCGCCGTCGCGCAACTGCGTCCGCGTTAGAGACACGCGGACCGCACGGCGTAACACTCCACCTCCTCGTGTCGCACTGGAATGATCTCGGCCACTTGCCGATCGTGGGACTTCGGCTGGCTGCCTGAAGCCCCCTCCTGCTACATGCCCCCGCCCGCGATCTGCCAAGAACTCCTTTTCCTCGTGCCGCTCACGCCCTTTCCGACTCCTGACACCGACTTCGTTCGCCTCAGGTCCCCCACGACACGTCGATGTGGTCCTGTTCGCTCGTCGCCGACAGTTTCGTCCGCGGCCAATCCCATGCCGAAACTCGCTGGCCCGTTACAGCGGCAGGAGTCGCGGCGCTTACCCGCGCCAAGATCGCGCACATGAATCGGGCGTTGGGTTGAGTAACACCGCAACTGCAGTCCCCAGCAACGCCAATGCGAGCAGCGGGAAGAGGTAGAGTGCATGGCCGTTTTGCATCAGCGCCGACACGATCATGGGCGCGACGATCACGCCCAGCGATCCGCCTGCAACCACGATGCCTACCGTGCTGCCGTTCCGGTCCGGTTTGCGTGCCGCGCACAACGCTACCATCAGAGGCCAGATGCCGGAGAAGACGAGCCCGCTCAATCCAAAGAGCGCAAGGCTAACGCGCCAGTCCGGCGCCAGTCCCTGCGCGGCGAGCGAAAGAGCGCCAACGATGGACAGTCTGCAGATCAGGCGGTCGGTCGGTAGGCGTTCTGGCAACGCCGCACAGATCAGCCGCCCAGCCAGCATGCCGCTCCAGACCAGGGTGATGCCGAGAATCGCCCAGCGCTCCGGAGCATGGTGCTGCAGCTGAAGGTAGGCATTGACCCCCACGCCCATGCTCGATTCTGCGAGCACGTAGCCGAAGAGCCCCAAAGCCAGCAGCAACACGGATGGGTCGCGCAAAGGACGCGTCAGCTCGCCGATGCCGGTCGCAGATGACACCGTGGGGGGCAGAGCCGGAGAGATGCGGTAGAGCGCCAGCAGCAGGGCGCCGAGCGCGGCTTCGGCCGCAAAGCATAGGCGCCAGGAGATGCCCTGCGGCAGGAGCCCGGCCATGGCCGCCGGTCCCGCGGCGGCGCCCACACAGTAGGCGACCTGTGAGAGGTTGAGCACCAGTTTGCGGCGGAGGGGGTAGAGATCGGCCAGCAGGGACGAGCCCACACTTTCCAGAATGCCGCCGCCAGCGCCCAGCAACGCAGCGGCGCCGTGCGCCACAGGCAAACGGTGCACAACCGTCCAGAGCAGGGAGCCTGCAACCATCAGGATACATCCGCCCTGCAACACCGCATGCTTGCCGAAGCGGTCGCTGAGCAAGCCGCCGATCAGCGTGCTCAGGAAGAAGGCGCCAAACTGCGTGGCGACGACCTGCAAGAGGGTGCCGGCCGACACGTGCAGATCGTCTGCCGCCCGTAGCAGTGCAGCTGGCAGGATGGCTGCGGAAACCGCGAACACCAGCATCGCCGCGCAAGTAGCCGCGAAGGCCATGTGCCGCCGCGAAGAGCGACAGGACCCGTCGCCGAGGGTTGGCGTTTCAAGAGGAAATGGTCGCGTAGTCATACAAGCGAACAATAGCCCAAGTGCCCATGCACCATCCAGTGCCAATCACATCCAGTGCCAATCATTGTCGATTCCTTGTTGACCCATTGCGCCATTTGCCGCATGGTTTCTGTCATGTGTGCGGACGATGCGCTACTGATGCGATACCGGTTTGCCTGCCAGATTGCGGCCGAGGCCGGCAGATGTACGCTGCCGCATTTCCAGCAACCGCGTTTGGCCGTTGATCGGAAGGCAGACGACACGCCAGTCACGATAGCGGACCGCGAGGCGGAGCAGTACCTGCGCGCCCGGATCGCCGAAGCCTTTCCTGATGACGGAATCATCGGGGAGGAGTACGGCGTGCGCGCCGGCACGAACGCCTTTCGCTGGATTCTTGACCCGATCGACGGCACGCGGTCGTTTGTCTGCGGTGTCCCGCTGTACGGCACGCTGGTCGGGTTGCAGCGCGACGAGGCGAGCGTTGCGGGCGTCATCGAAATCCCTGTGCTTGGCGAGTCGGTCCATGCCTGCATGGGCGAGGGCGCATGGTACTGCCGCCGCGGGAAAGAACCAACGCGCGCACACGTGTCCGCTTGCGCGGATCTCTCCGCGGCCGTGTTCGTTACCTCCGAGATCGCCACGTTCGAACCGCGCCGCGCCGGAAGCGTGTTCGATGCGCTCGCGCGGAGATGTCGGGTGACGCGTACGTGGGGGGATTGCTACGGCTACCTTCTGGTGGCCACCGGACGGGCGGACCTTATGCTTGACCCGGTCATGAGCATCTGGGACGCCGCCGCGGTGCTCCCGGTATTGGAGGAGGCCGGCGGCCGGTTCACAGATTGGTCTGGGCGTGCGACCGTCGCGTCGAAGGAAGGCGTGGCCTGCAACGAACACCTTCTGCCGCAGGTATTGGAGATCCTACGACCTGCCTCATTCCCCCACCATCAGCCTGAAGCCCCATAGGCGGCATCGCCCTGTCGGACTGCTGGGCGCAGGCAGGCCGTGCGTAGCGCCCAGACGGCCATGCTCCGGGAACGCTGACGTTGCGGCTGAACCGCAGGGGTTCGGACGTGGTGCTGCATGGTGGCAGCGTGTGGGTCATGCCGCGTCGACACCGTATCCGTCGGGACGTATCAGGCCGTCAAGGCGGTCCTGCACAGATCGATGCATTCCCTCCGGGCGCGCCGGCTGTTGTAGACGCCCACGGAGCAGAACCCGGAGAAACGGAGGCGTCGCAGTTCGCCGAGGAAACCCGCTGTATCCCAGTGGCCTTCGCCGAGAACGCCACGATTGGTCTCAGAGAGATGCACGTGCGCGAGGAGGTCCCGGATGCCGGCCAACGGGGCCCGCATGTCGCGCTCCTCGATGTTCATGTGAAACGTGTCCGCCATCAACCGCACGCCGGGCAGATTCAGCCGCCGCACCAGTTCCGCAGCCTCGGCGATGGTGTTGTTGAATCCCACCTCGCCGTGGTTCACCGGTTCGAAGGCGATGACCGCGCCGGTCCCGGTGGCGTGCTCGCCGACCTCGCGCAAGGCATCGGCGATGCGTGCGGATCCTGCCACGCGGTCCGGCTCATCCTTCAGCCGTCCCTGGAGCGACCCGACCACCATGACCGCCTTCCACTCGGCGGCGAGGTCGGCAAACCGCCTGAGCAGTTCCGTGGTCCGCCGCCGCACCGCCGCGTCCGCTGTGCACAGGCAATTTCCGTGTGTGGCGTAGGACGCCCCGGTCTGGAAGGCGCAAAGCGGCAGCCCGGCGCGGCCAAGCACCGCCGCAACCCCGGGGCGGTCAAACGCTCGCGGGTCAGCGATCTGCAACTCGACGGCGTCATAACCGACCTGCTTCACGGCGGTCACGTCCGCGGCGAACTCGCCCCGGTCCCGATACGACGCCGGATCCGGGAGCACATAGCTGAATGTCATGGGGAATCCTCGCGCTCAGTCTCGCCTCGGAATGCTCGCGCCGCCGTCCACGAGCAGGGTGGCACCGGTGATGTAGTCGGATTCGTCGCTCGCCAGGAACAGGAAGGCGTCGGCGCACTGGTCGACCGTCCCGAATTCCCGCAGCGGGATCACCGACTGCGTCCGCGGGGCGAAATGGGGATCGGTCTCGTAGCACTGCTTCGACAGCCCCGCCATCACGATGCCGGGCGCCATTACGTTGACCCGGATTCCGTGAACGGCAAGCTCGTTGGCCATGGCTTTCACCATGGTCTTCAGGCCGGCCTTGGCCACGGCATAACTGCACCCTTCGGCCCACGGCATATCGCCGACCCACGAGCCGTTAAACAGGATCTTCCCGCGCACGCCGCGCTCGCAACCGGGTGTTTTGACGGGCGGCTGTGCGACCATGATTCGGGCGGCGGCCTGGCCGAGGTGGAACTGGCCGGTGAGGTTGAGGTCCAGCGTCTCCTGCCAGTGGCGGGCGTCCAGTTCCAGGAACGGTTCGTTGTAAACCAGGGCCGCGTTGCCGATGACCACGTCTATCCGTCCATGCCGGCGCACAACCTCCGCCAGCATGACATCGATCGACTCACGTCGCGCGCTGTCGCAGACGAGGTACTCGATGCTGCCGCTGGTCTTCGGATTCGGCACGCCCAGGTCGGTCAGGCGCTGCCGTTCCCGCCCGTGCGCCTCGTCCTGCGCGGCCCTGGCAATCATCTCTCCCTCCGCCCCGGGCTTGCGCCCGGTCATTAGCACGGCCGCGCCCTCTTCGCAGAACCGCCGGCAGGTTGCCCGGCCAATGTCGCCGTATCCTGCGGTCACCACAATCGTCTTGTTCGTCAAACGGTTCATGTCCAATACTCCCCTCTACGACCTTCCGGAGTTCCGGTCGAAACACTTCCTTCTGAACCCTTACCCCATCCGCCTCAGCGCCCCATCCAACCGCCGTCCACGACGAGGATGTGGCCGTCCACATAGTTGCTCGCGTCGCTCGCGAGAAAGAGCAACGGGCCTATCAGGTCGTCCGGCCGGCCCCAGCGGCCGGCGGGGATCCGGTCACGGATCTTGGGCTCGCGCACGGGATCGGCCTTGATGGCCGCGCACATGTCGGTGTCGAAATAGCCGGGCGCGATCGCGTTGACGTGGATGTTCTTTGCCGCCCACTCGTTGGCCAGGGCCTTGGTCAGCCCCGCCACGCCGTGCTTGGCCGCCGCATAGGCCGGGACCGTCCAGCCGCCCTGGAAGCTGGCGAGCGAGGCGATGTTGATGATCTTGCCGCCGCCCTGCTTGTCCATGACGCGCGCCGCCTGCTGGGAGAGCTCGAAGACGCCAGTGAGCATCAGGGAGACAATCCGGTCCCACGCCGCCAGATCGAACTCCAGGGCCGGCTGGCGGTGCTGGATGCCGGCGCAGTTGACGAGGATGTCGAGCCGCCCGAACTTGTCCACCGCCTTGTTCACCAGGTCGGCCCGTTTCCGACGCTCGGCAAGGTCGGCCTGGAGATAGAGCAGTTCGCCGTCGGCCTGCTCGATAGCGCGGCGCAGCTCGCGGCAGTCGGACTGGGTGCCGACGGCGACCAGCTTCGCGCCGGCCTGCGCGAGTCCGGTCGCCATCGCCAGACCCAGACCGCGCCGCGCGCCGGTCACCATCGCCACGCGGTTCCGGATATCAAACATCATGAAAGTACCCTTTCCGTTTTGCCTCATGCAGGTATCGTTCAGGTTCTTCCGCCACCGCGCGGAGCAACTGTGAGTAGTACGTGTAGTTCTCCAGGGAGACGTCGGGCGGGACCAGGTGATCCACTTGCGGGAAGTAGCCGCCCTGCAGACAGAGCCAGGGCACTTTCGCGAGCACCTCGCGCTCGATCGCCTCCCGACCCTGTGCCAGCGCCCGTTTGTCGATCGCGCCCTGAATGATCAGGTTCTTCCCGTATTTCCGCCGGATGGCAACCGCGTCACAGCCGGCGGCGACTTCAAACGGGCGGAGCCCCGTGACACCGGCTTCCAGCCACAACGGAATCAGGACGTCGTTGTTGCCGTCGCTGTCGATGATGATGTGATGGACCCCGTGCTTGTGGAGCAGGGCCGCTATGCGGGAGAGCGGCCCGAGGCAGAACTCGCGGTAGGTTGCGGGCGAGCACAGGGGCCCCGCCTTGCCGGCCATGTCCTCCCAGATGTAGGCGAAGTCGAACTCGATCCGGCTCAGGAGCGGCGTCAGGATCTCCACGGCAAAATCCGCGATATGCTCGCACATCTCGTGGACAAGGCCCGGGTCGTCATAGAAGATCACGGAGATACGCTCCACGCCCATGAAGCTCCGCGGCCAGCCGTAGAGCGATCCGCACCAGAGGCCGAGCGGATCGTCGCGCTTCTTGTACCCGTCAAGAAGCGCGTCGAGGTCCGCGCCGACCGGATGGCGGCCGGGAATCCGGGCATCGAGCCTGGGCTTGATGATGGTCTCCCAATCCGTCCTGTCCTTCATCGGATACTCGACCCACTCGGGCATGGATTGTCCGGGGTCGTTCTTAAAGAGGCGCACCGTGTTGCCCTCCTCATCCCTCACCACCCGGAACTGATCCGATTCCGAAATCACCTGCCGCTCCAGCGCCGGCCACAGGTGCGGGCCATAGGGGCCTTGCATCGCCAGCGGGAAACCGGCTTCGCGGTCCGTCCGAAAATGGCGCGCCAGGTCGGTGTTCCCGGCAAGACCTTCCCGCTGCCAACGCCGCATGGTTTCGCCCCAAGGCCACGGCGGCAGCAGGAACGCCCGGTCCGCCGGCCGGAAGCCGGCCGTTGCATGATAGCGTGCACGGCCGTTCATCAGTGTGCTTTCCCCTTCCTGGTCGATTGGCTCACGGTGAACCCCTCGCCCGGCCGCAGCAGCAGTGCTTGCGTGGCGGGGATGAGACTGGCACAGGCCTGGATGAAGCCGCCGGGGTCCCCGCCGCCCTGCTCGGCGAACGTCCAGAAATGGCAGGGAATCGCGATCCGCGGCGCCACCTGCTTCGTCATCATGGCCGCGTCGAGGTGGTTCATGTTGCCGAACACGCCGTTGATGCAAGGCAGCAGGACATCCACGCCGAGACTCGCGAGCGGCTTGATCGACTCCGGCCGCCACGAGGTGTCGCCGGTGTAGAGGACGTGAACGCCGTCGAAATCCAGCAGGAGCGAGGTGGCCGTCGCCGAGAAATCGCCGTGGTCGGCGGGCACGGCGTGAACGCACACGCCGCCAAGATGGTGCTTCTTTCCGGGTGCCAGCTTTATCCAGTTCCTGGCGCCAATGCCGGCCTGCTTGAGCCCGTCGGCGCAGCCCGAGGGGGCCGCGAACCGGCAGGCGGGGTTGTTGCGGGCGAGATGCGGCAGCGTGTCGGGATCGAGATGGTCCGTGTGCTCGTGGCTGATGACCACCAGGTCGGCGCGCGCCTCCTCCGGGGCGATCGGCGACAGCGAGAGCCGCTTGAACCCGTGCAGCCGCTCGACGGCATCGCTCAGATACGGATCGAGGTAGACGACCTTACCCGCGTGCGTCTTGAACGCAAAGCCGGCCTGGCCCAGCCACCACAGGCGCACGGCGCGCGCCGGCACCCGGCATTCGGCGATTTCTTCGGTGAGTCGTTGGGTTGTCATCGCAGTGCCTCCAGCAGTGCCGGAATGTCGTCCTTGTGTCGGACGATGGGTTGCAGACTGAGGCCGACGGGCGACAGCCCCCGGCGCAGGGCTCTCCACTCGTCGGACGTCAACTCGCCCCACAACAACAGCGGCATGCGCGCCGCCTGAATCCGCCTCAGCGAGGGCAGCAGCTCCGAGAGTGACGGCGATGAGCCTCCGGGGTGATCGATGTTGATCTCCAGGACAGCGTAGCCGCGATCCTCCAGCAGGATGTCAACCGGATAGAGACAGCTTGAATGCAGATGGATGAAGTTCACCTCCGCGGCCCGGCATTGTTCTCGGTGCGGCGGCAGGAGGAACCGCCGGAAGAGGTCGGGGCTCAGCAGTGCGGCGCTGTCCTCCTGACAGTAGGCGACCGGGCGCCGGCACCACAGTTTGCTCGGATAGCCACCGGCGGCGTGGGTTCCGCACCAGGGAGGGATGACTTGTTGAAGCGCCTGGATCACCGACAGGCGGGTGTGGGAAATCTGCTCCAAGAGCATCCGCATTCGCTCCGGATCATCATGAAAGCCCATGGCGAACGGCATGCCGCCGAGCATCGCGGCGGCGCAGTCGCCGGGGCCGCGCAGGAGCGGCGGGCAGACCGGAAAACGGCCCGCCGCGAAAGCGGCCAGATCCACGGTGAAACGTCGGAGAGCCTGAAACCATTTACTTTCCGCCAGATCTAGGGGCAGAAGCTCAATCAACTCCGTCAGGCACGCTTCGGCGCGGCAATTGGCGTTGGCGGCGAAGACCGGACAACCCAAAATGGCCTCCAGCCACGGGACGCCCCAGTAGGCGGAGCCGACGTAGAAGAAGTCGTCGTCGGCCTCCCCGTGCAGCCGGAACAGGTTCTCGTAGTCGGTGGCGAAGGGGGCGAAGAAGATGTCCTCCGGACGCAGTTCCTGGCCGTCGCGCCAACCGGCGGTGCCGGAGGGGAACTGTTCGGCCGGGTAATAGCCGCCCATCCAGAACCCCAGCAGCGGCCGCTCGACCGGTGCCAGGTTCAGGAATGCCTCGTGGCGGACGATCAGTTTGTCGGGCAATTCGCCGCTCATGCGTCCCTCCATTCGATCGGGCAGGTCGAATGCGCGCCGCCGTCCACCGGCAGAATGAGGCCGGTGATCATGGATGAGGCCTCGCTCGCCAAGAAGACAATCGGGCCGACTAGTTCCGAGGGCTGGCCGATGCGTTTCATGGGCAGCTTCGTCATCACCTGGTCCATGAAGGCCTTGTTGGCGAAGATGCTGGTGGCGTTCATGTCGGTCTGGAACCAGCAGGGGGCGACGGCGTTGACGCGGATTCCCTGCGCACCCCATTCGCAGGCGAGCTCCTTGGTGAGCGCGGCGATGGCTCCTTTGGTCGAGCTGTAGGCGGCGTTGCCGCGGCCGGTGCCGAGGAGGCCGCCGCCGAGCGCCGACATGTTCACGATGCTGCCGCTCCCCTGCGCCAGCATGACCTTGCCGATCTCCTTGCACATCCAGAAGGTGCCGTAGTAGTTCACCTCGGTCAACTGCCGTACCTTCTCGGGCGGAATGTCCACGGTTGGAATGCGGGCCGTGATGCCGGCGATGTTGACGAGGATATCGATCCGGCCGAAGTCGGCGGCGACCGCCGCCACAATCCGCCGGACCGCCTCGTAATCGGACACATCGCAGCCGTAGGCGTCGCAGCGCATTCCGAGCTTTTCGACCTGCGCTTTCGTCTCGGCGCAGTTCCCGGCGTCCAGGTCGACCGCCACCACTTCGGCACCGAAGCCGGCCAGCCCGATGGCAGCGGCCTTGCCGAGGCCGCGGCCCGCACCGGTTACCACGGCCACCTTCCCCGAGAGATCGAACAGGTTCGCATTCATGCTGTTGCTCCTCTGCTCCGGTTGTCCCCCAGACACGGCAGCAGTTGGCGGCTTGCCGGTGAACAGCGGCGTCTCGGTTGCGGCCGGATCGGCCGAAACCACCATGTTGCTCTTACTCCCTTGGATCATGCTTCTGCGCGGTCCTGTTCGCTACGCCATGACGCTGGGCTGCGTGATGCGAATCGACAGCGTGTGATCCTTCACATACTCGCCAGGCGGCGCATAGCAGCATGCGGTCGGTCTTTTCATAAGGCCCCCTCCAATATCAGACTGGTCTCGTTACAGCTCTTTCGCCGAACGTTCGGCCTTTGGGGCGGCGCGAACCGACGTACCCAGCAGGCCGTGGTTCTAACCGTCCTTCATTCTTCCTTGATTCGAGTCATGCGGTAGACCACATCCTGGTCAGGGCATGTGATCTCGACACTGCCGTCGGCTGCCTCCCAAGATATCTTCTCGGCGAAGCGCATGGCCAACGATGCTGGATAGACCGCCGAAAATGCCCGTGCGCACATTCCGGCAGGGGTGCGAGGGCCAAGCACGAATGTGTCGCCAATCTTTGAGCAGTTGAATCGGTTCGCCAAGATTTTCACGACCTCGCTTTTGATCTTGTAGTTCGCCATCGTCTTCTCCTCATGTCCGCCGCCGGTGAGGGGCGCGCGTCAGCGCGTACCCTCGGACGGCTTCGACATCATCTTCTTCAGATCAAACCGGTACCGCCGGACGCGCCGCCTTCCTTGCGCGTAGGCTTCCGTCCCTCTGGGCACCGTGACCGTATTCACGTACTGTCCCCCCGCAAGTTCACAAGTCCGCCGTGACGCGATGTTCTTTGGATCGCAAGTGATCCAGATTGTCCTGAGGCCGTGAGCGAACGCAATCGGGAAAACAAGCCGACAACTCCGGGCAGCGTAACGCTTGCCCCGGGACTTCTCGTCAACATGGTATCCAATGTGACCGCACCACCCCAGCAACGGCCGGGTGCGGCCAATCCGCAACCGGATGGTTCCCGCTCGGACCTCGTTGCTGCCCTCCCGCATTTCGAATTCGTATCCAGGAACGTACTTCTTGACCGGATCTGCTGGCGTTGTCTTTGACAGAACAACCCGCAGGTCGCCGTCAGCAAGTGGGCCAACCTCAAGAAACTTGAATTCCGTATTCATCTCTTTGCGGTAATTCATTCTGTCTTCTTGGCGAACGTTATGGCGGGACTCCCTTCTGTATGGGGTACTGCCCGTACTTCTGCGCCGCCTCGAACATCGCCACGACGTTTTCCGCCGGCACGCCTGGTTGGATGTTGTGCACCGGGTTGAACACGAACCCACCGCCGGGCGCGAGGTCGCGGATGCGGCGCCGCACCTCGGCGCGGACCTCGGCCGGGGTGCCGTAGGGCAGCACCTGCTGCGTGTCGCACCCGCCGCCCCAGAACGAAAGCCGTTTCCCGTAGCGCTTCTTCAGTGCCGCGGTGTCCATGCCGACGGCCGAGACCTGCACCGGATTGAGGATGTCCACGCCGATCTCGATCAGGTCGTCGAGGAACGGCGTGACCGCGCCGCAGGAGTGGTAGAACAGCGGCGCTTTCGTATGCGCCTTGATGGCTTGAATGATCTTCGCTTGGCGCGGCTTGATCATGCGCCGCCATAGGTCAGGCGCGACCAGCGGGCCGGACTGGCCGGCGAGGTCGTCCGCCGCGAAGTGGATGTCGATCAGATCGCCCACCTCCGTCAGGAAGCACCGTTGCGCCTCGCAGATCGTGTCGGTCAGCCGGTCGAAAAACGCCTCGGCGAAGTCCGGCTCGGCGACCAAGTCCATGAGCCCGTTCTCCATGCCGCGCACCCGGAAGATCTGGTTGAAGAGGTCATGGCCGCAGGGGGCCATCCCGAAGAGGGCCTTGTCCGTGCCGGCGCGCAGGGCCTGCACGCGGCGGCGGAGCCCGCGGTAGCGGCCCGGGTTGGCCGGATCGGGCCAGGGCATCCGCGCCAGCGCCGCGAGGGACGGATCCGGCAGGGGGAACTCCCGCCAGTCGAAGTAGTGGCAGCCCGGCGGGCGCTTGAGCGTGGCGCCGAAGTCGTCCTTGAACGCCACGGTTCCGTCCGCCGTCGTCTCGAACACCGGCGGCGGGGCGTCCGGCGGATTGGCGGAGACCGGGATCACGTCCACGCCCAGGGCATCCATGGCGTCGTCGTCCACGACGGCGATCTGCTGCACCGTTTCCAGCACGCGGATTTCCCGGGATGGCAGGCCAAGATGCGCGCGCAAGGCGGCATAGGTCGGGATCGCGATGGACGAAACCGCCGTGCCGCCAAGGTCGATCGGCACGCGGTCGGGCTCCTGATGGTTCAGCGCCGTCCGTACTCGTTCGCGGGAATTCATGAGCGGCTCGCCTTGCGCTCGTACATCACCAGTTCGCTGGTGAGCGCGCTGTCCAGTGCGATCGGCAGGCCGGTGAGAGCCAGCTCGCGCCCGGACATGCGGAAGGTCTGCGCGGCGCTGTCGAGCGTCACCTCGTAGTCGGCGCCGGCATCCACGCCGCGCAGACGGAGGCGGTATTCCCCGGATCCATTCCGGAGTTTGAACACGCCCGCATAGCCGCGGCTGCGGTCGGGGCACGCGTACTCCAGCACGCACCACTCGGCCGGCGCCGAAAGGCCGATGTCCGGAGTGTGGTGATGGACGACCGGATGCCCCGCGAGCACCGGCCGGCAGAAGCCCTTGTGCAGGCCGATGTAGCGGCGGGCTTTTTCGAAATACTCGGTGGACCGATCCGCCGCTTGCGAGCCGAAGCCCACGAAGACCGGCACCGCGAAGAGCGTGACGCGCAGGTGCGTGTCGAGGTCGCCGACCTGGTGGGCGTGCTGGAGGTGGTTGTGGTAGTAGCAGAGTGACTCGGGCGGAATGAAGAGAGTGAGCGCGTTGATGCAGCGGATGCTGTAGGGCAGCACGCTCCAGTCGGACTGGCAGGCGTAGTGGAAGCGGGCGAGCATCCCGAGGTCGTTCCGGCCGCCGCCGGCCGCGCAGTTCTCGAGGCAGACGTTTGGGCATTCCTTGAGGACGCGGTCGTAGGCCCGGTGCACAGCCTCGGTGTGCCGCCAGATCTCCGCCTCGGCGTAGCCGTCGCGCACGGTTTGGCCGCCCTCGCCAGTCATGACGTTGTAGTCAAGCTTGTAGAAGTCGAGGCCAAAGCCCTTGACGATGTTGACAATCGAGTCCTCGTAATACTTCGCCGCCGCCGGATTGGCGAGGTCGAGCGTGTCGGAGCAGTCGCGGCCGTTGTCGGTCCGGAGCGTCCATTCGGGGTGCTCCGCGAACACGCGGGTCTTCTTGCTGAGCGCCTCGGCCTCGTGCCAGAGTCCGAAGAGCATCTTCTTGCCGTGGGCGTAGTCCCGCAGGCCCTTGATGCCGCCCGCCGGCAGCCAGGCGCCCTCGAACCAGTCGCCGCGGTGCTCCCACCAACCGGCGAAGTCGTCCCCGTACCAGCCGGCGTCGACCATGAAGGCCTCCACGCCCATTTCGGCGGCGATGTCGATCTCGCCCTTGATCCAGTCGCCCTTCTCCTCCACCACGCGTCCGGCCACGGTATACATCTCCCGGCCTTTGGGGCGCGGCGGGATCACGCTGGCGCGCATGTGCCGGTGCCACTGCGCGACAGCCGCGTCGAACGCGCCGTGCATGGGGCCGAGATGGACCTCGGGGCTGACGATGGTTTCGCCCGAGGCGATCAGGCGCAGCGGCGCGGGCGCCAGCGGCCCGACGTGGAAGGAGAGCACGGAACCGTGGCGGTAGGCGAACTCCGCGAAGAAGTTGCCGCCCCAGGCCAGCCCCAGGAAGAAGAGCTCCCCGGTCGCCTCGTTGCGCAGGATGTAGTAGGGTGAGCCGAATGCGCGCCCGTGCTCCGACCGCTCGATGCGGAAATGCTCCTTTGGCAGCGGTTGCCAGACGAAGTCCCCCTCCTTCCCCCACTCGTCGTCGGCCAGATAGCCGAGGGAGAACTTGGACCGCCCGTCACGCTCCTCGAAAGAGGGGTTGACGTTGGAGATGTGATTGGGCGGCTCGGTATTCGTGTTCCAGAGCACTCCGGACCAGGGCGAGACGGCGCCGAGCGCGGCAGGCCTGTCACCGGTGTTGGCGATCTCCAGATAGCGCGCCAACGCCGGTGTGCCATCGACACGCGTGACGACCTTGACGGTGACCGGGCGGACCTGGTGCTTCAATTCCACCACGGCCTCCTCCGTGCCCGGGCGCTTTCCCGACCGGCGGGACGTGCCAGCGAGGTCCCAACGGTTGTGCAGCGACTGGCCGTCGATCTCGAGCTCGAAGGCGTGGACCGGGCGCTTCAGCGAGTCCAGCCCCGGCAGCTTGGGGGTGACATTCTCGCGGTGGACATGGCCGGTGGCCGACCAGTACAGCCCGATCCAGCGGCCGTGCTCCAGCACCTCCTCGCAAACAGTGGTGTCTGAAACATACCGGGCGCCCGGCCGCGTTGAGGAAGGGAAACTCAGCTCGGTTTTGGGTGTGGTCATGGCGGAAATGGAACGTTTCTTGACTGTCACTCGATAACCTTACTATTGTACCATCTTGGATTGCGTCTTCGATTGCAACCTTATTTCTCTCGTTTTGCAACCTATGCCTACGGATCAAAACCGCGACTTCACGTTCGAGCAGGCGGGCTTCTCGGCGTTCTCCGGAAAGCCCAATCCCCGCCAGCACCACCGGCATGACGAGGTGGAACTGGCGGTCTTCGAGCACGGCTCCCTTGTGGCCCTGTACGGCGGGCGGCAGATGACCATTCCCCCGGGCCGGTTGGTGGTGCTCTGGGGAGCCATGCCGCACCGGACGCTGCACCTTCTGGGGGACACACTCGGGCATGGCATCCGCGTTCCGCTTCCCTGGGTGCTGCGGTGGAAGCTGCCGGATGCCCTGGTGCGGCGGCTGCTGAACTTCGACGTGATCGTGGCGCCCGTGCGGGAGTCGCCCGGAGCCGATCTGGCGCGGGTGAAGCAATGGGTGCGGCTCATGAAAAGCGGGCAACCGGCAGGCCGGGAGATCGTGCTGCTGGAAGTACAGGCGTGCCTGCTCCGGCTCGCACTCGAGCCCGGAAAGAAAACCTTGCACGCGGCGCCGGCACCGGACGCAACCCCAAGGGGCGGCGTCGGCCTCTTCGAGCGGATCCTGCGGATCGTCTCCGACCGCTACCAGTCGCGCCTCAGCATTCCCGCGATAGCCAGCGAACTGCGCGTCAGCCGCGTACACGTGATGAGGCAGTTTCAGAAGATCACGGGCATGAGCGTGCTGGACTACATCACGCAGTGCCGGGTGTCATGCGCCCAGCGGTTGCTGGCCACGACGGACATGAAGCTCCTCGACATTGCCGCGGAGTCCGGGTTCAACTCGCCGGCGCGATTCTACCCCAGTTTCAAGAGGCTGGTGGGGCGATCCCCGGCACGCTACCGGCGCCAAATCAACCATTCTGCAAGATGAACCAGCCGGGCAACTGCTTTTTCTACGTTCAAATACGGCGAAGTGAGTTACTGCATCTGCTCCAGCAGCGCGCCCCGCTGCGACCAATCAGTACCCGGCCAACGTCTACCCATGGCGCTGGCTTCAGACCGTCGCCATCAGGCTTTGGTTCGACATGGTGTGGCCGCCGAAATGAAACCGGGTTGAAACCGCCGGCCTGAAACTGGGTGTT
>CAYQJG010000089.1:0-18647 GCA_964417715.1 uncultured Lentisphaerales bacterium | reverse complement strand
GCTCTTCCACCACTTCATGCGCCGCCTGAACGAGATGGTCCGCAAGCGCGGCAAGGTCGCCATCATCTGGGAAGGTGCGGGCAACTTCGCATCCGACGACATCATCCACATGCCTTGGGCCGACCGCAACCGGACCGCCGCCAAGTTCGTCGCCAAGGGGCTGCCGATCATCACCGTGCCTTGGGTGTATGGCGTGCCGTGGCCGGAGTGGAGCATCTTTGTCTGCAACGGCGATACTCTCAAGCGCACCGATCCCGTGCTGGGCGGCATGCTGCCCATGTGGGAGATGAGCGCCGAAGCGCTGATCAGCCGGCATCTGCCGCGCATTCCGGACCGGCAGGAACGCACGTGGGGTCCTGACAACACCTTTACCGAGGAGGCGTTCATCCGCCGGCGCACGGCGACCGAATCCCTGGTGGCCCGACTGATTGCGCCGGTCCAGATCCATGCCCAGGGGCTGTTCGACCTCAAGACGAACATGCCCGCCGATTCCGGCGGCGAGTTTGGCAAGACCTTGACGGTGACACTCGACTGCGTGGTCAAAAGCGGCACGATTCACTACACCGTGGACAACAGCGACCCCACGGCGGCATCGCCATGCTACGATGGTCCACTGGTTTTCACGGCGGACACGAACCTCCGCGCCGGGTTGTTCGGTACGAACGGAAAACCCATCGGGCACTTCAGCGCAAGGAACTTCAGATTCCTAAACCACGAGCAGAACCTGACCACCGGCAAGCCGGTCACCATCTCCGGCGGCACCCAGGGGGACAACAAGCCCGAATACGCCGTCGACGGCACCGTCTTCAGAGACCGGGCGTGGTGGGCCGCACCGGGGCCGCAGTGGCTGAGCGTGGACCTGCAGGGCGAGCACACGCTCGGCAAGGCCGCCGTTTTCCCCTACTGGGATGGGGCCCGCTCCTACCGTTACACGGTCGAAGTCTCGCTTGACGGCAAGGACTGGAAGCAGGTCGTCGACATGAGCACGAACACCCGGCCGAGCACCCCGGCGGGAGAGACGCACACTTTCAAGCCGACGCCCGCGCGCCATGCCCGCATCACCTTGCTCGGCGGCAGCGCCTGGCCGCAGGCAAACCCCGTTCACCTGGTGGAGTTTCGCGTTTACAAAGCGGATTGAGCCCGGCGCTGACCGCCAGCGCCCTGAAAGGAAGATGCCCATGTCACATGCAACCGTTCTCGTTGTCCTGCTGGCCGCCCTCAGCGTCGCGCCCCGTGCGGAGGCGGCCGACTATGTCTGGACGGGCGCAAAGAGCACGGACTGGCATACCGCCGCCAACTGGAATCCGGACACCGGCGTGCCCGGCAAGGATGACCACGTCACCATTGCGGCGCTCCAGACCAACATCACGATCCACCTCGGCCGCGAAGCGGCCGCGCGCGCGCTGACGTTCGATCCCCAAGCGCGCTACACGTGCACGATCGAGGGGCAAGGTCTCGTCCTCGGCGACGGCGCCAAGGTGCGCTTCAAGGCGCTGACCCAGCCGGGCAAGGATGGTTCGCAGACGATCGCCTGCCCGATCCGCCTCTCCGGCCGTGTCGAGGTCTGCAACGAGAATCGCTGGTACCTGGGAGCGGAGCGCCTCTCGCTTTCCGGACCGGTCACGGGGGATGGCGAGTTCGTCATCACCGGTCCGCCGGGCGGCACCGTGGTCGTTACCGGCGTCAACACCGGCTACGTCGGCACGGTGACGATCGAGAGCGGCACCTTCCTGATGGGGGGCAACAGCGCGCTGGGCGGCGGCCCGAATCCCGTGCGCATGCTGGGGGGCGAACTGAACCTGGGCTCGCGCGTCACCTGCATGCAGGGTCTCGTGGTTGAAGCCGATGCGAGGTGGTCGGGCCAGACCTACTGCACCATGGGGGGCACGGTCACCGTCAAGCGCGGGGCGACCTGGATCGTCACCAACGGCGGCGGGTGCCCCACGAGGCTGACGGCCATCCTCCAGGGCGAAGGCAAGGTCCACTTCGCGAACCACGGAACCACGCTCGCCGGCAGCAGCACCAATACCCTCACCGGGCTCGTAACCTTCGGCGGCGACAGGCCCGAGACGGGACTGCAGAAGCCCAACGGGGTCACGGCTGTGGCCGGCCCGGTGGTCGTCAACGGGGTTCTGCGGTGGTACTCCGATGAGCAGATCGCCGACGGCGCGCCGCTGACGTTCAACGGCAAGTCCGCGCTGCTCGAGCTGCAGGGGCACCGTGAGACGGTGGGTCCGCTGGACCTGCGGGGCGACGCGACCATCGATCTCGGCCAGGCGGGCGGGCGGCTCGTCTTCGCGGAAAGCAGCGGCAAGACTTGGCAGCCCGGCTGCGCCCTCATCATCCGCAACGGCGGCAAGGATCGCAGCACCTTCCACGTTGGCGCCAACGGCGGCGGTCTGACCGCCGCGCAACTGGCACAGATCGGTTTCTACAACCCGGCCGGACAGCGGCCCGGCACCTATACGGCGAACCTCACCCCGCAGGGCGAACTGGTCCCCACGGAGGCGATGGTCCAGCCGGTCGACCTGCCGATCGACATGTCGACCCCGGCCTACGAAGCGCGCCGGGCGTTATACGATGTGCCCGGGCTCGAGCGGCTGGGTGGGACCGGAACGCCGCTCAAGCAAGACATGGTGATTTCCATTTTCGGCGACTCCATCACCTGGGGTGGCGGTCTGGTCAAGACCCTTCACGACGGCATCCGGGCGGGGGCTGGGTCCAAGGCGCTGAACGTTCGCGTCATCAACCATGGCGTCAACGGGGCGGGTGTGCAGGCGATCCGCGACGGACAGGATTCGAAGAATCACGCCGGCGGAACGAAGCCGGAGCCCTTCGCGCGGACGATCGCCGCCGACAAGGCTGCCGTCGCGGTGATCTACATTGGCGTCAACGACGTCTGGTGGAAGAAGAGCACCCCCGAGGCCTACGGCAAGATTTTGCGCGAACTGGTGGACCAGGCTAAAACCAACCAGACGGTCCCGGTGCTGGCCACGCTCGCCATCCTCAAGGACTCCCCGATCAAACCGAATCCCGACTGCGACGTGTATGCCGACGTGATGCGCCGCGTGGCCCGCGAGACCGGCACGGTGCTGGTGGACGTGCGCGCGGCATTCATGGCCTGCCTGGCCAACGAAGCCGTCACCGTCCGGCCGGGCGGGAGCTGGACGCTGGACAGTCTTTGGCTGAACCACGACGGCGTGCACACGACCGGCCGGGGCGACCAGTTGCTGGCCAATCTGATCGCGCAGGGCATCTATGAAGCACTGCGGAAGTGAAGTAGCCTCCAAGTGGCGCGATGGCGGGTCGGCCCCGGGCGCAACCACTTGTTTGCTGAGAAACACGACTATATGGGCCTATTTGGCATCCGCCGCATCGTCCGGAAGGCGCAGATATGCGCTCCTTAAAAAAGCGAAGAAAAGTATAGTATTGTGTTGACGCCGGAACCGCATCGTTGTAAGCATATCTTATCTGCGTGGTCTCATTTGGGTGACGAATAAACAACGCTTATGCCGGACCAGGGGTCCGGAGGGAGAAGGCAAAGGTGTATATATCCATTGTGGCTCGAGTGATCGCAGTGGCGCTTGTGTGCGCCTTGGCCCCTCAACTGGGGCTGGCCGATACGGTTTATACGTATAATTTCAACAACCTCACGGGGGGCACCACGGACCCGTTCGTAGAGCTCAACGGGCAGGACGGCTGGGTTAGTACTACGGGCATGAAGGCGCGCGGTACAACCGGCGTGGACGTCTGGGCCGGAACCCGGGCTTACGGCACAGGCGCCCGCACTGCCACGGCATATCGTAACAGCAGTGGCAATGCCTCCTGGCCATTCAAGAACAGTGTAACTTCGTTCTCTCTGGTGTGGTACGCGGTCACCGGGGCCAGCCGCATCAGTCGGGTCGGCCTGTCCAATGCCAGCGGTGTTCCGTTCTTCGTGGTCGGCGGAGATCTGACCAATTGGAAATTCACTTCATACGCCAACACCATTACCACGAGCGGGACCATCCCCTCTGGCTATAACTACTACGACTGTCGCATTGATGTCGACCTGGTGGCCGGGACCGCTTCCTTCTCCAAGCGTACACATCTATCGGGATCATTCGCAGCGGTCTCGGGCATGCAGAACATGCTCATGGAATTGCCAGTCGGATTCGCGGCCGGCGACCTCAAGAGCCTCTTCCTCCGGTCGCTCGACCAGGGCAGCATCGACGACATTGTCATCACGTATGTTGTCGCATCACCGGCCGGGACCGTGATTACGATCCGATAGAAGCCCGCGCGCGAGTTGAGTGGCGGCTACGGTTCGACCCCCACCTGTGCCCACATCGGGCGAAGGTCCACGACGGTGCCGGTGTCGAGCGCAGCGTCGATACCGAAGCAGGCGACCGAGGCCTTCATTCCGTCCTCGATGCTGACCAGCGGCGGGGTGCCGTTGACGATGGAGTCCCGCAGCGCGTCGGCCAGGATGCCGTCGGCTCCGCCGTGGCCGCCGCTGGCGGTCTGCTCGGCGTGGCGCTCGGTGTCGAACCCGATCCGCTGCCACTCGATCCGGCCCGTGACCACGTCGCCGCGCAGCGCACCCTCGGTGCCGCAGACATAGAAGCGCCGCTCGCCGATGGCGCTGTTCATGTCGGTGTGGAACGTGGCGCGCACGTTGCTGGCATACTCGAGGATGGCGACCTGGTTATCGACGATGTCCTTGTCGGTCGTGAACGGGTTGAGTTTGTGCTCGCGCGTGTAGATTCCAAAGTATTGCCACGAACTGTAGGCGGCCCGCCCCTCCTTGTCGTTGCCAATGCGTTCCACATGATGGGCGTTCTCGGGTTTGAAGAAGTTCAGGCCCCCGAAACTGGCAACCCGTACCGGCACGCTGCCGATCAGCCAGTTCATCAGGTCGATATCGTGGCAGCACTTCTCCAGGAGATGCGTTCCCGCGTTTTCGCGCAAACGGCGCCAATCCTGCATGATGAAGCCGCCGTGGTTGAAGCCAAGCGTCTCGTTGAACTCGAACGAGACCGGCCGTCCGATAGCGCCCTCATCGAGCAGGGCCTTGACGCGCAGGTAGAAGGGCGCGTAGCGCAGAACGAACCCCATCGAGAAAAGCCCCTTCGCCGACGTGACCGCCGACTTCAGTTCGACGGCGTCCTCCAGCGTCGTGACCAAGGGCTTCTCTGCGAAGACGTGCTTGCCGGCGGCGATCGCACCAAGGATGTGCTCTTTGTGAAAGCAGTTCCACGAGCCGACACAGACCCAGTCCACGGATGTGTCGCGCGAGAGAGCCTGGTGATCCTCGTAGACCCGCGCCTCCGGACAGCGCAGCCGGTCCCTGGCCTGCGCGAGCGCAATCGGGCTCGGATCGCACAATGCCACGACGCGCACGCGCGAGGTATCCTTGATGACGTTTTCGATCACCCCGGTCAGCCGGGCGCCACACCCGATCAGACCCAACCCAAAGACCTTGTCGTCTTGACTACTCATGGCCCGTTGTCTCCACAGTTCGACTCCATTTGCTCACGCGCGATGATGTTCGCGTTCGCGGTTACCCATGTCGCCACTCCAATGGTTGATGCCCCATGCATCGAGACGCGCAAGGTGTGCCACTACGCGCGACAGAAAATCATCCCAGTTCCGCCGTGTTCTGGGTGACCAGCAGACTTCGGACAGAGCCAGCGCACGCGGGAAGGTCATATACTGCACGTGCGACATGGTCGGCACATACTCGGTCCACACGTTGCCCTGCGCGCCCAGAATGTGCCTGCTCTCATCCGGGGTGAGGCAATCCGGTAGCGGCTCGTATGCATAGACCTTGGCCAGCGGAAGATGTCCCCCGATGGCCAGCGGTTCCTGCTCCCGGCATTCGCTCTGGTAGTAGTCGAAATAGACGTGCTGCTTGGGAGCCATGACCGCGTCGTGCCCCTGCTTCGCGGCGGCAATGCCGCCCGCTTCTCCACGCCACGACATCACGGTGGCATTGGGTGCCAGGCCACCTTCCAGAATCTCGTCCCAACCAATCAGACGGCGTCCCCTGGAGTTGAGGTGCTTCTCCACGCGTCGGACAAAATAGCTCTGCAGTTCATGCTCGTCCCGAAGCCCCTCGCGCCTGATTACGGCCTGGGCCCGCTCATCCTGCCGCCACATCGCTTTGGGTGCCTCGTCTGCGCCGATGTGGATGAACTCCCCGGGAAACATGGCCATCACTTCATCCAACACGTCGAAGGCAAACTGGAAGGCAGCCTCCTCCACGTTCAGGACGCCTTTCTCATGCACACCCCATGTCGTGCTGACCTCCAGGGCATCCCGGGTGCTCCCGAGCCACGGATAGGCGGCGATGGCTGCCGTGCAATGTCCCGGCATGTCGATCTCCGGGATAACGTCGATGTGCAGTCCGGCGGCATGGCGTACAATCTCACGCACCTCATCTTGTGTGTAAAAACCACCGTAAGGGGTGCCGTCGAACGTGTTGGGATGCACCCCTGCATGGCCGATGACCGTCTCCTTGCGGATGGAGCCGACTTCGGTCAGCTTTGGATACTTCATGATCTGGATCCGCCAGCCTTGGTCATCGGTCAGATGCCAGTGGAACCGGTTGAACTTGTAGGCGGCCATCAGGTCGAGAAACCCCTTGATCTCATCTACCGGGAAGATATGGCGTCCCACATCGAGCATGAGGCCGCGCCACCCGAAGCGCGGCTCGTCTTCGATGGCACGTGCTTCAAGTATATGGACCCGCTCCGCCGGACCGGCGGCCGGAAGCATCTGCAGCAGGGTCTGGATACCCAGAAAGATCGCGGCCGGTGTTTTCCCCTCAATCCGGATTCCCGCTCCGAAGACTGCCAGCCGATAGGCCTCCGGCCCGCCCGCCACGGGCGCCATCCCGAGTTGCAGTTCCCCCTTTTCGCCAGCCTCAAGCCGCAGTCCCAGTCGCTGCTCGAGTATCCGCTGGAGATAGGCGCCTTCCTGCCGCAACTCGGCCGGAAACGTAAGGCGTGTGGTGGCATCGAGACGAAAGGTGCCGTGTTCCGGGCAGACGGAGACGGGTTGTGGAATAAACGCCGGCATGCGAACCTCACCTACGTTGCGGAATCGGGCACGAGCGCGGATTTGAGCGTGTGAACGGTGAGCTGATCGAGATGGAGTGGGCCTCCGAGCGCGGTCAGGGAGAGTTTCCGCTGGTCTGCCGGCGGGAAGATGTTGCGTGTGAGGACCACCTGACCGTGGTCGGCGAAGACCTCCACGGAAGCCCGGTCCACCACCAGGCGCAGGCGCAGCGTGTCATCGGGCAGCGTCAACGGAGCCACCATGTCAGGATGATGGGTAACCTGCTCCCCGAGGTACAGCGCCCGCTGGGCCGGCACGTAGCGAACGATGATCCCCCGGATCGTCAGCAGGAACTCGGCGGGTTCGCGGAGGCGGGCGGTGATCGCGATGTCGAACGCAACCCCCTCCACGCCGCTCAGTACATCCTCGCCGGGGGCCACGACGACATCGGCCCACTGGCGGGTTGCCTGATGGAGCGTCGCGATTTCACGGACGGGCTGGCGGCAGATGCGCAGGCCCGCGGGAAGCCGGCGCAACGTCAGCTCGCAGGGAAACGTGAGCTGCTGGTTGAAGGCGGCTTCCCTGGGGAACTGGGCGCCATGCATCCAGGCAATCTGGACGGTTCGTCCGGTTTCCAGCCGTGTGTTGGCCCAGACCTGCGACGCGTAGAAATGTCCCCAGTCCATGCGATGCCTGCCCGATTCGGGAGTGAATGCCAGGCCGTCGAACTGTCCGATGAAGTACTCCCCGTTCCCGCCATGCAGGATCCATCGCGCTTCCTCCGTGCCCTCGACCGGCAACTCAAACAGGCCGGGACATTCGTAGCACTCCCCTTTGCGGACGCTTGCGAGCGTCCAGTTCCTGAGATCGCCCGACCGGTAGATGCGGAAATCCCGGCGTGCTTCCGGGTGGACGAACGTCACCATAATCCACTGGTGGGTCGGTTCGTGGCGAAACACATAGGGGTCGGCGGCCTTGGGCAGGACGGGGTTTTCCGCGCAGGGGGTCCACGTGCGGCCCCGGTCGGCACTGAAGGAGAGGCCTCCCCCATGGAAAACGACCAGCACGTCTTCCGATCCTTCCGCAAAGCCGGCGCTGTTGCCGAAGTCAACCACGCCGCTGCCCGATCCGGCCTGGATGGGGGTCACCGGCAAGCGCTCCCAATGCAGGAGGTCCGTGCTCACGGCGTGTCCCCAGCGGGGCTTCCCGCCCGTGATCCAGCACGCTTCACGGTCGTCCGTATTCAGTTGATAGAACAGGTGGTACTCGCCGCGGTAGTAGATCAGCCCGTTTGGGTCATTGATCCAGTTCGCGGGCGCGGTGAAGTGGAACTGGGGCCGGCACGGTTCGTCAGGAAGGCTGCTTGCTCCGTCGCGCAACATGCGAAAAGGCTCCTTCGCCCGGCTGCCCCGGCAGGGGTCGGTTTGTCGTGTTTGCGGATTCCTTGCATATCTGTCCAGGCGATGGCACCGCCTGGGCCCGTTCAATGGCATCACTGAATCACCATTGTATAGGTCTTTCGGCCTCTACCACAAGGCAAAAGGCGGGACAGGGCTGTTGACTATTCTTGCCTTGAGGCGCTTTGTCTGCGATTATGGTTTTTTGAATGGCGAAAGAAGGGGCTCCATGCACAGACGCTTGATAATGACTACGTACCTGACCATGGGCCTGTCGGTCGGCTTGCTGCTGTCGGACGCCGCAGCGGCGGAGCGTGAAAAGCAGGCAGGGCTTAACCTGATCCCCTGGCCGAAGTCCGTGACGTTCGAGCAAGGCCGCATTGAACTGATTCCCGGCTCTCGTATCGCCACGGGTGAGCCCACGCTGCTGCCGCTTGCGCGAATCTTGGCCGATGAGCTCGACCGGGCGATGGCGCTCAAGCTGGCCGTGGTTGAGGACCAGCCAAGGCCGGGCGACATCGTCTTGACGCTGGACGCCCAGTTGGCGTCCGACGAGCCGATCCGGGCGCTCCGTGATCGCAAGGCGGTCCTTACTACCGAAGGTGCGTATCTGTTGGCCGTTGGAGATAAGGTGAACGTCGCGGGGTACGATTACCGGGCCGTCGCGGAGGGTACCAGTACGTTGCTCCAGTCGCTGCGCAAGACGGATCGGGGAGCCAGCGTGCCCCGCATGCGGATCAAGGACTGGCCGCATGCCGACTACGTCGGCACGATGCTGGACGTGGCCCGTCAGGACCATCCGATCGCGGCCGTGAAGCAGGTTGTCGGCCTCTGCCGGCTCTATCGCGTTCGCTACCTGCATCTCCATCTCACGGACGACCAGGGCTGGACCTTCCCCTCAACGGCGTATCCCCAGTTGGGAACGAAGAACACGGCCGCACATGGCGGCATCACCCCCAGGGTCTACACACTGGCGGAACTGACGGACTTGGTCGCCTACGCGGACGCCCGCGGCGTGACGCTCGTGCCGGAACTGAACCTGCCCGGCCATAGTGAAGCCGCTTTGCGCAGTTTTCCCGAGGTATTCGATGCGATCAACGCAACCACCGGCAAGCCGGTGAACATGGGTTGCATGAACATGGCCAACGAACAGCTCTATGGGGTTCTCGACACGCTGATCGGCGAGATGTGTGCGGTTTTCAAGAGCTCGCCCTACTTTCATATCGGAACGGACGAGGTGCAACTCGGCCGACTGCAGCTCTACGCAGGCTACCAGGTGTTCATGGACAAACATGGGCTGAAGAGCGACGCCGAGCTTGCGACCTATTTCGTCCGAAGCATCAACGACATGGTGGCGCGGCGGGGCAGGAAGGCGATCAAGTGGGAAGGGCTGGCCGATGCCGCCAGCAAAGACATCGTCATCATGACGTGGGACGACAAATCCCGGAAGGCGGAGAAGTATCTCGCCGAGGGATTCACCACGATCACCTGCCCCTGGGTTCTGGGCGTGCCGTGGGAGGAATGGAACATGTATATATGCAACGGCAGTCACCTGAAGCGGACGGATGCCGTGCTGGGGTCGACGGTTGTCATGTGGGAGCAGAGCGCGCACGATCAGGTGGCCATTCTGCGCGGTCGGATTCCGCAGCGACAGGAGCGGACCTGGGGCCCGGACAATGCGTTCAGCGAAGCGGGGTGGGGCCGGCGGCACAATGCGACCGATGCGCTTGCCGGCCGATTGCTGAACATAGCAAGCCCTGCCAAGTGGTCGGTCGAGATCGACACGACCCTTGCGGCCGACGGGTTGCAGGGGCCTGAGTTGGCCGTGGATGACTGGTCTAAGATGATCAAGAACGGCGGACCCCGCCAGGATGAGGCCACGTGGTTCCTCTCCGCGTCTGCGCCGCGCAAGGGCGATCACTTCGATGTCCGGTTCCGCGAACCGGTGCCGGCCTTGGAGATCCAGGTGTTCACCGGCCTGGCCGATGGCACGAACCCATTTCAGGGCGAGTTGCAAGTCTCGAGCGACGGCAAAACCTTCCAAGCCGTGGCGACCCTGGGCGCCGTGGGGCGTGCCGATGCGGCCCTCGGCGACGGCACCCGCGTCCACACCGTGCGTCTGGCGTGCCTGGCGGATATGTCCGAACCGGTTGCCATCCGTGACATTCGAATCAGGCAGATGGTGGAGATCTCTTCGGTGATCGCGAACCCGAACACCACCATCGGGGAAGGCACCGTAGCCGTATGCGTCGGCGATGCCGGCTTCAACACGTGGGGAAAGACGGCGGTCTCGGTCATCAACCGGGGGCACCGCTTTGTCCTGCAAACGGGCGGCGGCAACGCCCTTGAGCTGGCTGGTTTCTTCCGTGGGACGGGACAGGTCGAAATCGCTCAGGGAACCGGCATGCCTGTCATGCTTTCGGGCCGTGACCCCAACACGTTCAACGGCATTTGGCGGGTTCATCGGGGTCGATTGTCGCTGGCCAAACAGGCCGGTGCCACCGCGCTGGCGGGCCGCGTGATCGTCGGGGGAGGGGGCGACGGCGACAGCCTTTTCTGGCACGCGCCGGACCAGATAGCGGACAGCGCCACCGTCGAGTTGCTGGATTCGCCGAAGGGCGCCGCACGGCTTCTGCTGAACGGATGTGACGACAAGTTCGGCACGCTCGCCCTGGTTGCAGGTGCCCGGATCGTGACCGATGCGGGCAACAAGAGCGGCAATCTGGCGCTGGAAGCTCTGATCCTCGATGGCAAGTCCCTTCCCCGCGGGATCTACACAAGTGGGCACCCCTGGATTGTTGGGAAGGGGCTGGTCACCGTGGGCCCAGTCAGACGTGTTGAGCTTTCGGGCCCGCTGACCAACCCGGCCGGCGACCTGCGGTCAGACGATCTCGTCGTGCTTACCGGACCGGCAACACTGTCCATGACGGGCGGGAACTGGGACCATCCGGTGGAGACCGGGACCCACACCCTATCGATTGTGAACCGCGAACGTCCGCTGCGGGTCGCAGGCTTCATCTGCGGGCGGGGCGGCATGCAGGTGCAGGCCGACATGCCGGTTGAGTTCGTCGGACCGGATCCGAATGCGTACGCCGGGCCGACGCGGCTGACCGGTACGATCCGCATGAACAAGGCCGGCGCCACGACCGTCTTTTCCGGCGCGGTGGGCCTCGACACATCGGACGGGCGCCCGGGGCAGTTGACGTGGCTGGCCGACGCGCAGCTCGGAGACCGGACTGTGTTGACGGTACAGGGGATGGGCCCTGCCGTGCTGGATCTGGCAGGGCATCACGAGCGCATCGAAAAGATCGTGCTGACGGAATTCGCCCGTATCAGGATGGGGGAAGGAGGAAAGTTGCAGCTCCGTCAACTCGTGGTCAACGGCCACGCGGTTGCGCCAGAGGCCTATACCACCGGGCAGCCCTGGTTGGAAGGCAACGGTTCCGTGGTCGTGGACCCGCGGGTGGACGTCTCGGGGTTGTACATCGGCCCGAGCAACGAGATCGGCGTTGGCAACGTCGCCAACATGGTGGGAAACACCACTTTCGGATACGTCACGCGCGACTGCAGCATCCCCGTGGTCAACAACGGCTACACGCTCACTTTCGACAGCGGAGGCGGAAATCCGTTCCACTACGCAGGCCAGATCTCCGGGACGGGTGATGTTGTCTTCCTGATGGGCCCGAGTCGCACCGGATTCAAGGACGTCCCGATGCGACTGGGCGGCGAAGCGCCCAACACCAGCACGGGACCTTACTACGTGCGGCAGGGACGCGTGCAGTTGGAGAAGCCGAAAGGCGTGACCGCCATCGCGGGAGACGTGACGGTCGGCGGCCAGGGGTTCAACGATTGCCTCTACTGGAAGCGTGACGAACAGATTGCTGACACCGCCGCCGTTACCGTGATAGAGTCACCCAACAGCGGTGCGGCGCGCCTGATGCTCAACGGCTGCACGGAAACCGTAGCCTCCTTGACGGTTCATGGCTCCAGCCTTGTGGTGACCGACGGCCCCGAGGGTCAGGGGGGCGTCCTGAACGTCGGCGCGCTGAGCGTGGGGGGCAAGAAGTTGCCGAGCGGCACCTACACTGCCAGAAACCAGACGTGGATCGAGGGCACAGGACAGGTCGTGGTGCGCTAGTTCCGCGCGGCGTGGAGGCCAGGGCCCATGTTCGTTTGCAGGCAAATGCTTCTGATGCTGACCGTGCTGGCCCTGGGCGGGTCGATCGCCGGCGCGGCGGAGGACGAGCCGGTCAGACTGCGCTGCTGGGAGCTGCCCGGGCCGGACAAGCTCTCCGCCGCCGGGCGTGCCGACCTCGCCGTCTTTGAGGCCTTTCGCAAGGCCCACCCGAAGGTCGTATTCGAGCAGGCCGCGGGGCTCGAACTTCCCGGCCCGGCAGGCACGGCCGGACTGATCATGTCCATCGCCGGCGGCACAGCTCCGGATGTGATGTATGTGAACTTCCAGCGCACACGCGATTTTGTCCAGCGCGGCTTTCTCGAACCCCTGGACGCATACATCCGCGAAGACATCACGGCGGACGAGGCACGCCGGCAGGGCGTCTTCGACCCGGACATCATGTACCGCGACGAGCTGGAGGAGCGGCTGCTGCCGCAGGTTCGCGAGGTCGTGCACGCGCGGGGGCCGGATGGCAAGCAGCATTTCTACGCCCTGCCCTATTCCAACCTGGCCATATGCCTGCTCTATAACAAGACGCTCTTCCGCAAGGCCGGGCTTGATCCGCTGCTGGACTACCCGAAGACCTGGGACGAGTTCTACGAGGTGGCGCAGAAGCTCACGGACTCCCGCATGGGGCGCTACGGGTTCGTGGCCTACACCGGCCCCGGCGCAAGCTGGGTGGCCTACACCTTCATGGTCTCCATGGGCACGCGTGCCATGCGCCAGATTCCCGAAACGGGGGAGTGGCGCGCGACGTTCGACGACGAGGGGATGGCGTCGGCCGTCGATTTCTACCTCAAGCTCCTGCAGGCCCCCTGGCAGAACCCGCGCACGGGCATGACCGAGCGAGGGGTCGCCTACTTTGACAGGGATGTCTCGCTGAAGTGGGACCGCGGCGAGATCGGCATGCAGTTCGGCTACCTTGCGGACGAGATGCTGATGGGGTTCTCCCTGCCCGGGTCGGGCTCGATCAACCCCGATGAGTTGGGCTTCGCCCCCGTTCCAAAGAGCCCCGCAGGTTTGCAGGCCTCGGAGCTGAACTGCCAGATGATGGGCCTCTTCGCCGGCACCAAGGACCCGCGCGTGCGTCTCGCGGCCTGGCGGTACATCCGCTTCTACAATGGCCCCGCGGCCAGACGCATCCGGGCACTCGTCTACGTCGAGAACGGGTATGGCAACATGATCCTGCCGCAGAAGCTGAAGGCCTACGGGCTCTCGGAGTACGGCGGTGCCTTCCCTGGGCTCTGGGAGGAGGCCTACCGGACCAGCTTTCAGAACGGTGTGCCCGAGCCGTACGGGCCCGGCTGTCAGCAGATCTACCACTACATGTCGCGCCCGTTCGAGAAGGCCCGCACGGACAAGATAGGCGAGATTCACGACCGCGAGGCCCGACTTCAGCGCATCCGCGCGATCACAGCGGAGGCCGTCCGTGAGGCCAACATCAAGATGATCGGCAAGGTCCCAGACCGGGAGATGCGTGTGCGCCGATGGGTGGCAACGGTGCTTGCCACCCTGATCTTCGCGGCCTTCGTCGTGCTCTTCGTCCATGTCTGGCGGCTCTTCACCCCCGGCCGGGGCACCCCTTCGCCGACCGCGACCACCTCACTGCGGAAGTACCGCATCGCCTATCTCCTGCTGGCGCCGGCCGTGCTGGGCGTCGTGCTCTTCCATTACCTGCCCTTGTTGCGCGGCACGGGTATGGCCTTCATGGAGTACAACGTGATGGGGCCGTCCAGGATCGTCGGCATCGATAACTTCGCCAACGTGCTCTACGACGGCCTTTTCTGGCTCTCGATGTGGCGCGCCCTCCAGTACTCGCTGCTCTACCTGCTGCTGGTCTTTGTGCCACCGATCCTTCTGGCGATCATCCTCAGCGAGATCCCCGTGGGCAAGTCGCTCTTCAGGCTGATCTTCTACCTGCCCGCCGTCACGGCGGGCATGGTGGCCTTGCTGATGTGGAAGTTGTTCTTTGACCCCTCCTCGGCGGGCATCGCCAACAGGCTTCTTGCTGGGTTGGGCATTCCCGCACAGGGCTGGCTGCAGAACAAGGGGTTGGCCATGCTCTCGCTGATGATCCCGCAGGCGTGGGCCAGCCTGGGGCCCGGCTGCCTGATCTACCTGGCCGCGTTGAAGACCGTGCCCGACGACCTTTACGAGGCGGCCGCGATCGACGGGGCTGGTTTCTTCGCGCGCGTGCGCCGGGTCATGCTGCCGACCATTCGTCCGCTGATCCTGATCCAGCTCATCTTCGCTCTGATCGCGTCGTTCCAGTCGGCCGACCTCGTTCTCGTCATGACCGGCGGCGGGCCTGACTACGCCACGCACGTCGTGGGTATGGAGATCTTTCTCAAGTCCTATGTCTTCCTCGAGTTCGGCGTCGCAACCGCCATGGGCTGGATACTGGCCTTTGCCTTGCTGGGATTGACCGTGCTCCAGATGACGCGGCTCTCACGCGTGACATTTAAAGCTGCGGGGCAGGGCTAGTGCCCGCGATCCTCCAGACTGAGCTGCGGAACTGGCGCGTGCGCCTGCTGGTGTCAGGCATGTACGCCATACTGGCGCTGGGGGGGCTGACGATGGTCTACCCCTTCCTGATCATGCTCTCCGGTTCCACCAAGAGCAACGTCGATTTCAGCGACTACGACCTGGTGCCGCGCTACTGGCACGATGATGCGATGCTCTACCGCAAGTACGTCGAGGAGAAATGCAACGAGCAGTTCAGCACGTTCAGCGACAACTACGGCACCGATGTCTTTCGTTTCCAGGACGTGCAGCCGCCGGCGGCAGCGGCGCCCGCGCTGGCGGCGGATTGGCGGGACTTCATGCGGCAGCCGACGCCGCGGGGCTTCTATCTGCTCGGGGCTTCCATGTCGCGCGACGGGCAGAATGTTCCGCCGAACCTGCGCGCCTTCAGGCGGCACATGCAGGCCCTGTGCGACGACCACGTAAGCGCGCTGCAGGAGGTCTACGGGCTGAGTGCGCCGAACTGGATGGTGGTCACGACGCCGTACGAGCCTCTCGCCGACCGCAGCTACCAACCTGCCGACAGCGCATTCCTGGCCGCGTTCTACCGCTTCAAGGAGAACTGCCCTGCCGAAGACCGGGTCTATCTCAGCCTGGACCGGCAATTCGCCGACTACGTCGCCCTGCTGAAGAAGTACAGCCGGGATGTGGCCGTCTACAACCGCCGGAACGGCACGCAGGTCCAGGCCTTCAGCGCGCTGACGCTCGCCGAGCGCTGCCCATCCGACTCCGGCCTGGCCGAGGACTGGGAGGGGTTCGTCCGGGAGCGATTGAACCGGCAGTTCATCGCGCTGGACCCCGAGGCTCAGGCCGGGTTCGCCTCGTTCCTGGAGCGGAAGTATCACTCCGTCGACCGCCTGAACCGCCTTTGCGCCGGTCCCGGCGCGAAACCGTATGCCGGTTTTGCCGGAGTTGCGCTGCCCACGGACGAGTCGCCGGGGTCCGCCCTGCTGACCGACCATGCCGAGTTCCTGCGGGACAGGGAACTCCTGCCCACGCGCTGGATCCGCGTGGACACGCCTGAAACCCGCTGGCGGGCCTTCTTGCGGACCCGCTATGCAACGGCCGCGGCCGCCGGACAGAGTCACGGGCGCGACTACGGCGCGTTCGCCGTCATCCCGATGCCGCAGGCCGAGGCTGATCGCGCCACCTGCCAGGCCAACGGCCTCGCCCTGCGCCTGCACTTCGTGCGGCGCAACTTCAGCATGGTCTTCGAGTACATCCTGCTCTATGGCCGGGGCATCCGCAATACCGTGATCTACTGTGCGCTGGCCGTGCTGGCCGCGCTGCTGGTCAACCCGTTCGCCGCGTACGCACTTTCGCGCTTCAATCTGCGCGGGCAGTACAAGCTCCTGCTCCTTCTGATTGCCACCATGGCTTTCCCTCCCGTTGTCACCATGATCCCCAACTTCCTGCTGATCAAGGAACTGGGCTTGCTCAACACGTTCGCGGCCCTCATCCTGCCCGGCGTGGCCAATGGCTACTCCATCTTCCTGCTCAAGGGTTTCTTCGACAGCTTGCCGCGCGAGTTGTACGAGGCGGCCGACATCGACGGGGCGACGGAATGGCAGAAGTTCTGGATCATAACGATGGCCCTCTCGAAGCCGATTCTGGCGGTCATTGCCCTGGGCGCGTTTGTCGGTGCCTACACCAACTTCATGATGGCCTTCATCCTCTGCCAGGACGAGCGGATGTGGACGCTCATGGTGTGGCTTTTCAAGCTGCAGAGCTTCGCAGGGCCGGGCGTCGTGTTCGCCTCGCTCATCGTGGCAGCCATCCCCACGCTGGTCATGTTCCTGCTGTGCCAGAACCTGATCATCCGCGGCATCGTCGTGCCCACGGAGAAGTAGACCGTTCCGCAACTGGGCTGCGGGCGATTGCGACCTGGGGAGCCGATGGGCTTCGGGTGCCGCGCCCTACGCTTCAGTGGCCGGGTCGAGCGTGCGCACCTTGAGCACAAGGATGCGCGCGGTCCCTCCGCTGACGAAAAAGGAGGCCCTGCGGGCTTCCGGCCGCGGCAGGAAACAGTTCGATAACGCCACGCAACCGTCGTTCGCGAAGACCTCCACGGATGCGCGGTCGAGCAACACGCGCAGGCGGATGCGTCCGCCGTCGGCGGGCGCGAGCGGCGCGCAGCGGGCGCCGACGCACAGCACGCGGTCGCCGATCAGGTAGGCCACACGGTGCTCGCGCAGGACGAAGCCGAACTCCGATGCCGTCCCGACTTCGATCTCGGCCTCGATGTCGAGAAGGTCACCATCGATGCCCGCAAGCGGGTCTTCGCCGGGAGCAACGCTGCGTCCCTCCAGAAGGTGCGTTCGCGCGCGGAGCTGGGCGAGCTCGCGCACCGGGAGCTTGCAGAGCCTTGGGCCTTCAGGGAAGGCGCGGAGCCGCAGCTCGCACGGGAAGGTCATCTGTTGGTTGAACGGCATGCCGGGATAGCTCCCGCCCCGCATCCAGGCGATGAGGATGCGCCGGCCGTCGGCCGCCGGGATATCGCTGTAGGTCTGCCCGGCATAGAAATTGCCACCCCAGTCGCCGGTAAGCTTGGCGCTCTCGGGCAGGAACCGTTCGCCGTTGAAGCGGCCGACGCGGTAGCGCCCGTCGGCGGCGAAAAGCACCCAGCGCGTCTCGCCCGGCGCGCCCTCAACCGGCAATTCAAAGAGGTCCGGGCATTCATAGAACCCCTCGATGCGGCTCGTTTGCGTCCAGGTCTTGAGGTCGGGCGAGTTCAGGAACGCGATGGTGTGGCAGGTCTCGTGTGTGCCGGGCTGGCCCACGTAGAGCGCCATGATCCAGCGTTGCGTGGGAGCGTGCCAGAAGACCTTGGGGTCGCGATTCCCTGTGGTGATCTGCGGCACAACGGGGTTGCCCGGATACTTGGTCCACGTGCGGCCGTGGTCATGGCTGTAGGCCAGGCACTGCGTGTCAGGCGCCTTGTCGCGCAGGAGGGCGCTGCCGCTGGCAGTGTAGACCGCCACCAGCGCCGGATCGTCGCCGCGTTGAAATCCGGCGGTGTTGTGCCAGTCCACCACGGCCGAGCCGGAGAACATCATGCCTTGCGCGTCCGTCTCCAGCGCGTGTGGGAGCTGCCGCCAGTGCACGAGGTCGCTGCTGACGGCATGCCCCCACGTCATGTTGCCCCAGTTCAGGCCCGATGGGTTGTGCTGGAAGAACAGGTGATACTCGCCCTCATAGAAGACCAGCCCATTCGGGTCGTTGATCCAGTTCTCTCGCGCCGTGAAGTGGACCTGCGGCCGGTACAGGGCCGGATCGGATGGCGTATCCATGTTGGTGGTCATCTCCCGTCAGATGGAATGCCGCGAGTATGCCATGTGCGGCGAGGTGTGACAAGGCGCTTAAGGCCTGGAAAGGTTTAGCATGTCCAACAGGTCCAACACGGGTTGTCCCAGCCGAAGGTCTGGATGACGTACAGGGCTGTTCACTCTTGCCAGGGTGGGATTCACGTTAGCTGATGGTTTGGTGGCAGGGGTGGCTGGAGGTAGGGG
>CAYQJG010000088.1:0-18892 GCA_964417715.1 uncultured Lentisphaerales bacterium | reverse complement strand
ACAGCGAATGTTGCGCATGGGCGGCGCGTGCCAAGTCGTAGGAACTTCGGTCTAGTGGGCCTGTGACGCCTGGGGAACAAGCGCCGGGCTTGTCTCACGCGGCAGGCTGAAGTATCATCGTCCCCGTGCACTATACGCATGTCCTGATCCGCGTTCCTGCCAATCCCTTGCCTCTGCGACTCCGCGCCACTGCGCGAGAAGATCTCCCCTGCTTCTGCCCTCTACTGCAATTGGGACGCAGCGCATTCCAGCCCGCCGGCATGGATGTGCTGGAGACGCCCGCCACACGCCGACTGGCGTGGGAAACTTGCGATGTAAAAGTATGACGATCAGGTCTTTGCGGCAAAGTCCGGGCGACCGGACTGTTGATCGGGCACATGCCCCGGGGTCGGGAGGGGCGAGCGCCGCGAGCCCGTTTGCCGGTCATGTGCCCGGCCTCGCGCACGGCGTCGCGGAGTTCCGCCCTCCTGGGAGGCCATCCGGTGTCGGATGTTTGCTGCGTGATGGCCGCGTCTGGGTGGCGCGTGTAGATGTGGCGGCCTCGCTGACCGCCCGCATGCGCGGCCTGCTCGGCCGGCCCGCGCCGGCATCCGGCAGCGGCCTGCTGATCGAGCGCTGTGGTTCGGTCCATACCGTAGGAATGCGCTGTCCGCTGGACCTGGTCTTCCTGGACCGCCAGTGGCGCGTGACGCGCATCGTCCGGAACGTACCGCCGGGATGCTGCTGCGTGTGGGGCGGGTGGCGAGCGGCGCGCGTGCTGGAAGTCGCCGCCGGGTGGCTGGACGTGGCTGGCGTTACACCGGGCGCGGTGCTGGTGTGGCGCGAAACGCTACAGTAGCGGCCAGATTGCGTTGCGCAGGGGCGTGTGCAGTTTGCCGTTCGTGGCCATGACCGCCATGCGGTAGCCATCGTAGCGCTTCAGCGTCTCACACTTGCCACCGGCGCGCTCCACGATCAACCCCGCGGCGGCCATGTCCCAGATGAAGATGCCGGGCTCGAAGTAGGCGTCGGTCTTGCCGGCCGCCACGTAGCACATGTCCAGCGCGGCCGAGCCCATGATGCGCGGCCGTTGCGCGATCTCGGTGATGCGCTGCAGGAAGCGGAATGCGGCGGGGGTGGTGTCGCTCTTGTCGGTGCCCGTGTGCAGCAGCGCGAGGTCCAGCCGGGCCGTGGCCGACACCTGCAGTTGCTCGCCATTGCAGAGCGCGGGTCCGTCGATCGTGGCCTCGAACATCAGGTGCAGTTCGGGCGCGTAGACCGCACCTGCCACAACCGTGTCGTTCATGCAGGCGGCGACCGAACAGCACCAGAACGGCAGGCCGTGGAAGAAGTTGATCGTGCCGTCGATGGGGTCGATGATCCAGAGCACCTCGGCATCGGGCAGCATGCGGTTCCACGTCTCTTCGCCCAGGATGGCCGGCTTCTCGCAGGTCGCCTGGATCACGCCGGTGGCGACGATCTGCGCCTCCAGGTCGAGCTTGTGCTTGACGTCGTGGCGCGTCAGCGTGGCGGTGTCGAGCCGCCGGTGCATGTTCGCTGCGACCAGGTCGCCCGCGCGACGGGCGGCTAGTTGCGCGATGGCCAGCAGGTTGACGGGTGTGTGTGTCATGCGTCGTTCGTTGCGGCGGCCGGTTCGGCACCCGGATCGTCTTCGGCGGGCAGCAGTTCGGGCTGTAGGCCGACGGCGGGCTCGGGTACGGGTTCGGGCGGGGGTTCGTTGCCCACCTCGACATCGCGCACGCCAATGTCTTTGAGGCGCATCGAAATGAGTTTGGAGATGCCCTTCTCGGGCATCGTCACACCGTAAACGATATCCGCGCTGGCGATCGTGTGGTGGTTGTGCGTGATGATCAGGAACTGCGACTGCACCAGAAACTCCTTCAGCGCCAGCACGAAGCGGCCGATGTTGGAGTCGTCCAGCGCGGCGTCGAGTTCGTCCAGCATGCAGAAGGGCGACGGCTTGATCAGGTAGATCGCAAACAGCAGGCTGACGGCCGTCATGGTGCGTTCGCCGCCGGAAAGCAGCGACACGGTCTGCGGGCGCTTGCCGGGCGGACGCGCGATGATGTCCACGCCACACTCCAGCGGATCCTCGGCGTCCTCGAGCAGGACCAGCTTGGCCATGCCGCCGTTGAACAGTTTCGAGAACATCTTCTCGAAATTGACGTTGGCCTGGTCGAACGTCGTGCGGAACATCTCGGATGTCTTCTTGTTGATCATCCGGATCAAGTCGATCAGTTGGTCCTTGGCCTTGACCAGATCGTCTTCCTGCGCCTTGAGGAACGTGTAGCGCTCCTCGAGCTCCTTGTACTCGTCGATGGCCACCAGGTTGACCGGCCCCATGGCCTGGATGTCGGTGGTGAGCTGGGCGACGCGCTTCTCGATCTCCTCCATCGGGGGCGGTTCGCCCTTCCAGTCCGGGTCGGACTCGGCCACCAGCTGCTCCGGCGAGAGGGCGTAGTCGGTGAAGACGCGTTCGAACTGGTTCTGGCGCCGCATGCGCGATTCGGACAGCTCGATGTCGGCGCGGCTCTTGGCGTCGCGCGCGGCTTCGAGCACGCGGCGACACTCGGTCAGCCGGGCCTCGGCACGCTCGAGCTCGCGCGCCTTGGCGGCACGGGCGCGGCGGCCCTCCTCGATGCGGCCGTGCAGCGTCTCGCACTCCTGCCGCATGCCGTCCAGCCGCCCGCTGAGATCGGCGATCTCGGCCGTCAGGCGCTGGATGCCGTCGTCGTAGGACTGGACGCCCTGGCTGCGCCCCTCAAGCATGCGTTCGAGTTCGGCGATGCGCGATGCCAGCGCGGCCGTCTGCGTCTCCTCGTGCTCGGCCTGCTGGCTGAGCTGCGAGCAGGCGATGCGGCATTCGGTGAGCTGCGTGTTCAGCGCGCCCTCGCGGTTCTCGAGGTCGTGCAGGAAGCCGGCGGTGGCGGCGGAGCGCTCGACGTGCTGTTCGCGCGAGGCGATCAGTTCCTGCAACTCCTCGTGCAGGTCGCCGCGCTGCTCGTCCGTGCTCTGCGTCTGCTCGTTGAGCAGCTTCAGTTCGCGCGCCACGATGTCGAGGCGTTGACGGCTCCGTTCGGCTTCGCGGCTGACGGTCTGGTGTTCGCCTTCCTTCTGCGCGGCCAGGCGCCGGACGTCGTCCAGTTGCCGGCGTGCGTCCGTGATCGACAGGGCCAGCACGCCGACGCGCGTGTTCAGTTCCTCGCCGCGCCGCCGCAACGCCGTGGTCTGTTCCTCGAGCGCGGCGAGCTGGGTGGTCGCATCGGCCACCAGCATGCGGCGGGCGAGGGGACTGGAGACCTGGCTGTCGGGCATCCAGAGCTCGACACAGCCGTCGGCATGGAAGATGGCGCCCTGACGGGTGACAACGGTGCAACCGGCCGGAAGGGGGTGCGGCACGGCCGCGAGATCGTCGGCCAGGAAGACGCGTCCCAGCAGGCGGTCGGCGGCTGCGGCGAATTCGGGCGCGACGCGCACATGCTGAAGCAGGGGCGTAGTTCCGGCGGGCGCGGCGCAAGGCGTGGCGGGCGCGGTGCCGATCGCCACGATCAGGCGCGCCGCGGCGTGCTTGCCGCGTTTCGCCAGGGCATCCACGGCCTGAGCGGCCAGGGCCTCGTCGCGAACGGCCACGGCATCGATCCAGGCGCGCAGCGCGGCTTCAAGCGCCAGGCGCATGTCGGCCGGCGCCGAGAGCAGCTCAGCCAGCGGACCCAGGATGCCGGCTGCGTCGAGTGCCAGCGGGTTGGCGGGATCGAGCAGCAGTTTGGTGCCCGGCTGGAATTCGTCGGACGACTCCTGGCGGTCGGTCAGCAGGTCGAGCTGGGCGCGTTTGGCCGCGGCCTGAGACTGTAGCCGCGAGAGGGTCTCCTGCTGGGTGCGCAGGTCCGTCGTGGCGGTGCTGCGCTCGGCTTCGAGGTCCTGCAGGCGTTCGGCCTGCTGTTCGACCTCGTCGCGCCGCTGGGTCATCTGGGCGGCCACCTCGTCGCGCGCCTTGACGACCCCTTCGAGGTTGTGTCCGAGCTGGCTGTTCTCGGCCGCGAGGCGTTCGCGCTGCAGCATCGTTTCGCGCTGGCGCGATTCCATTTCGGCCAGCTGGTTCTGGATGCGGGCCGCGCGGCGTTCGCGCTCGACCGACTCCTCGCGCATGCGCTGGAGATCGCCGCGGGCCTGGTTGATCGCCTGCTTGTGCGTGTCGAATGCCTGCTGGGCCGCGGTCAGCGCGGCGCGTGCCTCGGTCAAGCGCAGCGCCAGCGTCTCGCGTCGCGCCGACAGTTCGGCGTGCTGGGTGCACAGGGCTTCGATCTGCTGGCGCGTCCCCTCGATCTCGCGCGTATCGCGCTCGGACCATTCGCGGTATTCGGCGATGCGCTGCTCGTTGACGCGAATCACCTCCTGGGCGCGCAGCAGGCGGCTGTCGGCCTGGGCCGCGGACTCGGTCAGCGCGCCGATGGCGTGCTCGGTTTGGAGGATCGCATCGTGAATCTGCGTCGTATCCTGCTCGGATGCGGCCACCGCCTCATGGTGTTCGGTGAGCTGTCCCGCCAGTTCGGCCGTCTGGGCGTCGAGTTCGCGGATGCGCGCGTCGAGTGCGGCCAGGCGCCGCCGTGTGACGAACAGGTCGAGGCCGCGCAGTTCGTCGCGCAATTCCTTATAGCGCTGGGCCTTGCCGGCCTGGCGCTGCAGCGAGCCGATCTGGCGCTTGACCTCGCGGATCACGTCGGCCAGTCGCAGCAGGTTCGCGTCGGTCTGCTCCAGCTTGCGGAGCGACTCCTTGCGGTCGGACTTGAACTTGGTGATCCCGGCGGCCTCTTCGAAGACCGCCCGGCGGTCCTCGGGTTTGGACGACAGGATCGCGTCGATCTGGCCCTGGGCCATGACCGAGTAGCTCGTGGTGCCGACACCGGTGCCCATCAGGAGGCGGTGGATGTCACGCAGGCGGCACGCGGTCTTGTTGAGGAAATAGTGGCCTTCGCCGGAGCGGAAGACGCGGCGGGTGATCGTGACCTCATGGTACTCGGTGTCAAGGATACCTTCGCAGTCGGCGAAGGTGATGCTGACTTCGGCCATGTTCAGCGGCTTGCGGCCGTCGGTGCCGTTGAAGATCACGTCCAGCATCTTGCCGCAGCGCAGGGAGGTCGGGCGTTGCTCGCCCAGAACCCAGCGGATCGCGTCGGAGACATTGCTCTTGCCGCAGCCGTTGGGGCCGACAATCGCGCACATGCCCGGCTCGAATTCCAGCCGCGTGCGGTCTGCAAAGCTCTTGAAACCAATGATTTCCAGTGATTTCAGGTACACGTAAAAAGCCTCATAGCCCGCGGTGTCGGACGATGCTCCCCGACACCACGATAGCCTCGTTCAAAAGTTCCAAGCTTATTACCACGGAACGGTGTGGCGGGGCAAGATTATCGCAGGCGCCGACTGGACGGCGGGCGCCGCCTGAGACCGGCCGTTCTGCACCAAGAACGTCGTTTCCCGCCTGTGGATGCAGTTGCGGCGACGGTTGGCGTTGACATCACAGGTCGGTTGCAAGATAATGGCCGCGTGGACAAAATCGTGCTTGGCATGGAAGACCGCGTCGACTGCATACGAAAAGTTGCAGCGAAAGCGGGGGTGTCGCCGCGTACGGTGCGCCGTGTGTTGACCGGCGGCAACAAGGAATCGCGCCCAAGTTCGATCCGTAACGCGGCTCGCGTACGGGCCGTGGCAGAGGAAATGGGATTCCTCCTCAATGGTGCCGCGCGCGCCATGCGCAGTGGACGGTTTGGCTGTGTGGCTTTGATCCTCAGTCGCGAAGCGAGCATGAGTTGGACACCCCAGTCGTTCCTGCTGGCGCTCGACGATGCGTTGGCCCTGCACAACTACCATCTCATCATGGCCCATTTGTCCAACGAGCGGCTGTCCAACGAACAGGTCGTGCCCAAACTGCTGCGCGAATGGATGGTGGACGGCGCACTCGTCAACTACACCGACCACGTTCCGCAACGGCTTGCCGACATGGTGGACGAGTACCGAATGCCGGTCGTCTGGATCAACACCAACCGGGACCACGATACGGTGCGACCGGATGACTACGGCGCATCCGTCAGCCTAACGCGCCGCCTGCTGGGGCTGGGCCATCGGCGCATCGCGTTTCTCGACTTCGCCCACCATTGGCAGTCCGAACAAGAAGTCCATTACAGTTTGCGTGACCGGATCGGTGGGTATCGCGACGCCATGAAAGCCGCCGGTTGCCTTCCCGAGGTGTTGCTGGCGCGCGAACAACCGAAGCCCTTTGACGGCTATGCAGCTGCAGAGCGGCTGCTGGCGCACTCGGATCGGCCAACCGCCGTGCTGACCTATGGGCACATGGAGGCGACGGCCGTTGTCCGCGCGGCGCAACTGCGCGGCTTGCAGATCCCGGCGGACCTGTCGCTGGCGACCTTCGGTGAGACGCCCCACACGGACGTCAGCATCCTGGGCGTGAGTACGGCTACGGCCATCGTTCCGTGCCAGGCGGTCGCCGTGAAGGCGGTCGACATGCTCTTGCGCAAGATCGAGACACCAACCGAACGCTTCCCTTCGGAGAGCGTGCCGTTTTCCTTCGATTACGGTCGATCACTCGGAGCACCCGCTGCGTCGACCAAACGGATCACCAGAAGACGAGCCTGATCAGTACGTGGATGTCCAGCAAACAACAAGGGAGAAGACCATGAAATCGAGCATGATGCGGTTCAATGATGAATGCGGGCGACGCTTCGGCGCAGCCGCGCTGGTCACGATGCTAGGCGCGTGCCTGAGCATGAACAACGCCCAAGCAGACGTCACGATCACGGCCGTGGGGTGGACGACCGCCAGCGCCGCGGTCACCAAGAACCTCACGAACATCGGCACCAACGACTGGGTCATTTGGAGTTCAACCCAGTCGCCAGCTTCCACGCCGGTTGTCGAACGCAAGGCTGGCGGCAACAGGATCGGCAACTTGGGTTGGGTCAATGCTGCGTCCACGGACTT
Organism: uncultured Lentisphaerales bacterium; assembly: GCA_964417715.1. Taxonomy (GTDB): domain Bacteria; phylum Verrucomicrobiota; class Kiritimatiellia; order RFP12; family CAYQJG01; genus CAYQJG01. The sequence goes on along the minus strand of CAYQJG010000088.1, from coordinate 11,902 downwards.
CAATGGCGCCGTGTGGAACACAATGGCTACGTATAGCTCGTACTTCAACTTTTCCTTCTCGGATCCGGCCGGGGTCACAGCGTCGCCCGTGACCAGTGAGGCCGCCACGTTCCGGCGCTGGTATGGCGATATCTGGGGTAGCGAAGCCAGGTTCACGGTGCCCGTGGCAACCTATCCGCAGACGCTCGAGATCTATGCCGCCGGCTTGAACGGAAGCTACATACAGATTCGCGCCTCGTTCGACAACGGTGCGACCTGGACGACGGGCAACAATGGATACGGTTGGCACGGTTCAGACCCTGGGTCACGCGGTACGTTTCGGTTGGCCTTCAGTCATGGCACCGCGACGACGATGCTCGTCGGCCTCACGCAAGACTCCAGGGTGTACGGCCATTCGTCCAACTACCTGCTCATCGGTGGTGCAACGCTGTCGGGGGACGCGCCGCCACCGCGAGGAACAGTGATCCTATTCCGGTGACATCCCGTCCGGAGAGACCGATGGGTCGTTCCTGCACTCGTGTGGATGCGTTCACACCGAGTCCGCTCGCGTCTTGACGGGCACGGTGTGGCGCGTCATCATGACGCGCGTTCCTGGCTGTGTCGTCGGCGGCGGGCCGGCCGGTTGCGCCGCCGCTGCAGCCGTGGCGCGCGAGGGCGCCCGCAGGCTCAGGAGCTGACACCTTAACCCCGAGTCCTGAAATGCGAGTGGGAGCCAGGCCATGAAGTATACGATGATTGACCGCGACGTCCTCACCCGTCACCCGGACAACCCGATCCTGACGGCCGCTGATTTCCCCGCGCGGATGCGCGCGGTCTATAACAGTGCGGCCGTCAAGACGGTCGACGGCAGGTACGTGATGCTGTGTCGCGTGAACCAGCTTAACCACAAGACGCTGCTATGGGGCGCGGATGGCGCCGACGGCATCCACTTCAAACTGCGGCCGGAGCCCTTCGACATGCCCGACGACGCGTTGTGGCAGGCTGTCGCGCGCTCCGTCTACTACGATCCCCGCATCACGTGGCTGGACGGCGAGTACAAGGTGCTGATCGCGTGCGAAGGCGATCAGGGGTGCCGCGTGGCCCTCTTCACTTCGGCCGACCTGCGATCACTCACCTTCCGATGGTTCGTCAATGCGCCCGACAACCGCAACATGGTGCTCTTCCCCGAGCGTTCACCCGATGGCCGATTCATGCGGCTGGAGCGACCCAACATGCCCGGGTCGGGCAAGGGGAACATCTGGCTCAGCCTGTCGCCGGACCTGAAACACTGGGGCGACAGCTACGAGGTCCTCAAGGCCGACGCGTCGCTCTGGAACTACGCCTATTCCGGGCTGGGAGCCTCGACCGTCCCGTATCGCACGCCGGAGGGCTGGCTCGTGCTGTTCCACGCCGTCATGAACAACTGTACGACGCGCGAGTACAGTGTGGGAGCGATGCTCCTCGACTTGGACAAACCGTGGGTGGTGCGGCACGTGACGCGCTACCCGTTCCTGTCGCCGGAAGCGGATTACGAACTGCGCGGGCTGGTGGAACACGTCTGCTTTCCGTGCAGCATGATCGTCGAACCAGACGGAACGGTGCTCGTGCACTACGGTGCCGCCGATACGGTGCAGTGCGTCGCAACAGGCCGATTGGATGACATCATCCACGCCTGCAAACACTGGTGAGCGGCGACTGAAAGCTGTGGTACGCTTCGCTTGTCCGTCACGGAGGCCGAATCATGAGAGTTGTTGTTGTCGGCGCCGGCAGCCATGTGTTTGCGCTGACCGTGCTGGCCGATGCCCTTGAGAAACACCGCTTGCAGGGGTTGCGGCTGGCGCTGGTCGACCTGGACCTGGAGACTGCCGAGGCGATGGCCGGTGTGGCGCGGCGCATGGCCGCCGATCTCGGCGTGCGCTGCGACGCGGAGGCATTCACAGACCGGCGGGCCGCTCTCCCCGGAGCCGACTTCGTCATCCTCTGCGCCAGCGTGCAAGGTGCGCGGCGCTGGCGGACGGACTATGACCTGCTGACTGCCGCGGGCATGCCCGAGCAGGCGCGCGAATGCGGCGGCCTCGGCGGGCTCGCATACGCATTGCGCTCGATCACGCTGGCACTTGGCTTGTGTCGCGATATGCGCGAGCTCTGTCCGGGAGCCACACTGCTGGATGTAACGAATCCCATGCCCCGCGTGGTCACGGCGGTGCGGCGCTTTGGCGGCGTGGCCTGCTACGGCTTCTGCAACGCGGCCCATGGCAGCGGAGCAGGCTATGCCAATGTCGGCCGACTGGTCGGACGCGCGCCAGCCGACCTGAATGTTGTGACGGCCGGCCTGAACCACTTCGCCTGGTTGGTTTCCGTGCGCGAACGGTCGACAGGTGCCGACCTGTTGCCGCTCGCGATCCGCAACGTGCGCGCCGGAACGTACGCGCGTGGCCCGTGGGATTCGCCGCAGCACAGCGAGGTCGTGCGGTTGTGGCTGGAACGGTACGGCGCCATCAACGTGGTGGGAATCGACCACGCCGCCGAGTTTCTGCCGCCTGATCCGGACGTGCCGTTCCACGTCCATACGCCGTTCCACGGGACGGCCGAGGAGCGCCAGCAGCGTGCCGAAGCGTTGCGCGCCGCGGCCGCCGGACAGGCCGACTGGCGTCCGCTGCTGCGCGATAACCCGAGTTGGGAGCACCCGATCGACGTGGCTGTGGCGCTGTTTGACCGGCGTCCTCTGCGCGTCGACATGATCAACCTCCCGAATGACGGCGTGCTGCCGCAGTTGCCGGCCGACCGCATCGTGGAAGTGCCCGCCGTGTGGCGGGAGGGACGGATGACCGGCACCGGGCCGCTTGAACTGCCGCTGTCGACGGCTGCCATCTGCCTCGCGGTAAGCGACGTTCATGAGTGGGTGGCTGAGGGCGCCGCCACCGGACGTGTGGCGGCGTTTGAGGCGGCGATCATGTGTGATCCGGCCGTTCCCGACAAGGCGGCCGCCTTGGCCGTGCTGCCTCGTCTGCTGGCGGCTCACGCCGACCTCGTCGTGCGCGGCGTGTAACCGGCGTGCGGAAGACGTGGTCACGGTTCATTCCATCACCCTTGCGGGGGAGAGCGCATGCGTCGAGTCGAGAAGGAAATCCGCGAACGGTCGGAACTGGACGGCGTGATCCGTGCGTGCACGGTCTGCCGACTCGGTCTTGTGGATGGTGACCGTCCATATGTCGTGCCGATGAGTTTCGGGTACGATGGCCGGTGCGTCTACCTTCACTGTGCGCAGGACGGTCGCAAGATCGACATCCTGCGGCGCAACAACCACGTGTGCGCCGTGTTCGACGTGATGGAAGGGCTGGTGCCCGGCGGCGATCAGGGCTGCCGCTGGAGCATGCGGTACCGCAGCGTCATCGTCGAGGGGACGGCGCGTTTCGTCGACGACACCGAGGCCAAGCGGCACGCGTTTGACGTGATTATGGCCCAGTATGCAGCGGGGGCATGTGCGTTCCCGGACGCCATGGTGACGCGAACCTGTGTGATTGCAGTGGACATCGCGACGATCAGCGGCAAGCAAACGCCGCGTCAGCCCGAGGCGCCTGAACGAGCGCATCCCGGCCCTCCGCCGTCCATCCGCCCGGCGCGGCGCGAAGATCTCGATGCGATCAATGCCATCTACAACTTCTATGTGCTGAAGTCGACCTGCACCTATCAGGAGGAGCCCGAGACCCGTGAGGGGCGGCAGGCGTGGTTTGAACGCCATGGAGCACCCCATCCTGTGATCGTGGCTGAAATCGACGGTCGCGTCGTTGGCTGGGGGTCCTTGTCGGCATTCCGCACGCGCAGTGCCTACCGGCAGACGGTCGAGGACTCGATCTACGTGGCCGATACGCATCGCGGGCAGGGCGTCGGCACGGCGCTCCTGCGCGAGCTGCTGGTTCAGGCGCGGGCCCTGGGCCATCACGCGATCATCGCCGATATCGACTCCGAGCAGGCTGCCAGCATTGCGCTGCACGCCAGGTGTGGGTTCGGGGAAGTCGGACGGTTGCGGCAGGTCGGACTCAAGTTCGGCCGTTGGCTCGATGTGGTCTGCATGGAGCTGCAGCTCAGCAAGGACGGGCCCGACTCGTTTGGAGACGACGGGCCTCGGCGGGGGTGACATGCCGTGTCCCAGCATGCGGTCTGCACGCCAACTGCGCCATGCCAGCAGATGCGGTTAGCTGATCACGGTACCCAGGGACGCGCTGACGCGTGCGGCAACCACGTCCGCGGGCAGCGCGTTCAGGGCCTTGCAGAAGGGTTCGCAGGTCGCGGGCCCGTCGTAGCCCGTGGCGCGCACGGCCGCACAGAAACCGCGCAGATTCGCGATGCCCTCGCCGGGCAGCATGCGCTCCGTGGCCAACTGTTCCTGCAGCGGACGGTCGGGTACGTCGCAGAGATGAACCGCGACGATCCGACGGGCGGGCAGGGCGCGCAGGGCTTCTGTCGATTCGCCGGCGCAGTGCCAGTGGAAACTGTCCAGCAGCAGGCCCGCGTTGGGTGCGTCCACTGCATCGAGCAGGCTCAGCGTGCCGGCCAGATCGTGCAGGAAGACATGCGGCTGATTCGCGCGGCGCGTCGGCGGCGACACGTATTCGACGCCCACGGCCAGGCCGTGGTCGCCGAGGATCGCGGCCGCATGACTGCGCCAGCGAGGCTAGCGCCGGCAGCGCGCTCAGGGCAGCATCCCACTCCGCCGCATCGACGGCCAGCCTGACCGGCAGCAGGCCGCTCGCCACGCCGGGACGCAGGCCGTGGTCAGCTATGCGGTGCAGGGATTCGGCAATGCCTGCCTCGCGCAAGTTGGCGTCGATTCCGCCGAAGCCATGCCGTTGTGCGAGCGCGAGCGCCTCTGGAAACGACGCCTGGATGCCGACCATGCCGGTGTTGAGACTTGTGAACATGACAACTCCTTGGGTCAGTTTGCGGTGGTCGCCGGATCGAGACCATGCATGGCAACAGCGATGGAGCCCATCAACGCGGTGTCGTAGCCCAAACGGCTCAGCGCTACGGTGGGGGCGGGCACCAGCTTGAGGTGCGTGGCGAATACCGCGCGAATGCGCGCCAGCAGCGGTTCGCCGCGACCACAGGCCACGCCTCCACCGAGGACGATCAGGTCCGGCAGGTAGATGGTCGCGAGGTTACGCAGCCCCTGCGCCAGGTTCCACTCGACTTCGCTCCATTCGGATTCGTCCAGTTTCTCGGCCGGCTTGCCGTAAATCCGGCGGATGGCGTTGCCGGAGACCAGTGCTTCCAGGCAGTCCGGTGCGCCACAGGCGCATGCGATGCGGTCCGGGCGGCTGCATCGGAAGGGGACGGATTGATGGCCGACCTCCGGGTGTTCGCCGCGCTGACCGCGGTAGATCTGGCCGTCGATCAGAAAGCCGCCGCCCATGCCGGTGCTGACCGTCAGGTAAAGCAGGCGCGACACACGGTGGCCGCCGAAGTGGTATTCGCCCAGCGCGGCGACGTTTGTGTCGACGTCCACGTGCAGGGAGCAGCCCCAGCGCGCCTCGAAGATCGCCCGTAGCGGCACCTGGCGCCACTCCGGCTGGTGCAGCGGCGAGACGACGCCCGTGCGCCAATCCAGCGGCCCGCCGATGGCGGCCCCGAGTCCGGTCAGCGGCCGGCCGCCGGCGACCTGGGCGATCATGCCGTGCAGGGCGTCCAGACCTTCTGCCAGACTCTGTGGCGTGGGTGCCTGAACACGGTTGAGTATCCGCCCATGCGCATCGGCGCTGGCCACGAGCAGTTTTGTGCCACCGATATCAAGGCCAACAAAGAGGGGTTCTGAAGAGGTCTGCATGGCCCAAGCATTCCACAAAACGACTGAGCCGACAAGCGCGGGCCATAGCGCATCCCGTTTCCGATCTCTGCCGTCAGCAACTTCGTCCGCCACTGATGCGCTGTTGCTTCCGATAACTCGACGGCGGGGTCCCCGTCAGCCGGTTGAAGACGATTCCCATGCGGGTGGCGTTGGGGAAACCGGCGGATTCGGCGATGTCGGGCATGGCCATGTCCGTATCGAGAAGCAGGTGTCGCGCCCGGTCAACGTGCGCACGGTGGATGGCATCCAGCACGGAACACCCCAGTTCCGCGCGGAAACGCATCTCAAGCAACCTTCGCGACACGTGCGCGGCCTGCACGACATCGGTCACCGTCAGGGGCTCGAACGAATGCTCGCGGATGAAGCGCACGGCGGCGGTCACCGCGCGACCGGCCGTGGGCAGGGCGTTGGTGGATTCGCGCGCCACAACCTGGATCGGCGGCAACAAAACCTGGTGCGTTCGGGCCTTCCTTCCGGACATCAACCGGTCGAGCAGGCGGGCGGCCTCGTAGCCGATACGCTGCCCGGATGTCTGGATGCTCGACAGCGGCGGCCAGGCGGATTCGCAAACCAAGTCGTCATTGTCGACGCCGAGGATGGCGACGTCGTCCGGCACGCGGATGTCCGCCTCGTGACAGCGGTCGGCGATCACGGCGGCCCATGTGTCGTTGACGGCAAACAGGCCGGTGGGGTGTGGCAGACCGGTGAGCCAACGCAGGAAAACCTTCTCGCTCGCGACATCGCCAAACTCGCGCGACGGCGGCATGGCGTGACGGTACTCCTGAACGCGGCTCCCCGGTTGCCGGTCGCGGATGGTTTGGGCGAAACCCTCCGCACGCAGGCGGGCATGTGGAAAACTATCCTCACCCGCGAAGGCGAAGTTGCGCAGACCCATGCCCAGCAGGTGTTCGGCCGCCATGCGGCCCACGGCCAGATCGTCGGTGGCCACGAACGGGGGATGGCCGTCCTCGACCAGACGCACCGTGTGAACTGCGGGCAAACCGGAGGCTTGGATGATCCGGTAGTTGCTGGGGCCGCCAGTGTGCCCGACAATACCGTCGAGTGGCGAGGCCAGCAACTGATCAAGTCCCTCGGCGGTGCTGTCCGTCGCGTGCAACACCCAGGGATGCCCCTGGCGGGCATAGGTGCGTACGCCGCGCAGCACGTCGCGAAAGTAGCCGTAGCGGTGCTCGACCAGAATGACGATGCGCTTTAGAGCGGGCATGGGAAGGTGTCAGGTTGCGGGGCTCATGTTTCAGCGTCTCAGAAAGACAATACCGCCGCGTCTGCGCGGAAGCGAGTGCTTTATGCGTGAACGCGCTTGGACGGCGCATGGCGGGTGACACGGATGGTCCGCCCCTGATCGCCCTGCTGTGCGATTGACGCAGTGGTGGCAGTTAAGATAGCATAGTGATGTCTATTCATGCATTCAAGGATGGCCCTATGATCGCTCAGATGACCTTGCGACACATCCCGGACGAGGTTGAGGAGGGTCTGCGCGCCAAGGCCCGGAAGGCCGGCCGCAGTCTGAACCGAACCGCGATCACGCTGCTCGAACAAGCGCTGAACACCCGCGCATCGGATGCCAGGAAGCGCGATTTGTCCCGTTTCGCCGGGCAATGGGATCGCGAGGAGTGCCGGGCATTCGAGCGTGACACGAGCATCTTCGAGCAGATCGACGCGGAGGTGTGGCGGGCATGAAAGTGTGCTTGGACACGAACGCCTACAGCCGTCTGATGGGAGGGCATGCCCCGCTGACGCAACTCCTTGAGTCCGCCGAGGAAGTGCTGGTTCCGGTGACGGTGCTTGGCGAGCTGTACGCGGGGTTCGAAATGGGTTCGAAACGCGAGGCCAACCAGAGGCAACTCCGTGACTTCCTCAGCATGCCGGGTGTCGAGACGACCGTCTTGACGGACAGCATCGCCGAGCGGTACGGCATACTGGTCGGCCAACTGTTGCGTCAGGGCACCCCGATCCCGACCAACGACATTTGGATCGCCGCCACCGCCCTCGAGACCGGCGCCCGCCTGGTGACCTACGACTCGCACTTCAAGCACGTCGCCGGCTTGATCATTCTGAACCCCTGACGGGTCGGTGATTGCCCTCTTGCTCCTCACCGGATCAGCACCGCCGCCGGCGAGACTGCGCAAAAGCGAGTAAAGCATGCGTGATAGCGCATAGACGGTTCCGGCCTTGTGTGACATCCTGTGCCCCGTGCCCCGGCTGCGGGGCAGGCAAACGATGAACGCATCAGCCAACACCACCCCCTACGCAACTCTGAACGCGCGGATCTTCGGTGCCGTCGGCGACGGCCGCCACGACGACACGCTGGCGATCCAACGCGCGCTCGACGAAGCGGCGACTGGCGGCCGGACCGTTGCCCTGCCCGAAGGGCGCTACCGCTGTTCGACGTTGCGGCTGCATCCCGGCGTCGTCCTGCGCGGCGAGATGGGGTGGGGCTATCGGCATGTCGGCGGCACGGTGCTGATGGCGGTTGACACCGACGCCGACGGCCTGCTCGACTGTTCCGGGGCCAAGGGCGCCGCCATCGAGGGGCTTTGCCTCGTGGGCCGTCCGCGCGGGCACGGCCCTCGGCACGGCCTCGCGCTGATCAACGAAAAGCAGGGCGTGCCGCACCGCAACGAGGACGGCCTGCGCGTTGAGCGTTGCCGTATCACCGGTTTCCCCGGCGACGGCATCCATCTGCAGCGCGTCTGGGTCTTCCATGTCTGCCACTGCCTCGTGGATCACAACGGCGGCGACGGCCTGCGCGTGCGCGGCTGCGACGGCACGCTGGCCACCAACAGCCTGACCGGCAATGGCGGCTGTGGCTTTCGCTCGGACACCTGGACGCGCGCCATCAGCCTGATCGGTAACCGCATTGAGTGGAACCGCGGCGGCGGCGTCGACTTTACGCACGGCGGTTCCTACCAGATCACCGGCAACTTCTTCGACCGTGCGACCGGCCCGGCGCTCTGCGCGCGGCTGCCGGACGGTGCGGTCGAGGCGCGGGCCGCCGAGTACGTGACGATCACCGGCAACCTGATCCGCCGCAGCGGCACGCACCGACCGGACGACCGGTCGCCCGACAACGCGCACGTACGCATCGAGGCCGTGCGCGGACTGGTCTTTTCGGGCAACATTCTCGTGGCAGGTGTCGACGACCTCGGCGAAGGCGTCATGTCGCCGGCCTACGCATTGGTGCTGCGGGCGCTGCAGGATGCGGTCATCAGCGGCAACACGCTGACCAACGGCGCCACGCAGGCGTTGTGGTTGGGCCATGAAGAACGCGCCGATGTGGTCGTTCGAGACAATCCCGGCGGATTGGCGACAGCGCCAGTGGTCGTGTGAAGAGTCGCACGGAGTGCGCAAAAGCGAGTATGATATGCGCGATAGCGCATAGACGGGTCTTGCAGGAGAGTGGTAGGTTAACAGCAATCCGCATATGCACAGGCTTGCGGGTTGTAACAAGGGAGTCCGATCATGAGTATGCGCTCACGATTCATTCGTCTTCAGACGCTCATGCTCGCCGTCGGCATGACGGCCCTGTCGGTCGCGTGGCCGACGCAGGCCGGCACGTTCTACTGGGATGGCGACGGCAGTGGAACCGTCGACGGCGGGGCGGGCACATGGGACGCCACCCTGACACGGTGGTGTACGACGTCGGGCGGGAGTACCTACCAGGCGTGGGTCAACAACTCCCCCGCCGATGACGCCGTCTTCCAAAACACGGATGGCACCGTCACTCTCGGCGCCGCCGTGGGCGCAGGAGCCCTCACGTTCAACACGGCCAGCTACATACTCCTGATAAACGGCTATACCGTGAGCGCCACGAACCTGCTCGGAACGGGAGTCAACAGCCTCACGGTCAAGTCGACCAGCAGCACGGCTGCCTCCAAACTCGCACTGAACCTGCCGGCCGACCGGACGTGGAGCGGGACGCTTGAAGCCAACAGCATCTCCGGCACGGCGCAGACCCTCACCATCGAGAAGGATGGTGCAGGAACAGTTCTCACTCTTAATGGCACGACCAAACCCAGCAATGGTTCCAGCGGAGCGCGCATCGAGTTCAGCGTTCTCGGAGGAACGGTCAAACTGGGCGACAACATCCAGATGACCAGTCGCGACAACGCCACGAACGCTGGCAATATCCGTTTGAACGTCGCCAGCGGCGCCACGTTCGAGGTCAACGGTGGTAACAAGAAGGCGGGCGCCGGCGCCAACCTAACCTTCGGTGCGCTGTCGTTGCCGAGCGGGGCAACGCTCAGCGACTCCCGCACGAGTGGCGATCCGGTCACAGTTGCCATGAGCATCGGTTCGACCACGGACGTTAGTCTTTCCACTCTCGCGGGCGAGATAACCGGACGACTGAGCGTTGGTCGTGCCGACAACAATAAGAACATCTTCCTATCGGGGTTGGTCAATATCACTGGCGACGCCTACGCGACTGGCACCGGCACATTAACCCTCAGTGGCGGTAGTGGCAGCGATGTGATCGGAGGGACCGTTCCTTCCGCGCTCGTAATCACGCAGGACGCAAGCATCGGCGCCCTGTCCGGTTCAGGAACGGTTGACCTTGGCGCCAAGGCACTGACGTTGGGCAACTCAGCCGGCAACAACCAGACTCGCAGCGGCGTGATCTCCGGCACGGGCGGCACCGTAACCAAGGTCGGTAGCAACACGCAGAAACTTTCGAACGCCAACACCTACACCGGCGGCACGACGATTCAGGGCGGCGCGTTGCTGGTGAACAACACGACTGGATCGGGCACCGGCACGGGATCGGTGACCGTGGATGCGGTTGGCACATTGGGCGGCAATGGCACGATCAAGCCGACGGCCGGTGCCACGGCCGGTGTCTCCATCAGCGGCACACTCGCGCCGGGCGACGGAGGCGTTGGAACCAACAGCTTCGACTTCGCCAGTACGACGGGCGGGTTGGCGCTGAGCGCGGGTGCCTCCATCGCCTTGGACATCAATGGCCCGAGCACCAACGACTTGGTGCGCGTGCTGAATTACACCGCCGGCGACGTCACGTTAGCCAACACGGCCGTCAACGTCACGAACCTCGGCGGTCCACTTGCGAAGGGGAGTTACACGCTGATACGTTTCTACTCGGACGGCGGGGCTACGCCCGCGGTGCACGGTATCACGTCGGGCCTCAAGGTCGGGTCGGGCCTGTCGCAGTTCTCCGGTTGCTCCATCAACTACGCCGCGGAGGGTGGCACCGCCATCGCGCTCAACGTGCAGTCCGGTGGCACGGTGATCTTGGTTCGGTAGCGCGAACGGAGTCTGGTCCTCTATGACGAGCCTTCTTGTGGAACGGCGTGTGGCGTGCCTGCCCCTGATCCTGCTTTGCGCAGTGGCCCAGCCCGGGCTTGCCGGGGACGCGCAGAACTGGGCTGACGCCGAGGTCCGCGCGCGGTTGCATCCGCCGATTACTGCACCGGCGGATGCGACCAGGGAGCAGATCTTCGCCCCACTTCCGTACACCTATGAGGAGCCCCGGCCGCTGGCGCTGCCGTCGACGGCCGAACTGAAGACGATCACGATCCGCGACCGCGAATACACGATCCGCAAGACGCCGTGGCGCCCGGGGACCACGCCGGAGCAGATCAAGACCAATGGCGTGGCGTGGTACGACAAGAGTGACGAGGCGCTCTTCTTCCAAGGCAGCGGCGGCGGGGGACTCAGGAGCATGGAACGCCTGATCGTCGAGAACTGCACGTTCGTGCTCGATTACCAGGAGGGAAACTTCGACACCTGGGACGCCGGCCGGTGCGCGATTCGCGTCGAAGGCTACAACGAAGTCCTGATCCGCAACTGCGTCTTCGTCAGCAGAACCACCAAGGAACAGGAGATCCGCCGCACGGTCGCGTCCATCGTGGCCTACGACTGCCAGAAGGTGCAGATCGAGGAGTGCTTCTTCGCTGGGCGCACGACCGGCTGGCGCGGGCACGTGCTGGTCTTCTGCTGTGGCCCCACCAGCATTCGCAACATCGAGGTGCACGGCACCCGGCAGGGCGATCAGTGGTCCTGCGGTGGCGGCATCTGGGTGGCCAGCGGCGTGGGCGAGGG
>CAYQJG010000087.1:0-19073 GCA_964417715.1 uncultured Lentisphaerales bacterium | reverse complement strand
GCCGGCCGATGGCCAGCGAGAGCTGGTCGGCATCGACCGTCACGCGGATGGTGTTGGCCTGGTCGGTGGCGATGGCCACGTCGGCCAGCCGTGCGGGCGACAGCGCCTGGGTGACATACTGGCGGACATCGTCGCTCCAACGCACGATATCGATCTTCTCGCCCGCCAACTCGCGGACGATGTTTTTGACGCGGTTGCCGCGCAGACCGACGCAGGCGCCGACGGGGTCCACCTTCTCGTCGTGCGACCGGACGGCAATCTTCGAGCGGAAGCCGGGGTCGCGGGCGACGCCCATGACTTCGACGATGCCGTCGGCGATCTCCGCGACTTCGATGCGGAAGAGCGCCTTGACGAACTCGGGGCAGGCGCGCGAGAGCGACACGGCCGGGCCGTTGGCGTTGGCCTGCACCTTGTGGACGTAGGCGCGGATGCGATCGCCCACCTGGTATTCCTCGGTCGGGATGCGCTCCTTGCCCGGCAGGATCGCCTCGGTCTTGCCGAGTTCGACGATCAGGTCGCGGTGGATGATCTGCCGGACCGCGCCGCTGACAATGTCGCCGATGCGGTCCTTGTACTCCTCGAAGACGTTCTCGCGCTCGGCCTGGCGGATCTTCTGGATGATCATCTGGCGGGCGGTCTGGGCCGCGATGCGTCCGAGGCGGCCGGGGGCGACCTCGACCTCGACGGTATCGCCGGTCTGTGCGTCCGGCTTGATCTCGCGGGCTTTGCGCAGCGAGATGAACCCGGTGCCCGTATCGTCATCGGTCGCCACGACCTTGTCGAACGCGCGGATCTGGAAGGTCTTGCGGTCGATCATGACCCGCAGTTCATCACCCACGCCGAGGCTCTTCTTGGCCGCCTGCTGCAGGGCGGATTCGATGGCCTCGATGATGACCTCGCGATTGACGCCGCGGTCGCGTTCCAGGTAACTGATAACGGTCAGCAGTTCGTTGTTCATGGCGTTCACTGGCCTTCCAAAGAGCGTTGCGGTCGTTTTCGTCCAACAAAAAAGAGTGGGTCACCCCACTCCGGTCCCGCATCCCACTGTTAAAGGGCACGAGCATCATAAAGCGTACCCCCCGGAGTGTCAACGGTCAATCCCCCGAGAAGCCGAAACCCCTTCTGCCAGAAGGGGTTCCGTAGAGCGTCCATCCGCAGCGAACCCCGATTCTACTCGGGGCTGAAGCCGCTTGGCAGCGGGATGGTCCCTTCCCACGGTGCCGGCGATGCCCACGGCATGTCGCCCTGGTGCGGATCGGCCATGCAGCCTGCCACGACCAGGCAGCCTGCGATCAGCAAGGCTGCCCCCGCGATCCGAGTCGGGTGCTTAGAAGAAAACCACATCACCCTTCTCCATCGGGACCTGCTCCCAGTCGATCAGGATGTCGGCCACGATCAGGTTCTGCTCGCGGATCACCTGCTTCAGGCGAATGCGCGAGACGAACTCGCCGGCGGCGGACTGCATGCCCGGGCGGCGGACCATCATCTCGATCTGCGGCAGCGGCCCGTCGCGTCCCGGTCCCAGCATCTCGACCATGAACGCATCGGTCACTTCGATCACCGCGAACTTCAGTTTGCCGTCGGCGGCGACGATCTTGCCGTGATCGCCCGGCGAGAGTTTGGCGGTCATGGCGCCCTGCTGAGACGTTCCGCCGTCCTCGGGCTTCGGCGCGTTGATTCGGCCGATCAGCTCCTTGATCTGTTTGAGCTGGGCCTGAATCGTCTTCGACAGGCTCTCGATCTCTTCCTTCTGCTTGGCGATCTCGTTCTTGGCCTCGGCCAGTTCGGCGGCGAGTTCCTTCTTCTCCTCTTCCAGGCGCTCGATCTTGCGCTCCAGGACGCGTTTCTCGTCCTCGAGGCGGGCCACGTCGGCGCGCAGGCCGTCGATCATCTTCTTGTCGCTGCGGCCCTGCTTCTTGACGCCGTTCAGTTCGGTGATGGCATCGGCCAGCTCGGTGCGTACCTTCAGGAGCTCGGAGCGGGTGCGGTTGAGCAGCGCGTTCTGGGCCTTGGCGCGCTCGAAGACCTGGTCCAACAGTTCGGCCATCGTGCCGGGGCCCTTGGTGGAGGGTTTGCCGGTGAACTGGTCGACGACCTTCTTGGACTTGCCGTCCGCGCCGGTCTCGTACTGGTAGAAGCTGCGCAACTGGAGGCGCTTGTCGCTGATATCGAGCGTGGGCAGATTGGCCTGCTCGAGCTTATGCGTATAGGTATCCCAGAACGTCGACAGTTCGGGGTTTTCCAGCTCGCGGCTGGTGACCGGCGAGATGTCGCGTCCAGGCAGGCCGGGCTGGGGTTGGTCCGCCGGGTCCTTGGCTTCGAGCGTCTTGGCGATCTTAATGACCTGCTCCTCGAGCGCCCACGTTCGACCGATCAGCAGTTCGCGTCGGCCGAACAGCAAGACCGCCAGGGTTAAGGCCAGGGCGCCCAGAACCAGGATGATGACGACAAGAACACGCAGCAGCTTGCCCATAAGGCTCCTCTTTGCTTAGGAACGTAGCGACAAAACACCAAGGACAAAGTTAGAACAAAGCGCCGTGTGCGTGCAATAACAAAAAGCCGGGTATCTTGCGAATGGCGGCAGAGCGCGGCGATCTCCCTGAGCGGGGCCGTTTTGCATTTGACCTTACGCACCGGAGTTATATACTAATTGATCGTCATGAAAATGTACTCCCGTACAACCAGCCGGTGTCGCTTGCTGGCGGTCCTCGTCCTCGGCGGATTGTCCTGGGCGGCCTGCGCGGGCGCCCAGGAGGCGGCCGTCGACCCCAAGGATGCCCTTCTGCGCCAGGAGATGGAGTACGTGCGGCGGCTGCAGCGCGACCTGCGCATGCCGGATTTTGCGGACCAGGTGATTCAGCAGTTGAAGCGCAAGTTTCCCGATGCCGGCGCGCGACTCAAGGTGCTGGAGGTCGAGGGATTGCTGGCGCAGGGCAGCTTCGACAAGGTCAAGGCGCAGATCGCCGCGCTGCCCGACCCCAACGGTGCCGAAGCCTGGGCCATGAAACTGGCCATGGCCGACAGCCTCTACGCGTTCAGCAAGCAGTCCGAGGCGTTTGCGCTTTACGACGCGTTCTTCAAGCAGTTCGCGACGCCGCCCCCCGCGCTCGAGTCCTTCTATGCCGAGGCCGCCTACAAATATCCCCAGATGCTGCTGCTGATCCGGCAGGATGAGAAGGCGCTGGAGGCGTACCGCCGACTCCTGAAGTTGGCCCTGCCGCCACAGACGGTGCGGCAGGTACAGGCGGAGGCCGCCGAACTGATCATCCGGATTGGCGACGACTCGAAGAAAAAGGAGTCGCTGGCCCCGCTCCTGGTCGAGGCCAATAAGTATGTGGATGGCCTGCTCTGGGATTCCACCGACATCTGGTTCGGCAAGGCAATCGTGCTCAAGGCCCACATCAAGTTGCTGCAGGGAAATGTCGGCGACGCCCAGAAGATGGTCGAAGACTACATGCCCCAGCTCCGGGCGATCCACGACTCGCTGGTCGAGCAGGATAAGGCCGAAGGGTCTTCGGGCTACACCCGCATCAGCCCCATGGCGGAGTGCCGCTACCTCCTGGCCGTGATGCTGCAGAACGAGGCCGTGAAGCTGGGCGAACAGCCCGGCTTCGACGAGGAGAAGGTCAAGTCGCTGCTGCTGGGCGAACGCGGCACCGACGGCAAGCGCAAGGGCAACGGCGCCTATAACCACTTCCTGAACGTCTTCGTCCGCTACCCGGAGAGTCAGTGGGCGGCCGATGCGGGTGAGCATGTCGAGCAGCTGCGCGTCTTCATCCAGACCAAATTCGGCGCCGAACTGAAGGTTGAGGTTACCGACGAGCAGATGGCCCGTGTCCGCCAGATGCAGTTCGCCGATGCGCGCGCGATGTTCAACGAGAACCGTTTCGCGGATGCGGTCGGCCGCTACCTGACCACGCTGAACCGGTTCCCCGAGGTGCCCGAATCGGTGCCGGCGCTGGGTGAGCTGGCCCACTGCTATGTCGAGACGCGTCAGACCGACATCAACGAGTTGCTGGCCGACATGGTCATGGCCCACCTGGCCGAGCGCTTCGCGCGCCACCCGAAGCTGGCCAACGCCGCCGGCGACGAGTTGCGCCGGCTCGCGGATTACTGTGGCGCCCAGGGGCTGGAAGACAAGCGCCGCCGGGGGTATGACCTCTTTTTCCGCAACTTCCCGAACAATCCCAATGCGGCCCTGCTGGTGATGGACTTCGCCGGCAAGGCCTACAAGGACAAGGACTATCCCGCCGCCCTGCGCTACTACCAGCAGGTCACCACAACCTACGCCAACTCGCCCTGGTGCGGCGACGCCTTCAGCCGCATCGCCAGCATCTACGCCGATACCCAGGACTACACCAACGAGATCCAGGCCCTGTCCACCTACGTCAGCTATCTGGAACGCGCCGGCAAACCCGGCATCGGCCTCATGTCCGCGCGTTTCCGCTACGCCCAGGCCAGTCGCAACTACGGCGCCGCGCAGCTCAAGGGCGCGACGAACGACGTGGTTCAGATGGCCGGCGTGCGCACGCTGGTGGCGGCCGTGGCGGCTTTTGACAAGGCCGCGACCGAGCTGGCCGAGGCCAAGGCGCTGGGCGCTGCCGAGCAGGACCAGGCCAAACAGCTGCTGGAACAGGCGGTTTTCCAGAAGGCCCTGGCGCTCACGCAGATCAGCTACCCGGCCGACAAGGTGCCGGCGTTGCGGCAGAAGGCGATTACATCCTACGACGAGTTCGTCACGCGCTTCCCGGAATCGAAGCTCGCCCCGCGCGCGCTGCTGCAGATCGGCACGCTGTACACGGTGCTGAAGCAGGCCGAGAAGGCACAGGAGGCACTCGCGCGGCTGCGCAAGGCCTACCCCGACTCGGACGAGGCCAGGAGTTCGGTGCCGATGCTGGCGGCGAGCCTGATGGATCTTGACCTGCGCGCCGAGGGCGTGGCCATGTACAAGCAGATGTTCGCCGATGCGGCCACCAAGTATACCGACGCTCAGATCCTGGCTGCCGGCAAGGCGCTGGTCGAATCCAAACCGCCGGAGTCCGAACTGGCCCTGCAGGCTTTTGACCGCGTGGCGGCCTCGGCGAAGGACGTGGCCCTGCTGGCCCAGGCTCGCCTCGGTCGCGCGCAGGCGCTGGCCGCGCTCAAGCGTCTTCCCGATGCGAACCGCGAGCTGACCGCCTTCATCAAGGACTACCCCAACCTGCAACTGGTGGTCGATGCCAACTTCCAGCTTGCCCAGGTGGCCAGTAGTCAGGGCGAGATCGAGCGTGACGACGCCAAGCGCAAGCAGCTCTTCAACGCGGCGGCGGATGCCCTGCGCATGGTCAAACGCTACCGCACCACGCCGGCCGAACTGGCCGAACTGGACATCGCCGCCGGTCGTGTGCTGCTCCGCAAGCAGGCGGCCGAGAAGACGCTGGGGCTGAGCGACCAGATGGCCAAGACCCGCGGCGAGGCCATCGTGGCCTTCAAGCTGATCATCATGAACACCGACCCCGGCAATGCGTTGCTGGCCCCCTACCTGGAGCAGGCCTACGCCCTGTGTATCCCGCTGATGATTGAGCACGGCAAGCCGCAGGCCGCGGCCGAAGACTGCGCCGCCTACCTGCAGGCCTTTCCCAACGGCAAGTTTGCGACCGACGTGCGCACCTGGCAGAACCAGGCGCAGATCGAACTGTCCACCGGCACGAGCCGGCCAGCCGCCCCCGTTACGAAGTGATTTCACGCTTTGGACCAAGGAGTGAGTGAACGATGAACAGAACAATGCGCATACGCGCGGCCGTCCTCTGCGCCGCAGTCTTCGCGCTGGCGGCCGGCCAGGCGCCGGCCGATGTGCCCGGCAGCGTGCTCACGACCGATAACAAGACTTTCACGGGCGTCATCCGATGGAAAGCCGTGGCGCGCAAGTACGTCGTGACCATTGTCGCCGGTCCGGCCCAGACGGAAATGGAACTGGCGCCGGAACAGGTGGCCAAGCTCTCCATCACGAAGCCCCGCGGGATGGACGAGGCCATTCAGGCTGTCCAGACCGGCAAGGGCGACAGTGCGATCGCGACACTTGACAAGATCGCGCAGGACTATGCCATGCTGCAGTGGGACGAGCCGGCATCGCGCTGGCTGGCCGAGGCGTACATGCAGAAGGGCGAAGCCGGCCTCGCCGTCAAAGCCTGCGAGCGCACCGTTGCCCTGCGTCCCGAGGCCGGGTATCTGGGCGAGATGGCCGTCATCTACTGGCAGGCCCTGCTGAAGACCGACAAGGCGGCCAAACTGGATGCGCTGCTGGACGAGGCGGTCAAGAGCGGGCAACGCGAAGCGGCGGCCTATGCGCTGATCCTGCGCGGCGACCTGATTCTTAAGCGCGGCGATTCGAAAGAGAACCTGGAAGCGGCGCTGCGCGATGGCTATCTGCGTGTGATCACGCTCTTCCGCGCTGTTCGCACGGCCCAGCCCGAAGCCCTCTACAAAACGGCCAAGTGCCTCGAGAAACTGGGCCAGACCGCCCGCGCGGGCGAACAGATGGACCTGTTGCGGAAGGATTATGCGGCCAGCGAATGGGCGCGTAAGCCATAGTGATTGCGCCCGCGGGCGCGGGCGGTGAGTGTTGGCACAAACGTTCAGGAAAGGGTAGTCCAAGATGAAGAAGCTGATGATGACGGCGTTGCTGGTGGCGGGTCTGGCGGCTGCGGCCGGCGGAGCGAGGGCACAGGGCGCAGCGGCACCGGCGCCGGCGCCCGCGGTTGGTGCACCGGCTACGGACACGGCTGACCTTGTGGATGAGGGTACCGGAAAGGCGCCCAAGACGGCCCCCAAGATGGGTCTTGGCGCGGTTATCTTTGGTTCGGGCTGGCTCGGCGTCGTGCTATGGATCGGCCTGTTCGGTTCGGGTGCCGCAGCGGTCTATTTCATCGTGGACTGCTCGGTTCTGGTCCGTCCCCAAAAGGTCATGTCGCAGTCGCTGATCGACAAAGTCAAGGGAGCCATGGCCGAAGGCGACGTGCTCAAGGCGCTCAAGTCCTGCGAGAGCGAGCCGGGGCCCATGGCCAGCATCCTCTCGGCCGGCTTCTCGCATGTCGAGGAGGGGTATGACATCATCCAGGAGTCGGTCGGCACGGCCGCGGACCTGGAGACCGAGCGCATGATGCAGCGGCTCACCTGGATCTCGGTGTGCGCCAACCTGGCGCCGATGCTCGGGCTGCTCGGCACGGTGCAGGGCATGATCATGGCCTTCGAGAACATCGCCACCGGGGCCCCGGATACCGGCGCGCTTGCGCTGTCGATCTCGCAGGCCCTGTGGACCACGGCCGCGGGCCTGTGCGTCGCCATCCCGGCCATCACGTTCTACTTCAGCATCCGCAACAACGCCAACCGGCTCGTGCTGCGGATGGAAGCCATGACGATGGAGTTGATCAAGGACCTGCGCAACGTCGAGGTCGTGAACGATTGATGTCCCGTGCCGGGACGCCTAACCCCTGAGCCCGGTCGCCGACAGGCGACCGGGTGGAGGTTCACGCATGGGCAGGAAGAAGCGAGGCAGCAGCAACAACGCCGGTTGCGACTTGAACATGACGCCGATGATCGACGTCGTGTTCCAGCTGATCATTTTCTTTGTCGTCACCCTGAAGATGACCAAGGACATGAATGAGGAAATCGTCCTCGAAGACGGCAAGCATGGCCCGATCATCAAGGAGATGCCGCCGCAGACGCTGGAGATCGAGGTCGACCGGCGTGGCGTCATCTCGATCCACAATGCCAAGATGGACAAGAGCATGCTCTACACCATCCTGATCAACCGCGTGCGCAAAATGGGCAATACCTTCCCGATCCTGATTCGCGCCGACCGGAATACCAAGCACGAGAAGGTCAAGGAGGTCATGGACCTCTGCACGCGTGCCGGTGTGTGGAAGCTCTCGTTCGTTGCGATCCAGGAACACAAGGCCAAGAAGACGAAATAGCCGGGGACGTTGGTCATGAACGGTAGAAAACGACGGATAACGAACGACCAGCCCACGCTGGAGATGACGCCGATGATCGACGTGGTCTTCCAGTTGCTGATCTTCTTCATCGTTACGCTGAAGCAGGAAGACATCCTGGCGATGCTCTCGGCCGCCCGGCCCGCGCCCGACAGCCGCGCTGATCCCACCAAGCAACCGGACCTGATCAACATCGAGATCAACCGGCTGGGATTCGTCTTCCGCGGCCGCCCGGTCAGCCGCGAGGGGCTTTCCTCCAACATCAAGAGTCTGGCCCAGTTCAGTACCACTGCCAACGTCATCATCCGGTGCACGTCGGATTCGCCGCACAAGTTTCTCGTGCAGGCGCTGGATATCTGCAACGAGCACAAGATGACCAATCTCGCCATTTTCAGCATGTAGCCGCCCCGCCGCCGTTGGCGGCGGCCCCGGAAGGAGGGTGCGATGAACGAACAACCGGATGTGCCAGCCGCCCAGGTCGATGTCGACAAGGGTCTCAATGAACTCATGTCGCTGTTTGACGAGGTCAGCTACTTCGGCCGGCTGAAGCAGATGTTCAGCGGGCTGAAGCAGCCCAAGGACAGCCGCGAGTACAAGATGGCCAAGATCGAGGTGCAGCGCCTGGCCGCGCCGGCCGCTGCTGTTCTCTTTCCGACCGTTACGATCCTGCTGCTCGTCCTGCTGGCTACCGGGCAGATCGGCCAGACCACCGTGATCGAGGTCAAGGTTGTGGAGGTCGAGGAGACGAAGGACCTCCAGAAGGAGGAGGTCAAGCCGGAGGATCAGCCGGACGTCGAGACCGACGTCAAGTTCGACAGCAACCTCAACCTGCCGAACGCGCCCATCAACGATGCGCCCATGACCGCCCAGCCGCAGACCTTCGACGCCGTGTTGAACGTGAAGAGCCCGGTTGTTCTGCGCGGCATCTTCGGTTCGCAACGCAATACAGGCATGCGCGGGCAGATGCTTGCGCGCGGCGGCGGCGACGCCCAGACCGAACTAGCCGTCCTGCGCGCCCTGCGCTGGCTGAAGAAAAACCAGCAACCCGACGGATCGTGGAACTCGCACAAGGCCGCCATGACCGGCATGGCCATCCTCGCCTACCTGGCGCACGGCGAAAAGCCCGGCGAGTCGAAGGAGTTTGGCGAGACCGTCCAGAAGGCCATTGAGTACCTGATCAAGACGCAGGACGGCCGCGGCTTCTACCCTGGAAACTACGAAGGCGCGATCGCCACCTACGGGTTGTGCGAAGCCTATGGCATGACCATGAACCCCAATGTCAAGCTGGCTGCCGAGAAGGCCGTCGCCTTCATCATTGCGGGGCAGCACCCCTCCGGCGGCTGGGACTACGGCATGAAGCAGAATGACCGTGACGACACCTCGGTGATGGGGTGGGCCGCCCAGGCCCTCAAGGCCGCCAAGATGGCCAACGTCTACTCGGACCGCGAGGCGCTCGACAAGGCCTGCAAGCAGGCCGTGCGCGGGTTCCAGAAGAATGCCTCCCCCAGTGGCGGCTTTGGCTACACGGGACCAGGCAGTGGCGGGCTTTCGGGCGTTGGCACGCTCTGCATGCAGTTCCACGGCGCCGGCAACAAGCCGGAGGTCGAGAGGGCGTTGGCCGTGATGGATGCCTGGAAGTGCTCCTGGGCCGCGCCCGTGCCGGGCGGCAGTTCGCAGTACTACTTCTACTATGCCACGCAGGCCAAGTTCCACTCCGGCGGCGCCCGCTGGAAGAGCTGGAACGAGGCCATGAAGCCCGAGTACCTGAGGGCGCAGAAGATCACCTCCAAGGACCAGTCCGGCTATGTCGACGACAAAGGCCAGCCACAGGAGATTGGCTGGTGGGAGAACGCCGACGCCCATTCCGACCGCCCCGTGATGGACACCTGCCTGGCGGCGCTGCAGCTCATGGTCTACTACCGCTATCTGCCGACGACGTCTGCCGATGCCGTCAAGATCGATGCGGAAGTCACCACGGCTGTCTCCACCGATACCGGCGACATCAAGGTCGACGCCGGCAACCTGTAGCCGATCGCTTGGAGGGGTGGCCGAGTGGTTTAAGGCATCGGTCTTGAAAACCGACGTGCCGCAAGGTACCGGGGGTTCGAATCCCTCCCCCTCCGCCATTCTGTCTGGCGGCGCGCGTGTACTACGTGTACGCATTGAGAAGCGAAGTCGAGGCGCGGCTGTACATTGGGAGTTCGGCAACGCCCGAGGCGCGTCTTCGTGCGCATAACGCGGGACGCGGCGGGTGGACGAAGAACGGCCGCTTGAGCGCCAACGGTGACGGCGGATGGAACATTGGGTGGGATGGCGGTGCAGCATCTGGAGGCAGCATCTGGATCACCGGCGGCTGTACCGTCAGGGGCACGGGCGAGATTCAGTTTGCCGGTGGCCTGGGTGGACAATATGGCAGGGGTGCCGGTGGTGGCGGGCGGCTCTCGCTGGATGGCGTGGCCAGTTACGACTACCACGGCAGCATCCGAGGAACCATTACGGACCTGTCGGCAGGGGATCAGGATTTTCTGTCCTGGGGCGCATCGGGGTCGGTTTACTTCCCGCCCACGATTGCGGCAAACTTCACCGTCTATGCCAATAAGACCGTGACGCTGGGGGCGGATATCGAGAATGTATTCGGCAACTTGACGGTGCATGGCATTCTGATGCCATCTGGATCTCCCGTCGGGCAAGGGGTTGCCGTGGTCATTCGCGCCGCCAATATTACGGTTGCGTCTGACGGCAGCATCGATTCCAGTCTGAGCGGGTTCCAGTATGGCCCCGGTTACACGTCAACCTACGCGGGCGGTTCCCACGGCGGTTTGGGGCAACCCGCAAACTGGCCAAGTGTCGGTACTCCCGCAAGCGTGTATGGCTCAGCCACTGAACCCGCGAGTTTCGGCAGCGCCGGTACAGCCGGGGACTATGTGAACCTCGGCGGTGGCGCGATGAAGTTGGTTGTGTCTGGACAACTCGATGTGCAGGGGACCATTCTGGCCAACGGGTATTCGTTGGTCTTCTGTCCCACGCGCACCGGCTTGCGGGTTGGCGGCTCCGGTGGTAGCATCTGGATCGACGCCGGCAGCCTCGTCGGCAACGGTGGCATCCATGCCGACGGCGGCCCGGGTGCCTGGTATGACGCGGCAGACGATCAGCGCGACGGTCACGGCCAAGGGCGGCTACAACACCGGCGCGGATGGAGTGGAAGACGGCTCCATCTACATCGAGTCCGTGCCGCAGGGGACGACGGTAGTCCTTCGATAAGTGTTGAGCATGCCGGTTGAAAGACCGCCAATGCGCGCCTGCCTGCCGACAGCAGGCAGGCGCACGTGTGTCAAAGGTGTGTGTTCGAATGTTGTTGCACGAATTGTTTGTGCTTCCCGCAAAGGTCGAAGCGCGCTGGATCAACCCCGAGAACATCACGGGCGCGAAAGGTGCAGGCGGCCAGGTGAACGGCGGCCGCAAGGGTGCGCCGAGCTATGGCGTACTCAAGGCCGGCGAGCAGTTGGAACTGGCCAACTACCAGGGCAGCAGCGGCATCATTCGGCATATCTGGACTACGATCGACAATCGCAGTCCGCAGATGGTGCGTGGACTGAGGATGGACTTCTACTGGGACGGCTCGGACCGCCCGGCCATCAGCGCCCCGTGGGGCGACTTCTTCGGCTTTGGCCTGGGCGCGATGGCGCCTTTCGAGTGCGCCCTCTTCAACTGTCCGGAAGGCCGGAACTTCAACAGCTTCCTGCCGATGCCCTTCCGCACCGGGTTCCGGATCACCGTGACGAACGAAACGCAGACCGATCTTCGCATGTTCTGGTTCCAGGCGGACTTCACCGTTCATGACGACTTGCCGTCAAACGCACTTTACCTGCACGCCTACTATCACCGCGAAAACCCGACGACCCTGCGGCAGGACTATGAGATTCTTCCGCTGATCAAAGGCTGTGGTCGGTACCTGGGCGCCAATTTTGGCGTCATGGCCGACACCAAGATGTATTTCAAGTCCTGGTGGGGCGAGGGCGAGGTCAAGGTCTACATCGATGGCGACCGCGCGTTTCCCTCGCTGTGCGGAACCGGCACGGAGGACTATATCCTGACGTCCTGGGGGCAGGGTCGCTACGCGAATGCCTATTCGGGCTGCCCTTTGGCTGATATGGACAAACAGAGGTTCTGCTTCTATCGCTACCATGTGGCCGACCCCGTCTATTTCCGCCAGGCGCTTCGCGCCACGATTCAGCAGATCGGCTGCTGGGATCCGGTGGCAAAGAAAGAGATGCACTTCTCTGGGAACGCGTATCTGAGCACGGGGCCGAACCCCCAGCCGATCAATTTTGCGCCGACCGGCACCAGCCTTGCGTATGGCCTTTTCGAGCGCGCCGACGATTGGTCCAGCTGTGCCTATTTCTACCTGGACCGACCGACGAACGAACTGCCGCCGTTGGACCCGGTGGCGAAGCGGCTTGAAGGGCTGTGACGAACCGAAACGAGACCGAGGCGCGTGACCCATGAAGACGACCGTGCTCAGTGACGGGCAGATCCGGAAGATTCACGAGGCGTCGCTCCGCACCCTGTGGGAAACCGGCATTACGGTGCCGCATCCTGACATGCTCGCCCGCTTTGCGGATGCCGGCGCCAAAGTGGACCCAGCCACCCAGCGGGTGCGGATACCGGCCGAACTCGTTGACTGTTCGCTGAGACAAGCCGGCAAACAGTTCACGCTATATGGCCGCGATGTGACGCGCACGGCCCGCTTTGGGCAGGGCACCCGGAACTACAACAGCATCGCCGGCGAAGCCATGTGGGTGGATGCCATTGGGGGCGGGCGCAGGTATACGACCCTTGCTGATGTCGCCACCGCGGCGCGCGTGGCCGACGCGTTGGACGGAATCACGATTGCCGGCGCCATGTCGGATCCCCATGAGTTGCCGGCTGCAAGCCGCTGCGTTGAGGTGTTCGCCGCGCTGCTGCATCACACGACCAAACCGGTGACCTTCTGGTACCACAACCGGAGGACGGCGCGCTTCATCAACGAGATGATGATCGCCGTGCGCGGAGACGAGAAGCGCGCGTCGACGTTCCCGCTGTGCTATCCGTTTCTGGAGCCGATCAGTCCGCTAAGGTTCCCGTTCGACGGCATCGACCTGCTCTATGAGACTGCCCGGTTGAATCTCCCGGTTCCCATCGGACCGATGGCGCAGATGGGGCTTTCAGCACCGGCGACGGTCGCGGGCACTTTGGCGCAGGAGAACGCCGAGGTGCTCGCCGGCGTATGCGTCACCCAACTCGTAAGGCCGGGAATGCCGGTCTGCTACGGCGGGATCTGCCACGCCTTCGACATGCGGACAACGCAGATGATCTTCGGCGGCCCCGAACAGGCGATTTTCGGCGTGGCGATGACGCAGATGGGCAGGCACTACGGACTGCCGGTCTACATCAATGTGGGTCTCACCGACTCCAAGTGCCCGGACGCTCAAGCCGGTCTCGAAGCCGGCGCCACACTCATGCTGGGGGCGGCTGCAGGTGCCGACATCTTCGGGCACATGGGCATCTGCGGCGTGGACCAAGCCACGTCCCTGGACATGCTCGTGATGCAGAACGAGGTGATCGGGTATGTGGAGAGCGCGATGCGCGAGGTCGATTTCAGCGACGAGGCGCTTGGGCTGGACGTGATTGCCGATGCCGGTCCCGGCGGGCAGTTCATTGACTGCGATCACACGGTCGCCCATTTTCGCAAGGAGTTGTGGGTGCCGCGCCTGCTGGACCGCCAGTACTACGAGAACTGGCGGACCGGAGGGGCGTTGGACATGGCGGACCGGTGCCGCGCCCGCAAGGAGGGGTTGTTGGCCGGGCACGCGTGTGCGCCGATCGAACCCGATCTGTCACGCAACCTGATGGAGATCGCTGCCGCCGCGAAACGCGAAACCGGCGCATAGAATGCTATGACACACTCAACTCTTCGACACGATGTGCGTGGCGTGAGCGCACAATTCCGCGTCCTCGGCGATTTCGTCGAGGCATCCCCGTATGGCAGCGGGCATATCAACGATACGTACTGCTCGGTTCGCAACCAGGGCGGCACGCCGGTGCGCTACATTCACCAGCGCATCAACCACCAGATCTTCAAGAACCCGGAGACGCTGATGGAGAACATCGCGCGCGTCACGGGGCATTTGGCCGGCAAGGAAGCCGGTCTTCCAGACGCATCGCGCCGCATCCTCACGCTCGTGCCGACGCGCGACGGGATGTCGTTCTTCCGGGAGGCGAACGGCAACTACTGGCGAACGTACATCTTCATCGAGAAGGCGAAAACCTACGATGCCATCGAGACGCCGAAGCAAGCCTTTGAAGCCGCCAGGGCGTTTGGCGCTTTTCAGCGTCTGTTGGCGGATCTGCCCGCGCCGCGCCTGCACGACACCATCCCCGACTTCCATCACACGCCCAAGCGTTTCGAGGCGTTCGCGCGGGCGTTGCAGACTGACGTTCGCAACCGGGCGCGCGATGCGGGTCCAGAGGTCGCGTTTGCACTGGCCCACCAAGCCATGACGGGCGTGCTGGTGGAAGCCCTGGCGCGCGGCGACCTGCCCGAGCGGGTGACGCACAACGATACGAAGCTGAACAACGTCATGCTCGACGACGAAACCGGGGAGGGCATCTGTGTCATCGACCTCGACACCGCCATGCCCGGTCTCGTGCTGTACGATTTCGGCGACATGGTCCGCACATCCACGAGCCCGGCGCGCGAGGACGAGCAGGATCTTTCCAAGGTCGGCGTGCAGTTGCCGGTGTTCGAGGCGCTGGTGCGCGGCTATCTGGCGTCGGCTGGAGCGTTCCTGACACCCAGGGAGAAGGCGCTACTGGTGTTCGGCGGCAAACTGATGACATTCGAAGTCGGTCTTCGCTTCCTGACCGACTACCTGGCTGGCGACCAGTACTTCAAGGTTCATCGCGAGGGACACAACCTTGACCGTTGCCGAACGCAATTCAAACTGGTCCAGTCGATTGAGCAGAACGAAGACGCCATGCAGGCGTTGGTGGAACATGAAGGATGAGACACAATCCGACCGACATCAGGACCGAAACCCTCACACTGCTCGCCGCCAGCCTTGGACCGGAGAACCCGCTGCCTTGTTTTCGGCATGTGGAGCGGGCGATGCCGCTTCGGACGGATGAAACGCTTCCTCCCGACATTGCGGCAGCGTTGCCATATGGCGACTTGTGGCGTGTGCTGCCTTACCGTATGCAGGATGGCTATGACCGGGACCGTCGGCCGACGCCGTTCCAAGTCGTCGTCCTGGAGAACGACCGGTTGAAGGCCACCTTCATTCCGGCGTTGGGCGGGCGACTGTGGTCGCTTTATGACAAGACGAGCGGAAGGGATCTGGTAACCTGCAACGCCGTGTTCCAGCCGGCCGGGCTGGCATTGCGCAATGCCTGGTTCAGCGGCGGGGTCGAGTGGAATGCGCCATGCCCCGGGCATGCCCTGCTGACGTGCGCGCCGGTGCATGCGGCGCGTGTGCAGGCGGCAGCCGGGTACCCCGTCCTGCGCCTGTATGCCTGGGATCGGGTCCAGCGCTTCCCGTGGGCGATAGACGTCCATCTTCCGCCGGGGTCGCCGGTTCTGTTTACGCGGGTGCGCCTGATCAACGTGCATGACCACGAATTGCCCATGTACTGGTGGACCAACATCGCGGTGGACGAGATCCCGGGCGGTCGGGTGCTGTATCCGGCGGACCAGGCCATTACGCATCGGATTGGTGGTGTACTGGGCGCCGTCGCACTGCGCGATAGGAGTCCGGACCCGATGGTCGCGACCAACAGTCGCAATGCGGTCGAATACTACGGGTTGCTGCATCCGGAGCGCCGACCGTGGATCGTGTCGGTGGCACCGGATGGCACGGGACTCTTCCACGCGTCCACGCGGCGGCTCAAGGGCAGAAAGATGTTCTGTTGGGGTATGGCACCGGGGGGGCGTCGTTGGCAGGAGCTGCTTTCTCCGGGTCGACCCTACATGGAGATCCAAGCCGGTCTGGCGCAAACCCAGCAGATGCAGTTGCCCATGCCGCCCCATGCGGAATGGTCGTGGGTGGAGGCGTTTGGAGCCTACGCCGCGCCCGCCGGTGCCGTGCATGACCCCGACTGGACGCGCGCGTGGCAAGCGGCCGAATCAGTTCTGGATGGCCTGTTGCCGCAGGCGCGCCTCGAAGAATTGGGCCGGACGTGGGCGTCGGATGGACTCAGACCGCCTGAGGAGATCCTCTCCCTCGGCGAGGGATGGGGAGCCTTGGAACGTCGCCGTTGCGCGGTGACGGGTGTAATCGATCCTGTGCCGCCTGAATGGACGTTTGCTGCTTCAGACCTGGGTAGTGAACAGGCCCCCTGGCTCGCGCTGCTTGAGCAGGGCGCGCTGCCGCAGTGTTCGCCGCACGAGGACCCGATGCAAGGCATGGTGCAACCGGAGTGGGACGCGTTGCTTGAGGCCGCGGTGAAGGCGGGACGGGGCGATCATTGGGTGGCGTGGCTGCATCTCGGCAACATGCGCATGGAAGCGCTTGATCCTGCGGGAGCCACGGATGCGTGGCGTCGTTCGATTGAGCGGATGCCCACCGGCTGGGCATACCGAAACCTGGCCGAGTGTGAGAAGCGCGCAGGCCGAATGGAGGCGGCTTGCGAGGCCGCGGCGATGGCATGGCAACTCGGCCCCCACATTGTCAAGATGGCCATCGAATGCGCCAGGGTCCTGGCGCACTTCAAGTGTTTCGCGGATTTGCGCGCGTTCTGCCGCAGATTACCAATGGATATCCAAGGCAATGAGCGTATCCGGATCTACGCGGCCCAATCGGCACTTGAAACCGGAGCACTCGATGAAACCGAGGCGTTGTTCGACCATCCATTCGCCACGATTTTCGAGGGCGAGACGATTCTGACTGATCTCTGGTTCGAACTACATGCCCGCCGGACTGCGGCGCATGAAGGCGAGCCGTTGGATGACGCGCTCCGTGCACGGATTCGCAAGGGTGTCCCGCCGCCCGCCAACATTGATTTTCGACTTGTGTCGTAAACCCCGTCACGATGGGGTGACCCCGCCGGGGTGCCACACGCGCCTACGCCCGACGCTTGGCGTGGCGGTATGCGGATGGCGTGCTGTGGTAGATCCGTTCAAACGACCGGCAGAAGTGGCTTTCGTCGGAAAAACCCCATTCCGAAGCGATGCACTTGACTTGATGGTCCGTGGCAAGCAGCTGGTTTGCCGCGCAGGATATCCCTCGCCATGCCGCAGGCGGCGGCCGCATCTTTTACCGAAACATGCTCTTGGGTCGAGAAGACGAGCATCAACGCGGGCGATAGGTGCTGACTGGCGATCGGAATAGCGCAGTTGCGCAGATGCTGGTTGGCGGGGTCGGTCAACACGAAAGTCAACAGCTGCAGAAGCAACATACGCGTCAACAGCCGGTTCCGTTCGCAGTCGACGCGAGACCCTCCCTCCACGACGGCGGCAGGTTTCACACAAGGCGCCACGTCCCGTCCGCGCGGATCGGCGGAATCGCCGAGTGCGCCCAACGCGTAGGCGATGCGAAGCGTTTCGGATCGCAGGTCCGGGGAGATTACAGGGCGGTTCTGCGGCTTGACGACGAAGGGAGCCATCCAACGCAGTGCCGCAGCTTCGGGGAATGCCAGGTCGATCAGAAGCGGAGGCCAAACCATCGTGACAACCATGCGGGTTTTGTTCAGCGGTTTTGTTCCGCTGGCTGGAACGTGAGGAACCTGCTTGATTCGCCTGAAACGATGTGCGATGATTCGGGTCTGTTATGAACCAGAACACAACCAGTATGGTGAGGACGGCTTCGGCCCGGTGCCCCGCAGGGGCGTGGCTGGCGTTGCGACTGTCACCCTATCGGTGTGGGAGGCCCCGTCTGCGCTGAGCGCCCAGGACAATGTCAGACCGGAACTCCCGCCCAACTCCCGTTGTCGGCGGGAGTCGCCATTTTCAGGACTCTTGGCGGCGGCATGGTGCCGCCGCCGGTAACAGGAACACCACGATGAACAACCCGCAGCCCACGAAGCGACGCATCCGCTTCTTTGATACCACGCTGCGCGACGGCGAGCAATCGCCGGGCTGCAGCATGAATCTCCAGGACAAACTCCTGGTGGCGGGGCATCTGGAAGCGCTGCGGGTTGACGTCATCGAAGCCGGGTTCGCCGCTGCCTCGCCGGGCGACTTCACCGCCGTGCAGGCCGTGGCGCGTGCCGTGACCCATCCGGCTGTGGCCAGTCTCTGCCGCTGCCTGCCGGGGGACATCGACGCCGCCTGGGGCGCGGTGCGCGAGGCCAAGCGCCCGCGCATCCACACGTTCCTCGCAACCTCGCCGCTGCACATGCAGGTGAAACTCAAGATGACGCCCGAGCAGGTCTACGAGCAGGCCACCCGGATGGTCGCCTATGCCCGCAATCTCTGCCCGGAGGTCGAGTTCTCGCTGGAGGACGCCTCGCGCAGCGAGCGTGATTTCATCTACCGCGTAGTCGAGGGCGTCATCCGGGCCGGCGCGTCCGTGGTCAACATCCCCGACACCGTGGGCTATGCCGTGCCGTCGCAGTTCGCCGCGCTGATCGCCGACATCCGCAGCCACGTGCCGAATGTCGGCCAGGCGCAAATTTCGGTGCACTGTCACAACGACCTTGGGCTGGGCGTCGCCAATTCGCTGGCGGCGATCGAGGCCGGCGCCGACCAGGTCGAATGCACGCTCAACGGCATCGGCGAGCGCGCCGGCAACGCCGCGCTCGAGGAGATCGCGATGGTGCTGCGGACGCGCGCCGACTACTACGGCGTGGAGCACGGCATCGACACGACCAAGATCTACGGCGCCAGTCGCTGCCTCGTGGCCGTCACGGGCTCGAAGGTCCAGGCCAACAAGGCCGTGGTCGGCGAGAACGCCTTCGCGCACGAGGCCGGCATCCATCAGCACGGCGTCATGGCGAACGCCGCGACCTACGAGATCATGACGCCCGAGTCGCTTGGCATCCCCCGCAACAAAATGGTGCTCGGCAAGCACTCGGGCCGCCACGCCTTCGAACAGCGGCTGACCGACCTCGGCTTCCATTTCGAGGCCG
>CAYQJG010000086.1:0-19317 GCA_964417715.1 uncultured Lentisphaerales bacterium | reverse complement strand
GCCGTCCACACGCCAACCCGCGACCAGTTCTGCACCGTCTGCGCGGCACCCAACCAACCGAACTCAGCCAGGGCCAGGTCAGGACGCGCGGTCCACGAGCCACCGGGCACCTGGGTCTCCACGAAGGCGCTGCCACTGCCCAGCACACTGCCGGTTCGCAACACCAGGTGAAGCCGGTTGGTGCTCACGCCAAACCGCGGGATCGCCGGCTCATCGGCCGGAAGAGCACCGGCCGGCACGACAGACCAGTCCCTCGCGCACCCAATGGTCAGGGATGGGGCATTCATGTCGCCCAACAGCACCGAGACGGCGTTACTACTGTCGCCCACGACCTCGACCCACACGTCAAGCGACCCATCCGGCACATCACGCCAAGCACCCCAGGCAGGCAACAGCGACAGACACGTGTCCACCGCCGATGTGGATGCCACGGAATGGTCAACTTCGGACAGGACGGCCGCGCACTGCACACTGTTGGTGACCGCCGTCAGGCCAAACCAAGTGGCCCCGGCGCCGGCAAGCCGGATTTCGGTGCCATGAACGACGGTCGGCAGTGTCAGCAACACGACGACCCAAGGGGCAACGCCCCGCATAGCACAAGGCAACATGCTCCCATGATGGCGGTCGCAGACAGGTGTGTCAATAACTCTTGTGCTCGACAGCGCCTCGATCACGGCAGGAACGAGGTGCTGTTTCCGGCTTGCATCAACCCGCCGCGGCGAATGGCACAACGGTCCGCCCTCTTGCCTGCTCCTTCGGCATGATCGTCCAGTATGCGTCAGCGTCCTCTGCGGTCACGGGAACGCCCTTGTAGTGCGTTACGAAGGTTTGTGCTGACCCGAAGTGGCCCAACTGCGCCATGACCTTGGCGGCGTCGTGGGTGCTGTTGTAGAGCATCGTCGCAAACGTGTGCCGCGCCACGTCGGTCGGCCAATCTGCAATCTGGCATTTCGCCATAAGCCCTTCGCGCTTACCCCGGTAGACACCCAGTGACGTCACGATGCGACCCGTGCCACGGTATCCGAGCAACCACGCCCGCAGGTTGGGCGTCAACTCGACGTTCCGCATGGTTCGTGTTTTGGTCTCCTCACCGGTCAACCGGATCACGCCCCCGTCGAAGTCAACCATCTGCCACGTCAGGCGCAGCATCTCGGTTGGCCGCAGTCCGGCGAAGAACAGGACCGCCAGTGCCGGCACGAGTTCGGGCGTCTCGTCTTCGGCCTTCATGAAGAGTGCGGCCACGGTCTTGACGTTCCATGTCGCGGGCGGCTTCTCGTTGGCGGTTCGGTGTGAGCGGCGCTTCTGACCCTTGAAGAACTTCAGCAGGGTCGTAGCGGCACCCTCATAGGCGTGCGCTGTGCCGTTCCTGTAACCACGTCCGGCGATCCACTGCTCGATATCGAGCCGGTCGATGCTGGCCGTCTGCCGGTCGCCCAAGGCCTCGCAAAGACGCGCGAACTTCCCGCGCTTGTCCTCCAGACTGGCCAACCGGCGTCCTTCCACCTCCATGCCCGCCAGGTACCGATCGCACGTCTGGCGGAACGTCTCACCTTGCGTTTTGGGGTGGCGTAGGACATACTCCTCGGCGGCTTCAACGATGGTTGCACCGGTGCCGGAAAGAATGTCCATAGCCTTTAGAGCGAGCGCCCGCACGTTATCAGACAGGTTCAGTGCCTGTGTGCCCTTGTTCGTGATCTCCCGGCGTTTGGCGTGGCAGTATGCCTTGGCCTCTGCAAAGTCCCTGTACGCCTGGCGTATGCGCTTCCCGCCGATCATCAGGTCGACCAACCAGTACTGCGGTCTGACCTCCCGAATGGCGAACCCGTCTACGGTGGTGGTTTTCACTTTGTGTGAACCCGTGTGCCGTCCCATGTCGCCCCCCTTTATGCGCTGGCTTGCGCGCTGGTGCGACTATAGGCAGTTTGCCAACAATGTGTCAACAACTTTTGTAACTCATTGGTATACAACGGCCATCCAATGACTTTTAATCACGGGGTCACGGGTTCGAACCCCGTGCGGCCTACCAATTCAAGACAAGAAGGCCCGCAGACACGGGGGTTGCCATGGTCCCTAACACGCAGCGTGCCCTGGCCACGGCCCTGATCGCCGACATCGCGTTCGTGGGTGGGCTGGTGTTGGCGTGGGCGCGCGAGTTCTATCTGGGCATTCCACGCTGGCTCGCCGATTCGCTCATCGTACTCGGGCTGGCGTTGGCCCTCGTGGCAGGTGTCCGCCTGTTCGGAATCTCCCGCGGCGCAACCGATGTGTGGCGTCGTTCGCGCTGGGCGCTTGGGCTGACGCTGGTCTTGGCGGGCCTGCCGGCCGCCGTCTTCCTGGCATGGGCCATCTACTACCGTGTCGTCTGAACGTCGCATCGGTGGTGGACTGGAGGCCGCATGCCTGATCTTGATCTGTTCCGCATCGTGCTGGTCGACACGCTCTACAGCGGCAATATCGGTTCCGTCTGCCGCGCGATGGCCAACATGGGATTGCACGACCTGACGCTGGTCAATCCCCGCTGCATTGACGGTTGGGCCGATGCCGACCGTCTGGCCTGCCACGCCACCGATATCCTCAATGGCAGACGCACCTGCACCACACTGGCCGAGGCCGTCGGCGACTGTGCCGCGGTGGTTGGGACCACCGCCCGGCTGGGGCTTTACCGCCAGCATGTTCGCACGCCGCGTGAACTCGCACCCGAACTGCTGCGCCTTGCGGGGCGCGGCGGCCGCGTGGCGCTGGTGTTCGGTCGCGAGGACAAGGGGCTTCTCAACGACGAGATCGCCATCTGCACGCACCTGATGCGTATTCCAGTCGCGCCCGAGTACGTATCCCTGAACATCTCGCAGGCGGTGCTGCTTTGCTGCTACGAGCTGTATATGGCGCTGGGTGCGTACGAGGCGCCGCAGGAGAAGTCGGAACTGGCGCCGGCCTCGCAGCGGATCAAGCTGCTGGAAATGTGGCGCGCCATGCTGCTCCGGATCGGCTTCATGAATGAAGAGAAGTCCGACCACATGATGCAGGGCATCCAGCGCGTCTTCGCGCGCGGCGCGCAGACGGCCGACGATGTCCACATCCTGATGGGCGTGGCCCGCCAAGCCGACTGGGCCGCCCGCACCGGTGGTCCCGCACAGCCGGCAACGGCCGTCGCGCCGGCCGGAACCGGCGGGCCTACAACTGCGTCGCCAGAAGTGCCATCTGGCGCCGACCCTCGTCATCGCGCTCACCCGCCACGACGCTCTTGAGCAGCGCGCGCGCCGTACGGCATCCTCGCTCCCAATCCCAACATGGCGGCGAACCCGCGGGCTTGCACAGAACCGGTAACTGAGAGATCATGCTTCCTGTCGTCCGCGGTGTCGCTCATGGTGTCCTTTTCTACACCCCGGGTGGGGCGTGGTGTTGTTTTGTTCTGGGACACGTTAGCACACCGCGGACGGCTCACCAATTGGTTGGCGTGCGTAGACCGTGCAACGCCCTTGCGCTCAAACACTAACGGCACGCGCACCCGAGCCAACTTACGTTTTTAGGGTTATCCTGCTACATGGACTCCATCCGTTTTGATTCGGCGCCGCTGGGCGACTGTCCGGACTACCTTCGCGACGAATCGCGCCGGTCCGGCACGGCCGAGGGGATCGCGTGGCCGTCCACCGTGGACGAGGTCGCCGCCGCGTTGCGGTCGGCGGCGGCAGCCCGACAGCGCGTGACCGTGCAGGGCGGGCGTACGGGCATCACGGCTGGCGCCGTGCCCGAAGGTGGCGTGATCGTGAGCCTGTCCCGGATGGAGCGCGTGCTGGGCGTGCGGATCGACGATGCCGGCCGAGCGCTTGTGCGCGTTCAGCCCGGACTGACCCTGACCGGACTGCGGGCGTTCCTCGACGGTGGGTCGGTCAACACGACTGATTGGACGCCGGCCGCGCTCGATGCCCTGGCGCGTCTGCGACGCGGTCATTGGCTGTTCACGCCCGACCCCACCGAGACGTCGGCTTCGCTGGGCGGCATGGCGGCCTGCAACGCCTCCGGTGCCTGTTCGCTGGCCTATGGTCCGACCCGCGACCATGTCGAGGCGCTGACCGTGGTGCTGGCCGACGGCGGCATCCTGGACCTGCAGCGCGGCGGCGCGCGCGCCCACGGGCGTGCCTTCCAAGTGACGACGCGTGAGGGTTGCACGGTGGCCGGTGAACTGCCGGGCTATGCGCTGCCGTCCGTCAAGAATGCCGCCGGGTACTTCGTCCGCCCGGACATGGACCTGATCGACTTGTTCATCGGCAGTGAAGGTACGCTCGGCGTGATCGCTGAACTGGAGTTGCGGCTCACCCCCCGGCCGGCTGTGACCTGGGGCATCATGTGCTTCCTGGAGCAAGAGGCGCAGGTGGTCGACCTGGTCGAGCGGCTGCGCCAGCCGTCGGCCGACCTGCTGCGCCCGGTGGCGCTCGAGTACTTCGACACGGGTGTCCTGTCCATGCTGCGTGCCGATCTCGATGCCGGCAGCGTGCATGTGCCGCGTCCGCATCCGACATGGCGGCATGCCCTGTATGTCGAGTATTCCGGCCCACTGGAGGAAGCTGTGGCGGCGGCAGGCGCCTCGCTCGTGGCCGCGTTGACGGTGTGCGGCGGCCGTGCCGAGGAGACGTGGACCGCGACAGGCGGCGGCGCCCTGCGGCAGCTCAAGGAGTTCCGGCATGCCGCGCCCGAGCGGGTGAACGCCCGCATCGCGCAGCGCAAGCGTCAGCACCCGAAGCTGACCAAGCTGGGCACGGATCTGTCCGTGCCGGACGCGCGCTTGCGCGACGCGCTGGCGATGTACCGCCGCGATCTCGATGCCGCGGGTCTGGAATACGTGGTGTTTGGCCACATCGGCAACAACCATGTCCACGTCAACATCCTGCCGCGCGACATGGACGAGTACGCGCAGGGGCAGGCGTTCTACCGCGGCTGGGCGCGGCAGGTGGTGGCGTGGGGCGGAAGCGTGTCGGCTGAACATGGCATCGGCAAGCTCAAGGTGGCGCTGCTGGAAGCCATGTACGGCAGCGACGGGATCGCAGCCATGCGCGCCGTGCGCTGCGCCTTCGATCCCGCAGGCCAGTTGAGTCCGGGGAATCTGTTCGCCTGACCGTCGGCCGCTCGTGCCTTTCCGGCGTTCACATTATTGGGTATGTTGGTCCACAGTTGAACACAGAGGAGTTGATCCATGGCTGGCTGGGATACGGTGCGCAATCTGGTTCGCGAGGAATTCATACAGGCCAAACAGGAAGGGCGCGATGCAGCCGGGGTCGAGGCGCTGCGGCCGGCATTCGAGGCCGCCGGCGACGACGAGGCGGCACTCGAAGCGTTGCACGCGCAGCTTCTGGCGGTGCCGATGCGCGCGGACTTCCCGTTCAATGAGCCCGACGACCTGGCCGGCATTCGCGCGCTCCGCCCGCAGGCGCCGCGGCGGCTGCCGGTGAAGCTGTCCGACGACAACCTGCTCGACCGGCTGCACGGCGCGTGGCTGGGCCGCTGCGTGGGCTGTGCCCTCGGCAAACCGGTCGAGGGGTTCATGGGCGCACACAATGGCCTGGCCTCCTGGCAGCGCCAGAAGCGGTTTCTCACCGCCATCGCGCCCGGCGAGTGGCCGGTTCGCGACTACTTTCCGCAGCATTCACCGGCCGAGAGCGAGACCGGCCGGGTCGGCTGCTTTGCCTCCACGCGCGAGCAGATCGCGTTCATGGAGACCGACGACGACATTCGCTACACGGTGCTTGGCCAGGTGATCCTGGAGCAGTATGGTCCGGACTTCGCTTCGGCGCACGTGGCCCATACCTGGTTCGACAAACTGCCGTACCTGCACGTGTGCACGGCCGAGACGCAGGCATACCGCAACATGGTGATGCGCGGCGACGCGTTCCGGCGCAGCCCTTCGGCCGATCTGGACCGCACCACCGACTGGCAGTGGATCACGCACTACCTCAATCCCTACCGGGAATGGATCGGCGCGCAGATTCGCGTGGATTCCTACGGGTACGCCTGTCCCGGCAACCCCGAACTGGCCGCCGAGTTCGCGTGGCGCGATGCACGCATCAGCCATGTGAAGAACGGGATCTATGGCGCGATGCTCTGCTCCGCCATGATTGCGGCGGCATTTGCCACCGACGATCCGCGTGCCGTCGTCGAGGCCGGCCTGGCCGAGATACCTGCCACGTCGCGTCTGTACGCCGAGATGCGGCAGGTCATCGCCATCTGCGAGCGGCATGGCAATGATTTCGCGTACTTCGAAACCGTGATCACGGAGATCTACCAGTTGCTGGGGCACTACAATCCGGTTCACACCAACAACAACGCGGCGATCTGCGTGGCGGCCGTGCTGCTGTCCGGCGGGGATTTCGCCAAGGGCATCACGTTTGCGGTGATGGGCGGCTGGGACACCGACTGCAACGGCGCGACGGTCGGCTCGATTGTCGGCGCGATGACCGGCGCCGCGGCGGCACCGGCATACTGGACCGCGCGGCTCAACGACACCCTCAACTCACTGATTATCGATTACCACCCCATCGCGATCAGCGCGTGCGCGCGGCGCAGCCTGAAGATCGCGCAGCGCGTCCGGCTTCAGGCCCGCTAGCGTGCGGGCCAGCAGCGTGTCCACCCGTTCGCCCGTGTCGTGCAGCGCCAGGGCGCGCAGGGACGGCAGCGTGTGGCAGGCGTAGGTGCCGACAGCCACCGTGTAGACGCGTTCCGGCAGGAGCGGTTGGCCGGCGACGGTGACGCGCACCGTGCCGTTCGTCTCGCGCGAAGTCACGGCGCCCGCCACCAGCAGGGCAGGGGTGTCGAGTACCGGCCGCAACTCCGCGCCGGTGCAGGTGCCCCGCAGCACGGCATTGCGCCACGGGTGCAGGCGGCAGAGGTCGGCGATGGTGTTCGTCCCGGCCGGGATGTCGCTGGCGACTGCGCCGCGGTCCAGAAGCACGACGTCCGCGCCGGTTGCGGCACGCAGCGTGTCGACCACGAACTGCCCGGCCGGGCTGAGACCAGCGCGCGGGTTGGCGAGCGCCGTCGGCGCGACGAACGCCACGTTGGTCAGTACGCCGCGCTCGCGCGCCAGCGCGGTGGCGACATCCGGATCGGCAGGGGTCGTGGGCAGGATCGGAAGCAGGCTCCCGCTGGCGCGCGCGACGCGGTAACGCCCGCCGGCGCGCACGAGATCCAGGTCGAGCCGCCCCAGGAACACGCCCATGCTGCCGGCCTGCACGACCCAGGCGTCGTTGGTGACACCTGCCACGACCCGCGGCACGCGTATGGGCATCGGCAGCGGCGTGTGGCTGTCGCCGCCGACGATGACGTCGATGGCCGGCGCTGCAGCGGCCAGGCGCCTGTCGGCATCGAAGCCGATGTGCGTGAGGGCGATGACGACGTCGGCCCGGTTGGTGAGGGTGGGTGCCAGGTCGCGCGCCGTTTCAAGCGGGTCGCGATAGTCGAAGGCCGTTGCCGAGGGGTGGTCCTGTGCCACACGGCCCACGCCCAGCAGCGCGATGCGCACACCGGCCACGGTGCGGAAGACGTATGACTGGGCGACGGGCGCGCCACCGTCGCGCGGCGTGGCGTTCGCATGCAGCAGGGGAAACCGGGCCACACCTGCCACACGACGCAGGTTGGCGAGACCGAAGTAGAAGTCGCCATTGCCCGGCGTGAAGGCGTCCGGCTGGAGCAGGTTCAGCACGCGGAAGTTCGCGTCGCCGCCGGACCAGACCGTGAGGCCATCGCCGCGTGAGAACTCGTCGCCGGCATGCAGCAGCAGCACGTGGCCCGGCGACTCGGCACGCACCTGTCGCACCAGCGTCGCGACTCGCGCCACGCCGCCCGCGGCTGCCATCCACTGGCCGTGCGTGTCGTTGATGTGCAGGACGACCAGGTGCACCGCGCCCGTGGTGGACGGGTCCTGTGCGAACAGCGTGGTGGCGCACAGCACCAGTCCTGCAAGGAGCCCGCGGCGGAGCGAACCAGACATGTCGCCTTCCTTCCTGTTGCCGCATCCTACTCGCTGGCACCCCCGACCGCAAGGGGACCCCCTCCGGCCCCCGTTCTGCGAGAGGTGGTGCGCGAGCGGGCGTGCGAGGGGCTGACGGCGGTTCTGGGCCGTGCTGGCGACGTGAAATGGCGTGCAGTGGCCGCCAACTACCGGCTGCTGATCTACGCTTCTGGCGAAGAGCAGGGCGTGGCGGAGAACGGCGCGGCGACCAAAGCCGGGATTTCGGCAGAGAAAGTGGCTGAAGTGGTGCGCGAGCGCGGTGAACTGCCGTGCAGCAGGTGTTGCGCTGCCGCGTGCGCTACTTCAGTGGTGGCGTGGCGATCGGCAGTCGGGCCTTCGTGCTGGGAACCAGGGGTTCAGGGTCTCAGGGAGTGAGAACCGCAGATTGACGAATGTCGAACCGCAGAACACCGAAGTGCCTCCGGTCACTGCCGACGGCCACTTCGACATTCGGAAATCGACATTCGGCAATCTGCGGTCCCTTCGCGCGGTACGTGCCCACACCTAACACCAAGAAAAAGCAACATTCCCCACTTCCTCCCGCCGTACATCAGGGAGTTGACGCCGGTCTTTGCAGGCGGGATAATGGACATATCAGCTGGTGGTTAGGTATGGCGCACACGAGGGTTTGCCATGTCACATGCACGACACGCGCTTGGCGGCGTCCTGAGCCGTGTCGTTCTGATTGCCCTGACCTGCCTCGTGCTGGCGATACCGGAATGCGCCGACGCCGGCACGTGGTATGTCTGGACGGACAGCAAGTCCGACGGACCGGGCACGTCGTGGGCCAATGCGTTCCACACCATTCAGCGGGGCGTCGACGCCGCCGCCAGCGGCGATACGGTGGCGGTGACAGACGGCGTGTATACGGTCAGCGCGCCTGTCATCGTCGGCCGGCCGATCCTGCTGCGCAGCGTGAACGGCCGTGACCGGACAATCGTAAACGGTGCCGGCAGCAGTTTGTGTTTCTCGGTTGAGATCGCCGGGGCCGTGCTGGACGGCTTCACCGTAACCAACGGTTACTACAGCATGGGCGGCGGCATCGCGGTCGGCGCCGTGAATGGTGCGACGGTCAGGCGGTGCCGCGTCACCGGGTGCCGTGCCAGTCGCGGCGGCGGCATTGCCCTGGCGCACTACGGCAACGTCGTCGAGGCCTGTATTGTCGAGCGTAACCGGGCCGACCTCGGCAGCCCCAATCAGGGCGGCGGCATCTTCGCCAACTCGTCGGCCACCATCCGCAACTGCCTGGTGCGCGACAACCGTGCCGACCAGGGCGGTGGCGTGTTCGGCTATGCGGACGCCTCGATCGAGAGTTCCTCCGTGTGCGGCAATGTGGCGACCGTGAATGGCGGCGGCGTGGCCAGCGGGACCGGCAGCATCGCCCTGCTCAACTCCATCGTCTACTTCAATAGCGCGCCTTCCGCGCCGAACTACCTGAGCGCCAGCGCCGCATACTCCTGCACACTGCCTGGACTGGCCGGCGCGGGCAATATCGCCAGCGACCCGACCTTTGTGTCCGGGTCGGCCGGCGATTACCGGCTCGCGGCGACGTCTCCCTGTCTGGACACGGGCTCCTACCAGGCGTGGATGATGGGCGCGGGTGACGTGACGGGTTACCGGCGCATCGCGGGTCCCGCGACCGACATGGGCGCGTACGAGCGGGTCGTCACGAATCGCTACTGCGTGGCCGTGAACGGCGGCCACCGGTTCCCCTATCTCACGTGGAGCAACGCGGCCACGAACATCCAGGTCGCGCTGGACCTGGCGCGGGCCGGCGACAGCGTCACGGTGAGTGACGGCGTCTACCGGGTCAGCGCGCCCGTTGCGGTGACTCAGGCGGTAGCCGTGGCCAGTGTCAACGGCTGGCGCACGACGCGTGTGGACGGCGGCGGCACCACCACCTGCTTCCTGCTCGGCCACACCGCAGCCAGCATCACGGGCTTCACCGCCACCAATGGCTACACGACCGCCATTGGCGGCGGGTTCTACGTCGCCGTGGCGGGCGGGACCCTCCGCAACTGCCGCGCCGTGGCCTGCCGGGCGCAGTACGGCGCGGGTATCTTTTTCGCGGCCGCCGGCGGTCTGGCCGATGGCTGCGTGATGGTGAACAATCGCGCCGACTCGACCGGCAGCCGCCAGGCGGGCGGCCTCTACATCCGGGCCGGGGTCACGGCGCGCAACTGCCTGATCTGGAGCAACAGCGCCCAGGACGGCGGCGGCGTGTATGCCTACCGTGGTGGCGTGATGGAGAACTGCACCGTGGCCGGCAATACGGCCTCCTCCCGCGCCGGCGGCGTGTTTGGAGACGGTGGCGGGGCGTTGACGAACTGCATCGTCTACGCCAACACGGGCACGACAGGCGCCAACTACCTGGGCGGCGGCTTCGGTTACTCGTGCACGACACCCGCCCCCGGCGGCACGGGCAACATCACCGACGATCCGCGCTTCGCGAATCTCACGCTGGGCGACGGCCATCCCCTCGCCGTCTCGCCCTGCATCGACCGCGGCGTGAACCGGTCCTGGATGAACACGGCCACGGATCTCGACGGAAACGCGCGTATCACCGACGGCCGGGTCGACATGGGCGCCTACGAGCTGCCCACGCCGACACATTACGTCTCGACCGTCGGCACGCACGTGCGGCCGTTCGCCTCGTGGGCCGGCGCCGCCACCAACATTCAGGCGGCGCTCGACGTGGCCCGCGCCGGCGACGCGGTGGTCGTCAGCGACGGCGTGTACCGCGTGACCGCGTCGCTGATGGTTACCCAGGCCGTGGCGCTGGCCAGCGTGAACGG
The DNA here is from genome assembly GCA_964417715.1 of uncultured Lentisphaerales bacterium. GTDB lineage: Bacteria > Verrucomicrobiota > Kiritimatiellia > RFP12 > CAYQJG01 > CAYQJG01. The sequence goes on along the minus strand of CAYQJG010000086.1, from coordinate 8,523 downwards.
CTGGCGCACGACGCGCGTCGACGGCCGCGGCAGTGTCGGCTGCTTCACGCTCGGTCATGCCGGCGCCAGCATCACCGGCTTCACGGCGACGAACGGCTACACGACCGCCATCGGCGGCGGTTTCTACGTTTCCGTCGCCGGCGGCACGATTCGCAACTGCCGGGCCGTGGCCTGCCGGGCGCAGTACGGCGCCGGGATCTTCCTCACCGCGGGGGGCGGGTTGGTGGAGAACTGCGTGCTCGAGAAGAACGCCGCTGACGTGAACCTGCTCGCCGACCGGCAGGCCGGGGGCCTCTACCTCCGCGCGGGAACAACGGCGCGCAACTGCCTGATCTGGGGCAACAGCGCCAAGGACGGCGGCGGTGTCTATGCCTACCAGGGCGGCGTGATGGAGAACTGCACCATCGCCGGCAATACGGCCGCCTCCCGCGCCGGCGGCGTGTTCGGCGACACCGGCGGGTCTTTCACCAACTGCATCGTGTACGGCAATTCGGGCCCCATCGGCGCCAACCACACGGGCAGCAGTTACCGGTTTGGCTATTCGTGCACCACGCCATCTCCCGGCGGCACCGGCAATACGACGGCCGATCCGGCCTTCGTGGCCGCCGGCAGCGGCGACTTCCACCCGCAAGCCGCATCGCCCTGCCGGAACAGCGGCATCAACCGCCTGTGGATGGTCGCGTCAAGCGATGCCGACGGCAACCGGCGCATCTCCGAGAACGTCGTCGACATGGGCGCATTCGAGCGTCCGGGAACCAACGTCGTCTATGTGGCCCTGAACGGCACACACCGGCCGCCGTTCCTGACCTGGGCCGAGGCCGCCACCAACATCGCCGCCGGCGTGGCCGTGGCGCAGTCGGGCGACACGGTGCTCGTGGGCGACGGCACCTACCGCGTGACCGCGCCGGTGACACTCACGCAGGCCGTGTCGGTGATCGGCTGGCACGGGGCGGGCGCCGTCACGGTGGATGGCGGAAACGCGAGCCGCTGTTTCGTTGTCGGGCACACAGGCGCGGTCTTCGATGGGCTTACCTTTGCCGACGGGCGCCACGCCGACCGCGGCGGCGGCGGCCTGTTCACGGTCGCGGGCGGCACGGTGCGTAACTGTCGCGTCACGGCGTGCCAGGCTCCCAATTTCGGCGGCGGCGTGTGCTTCGACCGAAACGGCGGCACGATCGAGGACTCGCAGATTGACCACAACCGCGCCGCCTTCGGTTACCCCGGCGGCGCCGGCGGTGGGCTCTGCATCCGCTCCGGCGTGCTCGTGCAGCGCTGCCGGATCACCGACAACACCGAGACCACGGCTGGTGCCGGCGTGGCCTGCTTCACCGGCGGCGTGGTGCGCGCATGCACGGTCGCGAACAACGCCGCGGACTGCGGCGGCGGCGTCTACATCGAGAACGGCGGCACGGTCCTTGACTCGGTCATCACCGGCAACTACTCCGGCGGGTACGGCGGCGGCGTATTCACCTGGCAGGGAGGGCTCGTGCGCGGTAGCCTGCTTACCGGGAACACGGCGGCTGACAGCGGCGGTGGGCTCTGCCTGTACCAGGGGGGCACGGGCAGCAGCTGCACGGTCAGCGCCAATATCGCCGGGAATTACGGCGGCGGCGTCAATGTGTACACCTCCGGCAAAATGGAGAACAGCGTCATCTACGGTAACGCCGGCGGCAACTGGTCCGATATGGGGGGAGGGGACGGCGTTTTCACCTCCTGCTGTACCGTGCCCTCCAAAGGCACGGGGTGCATCACCGCTGACCCGCTGTTCGGCGATCCGGCCGCCGGCAACTACCGGCTCAGCGGACTCTCGCCCTGCATCAACCGCGGCGCCAACCAAAGCTGGATGACAGGCGCCACCGATTTTGACGGGATTGCGCGCATCGTGAACGCGACCGTGGACATCGGGGCCTATGAAGCCACGCCGCAGCATTACGTGGCGGTCGGCAGCGGATTGCACGTCTGGCCGTTCATCACCCTGGCCCAGGCCGCGACCAACCTTCAGGCGGCCGTTGACGTCGCGGGACACGGCGATACCATCTACGTCGCGCAGGGACGGTATCGCGTGTTGTCCCCCGTGACCGTCACGCAGGGCGTAACGATCGTCAGTTCGTCCGGCTACGGCGCGACGCATATTGACGGTGGCGGCACCAGCCGCGGCTTCACGCTCAGCCACACCAACATCGTGCTGTCCGGCTTCACGGTCACAAATGGCTATCACCCGGACAAGGGCGGCGGCATCCTCGTGACCGTTCCCGGCGGGCGTGTGCAGCAGTGCCGGATCACCGGGTGCCGTGCGCCGGTGGGCGGCGGCGTCTGCTTTGCGCAGGCGGGCGGCGGGCTGCTCGAGGGGTGCCTGATTGACCGCAATCAAGCCGATCCCCCCGCCAGCCGCGGCGGCGGCGTCTACCTGCGCAGCGGGAGCGTGGCCCAGGCATGCACGATCACGGGCAACCAGGCGCCCGGCACCGGTGGCGGCATCTACCTCGATCAGGGTGGCTTGTTGCGCGACAGCACGCTGCGTGGCAACTTCGCCAACTTCGGTGGCGGCGCCTACCTTCTTGCCGGCGGTCGTGTCGAGCGATGCGGCATCGAGGGCAACCAGGCATCCCGGGGCGGCGGCGCGTGGTTCGAGGGGGGCGGAACGGTGCAGGCCGGCGTTTTCGCGGCCAACAGCGCGGCAACCGATGGCGGCGGCGCGTACCTGTCGGGCGGCGGGGAGATCCTCGACGGCATGGTCGCCGGCAACGGCGCCGCGACCGGCGGCGGCATCTACGCGACCGGCGGCGGGCTCGTCCGCAGTTGCGTCATGACCGGCAATGTGGCCGTCGCCGGCGGCGCCTTCTACGGCAACCTGGGCGGCACCCTCCAGGGCAGCACGGTGGTCGGAAACCTGGCGACCGGCAGCGCCGCCGTGTACCTGGTCGGCGCGGCCGTGGCCGAGAACACCGTCATCTGGAACAACACGCCGGGCGGCAACTGGGCCACGGAGTCCGGCGGCACGTTCCGCTACTGCAACACCGTGCCGACGATCGGCGTCGCGTGCGTGGCCGCCGATCCGCGCCTGCTCAACCCGGCGGCCGGCGACTTGCGCCTGCGCGATGACTCGCCCTGCATCGACCGGGGCACCAACCAGGCTTGGATGGCCGCCGCCGTCGACCGCGCCGGGTTGTCGCGGATCATCGGCGGCCGGGTCGATATCGGCGTTTACGAGGGCCACCCGCGGCACTACGTGTCGCTCTCCGGCGCCGGCCGCGCCCCCTACCTTTCCTGGGCAGACGCGGCCACCTCGCTGCAGCCCGCCATCCAGGCAGCCACCGACGGCGGGACGGTGTTTGTAACGAACGGCACGTACAACGTGAGCGCCGACGTTGTGATCACGCAGTCGGTCAGCGTCATCGGCCCGAAGGGACGCGACGTGACGATCATCAATGGCGGCGGCACGGCACGCGGCTTCCGCGTCGAGCGGGACAACGTCCTGATCGAGGGGTTCACCGTAACAAATGGATTTGCCAGCGGGTTGGGCGGCGGCATCTGTGCCGTCGGCGCGAACATAACCCTGCGCCAGTGCCGCATCGCCGGGAACCGGTCGGCCGCCGGCGGCGGCGTGGCCGTATTGCTGCCCGATGGCTTGCTGGACGACTGCCTCGTGACCGGCAACCGGGCGGATGCGGCCGGCGGCGGCGTTTACCTGCCGGCGGGCGGCCGGTTGCGCGGAGGGCGGACCACAGCCAACCAGGCCGCATCGGGCGCCGGGCTCTTCAGCGGCGGTAACAGCCTGATCACGAACAGCGTGATCTCCGGCAATATCGCGTCCGGCAGCGGCGGCGGGATTTACGCTCAGAGTGGCGACCTGATCCACTATACGCTCGTTTCGGCGAACCAGGCCGGGGACGGAGCCGGCATCTTCTTCAGCGCCGGCGGCACCCTGCGCAACAGCCTTGTGACGCAGAACGCGGCAACCGGGGCGGGCGGCGCGCTCTACTGCAACGCCGGCGGCCTCGCTCAGAGTTGCACGGTGGCCGGGAATCGCGCGGCCACCGGCGGCGGGGTCCGGTTTGCCGGCGGCGGCCGGATGGAGAACTGCGTCGTTGCGGGCAATGCCGGCGGCAACTGGCAGAACGACGGGAGCGGCGTCTTCGATCACAGTTGCACGACGCCCGATCCCGGCGGCAGCAGCAATCTTGCCGCCGATCCGCTTTTCCAGGAACCTGATCGCGCGAACTACCGGCTCCAACGTGACTCGCCCTGCGTTGACCGCGGCGCCAACCAGGACTGGATGGCCGGCGCAGTGGACTTCGACCGGCGTGCTCGCATCCGGTACGGCACGGTGGACATGGGCGCCTACGAGGCCACCGGCACGCACTACGCCTCGATGTCCGGCGGCCACGTCTGGCCTTACCTCTCCTGGACCGACGCTGCCACCAACATCCAGGCTGCCATCAACGCCGCTGAACTCCGCGATCTCGTGCGGGTGGCTCCGGGCACGTGGCACGTGAAAGCGACCGTTACGCTGAGCACCGGCGTCACCGTGCGCGCCGAGTCTGACTACCGCGACACCATCATCAACGGCGGCGGTGCCGTGCGTTGCGCCATGCTCAGCCACTCCAACTCCGTCCTCGAGGGGTTCACGCTCAGCGGGGGGTACGTCGCCTCGCCTCAGGCCGGGGGCGGCGCGCTGCTCTCCGGGGGGACGGTGCGGCGTTGCCGCATTACCTCGTGCGGGGCCAGCGGCGCGGTCGTGGGCGCGGGCAGTCTCCTCGAGAATACGGTCGTGGACCACAACACCGCCTTCTGGGCGGCCGGCCTCTTTTGTGCGTCCGGCGGAACCGTGCGAAACTGCACGATCACCGATAACGCCGCGGGCAGCTCGCCGTTTCAAGGTTACATGGTCGAGGCCGAGTCGGGCAGTCTGTTCGAGAACAGCATCATCTACTACTGCCTGAGCGGCTTCGAGTACCGAAGTTCGCTGCCGACAAACGTCTTCATCCACTGCAACCTGCCTTGGCGCACCGCGGCCGGCTGCATGGACACCCCGCCTGCATTTCTGAACCCACTGGCCGCCGACTACCGTCTGGCATTCTCGGCCGCCTGCATCGACCGCGGCATCAACCGGGATTGGATGACCAACACCACGGACCTTGCCGGCTGGCCGCGCGTGACTGGCGGCACCGTCGACATCGGGGCGTTCGAGTGCACGCCGACGCATTACGTCCGGCCATCGGGGGGCCACGTCTGGCCGTATGCAAGTTGGGCCGCCGCGGCCACCAACATCCAGGCGGCGCTCGACGTGGCGAACGCCACCGATCGCGTGCTGTTTACTGACGCCGTGTACCGCGTGTCGTCTGCCCTGGTGGTCACCCAGGCCGTGACCCTGACCAGCGTCAACGGGCTCAATGCCAGTCGCGTGGACGGCGGCGGTACCACGCGCCTGATCGAGATCCGCCACACGGGCGCGACCGTGGAACGGCTGACGCTGACGAACGGCTATCACGGCACTGAAGGCGGCGGCGTGGCTTTCCTCGTGCCCGGTGGCGTGTTGCGCGACTGCCGGATCACCGGTTGTCGGGCGCCACGCGGGGCGGGCGTGCGCTTTACTGTTGCGGGCGGACGGATGGAGGCGTGCGTGCTCGATGGCAACACGGCCGAGACCGGCATGCAGCCGTGCGGCGGTGGCGCCTGCCTGCAGGCTGGCGTCACGGTGCAAGGCTGTCTGTTCACGAACAACGTGGCCAACCAGGGCGCCGGCGTCTGCCTGGCGCAAGGCGGCGTGTTGGTGACTTCCACCTCTGTCTGCAACCGCGCAACCGGCGTCGGTGGCGGCGTCTACCTGGCACAGACCGGCCTGGTGCAGCGCTGCGTGCTGACGGGCAACGCCGCCATGGCAGGCGGCGGCATGATGGTGGATGGCAACCCGCTGGCGATGGACTGTTCCGTCCTGGGCAACCGGGCCGATATCGAGGGTGGCGGCTTGAGCCAGTTTGGTGGAACGGTGCGCAACACGGTCATTGCCGGCAACTACGCCGCCTACCGGGGCGGCGGAGCGATGCAGATTGACGGGGTGATCGAGAACAGCACGCTGGTGGACAATGCCGCCGCATCGCAGGGCGGCGGGGCCACCCAACTGGGCGGTCTCATCCGCAACAGTATCCTCTATTTCAACACAGCCGCGACGGACCCGAACCTGCTCGCCGTTGGGGGCAGCCTTGCGTATTGCTGCCTGACGCCGCTCCCCGCCGGCAGCGGTCACGTGGCAGGTGATCCGCGTTTCGTGTCGCATGGCGCGGGCGACTACCACCTCCTCGCCGACTCACCCTGCCTGAACGCCGGCGCCAACCAGCCGTGGATGTACACGGACCACGACTACGACGGCGCGCGTCGAATCTCGGGAAACACGGTGGATATGGGCGTCTATGAATGCGCTCAGCCCAACATCGTTCATGTCTCGCTCACCGGTCGCCATGTCTATCCGTACCTGAACTGGGGGGAGGCGGCCACCAACATCCAGACGGGCGTGGAAACGGCGCTTCCCGGCGAGCGTGTCTGGGTCACCAATGGCTGGTACCGGCTACCGGCGGTAGTGGCGATCCACACGCCCATCACGGTGACCGGTGTCAGCGGCCCGGCGGTCACGCGCGTCGACGCGCAGGGCGTCCGCCACTGCTTCTACGTGGCGACCAGCGGCGTGACCATCGAGGGCTTCACGATCACAAACGGCTACAACGAAATGTGGGGAGGGGGCGTGCTGACGACTGTCAGCGGGCTGACGATCCGGAACTGCGTGATCACCGGTAACCGTTCGCGTCAGGGAGCAGGCGTCCGTTTCCTGCAGTCGTTTGGCGGCGGCCTGATGGAGGACTGCATTGTCGAGAACAACCGGGCCGACATCGGTTCGCCGACCTATGGCGGCGGCGTGTTCACACGGCCGGGCGTGGTCGTGCGTAACACGCTGTTCCGCGGCAATCGGGCCCAGTACGGCGGCGGCGTGTTCAATATGGGCGGCATGATCGAGCACTGCACGCTCACGGCCAACCACGCCACCATCGGAGGAGGCGGTGTCTACGCGGAGAACGGCGGGTGGCTCACCAACAGCATCATCTACTTCAACACCTCGGACTCGGCTGACCCCTATGCGGCGGAGTTCGCCGGGAGCCTGACCTCTTTCCGCAACTGCTGCCTGCCGTTCCTGGTCTATGGCGGCGGCACGGTGACTAACGATCCGCGCTTTGTCGCGGCCCCGGCCGACTGCCGCCTGCTGCCGGACTCGCCGTGCATCGACGCCGGCCTGGCATTCGGACCCGGCCACGACCTCGACGGACTGCGTCGGCCGCTGGACGGCAACGGTGACGGCACGGCCCTGCCCGACATCGGCGTCTACGAGCACCTGTACCGCGCCGCCGACTCGGATCACGACGGTATGCCGGACGGCTGGGAGGTCGATCGGAACCTCGACCCGGCGACGGACGACGCGCGCGGAAATGCGGATGGCGACCCGGCCGACAACCTGTCGGAGTACATTGCCGACACCGACCCCAACGACCCGTTCGCCTGGTTCCGGATCACGGCGCTCTCCAACCTGCCGCCGGTGCGCGTCTTCTTCTGCTCATCGACCGGCCGCGTCTACCGGCTGAACGCCTGCGGCAACCTCTCGACCGGAACGTGGTCCGTGCTTCCTGGACAGTCCGGCATCTACGGACGGGGCGGCGCGGACTTCCTGCAAGACACGAACCACCTTCCCGTCCGCTTCTATCGTGTCGGCGTGGCGTTGCCGTAGGTGACTCGCGCCCGGCGAAATCGGTATCGACAAGCAGTTTGGGCCGGCAGTTGGAGCGTTGGCGACCCGCTCTGGTCCAGCGATCCAATGCCAATCCCGCCCCGCGCAGAAACCCCGCAGAAACCCCAACGTCTTCGTCCGGCCATGACGCCTAGACCCTCTAGGTATGCGAGTCTCCCGCGTTGCACGACGCCCACCGACGTCTACCCAGCGCGGTTGCCCCGCAGTGGGGGATGGGTCTGCCAAGGCTCAGTCGTGCCGCTGGCGCGGGGTCGCCAGTTGGAGCAGGGCATGAATCTGGGTTCAGGGTTCGGGGACCAGATGAGAGACGCCGTGCCCACCAAACCGCAGATTGACGAATGTCGAACCGCAGAACACCGAAGTGCATTCGGCCAATGCCGCCTCCCGTCCGGCCCACACCCCCCAGAGGGCACCGGCCGCCATCTTCTGAACGGCGGGGTGCGATTCAACTTCGTTGGTTGGCGCCCAGAACGGCGGGGCGCATCCCCGTTTCACTGACTTACCTGCTCCGCGCCGGCCCGGAGGGTACGGTGCGTGTCGATCAGTCGCTGCGCGCGCCTGCGGCGCAGCCGCGACGCCTCCCGGGGTGCTTGGAAGCTGGGCGGGATCGACATCGGGGTCGGGGTCGGTATCGGTATCGGGGTCGAAGGGAGACGGAGTTGGCGTTTGTCCATGGTGACCTTGCCGTGTACCCGGCGGCCATCGCGTACGTCGACCTGAGCAAGGTCATC
>CAYQJG010000085.1:0-19351 GCA_964417715.1 uncultured Lentisphaerales bacterium | reverse complement strand
TCGCGTCGTATTCGCGCGACTATTGCGGCGCGAGATGGTCTAAGCCTGTATTCAGTACGACGGACGCGGCAACGTGACCCGCGTCACCGACCCGCGCGGAACGCCCACTGATTTCGAGGTCAACGCGCTCAACCAGACCGTGGCCAAGCAGACCCAGGGCGCGACGTTCGGCGAGCGCGCACGCGCGGAATTTCATTACGACGCCGTCAATAACCTCGTGCGCGTGGATGTGGAAAACCGCGACGGCGAGGGCACGCTCAACCCCACCAACGCCTGGTTCACCACGCAGTACGAATACGACCCACTCCACCGCCTCACGCGCCTCATGGAAGAGGAAGGCATTTACTATTCCGTTCTGACCAATGAATATGTTTACGACGGCAACGACCGCCTCGTGTTGGAGCGTTCGCCGCAGGCCGTGCAGGGCGGGGACCCTTTCCACGTCACGCAAGCCGCCTACGACGAGCGCGGTCTGCCCTTCCGCGAGATCCGCGCGCCCGGCTCGCCGCTGCAGTCCACAACCCAATACGACTACGACGCCAACGGCAACCCGCGCCGCGTCAACAAGATCGACGTTATCGTCTGGAAGGCGAAAGTGTTCGAGCACGATGGCTTCGACCGGTGCACACGCGTCACGGATCCGATGGGCAATGAGACCCGCTACGACGCCAACGGCAACCGCACCCGCGCGACGCGCTACGGCGAGACCACCGACGTGCCGGGCAGCGCCGGCAACCGCCGCCTGGCCGAGACCCGCTACGAGTACGATGCGCTGGATCGGCTTGTTCGTTTCCGCCCGGCGTTCTTCGACATTTTCACCGAGTTGCCCATCGGCGATGGTTTCCAGGATAACACCATCGCCTATGCGCCGAACGGCCTGGTCGTAGCGACCACCAACGACCGCGGGCATGGCACGGTCTTCACGTTCGACACCACCATGTTTCTCACGGCGATCGAGGACGTGAAGTCGAACCGTGTCGACTACACCTACGACGCCAATGGCAATCTGCTGTCCGAAACCGAAACGGGCCGCTCCGACCTGGGTGGACCGGACGCGGTGTTTGTGCGGCAGTATCAATACGACGCGCTCGACCGCCGCGTGACCGCGGCGGACAACGTGGGCAACACCAACCGCTATCTCTACGACTCGCGCGGCAACCGCATCCGCCATATTGACCCGCTCGGCTTTTGGCTCGAAGGCGATTTCGACAGCATCAGCCGGCCGACATCCAATCGCAAAGGCGTGGGCGGCAGCGCGCAGAATTCCAGCCGCACCGTCTGGGACGCCGCCTCGCGCCTGGTCGCCAGCACCGACGGTAACACCAACACCACCGAGTACGCTTACGACTCGCTGGACCGCGTCATCCGCACCACGCTGGCCGATGGCACCTCCGTGACGAATGTTTACGATGTTCACGGCAACCTCATCTGGACGCGCGACGCCAGCGGCACGGAGATCGTCTGCGTGTACGATGCCTTGGACCGCTGCATCCAAAAGAGCATCGCGCCCGGCCCGGGAGTGGCCGCCGACACGACCGTCGAGACGTATCAATACGACGGCCTCTCACGCCTGGTCGGCGCGCAGAACAACCAGACGGACGTCGTGCGTGAATACGACTCGCTAGGGCGCTGCGTGCGCGAAGGCACGGCCTCGCCGACATTGGGCTTCAACCCCAGGGAGTACACGCGGACGTTCGACGCGCACGGTTTGGCGCTCGCGCAGACGTATCCCTCCGGGCGTCTCGTGGAATACAGTTACGACGCCCTGGACCGGCCCATATCGCTGGGCTGGCGCGCCGGGGCGGGGCAGCCTTATGCGGATGGCGGCGAACTTGTGTACATCGGACCGTGCGATGTTGCGCGCATCACCCGCTCCAACGGCATTCAAACCGATTATACGCGCGGCGGCCGGAGCGGCGTGCCCAACCCGGCCGGCGATTTTGGCTGGGGCCAGATCCAGCGCGTGCGGCACGCCGCCGGAGGCGGCGCGGGGCCGGTTGTGGACGAGCGCAGCTTCGCCCACGACCGCAACCAGAACAAGACCCTGCGCGCGTTGACAGAGCCATTCACGCCGAGAGGTCCGACCAACCGGCAGGATTTCGTCTACGACTCGCTGGACCGCCTCATGGCGTCCGTTCAGACCACCCCCCCGCAGATGGCGCGTGTCACGGAGTATGTCCTCGACCCGATGGGCAACCGCCTGTCCGTCATCCTCGACGGCGTCACCAACGCCTACCGGCTCGATCCGGTGCTGCCGGTCCCCGGCGACTTCCAAGTTGACCAATACACGGAGACGCCGCTCGACGCGCGGCAGTACGACGAGAACGGCAACCTGGATCAGACCGTAGCAGCCGGCGCCGTCGGACCGGTGACGACTGCGTTCATCTACGACTATGCCGACCGGCTGGTAGCCGTGCAAAACGACGACGGGCCGGTGGCGGCTTACGCCTACGACGCTCTGGGCCGCCGGATCGCCAAGGTGCTGTATGCCGGCCGGCCCGCGGTGCCGGTGCTGACTAACCGCTACCTCTATGCGGACGGTCAGGTCATCGAGGAGGAAGACGGCGGCGGCGCGGTGCAGCGGACGTACGTGCTCCCGCACGTCTTCGATCAGAAAGGCCGCATCGCGAACACTCCTTACACGTTCGACACCAGTTTGTACATGGAGTACAAAGGCGTCGCTAACACGTTCGACACCAGCCTATTCGCGAACTACGTCGGCCTGACCATCACCGGTGGCGGTGAGGTGTTGTATCCCCACTGCGACGATCAAGGCAGTCTGCTTGCGCTTACCGACGCCGAGGGCCATGTCGTCGAGCGGTTCGATTACGACGATTACGGCGCGCCCAGTTTCCTCGATGCCAACGGCAACCCGCGCCCCGGCGCGTCGAGTTCGCTGACCGGTGTGCCGCAGCTCTTCCACGGCTTGGAGTGGGACGGGGAAACAGGTCTCTATTGGAACGGCGGCTACCTCGATCCCAACACCGGCAGCACGTTGTGCCGCACCTATGCCTTTCCGCATGTCTTCGACCAGAAAGGCCGCGCCTATGCGGACAATAATCCTCACACCCTGAAAAAGGAAGAAGGCGGACGTCACACCCCGTTCCACAACCGGATGCTCGGCGGCGCGCTGCCGGGAGGTGCCGTTATTTCCGCCGCCGTGTCCAGCGTCTCAACCCTCGGCGGGGGCGGGGGCGGCGCGGCCTCGGCATCGTATGCCATAAGTGGAGGAATCAACGGCGGCATGCCCAACCGCATCTCCATGAACGTGACCGTTCCTAAACAGACCCAGGGCTCGACGTTCGGCGAAAAAGTCAATGCCGGCCTGCACGCGGCGGGCGGCGCCCTGGCTCAAGGCGCCAGCCGTGCCAAAGGCACCGTCAAGTTTTTCAACGACGCCAAAGGTTTTGGCTTCTTAAAGGAAGAGGGCGGACGCCACACGCCCTTCCATAACAAGTACAACGCGTTTCGTACGACGGATGTCACCGGCGAGATTGTGCTGATGGATGGCCGTTCGCTCGCGATACTGAAGACGAAACACGACACCGCGAAGAACAGCATCGGCAACATCCGCTGACGCCCATAGACGAGGTAAGGAGACATTGGCCGCATGAGGCATTCCAGAGCGCGGATCGGACGGGCGCTAATCGAGCACTTCGGGCCGGACGACCGGCGGATCGAGCACGCTCTGCGCGTGCTCCATCATTCCGAGCGGATCGCGGATGGCCGGACGGACTGCGATGCGGACGTCCTAATCGCTTCGGCCCTGCTGCACGATATTGGCATTAAGCTCTCCGAGCAGAAACTGGGCTACAACAATGGCAAAACGCAGGAGGAATACGGCCCGCCCGAGGCGGAGCGACTCCTCCTCGCGCTCGGCTTTCCGCCCGACAAGACCGAGAAGGTCAAGCAAATCATCGGAAATCATCACTCTCCATCCCGATACGACTACCCGGAACTGGCGGTGCTGAAGGAAGCCGATACCATCGTGAATCGCGACGACAGTGATTAACCCGCAGGCATGCGGGCCACGGGGACGGATCAACAGATGAATAAATGGTTGCTGATTCGCAGTTGGCTCGGAATCGAACTGGTCGAGGTCAGCCGCACCGAAAAGTTGGTCGCCGCCCTCGGCGGTGGCAGTGCCATTCTCGCGCTTATTTTCTTGTCCCGATGGGCTTTGCCAACCGCAGGCGCAACGGTCGTCATTACCTCCATGGGGGCCAGTGCCGTGTTGCTGTTTGCCGTGCCCCACGGCCAACTCTCGCAGCCCTGGGCGGTCATTGCAGGACATGGCGTCTCTGCCGTCATCGGCGTGACGTGCGCGCGCCTGATCCCACTGCCGATGGTTGCCGCCGCGTGCGCAGTGTGCCTCTCGATCGGGGCGATGCATCAGCTCAAGTGCATCCACCCGCCCGGCGGCGCGACTGCGTTCACAGCCGTCATGGGCGGTCGCGCCATCCATGAACTAGGCTATCATTTCGTGCTCGCCCCCGTGCTCGCCAATGCCGCCGTCATGGTGCTGCTGGCCTTCCTCGTCAACAGCGTCTTCGCCTGGCGGCGCTATCCCGCCGCTCTCAATCGGCCCGCGCACGCTCGGCCTGCGGCCTCCTCCGCGGACACGTCAGCGCCAACCCATGCTGAGGTCGTCGCCGCTGTCAAATCCATCGACTCCTTCGTGGACATCAGCGAAGAAGACCTCCTCCTTTTGACCGAGCGGCTCGCCGCTTCACGTAAACACAGGATATGACCGGTGACCCAGCTCTTTGCGAATGCCTGGTATCTAGATCTCCCCTTGACGGCGTGTTGAATCCAACGGCATTCATTGCAGCGCTTGACGCCGTTTTGGCTATCTGGTACTCTAATACCTGTTTAGGAGGCAGATGGCAGAAAGGAGACGGATATGAAAGCAAGCGTAAATAAAGAAACATGCATCGGGTGCGGACTTTGCGAGACGATCTGCCCGGCCGTATTCGCCATGAAAGAATCGGTCGCCGAAGTTGTTACCGACCCCGTGCTGCCACAGGCCGAACCTGCCTGCCAGGAAGCCGTTGCAAGTTGCCCCGTGACGGCTATCACCGTCACGCAGTAGAAAGCGAAAATCATGAGTTGGGGAGGCCCCCCCATCAGAGAGGATCAATGTGGCCAACAACCTTCGTCCGGAACAAACAGTCGCCGAAATCGTGCTCCGGAACCCCCGTTTGCGGGCGCGGCTGGAGCAACTGGGCGTCGATTACTGCTGCGGCGGCAAGAAGCAACTGGCGGATGCCGTCCAGGACGCGGGGTTAGACCTGAAAACAGTCTTGGCGGACTTAGAGCAATATTTGCTCCGGGAGCAGGCGGTCACGCCCGCAACCGATTGGACGGCGGTGCCGCTCACCGTCCTTGCCGACCACATCCTCGGCACGCACCACGTGTTCACCAAAACACAGTTGGCGAGAGTCGATGCACTGCTGGCCAAAGTGCAGAACGCCCACCGCAACCGGCACGGCACCATGCTCGATTCGTTGAGGCGAGCCTTCGACCCGCTGCGGGCCGAACTCGAAGCCCATCTGATGAAGGAGGAGCAGATCCTCTTCCCCGCTATCAAGGGCATCGACGGTTTCCTGTCCGGCCGAAATGACAGGCCTGTCGTGCATTGCGGCAGCGTCGCCCACCCGATTCGGCAGATGGAACACGATCACGACGGGGCTGGCGCCATCCTCGGCAACATGCGCGGGATCACCGACAACTACCGGGTGCCGGATGACGCCTGCCAGACATTCCAGGCGCTTTACGAAGCGCTGGAGGCACTGGAGGCTGACCTGCATGAGCACATCCACCTCGAGAACAACATCCTCTTTCCTGTGAGCGTAAGCCAGGAGCAACGGATGAACGCAGACCCTGCCTGACACAAGGAAGAGACATGATCGCAAAAGAGCGTATCGTCATCATCGGCAACGGCATGGCCGGCGGCAAACTCACAGAGGAACTCGTATCAAAGGGCCGGGACCGCTTCGACATCACCATCATCGGCGAGGAGCCTCACGGCACGTACAACCGGATCAAGCTGGTGGTCAAACTGAAGGATCCGGATCTGCCGGACCTCTTCCTGAATCCCATAGCGTGGTATGCCGCCAACGGCATCCGACTGCTGCGGGGACAGGGGGTGAAGTCGGTGGATCGCGAGGCCCGTGTCGTAACGCTCACCGATGGCGCCTGCGTGTCGTATGACAAGCTGGTGCTGGCAACCGGATCGCGCCCGATTGTGCCGCCGATGCCGGGGCTAGACCTGCCGGGCGTCTTCACCCTGCGCCGACTGGACGACGTTGACCGCATCACCGGGTTTTTGCGCGACAAAAGCCGCGTCATCGTCGTGGGCGGCGGACTGCTTGGCATCGAACTGGCGCTCATGCTGCGCCTGCTCGGCAAGCAGGTTACCATTTCGCACCTGATGCCGACCCTGATGGAGTTGCAACTGCCGGAGGAAGCCGGGCTCTATCTGCAACGGCATCTCGAAACCCTGGGGATCGGCTTTGTCATGGGCACGTATATCACGGAACTTCTCGGTTCCACCGACGGCGTGGGTGAGGCGCGCTTCAAGGACGGCCGTTCCCTGCAAACGGACGCGGTGTTCTTTAATTGCGGCATCCGCCCCAACGCCGATCTGGCGCGCGCGGCGGGGCTGGTCTGCAACCGCGGCGTGGCCGTGAACGAACACCTCCAGACCAGCGACCCGTCCATCTATGCCTGCGGCGAGTGCCTCGAATTCCAAGGGAAAGTCTGGGGGCTAGTCGCCCCTGTCTACGAACAGGCGCGCGCTTTGGCCGCCACGCTTTGCGGCGAGAAGGTCGCCTATCGCCCCTCGTCTCCGCCACCGACCCGGTTGAAATCCGACGTGCCGGTGATCAGCATGGGGCGCTTCAACCCCGAGGCTGGCGACGACGTGACGCGTTTCACCGACCCCGCCACCGGCACGTTCAAACAGTTGATCGTCCGCGATGGGATTCTCCGCGGTGCCGTCCTGGTCGGTGAAGACCTCAATGCCGACCTGATCTCGCTCCATTACACGGCCAGGATCCCCGTGCCGGAGCGCCGGGCCGACCTGCTTTTCCCCGGCGCCCGCGTCGGCGACGGCATCATTGACGGCAAGTTGATTCCCGACGATGCCCAGGTCTGCGATTGCAACGGTGTTTCCGCCGCCTCCCTTCGCCGCTCCATCCGCGCCGGACACGATACGCTCCACAAGCTCATGCTCAACACCAAGGCCGGCACCGGTTGCGGCACCTGCCGGAACAAACTCAAGGCGCTGCTGATCGCCGAGGTCGGCGAACTGCGCGAGGATCCGGCCGACGCCTGGTTCGTCGCCGGCATTCCGATGGACCGCCCCACGTTGACCGCCTTCATCCGCGAACACAACCTGCGCTCGGTGTCCGCCGTGCTCGCCGCCGTGCCCGGCAGTATCGACGATTCCAAGACGCGCATGGGGCTCGACTTCCTGCTCATCTATATCTGGCAATCGGACTATACCGTGGAGCATGATGCCCGCTGCGCCAACGACCGCTTCTCGGGCAATATCCAGATCGACGGCCGCTACAGCGTCATCCCCAACATCCCAGGCGGCGTCGCCACAGCGGCCCAGCTCCGGTCCATCGCAGATGTGGCCGACCGCTACGGCACAATGATCAAAGTCACGGGATCAGACCGCATCGGGCTCTACTCTGTCCACAAGAAAGACCTGCGTGACGTCTGGCGCCGCCTCCAGATGGGTTCCGGCCATGCGTTCACCAAGAGCTTCCGCGCCTGCAAGTCGTGTGTCGGTTCCACGCACTGCCGGTTCGGCCTGATGGATTCGCTCGCCCTGGGGCAGCGCCTCGGCAACCGCTACCGCGGCATCATGGGCCCGGCGAAAGTCAAGCTGGGCGTTTCGGGCTGCCCCCGCAACTGCTCAGAAGCTACGATCAAGGACTTCGGTGTCGTGGCTGTCGAAGGCGGCTGGGATCTCTATATCGGCGGCAACGGTGGCGCGCACGTTTACGTCGCGCACAAGATCGCGCAGGTCAAAGACGATGACGCGGTGATCCGCGTCTGTGACCGCTTCTATGAGTACTACCGTCGGAACGCCAAATACGGCGAGCGCACGGCGCTGTTCGTGGAGCGGGTTGGCCTCAAGACCTTCGTGGACGCCATCCTGAACGCGCCCCCGCAGGAACTGCAGGAGTTGGAGGATCGGTTCCAGCAAACGCTCGACCATTACCGGGACCCTTGGCAGGCGAATGATGAGTTGAACAACGAGGTCGAGAGCCCCGTCGGAACTGATGCGGAGGGTTTCACCGTTCTTGCTGACGTGTCCGCGATTCCCGAAGGCTCCTCGCGGCTTTTCCACGTCGGCGACACGCCTGTGGCCGTCTTTCATGGACGCGACGGTCGCTGGGTCGCCGCGCACGGCGTCTGCCCGCACAAAAGCGGTCCGCTCGTCGACAGTATCTACGGCAACGGCCGACTCGTTTGCCCGCTCCACAGTTACTCGTTCGACGTCGGCACCGGCGCATGCGACAACCCGGAGATCCGTGCGGTTCAGATCTTCGAAACCGTTGTTCGCAACGGCCAGTTAAACGTCCGGGTCGTGCCCCTGCTTCAGTCCGTTGCAGAGGAATGAACCTCTGCGCCTGGCCTGTTCTGCGCAAGTGGCGTAGCCCGCTATCCCAACTCTTCATGCGGGCGAGTGCACGCCGGAAATCTGCCCATGATACCGCTTGACACGCCCCTTAGTAAGTAATAGATTACTCACTATGAACAAGAACCCGTCCGGCACATCAGGCACACGTTTACCGGCGGCTAAGCGCCGCGCGATCACGGTGCAAGCTGTACTCGATCTGGCCGCTGTCCAGAATCCTGCCGAAATCACAACCAGCGCCATTGCCGAACAGATGCATATTACACAGGGTGCCTTGTTCCGCCATTTCGCCACCAAAGACATGATCTGGCAGGCGGTCGTCGAGTGGGTGACTCAGCGCATGCTTGCGCGGGTGGACGAGGCGGCGCGGACGGCAAAGTCGCCTCTTGCCGCTTTGGAAACCGTATTCATGGCGCACATCGAGTCCCATGTGCTGCACGCCGGAGTGCCGCGAATCATCTTTGGCGAACTTCAACGCGCCGAAGACACCCTTGCCAAGCGCAGGGTCCGTGCGTTCATGGAACAGTATGTCAAGAAATTGCAGGCGTTCATCGAACAAGGCAAAGTCGAATGCGAAATAGATCCCGAGGTGAATGCTAAAGCGGCCGCAACATTGTTCGTTGGGATGATCCAAGGCTTGGTGGTGCAATCGTTGGTTTTAGGAACCACCGCCATCACCCGAACGAAAGCCTGCGAAATCTTTGCCCTTTATCTACGCGCTGTAAGGAAAGCACCATGAAACGATTTCACATCCAACCACGCACGTTGGCCATGATCGGCGTGGTTATCCCGCTGCTGGCGCTCTTCATCTATGTCGCGCTTCGCTCAGGCCCGCTGACCCCGGTTCCGGTGACCGTAGCCATGGTCGAGAATCAGGCGATCATGCCAGCGCTGTTCGGAATCGGCACGGTAGAGGCGCGATATACCTACCGCATCGGGCCCACGTTTGCAGGACGTGTCAAGCAGGTGTCCGTGGATGTGGGAGACAAGGTTCGAGCCGGGCAATTGCTGGGCGAAATGGATCCGGTTGATCTTGACGATCGGATTGACGCGCTGGAGGCCGCTTTGAAACGTGCGCAGGCTCAGGTGACCGTGGCCGAAGCGCAGGCCGGGGATGCTACGGCTCGCATGATCTATGCCGAGACACAGTCACGTCGATATGAACAACTTTTTCAGGCCCATGCAGAAAGTGCAGAGATTCTGGATGCAAAGCGGCAGGAACGGGCGGTGGCTGAGACGGGCCTTGCGAGTGCCCGAGCCAATCTGGATGCAATCCGCCATGAACAGACACGCGTCCGCTTTGAGCGCGACGCGCTTGTCAAGCAACGTGCAAATCTGCGTCTGATTGCTCCAGCGGATGGACTTATGGTGTCCCGACAGGCGGAACCAGGTTCGACGGTGGTTGCGGGACAACCCGTGGTGGAGATGGTCGATCCGGGGAGTCTATGGATCAATGTACGCTTCGACCAATTGAATGCCTCTGGCCTGCAGTCCGGACTTTCAGGCCATATCGTGCTGCGTTCACAAGGGGGCCGAGTCCTTGTCGGACGGGTGATGCGCGTCGAGCCGCTCGCCGATTCGGTCACGGAGGAGATTCTCGCCAAAGTGGCGTTCGATGCCATTCCAGCGCTATCGCCGGCCATCGGGGAATTGGCGGAGGTTACCGTGGCTTTACCCGCGCTTCCGTCCGGGCCGAGCATCCCCAATGCTGCTATCCAGCACATCGAAGATCAAGTGGGCGTCTGGCAAATCATTCGTGGCGACCTGAACTTCACGCCGATCATGCTGGGCAGTGCGGATTTGGACGGTCAGGTGCAAGTGCGCGAAGGCCTGAAGGCGGGTGATCACATAGTCGTCTATAGCGCAAAAGTCTTGAGTATTCGCAGTCGTATCGATGTTGTGGATCAGATTCCCGGGGGGAAGCGATGATCAGTCTGGCCGGCCGCGACATCATGCACGCCTGGGGTAAATTCGTCTTTACCGGCGTGGGGCTTGGGTTGTTAATAGGGATCACCCTATCTATGGCCGGCATCTATCGCGGCATGGTGGATGACGCCAAAGCCTTGCTCGACAACAGCGGCGCCGATCTCTGGGTGGTGCAGAAAGACACCCTCGGCCCCTATGCCGAGCCGTCGAGCCTTTACGACGATATCTGGCGCGGCATTCGCGGAATGCCGGGTGTCGCGCGTGCGGCCAATATCACCTATCTCACGATGCAGGTACGTCAGGGTGAACGGGACGTGCGCTCGATGGTCACCGGCATCACCGCAGGAGAGCCCGGCACGCCCGGTTGGCCACCGTATCTTGTCGCCGGACGCCAGATTACCCGCGGCCATTACGAAGCGGTCGCCGATGTCGCTGCTGGGTTTGCGCTGGGTGAGCGCCTGCAGATCCGCCGTAACCATTACATCGTGGTTGGCTTGACGCGAAGAATGGTCTCTTCCGGCGGTGATCCGATGATTTTCATTCCTTTGAAGGATGCGCAGGAAGCGCAGTTCCTGAAGGACAACGACGCCGTTGTCCGGCAACGGCGGCGAACCGCCGTAAACCCCGCTTTTAACCGCTCTGGGGCACCGGGGGTGCTGGACGCGGTGATCGCTTCGCAAAGCATGAACCCTTACGTCAACGCGGTGTTGGTACAAACCAGACCGGGCCATAGCACTGAGGAGGTGGCGGAATCGATTCGCCGCTGGAAACGCCTGACGGTCTATACCCGCAACCAGATGGAGGATATCCTGGTCGGCAAACTGATCGCCACCTCGGCCAAACAGATTTTCATGTTCCTGGTGATTCTTTCGATTGTCAGCGCGGCCATCGTCGCCTTCATCATCTACACCCTGACCCTCGGCAAGATCCGTGAGATCGCTGTGCTCAAACTGATTGGCACCAAGAACCACACCATTGTCGGACTGATCATGCAACAATCCATCGCCTTGGGCATGATCGGCTTCGTGGTGGGAAAGATCTCCGCCACCTTGTTGATGGCGCCGATCTTCCCGAAATATGTGTTGCTGGAACCCCTCGACTCGGTGTTCGGGTTCGGCGCCGTGGCGGTGATCTGCATCCTTGCGAGCCTCATCGCCATCCGTGCCGCGCTGAAGGTCGATCCGGCCGAGGCCATAGGTGGTTAGCATGACTGGAAAAGGTATTCATATTGAAGGAATAAAGAAACGCTATGGGAGCGGCGACACCGCTGTCGATGCCTTGAAAGGCGTTGACATGCAGGTGGCTCCCGGCGAAGTGGTCGGCTTGATAGGGCCTTCGGGGTCCGGCAAGAGCACCATGCTCAAGTGCCTCGGAGCAGTGATTGAACCGACCGCCGGACGCATGACCCTCGGCGATGAGTTGATCTATGACGACGGATGGAAAATCAAGGACCTGCGCACCTTGCGGCGCGACCGGATCGGGTTCGTGTTCCAGGCCCCTTACCTGATTCCTTTTCTCGACGTGACCGACAACGTGGCGTTACTGCCCATGCTGGCGGGACGTTCCAATGTGGAATCCCGGAAGCGGGCCATGGAACTGCTGGAAGCGCTGGATGTCGGGCACCGCGCCCGCGCCATGCCTTCGCAACTTTCTGGCGGTGAGCAGCAGCGTGTGTCCATCGCGCGGGCGTTGGTCAACCGCCCGCCGGTCATTCTCGCCGATGAGCCCACCGCGCCACTGGATAGCGAACGAGCGATGGCCGTGATCCGCATTCTCAACCAGATGGCGCGCCAATACGAGACGGCAATCATCGTTGTGACGCACGACGAGAAGATCATCCCGACTTTCAAGCGCATCTATCACATCCGCGACGGACGCACGGTGGAAGAGGTCGGTGAAGGGAGGGCATTCGAATGAGAGCGATACGATCGGTTAGGGTTACACCCCATGGCTGATCTCCCATCCAGCGTGTAAAGGTGAGTGCATGCCAATGAACACCGCACGTGAAACGCGCAAGGTGGTCGTCGTGGGCGCCGGCGATGTGGGTGCGACGTTTGCGTATGCGCTCTTGCAGAGCGGAACGGCGGAGAGCATTGTTCTGGTTGACGCGCGCAAGGCGCAGGCCGAAGGACAAGCCTCTGATTTGGCGCATGGGCTACCCTTCGTGCCATCAACCGTTGTGCGCGCCGGTTCGGCAGACGATTATGTCGATGCGGCGGTGATTGTCATCACTGCAGGGACAAAACAGAAGACGGGGGAGTCCCGACTCGACCTCTTGCGGCGCAACATCCTGACCATGAACAGCATTGTAGATGAGATTGCCGCCAGCAAGTCAGAGGCGGTCATCGTTGTCGTGGCCAATCCGGTGGATGTGCTGACGTATGCCGCACTGAAGCGCTCGCGGTGGCCACGCCATCGCATCTTCGGCTCCGGCACCGTGCTGGACAGCGCACGATTCAGGTATCTGCTCAGCGCACACTGCGGCGTGGATGTCAGGAACGTGCATGCATATATCCTGGGCGAGCACGGCGACAGCGAGGTCCCGATCTGGTCAATGACGCATCTGGCCGGGATGGCGATGGACGACTACTGCCCGGCGTGTCAGAAATGCGTCGATTGGCTTCAGGAGCGGAATAAGATCGTAACCGCAGTTCGCGATTCGGCGTACCATATCATCGACGCCAAAGGCTCCACCTGCTATGCGATCGGACTGGCTCTGGTGCGGATCGTGAACGCGATTCTGCGCGACGAACACAGCGTGCTGACCGTATCAACGCTACTGGATGAAGAATACGGATCGAATTACGTGTGTCTCAGCGGTCCCTGCAACGTGTGTCAAGCGGGAGCCGAAAGGATCATTGTCGGCAGGTGGACGGACGAAAAACAGTGCGATCTTGTCGCTTCGGCAATGGTGCTCAAGAAAATGCTGACCTACCTCGCGGGCGCTGACGGCAAACGCGGAGATATTCACCGATATTCAGCGACGGTAGGGTTACGCCCCATTGTCCGGGATGGCGAAAGGCTGCATGTTGGATCATGTCATGAAAGGAATGACGATGAGACACACAATGAGACGCAGTTGTCTGTTGATGGTCGAGGTCGCAGCGTTCGGCATCGGAATCTTCGCTCTCGGCACGGCGCGGGCGCACTGCGATACCACCGGCGGTCCGATCATACCGGAAGCCAAAGCGGTGCTGGAGAAGGGCGATGACCGCCTCATGAGGCCGTGCCGTGGACTTCGGCTGCGGCTTACGGCCTCTTCACCATCCCGGTTTCGCGTCTGCGTCAATCAGGGTCAGTTTTGTCAATCATCTCAAACCAACGGGTTTCGTTCATGGTTGGTTCACATCCATGTGGAGAAATGGTGCTATTGTGTCATGGCTACCTTGGCAAAGACGAACATGCACCTGCGGGACCGGGGCGTCACCGGGAGATGGCATGACGGCGTGTGTTAGATTTTTGCGGTGTAGCGGCCATCGGGGAGTTTGCGGGCGTGGCCGACGATCACGAGGGTTTCGAGCAGTTCGGCGATGCGGTCGGGCTTGGCGCGCTTGAAGCGGGTGACCAGGGCCTCGGGCGTGATGGGACCCGCGGCGGTCTCGAGGGCGCTGCGCAGTGCGCGGACTTGGTCGGGGAGCGTGGAGGGCCAGGGGAGTGCGGAACGCGGAGCGCGGAGTGCGGAATCTGGAACGCGGCGGGGTTTGTGCGTCGGCAACGCGAGTTCGGTCTGGGTCGTTTCGGGTTGCTGGGTTCGGGTTTCTGACTTCTGCTGGTAATCAGGCCGTAGCCAACGGATCTGGCCGGCGGATTCTTCGGCGGCGCGGGCGGCGTTGAGGGCCACGAGGCGGGTGAGGATGGTGGCGGAGAGGGGCTGAAGCCCCGAAGAACTTCCGCCTGAAGGCGGTACTCCGGCGCTCTCCGTCAGAGTACCGGCTTTAGCCGGAAGCCTTGACGCCGCTTCAGCGGCGCCGCAGGCCCGAAGGGCGGGCGCGTGTGCGAGCAGATCGGACCAGCCGTAGGCGTCGAAAACGGCGGCGTCGAGATCGTCGTGCAGTTGCTTGAGGACCGACACGAGTCCCTGTTCGTGGATCCCCTTCTCTTTCGCGGTCAATGGTTCGCCCGACCGCAGTTTCTCCAGCACGTTGTACATGCCGGTCAGTGTCAGGCCTGGGTGCGCGGCTTGTTGCCGTTTGCGATGGGCGTCGAGTTCCTCGGCCAGGGCGCGGATGCGGGTTGTTTGCGCGGGGGTCACGGCGGGGAATGGGAAAGGTTCGAAACAAGACGTCTTTACATATCGCGGTCGATCCTCGAGAGTCGAACACGTTGCTCTAGTCCAGATGCAATGCACGGTACTACTGAGAACTCCGAGTAGCCATGCGTCTGGCGATGCGACCACCACAAGTGCGTCATCGGGCATAACGAAGCCATCCAAGAAGATGAAGAAACGGTGCTTCGCCGTGACAGGTGTGGCGATGTATCGGGGGAGACCGGACAGCATAGTGCGAAGGTCTTCGCGCAACCTTCGATGCAACCACCAATGACCTTGTAGAAGGGTATCCCGGTTCTGTTCGCGTTCTGGTTTCACACGTTCCACAATCCGTTGGTACACGGCTGGGAAACGTTGGCGTACTTCCTCTTCGGTCAGACCAAAGAGATCGATGACCATGATGTCACGCGGAGTGTCAGTCACGTCGCGGCCATGGCGATAGAAGCGGATGTGCTTTTCCAAACCCGGTACGTTGCCCAGTCCGAGTTGGCGCGCTTCAACTGGAGACACTACAAAACCAGAACCGCCAAGTTCAGAACCACGACTGCTGATCTCGCTGTTGGCTGTGAGTGCCACGACGCCTGCCACGTTTGTTCCAATGGTGAGGTCGGCGTGGATGCGCCCCTTCTGGGTGGCGAAAGTCACGTCGTAGTCGTCGCGTCCGCTTTCCTGTTCGTCAGACACCTGCCACAACGTCCCCTCCCCTTCATCGACACCTGCCACGGTCATGGCGATGCGCACGGCGGCGCCGTCGGTGGCATCGACCCATGGGTGATCGGGGATGGCGAAGAGGATGGAGAGAGGACCGAGGTCCGAGGTCGGATGTCCGAGGTCCGTAGTCGGTGATTTCGGATCTCGGACTTCTGACTTCGGGTTCCTCGCGGCCATGTGCGTTTTGAGAACACGGCGGTTGAAGGTCTGGCGGAGGCTGTTGGTGGTGACGAAGCCGAAGCGGCGGAGTTGGCCGGCGTTCACCAGGTCGGCGGCGTGGTGCCACCAGTACATCACGAAGTCGCTGGATTCGGGCACGTCGCTGTGAACGCTGCGGACGGCCTCGGCATATCCATCACCAAGACTCGCGCGGATGTACTTCGCGCCGATGAACGGCGGATTGCCGACGATGTAATCGGCGGCGGGCCAGACGGCGGGGCGCGGGTTGATGTAGCGGACGACGGGGACGCGGGCGGCTTCGTCCGGCACTTCGCGGCCGGTGACCGGATGGGGTTTGGTGGTGCGGCCGTCCCAGCGTGTGACGGGTTGGCCGGCGGGGTCGAGCACCGGTTCGACGGCGTCATAGGCGATCAGGGCGTCGCGGCATTCGATGTTCTTGAAGTTGCGGATGATCGGTTGCGACGGGCGGACGCTGCCGTGGTTGCGGAAATGCCATTGCAGCGTGCCGATCCAGAGGACGAGTTCGGCGATGGCGGCGGCACGCGGGTTGATCTCCAGGCCGAGCAACTGGTGGGGATCGACCGTTTCGCCGTGCATTTCCAGCACGGCCTGGCGTTCGCCGAGACTGTCGAGGGTGTCGAAGACTTCGCCTTCGATGCGCTTGAGGTGTTCGAGGGTGACATAGAGGAAGTTGCCGGTGCCGCAGGCGGGGTCGAGGATGCGCGTCTCGCACAACTGACGGTGGAAGCGGCGCACCTCGGCGGCGGCCTTGGTGGTGTCGCCGGCGTTGGCGAGGGTCACGGCGGCGGCGCGGGAGGCGTCCCAGGCGGCGCGCAGGGGCGCGACCACGGTGGGGAGCACGAGGCGTTCGACATAGGCGCGGGGGGTGTAGTGGGCGCCGAGTTTGTGGCGATCGATGGGATCGAGGGCGCGTTCGAGCAGCGTGCCGAAGATGGCGGGTTCGACGTCGCGCCAGTCGGAACGCGAGGCTTCCAGCAGGAGGGCGAGTTGGTCGCGATCAAGCGGCAGGGCCGAGGCGTCGGCGAAGAGGCCGCCGTTGAACTGGAGAATGTTGATGCGCAGGCTGACCGAGAAGCCGCCGCGGTTCATGCGGTCCCAGAGTTCCTCGACCACAGGGACGAACTGTTCGGGGGTGTCGAGCAGGCTTTCGAGCAGGCGGGTGAAGCCGCCCTTCAGCAGCAGGCCGACATCCTCGGCAAACATGGTGAAGAGCGCCCGCATCAGGAAGGCGGCGGCGGCCTGCGGCGGGTGGCCGGCGGCCTCCAGCGAGACAGCCAGGGCGGCGAGACGGGAGGCGATCTCGCGCGTCACGCGGGCGGCGCGACGGGCGGGGTCGAGTTCGAGCGGGTCGGTCCAGATCTGGGCGAGGCGGGCGCGCGTCTCGGGTTTGGCGAGATCGGCCAGGAAGATGCGATGACTGCCGGCGGCGGGGAAAGGCGTGTAGGTGCCGCCGCTGCGCGAGAATTCGGCGTAGACTTCGATCGAGTGGCCCACATCCACGACCAGCAGGAACGGCGGGCGGCCCTCGGCGGGAGGCAGGGCGCGGGCATACTGTTCGGCCTGACCGCGGGCGCGCAGCATGGCATCGTCCCAGGCGACCGAGCCGCGCCGGGCCATGCCCTTGCGCGTCGTATACGAAGCGGGGGTCTCGCGCAGCAGCGAGGGTGCCACTGTGTCCGCGCCCTGCTTCGCCTCCAGCACGAAACCGTGGCGGCGGTAGAGGTCGATGCGGCCGGTGCTGGTGGTGCCATCGCCGTGGTGGAAGGTCACGGCGCGTTCGAAGACATAGGCGTTGGCGGCATCGTCCGGCGTGGTCGGGTCCGGCCGCGGCACGCCCAGCAAGTCGCACAACTCGGAGAGGAAAAGCTGATAGTTGGCGCGTTCGGCCGCGCCCGACTTCTGCCAGCGGGCAATGAAGGCGGCGGGATCAGTGCCGGTTTGCGGGGTTGGATTGGGGGCCATGGGGGAAGTGAACAGTAAACGGTGAACAGTGAACGGTGAACAGGTGAGAATGGAGCCAGTGTACGGCTGGGACGTTGAAGCGGCAAGGACGGAACGGGCGAGGAGTTGCGGCGTCAGTACAGAAAACCGATGAGGTAGAGTGGAATGGTCGCCTTGTTACCCGAAAGAATGTCGTCCTTGACCACGTAAGCCGGGCGATTGACCTTTGACAGTTGCCGCGAACCCTTGCCGCGGCCACCGACCTCGAACACGGTGCCGCCGATGTCAAAGTCGCCGCCCTGTTCACTGTCCGAGACCGTGTGACCCGCGTTCTGCGCGGACGCCAGGAAAAACAACTCGCGTACGGTTCCCATGTCCGAGGGTTGCCCAATCCCTTCACAGACGGCATGGTACAGGGTGGTATTGTCCACATAGATCTTCTGTGGCTTGCGTATCAAGGCATGCCCTCGGGCATTCGGAAGCAACATGCGAATGAGTCCGGTTTCATTCAGAATCACGAGGTAGTTCATGGCCGTCTTGTCGTTCACCCCGAGGCTGGCTCCCAATTTGTGGGCGTTGAGTGTGCCGGGAGGGACCGTGGCCAGGAAGAAAAGGATTTTCCTGAAGCAGTGCAGGTTCTCGGTCTTGAGGCGGTAGTACGTCGCCACATCCTCATAGATGGTCTTGTCCACCACCGCACGCACCTTGTCGTAGTAGTGGGTCCCGTCCTCGAAGACATAGGGGTAGTACCCTTCCCGCAGATACCGCCGGAAATGTCCGGCCAGTTTCGGTATCTGGGCCAGTTTGGCGGAAGCCGTGCCGGGGTCGCGCAACACATCTTCCAGGGGCAACGGGCGGTGGTCTGCGCCGGTTGCGAAATTCAGGTACTCGCGGAACGAAAGACCGGGAAGACGATACAACGCGGCACGGCGCGACAGATCATAGCCGCCCTTGGTCAGACTGAGACTCGAACTGCCTGAGAAGACCACGCGCACCGACAGAAAGGAATCGTGGATGTTCTTGAGTTCCTGTTCCCATCCGTCGTACTTGTGAATCTCATCAAGAAAGAACAGGTTCGTCCCCTGCGTCGTGAAGAGTTCGCGCACGAACTCCAACAGACTGACCTTGTTGAAATAGATGTGATCAGCAGACACATAGAAGGCCTCTTCGGCCTTCCCGAGCCGGTCGCGGATATACTGAAGCATCAGGGTCGTCTTCCCGACGCCGCGCGGTCCCACCAACCCCACCAGGCGCCCTTTGACCTCGAAGGTGTCGAATAGAAACCGATGCGTCGTGGGGGGTGCCTCTGCCAGCAACCGCCGATACGTATCCCGCAGCACGTCGATCATTTGGAGTGCACTCCTACTTATAAGCCTTTGATTGGTAGTGTACTCCTAGTCCTTGCGGCCGCGCAACGTTCAGTTCAAGCCTGTCACGACAGGGTCCGCAGTACGGCTTGCAGAGGGGCAAGCAGGGCGACGAGCTTGAGCCCCTTTTCGACAGCGCGGTGCTTGGGTCCACCATTTTGCAGTAGAACGAGTTACGTAGAAATAAGCCTGCGGTTTACAACACAAACTACAACGCGTCCGGCAATGGGTCGCGTTGTTTGTGGATGTTCTCCGTAGGCTTTTCTTTTCCAGGACACCCGA
>CAYQJG010000084.1:0-19353 GCA_964417715.1 uncultured Lentisphaerales bacterium | reverse complement strand
GGAAGAGCTGGTTGCCGCGCGCCTTGCGCATCTCCTGCTGCCGCTGGATGCCGGACCCCATCTCCTTGGCCAGGTCCATGGTGGCGCGCATCTGCCCCTCGCCCTGGGCGGCGGACTGCCGGAGCTGCTGCATGGACTGCCCCAACTCGCCGCCCATCATCCCCTGCAGTTCGGTGATGGAGGACTTCATCATGCCGGCGAGGCCCTCGAGCGAACGGCTGATGGCCACGCGTGCCTTGACGGCCTCAAACTCCCGCTGGAAGCGCTGAATCTCGCGCAGACTCTGCGCGATGATCTGCGTGTTCTGCTGGTAGAGCGACTCCAGGTTCTCGAGCTGCGCCTTGTTGTCGTTCAGGTCGCCGTCGAGCTCGGACATCTGTTCGGCATAGTGCGCCCCGTTGGCTTCGTCATTGGCGGCGGCGGCGGCGCGCAGCAGCCCTTCCAGCTCCTGCCGCTGGCGATCCTGCCGCTTGACCTGCTCCTTGAGCAGCGCAATCTGGCTGGCGAGTTGGCCGTTGGCAAAATGCGCCTTGTCGGCCTTGGCCTTGGCATCGCGGATGCCGCGTTCGACCACGGCCTGGTTG
The DNA here is from genome assembly GCA_964417715.1 of uncultured Lentisphaerales bacterium. Lineage (GTDB taxonomy): Bacteria > Verrucomicrobiota > Kiritimatiellia > RFP12 > CAYQJG01 > CAYQJG01. Next base: position 18,769 of record CAYQJG010000084.1, on the reverse strand, counting down.
ATGGCGTCTGTTTCAGTCGCCTTCTCAGCCATGAGACCCAACCAGATGAAAACCCGTTTGATCGCACGAAACATATCGACCTCCCTCGTTCCTTCTTCTCTCCGCATCTCACCGGCCCGGCTGCCGCCGGTCCGGACACATGGCCTCACGGCGTCTTGGGCGCCGGCTCCTCGTCCTCGAGCAGAATCTTCTGTTCGAGGATGTACCCCAGTTGATCGTTGAGCTGGCGCTCATCGCCCGCTCCCACGACGGTTGCACCCAGATCCTTGAGCGGCTTGAAGACCGCGGCGGCGACATCGAAGGCCACAAAGTGCACGGACACGGGCGCCGCCTGCCCCGCGGGTCCGTCCTTGTTCAGGTCGCGCAGCACGGCGTCAGGCTCGGGGCCGACGGTGTTCGCGCCATCCGTGAGGACCAGGATGTGGCGGCGCGTCAATCCCGCCGCGCGCACGCTCCGCGCGGCAATGGCCAACGCGTCGCCCAGCGGCGTGCCGCCATCCGGGGCCGGCACATCGGCGAGGTAACGGCGCAGGACAACGGCGTCGAACGGCCGCATCGGGACGGCCACCCTCGGCCGGCCGTCCCGGAAGACGAATACGCCGGCCGAGAGTTTCGTGGCCGGCTTGCCGGTGGCGGGCGCGGCAACCTGCTCCAGCCGGTCGACAACCATGGCCAGCGCGCGGTTGGCGATGCGGTGCTTGGGCTCGTCGCGGCCGGCGGCATTCCGCACCGACTCGCGCATGCTGCCCGAGGTGTCGCAGACGATGGCCACCGCCACGCCGGACACGGGCGCGGCGGGCGCCGTATCGGCCGCGGACAGGCGCATCACGGCCAGGGCCGCCACACCAAGCAGGGTCGCCCGAACGAACGGCGCAAGCGCATATGGGTTCCCGCGCTTCATAATGATGCCCAGCGTAACATCTGGGCGAGCGATGTCAATGGCAACTCGCATTCTGCGCTTGCCACGAGCGACGAGGTCTGAAACCCTTGGCGGACCATGTTTGCGATCTTCCTGCGTACGCTCGCGATCTTCCTGATGATGCTGGCCGGGTTTGTGCTGCGGCGGCGGGGCGTATGGGACGACACCTTCAACCGTCAGCTCTCGCTGCTGCTGGTCAATGTCTTCTACCCGGCGCTGATTCTGAGTTCGATCATCCGCAACTTCACGCTGCGCGAGTTGGGCGCCAACTGGACGCTGCCGGCCGGCGTCTTCGGCATCATGGCGCTGGGCTGGATCGTCGGTGGCCTGTGCCGGCCGTTGCTGCGGGGCCAGCCGGAACAGACGCGGCGCTGTTTCCACTTCATGTGCGCCGTGAACAACTACTCGTTCCTGCCGATCATGCTGGTCACGTCGCTCTGGGGTGAAGGGGCGGTCGCCAAGGTTGTCTTCGCGAGTCTGGGCGCGGAGGTGTTCGTGTGGACGCTCGGCGTGCAGGCCCTGACCGGCCAGCGGGTCTCGGCGCGCTCGCTACGTCATCTGGTCAGCATGCCGATGGTGGCGCTAGTGGCCGCGTTCGGGGTGGTGGGGGTGCGGGCGGCTCTGGATGCGGGCGGCGCGTGTGTCGCCGAGGCGGCGCCGCCGCTCCACGCGACGCTGGTGATGCTGCTGGACACCTGCCGCATCATGGGACTGGCAACCGTGCCGGTCTCGGCCGTGATCTGCGGCAGTCGCATGGCTTCGCTGCAGGCCCACCACCTGGCAACACCCATCCTGGCCGGACTCGCCTTCCTGCGGCTGGCGGCCATCCCGGCACTGGCCATCGGTCTGCTGCATGTCGTACCGTTGAGCGCCGACGTACGGGGGGTCCTGACGGTAATTGCCATCCAGCCTGTCGCCATGGCAAGTGTAAGCATGGCAGAGGTTTATGACAGTGATTCGGAATTCTCGGCCGCAGCCGTACTGGTGACCCACGTACTCTGTCTGGCCACGATTCCGATCTGGCTGCACATGGCGCTATCGGCCTCCTAGCCCCCATATCCGCACTTCATGAGGTCCGTTAGTGGCCACAATGGCACGATGACGCGTTTTGAGGCTGGCATCTGTATCCTGCTTTCGCTATTTTACAGGCCAATTGACAGTGCAGTTGGGAGAGACAGACACGATGGAGCCCAAGGCAGCAAATAAGAAGACCTCGGCCTATGCGCAGGCGGGCGTGGACATCGATTCCAAAATGTCCGGAATCGAGGCCATCAAGAAGATGGTCCGCGCCACCGCGACGCCCGGCATGATCGGCGGCATTGGCAATTTTGGCGGCCTGTTCGCCGCTCCCGGCAAAGACTGCCTGCTGGTGGCCAGCACGGACGGCGTCGGCACCAAGCTGAAGGTCGCGGTCATGGCGCAACGCCACGACACGGTCGGCCAGGATATCGTCAACCACTGCGTGAACGACATCCTGGTGCAGGGCGCCCACCCGCTCTTCTTCATGGACTACATCGGTGCCTCGCGCTTCGATCCGCAGATCTTTCACGATGTCATCGCCGGTCTCTGCAAGGCCTGCAAGGAAAACAACTGCGCCCTCCTGGGGGGCGAGACCGCCGAAATGCCGGGCCTCTACCCCCTCGGCGAGTATGATCTGGTCGGCACGATCGTGGGCATGGTCGAGAAGAAGAAGGTCATCACCGGCAAGAGCATCAAACCGGGCGACGTCATCATCGGCCTGGCCTCGGGCGGACTGCAGACCAACGGTTACTCGTTGGCGCGCAAGGTGATATTCGACCAGTGCGGCCTGACCGTCAACGATCTGGTGCCCGGCACCCGCTATACCGTGGCCGACGCCATGCTGGCCGTGCACCGCAGCTTCCTGAAGCCCGTTCTGGCGGTACAGGCGCAGATGCCGATCCAGGGCATGGCCCACATCACCGGCGGCGGCTTTGTGGATAACATCCCGCGCGTCCTGCCGGAAACGTGCACCGCCGTGATCAACCGCACGACCTGGCGCCCACCTACCCTCTTCTCGTTCCTGCAGCACGAGGGCCGGGTGGAGATGGACGAGATGTACCGCGTCTTCAACATGGGCATCGGCTACGTGATGGTCATGCGCCCGGGCGACGCGACCGAGGCCCTGCGCATTCTCAAGTTGCACCGGACCAACCCCGTGATCATCGGCTGCATCGAGAAGGGCAACCGGGGCGTCATCTACCGCGACACCTGACCCGGATGCATCTTCTGACGGCGCTGATCCCAATCTGCCAGACTCGCCCGCGGTGACAGCCATGTGCATTCGCTTTCCCGACCGTTTGGCTCCGGCCATCGCCGCGGCAGTCTGGCTGCTGGCCGGTGGCGCGGGTGGCGTGTGGGCCGACAGCCCTCGCGTTGATCAGCAGGATGGCTACCGCTGTGGCGGTCGCTGGGTCGCCCTGCAGCGTGTCGACGGCGAATGGCTGGCCACCACCGGTACCGCCGCCCGCCTGATCAGTGTCGGCGATGCAGCCCCCGTGCTGACCGGAAACCCCGCCCTCGCCGGTCGCTCGGTGATCCGCCGCCGACAGCCCGGAACGCGCCTCGGCGCAGCCCATACCCTCGCCTCGGAACTGCAAGCCCTGCGCAACCGCTTCAGCGCGGCCGCCGTCAACCCGGTCCTCGCCCACCCGCGCACGGGCCTGCGGCAGATTGCCCGCAGCCAGATTATCGTCCGCCTCGCGGCCGGAGTGGAACCGACGGACCTGCCCGCCCCCATCCTCTCCGCAACCGCCCTGTCGGGTGCCCTGGACCAGTTCGTCCTGCGCTTGAAGCCGATGACGGTTGAAGCTGAACTGGCCCTGGTCTCAACGCTGGACGATCTGCCCCACGTCCTCTGGGCTGAACCCGATTTCGTGAAGGAGTGGCGCCGCAGCTACCTGCCCACCGACCCGCTCTTCCCCGACCAGTGGCACCTGCGCAACCTCGGCTACAACTATGCCGGCAACCCGTTCTCGCCGGCCGATGTCGACATCGACGCCACCGAGGCCTGGGACCGCAACCTCGGCTCGACCAACATCGTGGTCGCGGTCATCGACGACGGCATCCAGTCCGACCATCCCGATTTGACCGACAACCTGGCCTTCAACACCGGCGAGATCCCAGGTAACGACCTGGACGACGACGGCAACGGCTATGCGGACGATATCCTGGGATGGGACTTCGTCAGCGGCAACAACAGTGCCGATCCGAAACTGACAGCTGACGGCCACGGCACCTCCGTGGCCGGCCTGATTGCCGCCCGCGCCGACAACGGCGTGGGCGGTTGCGGCGTGGCGCCCGCCTGCCGGCTGCTGCCGGTCAAGATCTTCCTCGGCGATTCCTATGCGGGCGACAGCGCCGTGGCCAGCGCCATCCGCTACGCCGCCGGCCTGACTTCGCCCAGCCGCTGGCGCGGCGCAGATGTGCTTAACATGAGCTTCGGCGGCGGCGCGCCCTCAACCGCAATGGACAGCGCCCTGACCGATGCGGCCGCGCTGGGACGGAACGGCAAGGGTTGCGTGCTCGTCGCGGCCAGCGGCAACAGCGCCTCGGCCTATCAGTACTACTCAAAGTCCCTGACGGCCGGCACCTACTACTTCGAGTGGCAGTACAGCAAGGACTGGAGCTTTATCGCGGGCGAGGACACCTGCCGCCTCGGGATCGTCCTGTTCCCCAACGGCACAATCGAACGTTTCGACAACGCCACCGCGCCAACCGGCTGGTCCATGAGCCCGGCAGGGGATGTCGGCTGGTATGTCGAAGACAACCCGGGGCGCGCCTTCAGCACCGGCCGCTACCAGTTGCGCTCGCGCACGGTCGCCAACCGCAAGACCGCCACCGTCCGATCCCCCACGATCACGATCACGCAGTCGGGCCTGATCCAGTTCCTGTACTGGGTCTCGACCGAGGCCGGCTATGACCTCCTCTACTTCCGCGCCGTGCGCGCCGGAGCGACGACCCCGGCCTACGAGTACGTCAACAGCGGCATCACCGCGATCGACCCCTACGTGGCCTACCCCGCGAACCACCCCGATGTGATCGCGGTGGGCGCCTCGGCGGAGTTCGACTACCGGGCGGACTACAGCCAGTACGGCGAGGACCTGGACGTGGTCGCGCCGGGCGGCGGCGGCCTGGTCGGCATGACGACCACCGACCGGACTGGTTCGTACGGGTACGGCCCGTCCGACTACACGTCCGACTTCGCCGGCACCTCGGCCGCCACGCCAGTCACATCCGGCACGGTCGCGCTGCTCCTGAGCAGACACCCCGACCTGACGGCGGCCCAGGCGCGCTCGCTGCTGCGTATGACCGCCGACAAGGTTGGCCGCGTGACCTACAGCGGCGGCGAGACCGGCGCAGGCGGCCTCAATGCCTACTACGGCTACGGCCGTATCAATGCTGGCCGGCTGCTCGGACTGGCGCGAGCGACGTTCGCAGCCGGCCCCGGCGGCACGATCACGCCGCCGGGCGGACTGAGTTCGCTCTTCTGCGTCAGCGGCACCGTCCATCCGCTCGCAGCCACGCCCGGCGCGTACTATGCCTTCGACCGCTGGACAGCGGCGGCGCCAGCCGGCGCGACCGTTTTCCAGCCGACCGCAACCAATACCACGGTGTCGATCTTCGACGACGTGACCGTAACCGGCACGTTCACGCCGCTGCGCACCGCTCTGGGTACGCCGCTCTACTGGCTGGCTTCGTACGGCCTGGGCGTGCCGTCGTTCACGGCCGGCGAACTGACCGACAGCGACCACGACGGACACGCCGCGTGGCAGGAGTGGCAGGCCGGCACGAACCCGATCGATCCGGATTCAATCCTGCGGATCCGCGACCTGCACCACCTGGCCGACGGCCGCTGCGTGCTGACGTGGTCTGCGGTCGCCAACCGCACCTATGCCGTGCTGACGTACAACACGCTGACCAACGCCGGCACGCCCATCGTCACCGGCCTGGCGGCCACGCCGCCGCTCAACGTCTGCACGACGCCGCCGCTGCCGGCCATCAGCCAGTTCCTGCGCATCCGCACCGCCGCGCCGTGAGGCAGGGTGTCGATTGCCGATTGTTGATTGACGATTGTCGATTGACGTCGCGATGCTTTGTGGTTGGCCGCGTGCGCCCAATGATCCTGCCGCGGAATGGATCTGGTGCATTCGTGCCACTTTGAAGGCCGGGAGGGGCGAGCTCCGCGAGACCGGGTTGAAGGCGTCGCGCATTATTGACACATAGGCGTGAATGTATCTACGATGCCGCAGAGGTGAATCATGCGTTGCGCCCTTCGGAACATCGGCATCGCGCTTCTGACTCTTGTGGCAGGTGTCGGCCTTGTGCTGTTCCTCGGCAGCCGCGACGTGCCCGAGAGCGCCGTCGCCCACCTGCGTCGGCCGCGCCAACCGGAGCTACCTCCCGACCAGAACGGCTACCCGGCACTCGCGGCGGCGCTGGCAAGTGTATGCATGCCTGATAGCACCCGTTTCCCAAAGACGGTTGTCGCGCTGACAGGTGAACAGCTTGCGCGTGCTCGCCGTCTTGGCTCTCACGTAAGTACCGAGACCCGGTGCGTCACGTGGGGCGATATCATCGCCGAACGCGTCACAAACGACGTGTTTGTGTCAGGCCTGCTGGCCTCAAACTGCGTGGCGATCCTGCAGTTGCGGCAGGCGTTGTCCGCACCCGACATCCAGGGACCTTTTGAGCCATTCGGGGACCGCAATGTCTCCCAAGTGCTTGCCTTGTCCACGACGCTTTCGGTAAAGACTGTTTTCGAGCGGCAACGCGGCGACCTCGCAGCAGCCGCGGATACGGCGACCCTCTCCTTGAGGTTCGGCGCCGCCCGTCTCCGCCACGCGCGTACTGTTGTGGACTACTTGGTTGGCCGCGCCGTGACCGACAACGCAATGTGGCAGGCGAGGAAGACGGCCATGGACGCGCGCCTCTCCGATGCGGGGATGGCGCAGCTGGCACGTGAGGTGGTTCTTGTAGGTGACAGCCGGCGGCATCTCTCGGCGGCTCTCGATTCCTGGGCAACGAGTTTCCTGCTGGAGACAGAGAAGTACAGCGTCGGAATCTTCATGGGCTATACCGTTCCGCAATGTGAATACCCGCACTGTTTGCGACCCGTGCTCGGAGCGTACTTCTTACATCGGCGCCGAACGGCGTTGATGATAGATGCGCAGTGTCAGGCGGACAGACGCTTGACTGTCGAGACCTACGCATCTGTCTCGCAACGGGACAAACAGCGTCCGGCCGATTCCCGACTGCGTGCGGCCCTACGCTGGGTTACTCCTAACGAGGTGGGATCTGATATGGCAAGAGAAAGGGAAATGAACTTCGCCCAGGCGTTTCTACACGCTTGCCGACTGTCCGCCGCGCGCTCCGGCACCCAGTTGATGATCGCTCTGGCCCGCCACGAACGGCGTGAAGGCGCGCTACCTGCAACGTTGGATACGCTTGTGCCGGACCTCATCGATGCCGTTCCAGCCGATCCGTTCGACGGCCAACCGTTTCGCTATTCACGCGAGCGGCGGATCGTATGGTCCATCTCTGAGGATCTGAAGGACCAGGGCGGTTCGACGAACGAGGTGCCCCGCCGCCCCGGTTCGTCGCGCCTGCGCGCTGAGGATTTGGTTTTCGATCTGGCCGCGCAGCCGGTCAGCCGCCCGTAACACAGGTGCTGCGGGGTGTCCGCAGCAGCACGTCTGGCCGCCGCCTTCGACATTCTGCGGTTGGTTGCTGGATATTCTGCGGTTTCAACGACCGGGCATGGCGCGTATGCACGGCACCACGTATGGTCGCGGGTAACGTATCGTTTGTTGCGGCTTCCGCCTACCCTTTGACCGCGCCTTCGGTCAGGCCGCGCACGAAGAGCTTCATCGAGAAGATGAAGAGCAGGATGATCGGGATGCTGGCCATGGCGTAGCCGGCCATCAGCGGCCCCCAGAACTTCACGTACTCGCCCGCCATGCGCAGCAACTGTACCATCACGGGCAGGCGCGCCTGGTCGCGCATCACGATCAGCGGCATCACGAAATCGTTCCACGCGCCGATGAAGAGCTGCACGCCCACCGTGCCGAGGATGGGCCCGGACAGGGGCAGCACGATGCGCCGCAGTTGCTGGAAGTGGCTGGCGCCGTCGATCTCCGCCGCTTCGTACAGGTCCTGCGGAATGTCGGCGACGAAACTCTTCAACACGAAGATCGAGAAGACCTGGCCGCCGGCCGCGCCGACCAGCACCAGGGCCGAAAGCGTGTTGACCAGATTCAGGTCGACCAGCAGACGGAACAGCGGCACGAGGTTGGCGATCATCGGCATCATCATCAGTACCAGGATCGCATTCCAGAGGAATCCGCTCAACGGCATGCGCAGGCGGGCGAAGAAGTACGCCGCGCAGAGGGCCATCAGGAGCGAGATCACGGTGACCGACGTCGAGACGAACACGCTGTTGGCCACCGACGGCATGACCATGTACCAGGCGTCCACCCAGTTGTGCGGCTGCATGGGGAAGGTCAACGAGGCCGGATGCGAATAGAACTGCGGGTTGGTCTTGAAGCTGACGACCACCATCAGGTAGAGGGGCAGGAAGGCGAAGAACAGGACGCCCCAGATGAAACCGTGCTTGGTGGCGCGCAGAAGCAGGTCGATGGCCATGCGGCGGATGCGGTAGGAGCGTCGGTCCCAGCGCCGGAAGGCCTCCGTGGCGCGGCGGTCCAGCGCCGCCTGGCTGATGGCCACGTTCTGCAGAACCGTGCGGGACGCCTCGCGCCGGCGCTGGCGCCAGGCCCGCAGCCAGTCCGGGGCCTTGGCATTCATGGCCCAGGTCAGCAGCTTCTGCAGGGTCATGACGATCAGGGTGAGCACAATGCCCACGGCGCACGCGTACCCCATCTGCTGGTCGAGAAACGCTTTGCGGATCATGAAGAGCGCCGGCACGGTCGCCTCGCCGCCCGGGCCGCCCATCATGCCGGCGAGCGCCAGCACCATGCCGGCATCCTTGATCGTGTCAATGATCACAAACACGAGCAGCAGGTAGATCGAACCCATGATCAGGGGCAATTCAACCTTGGTGAAGCGGGTCCACCAGTTTACGCCGTCGATGTCGGCCGCCTCGTAGACATCCCTGCTGATGCCCTGCAGCTTGGCCAGATGGGTCAGCACAGCGAACGAACCGACCCACGGAAAGCCCCAGACCACGCAGGCGACCAGGATCAGTTTGGGATCGCCCAGCCACGCCGGCAGCGAACCGGCCTTGAAGACGCCCAGCCCGACCAGGCGGTCGACCCAGCAGAGCACGTCAAACAGGCCGCTCGAAAGCAGAAACTTGTTGAGGAAGCCGTTCGTGGCTTCGAAAAACAGCGTGCGCCAGACGAGCGCAATGATCAGCCCGGGGATCACCATCGGGATGACGAACAGGGTGCGGTAGAGAAACTGCAGTTTCAGGCTGCGGCAGCGGTGGATGCAGGTGGCCACCATCAGGGCCGGGACCATCTTCACCACATTCCAGGCGCCAAGGATCAGGGCCACCTTGAATGACCGCCAGAACTCGGCCGACTTGGCCAGATCGACGTAGTTCTTGAAACCGATGAACTCGGAGATGTCGGCCCCATTCCAGCGGTAGAAGCTGTGCCAGATGCCGCTGGTGGCCGGGTAGTAGATGAACAGACCGATCAGCACCAGAGTCGGGAGGACGAACCAGTAGATCTCCCAATGGTGCTTGAGCGCACGCCACTTGATATCGCGGGCCATAGGACGATCACTCCGGGGAAACAGTCTTCTTGCCGCCGGCCTCGTCAGCCAATCTCTGACGCACACGCGCCAAGGCTTCGGGGGTCAGTTCGTAGGGGTCAGCCTGAAAGAAACCGGGGTCGCGCTGCAGGCGGCGCAGCACGCCGTGGTTGAACTCGCGGGAGATCAGCCGACCGGCCGTAAGCTGCCGGTACTTGCTCGCGAGGGCAGTCACCGCTGCGTCCGGCACGCCGGGCGCCGGCATCAGTGCGCGGGCGCGCATGCCGGCCACGAACTGCTCGTCGACGGCCAGACTGCGCCGCTGATTGCGGACCATCTCGGCGTACTCCTCGGGGCCCTTCTGGCGGTAGAACGCGCCGAAGTCGTCGAGCATCTTGTCCATGGTGCACTGGCCGACCTTGTACAGGTCATAGACCTGACTCCACTTCGTGATGGTCTCGCCGCCCAGGGTGAACTGCGAAGCGCCGAACACGCCCTGCAGGTGCGGCTCGAAGGCCTTCAGATCCTCGTTCAGTTTGGCGCCGGTGATGGATGGAATCCAGCCGATCAACTGGTTTAAGCGCTCGTTGCCCTGGAGGCTGCCCAGGAACATCAGGAAGTCCAGGGCGATCTCGGGGTACTTGCAGTTGCGCGTGATGGCGAAGGGGAAGCCGCCCACCGGCCGCTCGTACACGGGGCCTTCGATCACGTCGCCAAACTCGGGATCGTCCTTGGTCGGAATGGGGAAATCCATCACCCCCACCTCGAACACGCCGCGCGCCTGCTCGCGCAACGCGCCCTGGTCCCACGTGCCCGTGGTCAGGAACACGGCGCGTTCCTGCGCGAACAGGAAGACGGCCTCATCGCGTCCGAGACCGGTGAAGCCGGGCTGGAAGTTCGCCGTCAGGCGGCTGACCATGTCGAAGCGCGCGCGGTAGGGACGCATCTTGAAGTCGATACGACCCGTCAGCACAGCGGTCAACATCTCGAAGTTGTCGACCGCGCCGTCGCGACCGAAGTCGGCCTTGCGCACCAGGCTATACGTCATGGGGTCGGCCATGAAGCCATCCCACATGCCGAAATTGTAGGCCGAGCTGGCGATCGGCGTGTAGAACTGGTCGTTGACCGGGCATCGCTGCGACTTGATCTGATCGCAGACCTTCATGAACTGCTGAAAATTGCTCGGCGGCGTCTCGAGGCCGGTCAGCTTCTTCAGCAGGTTCCTGTTGTAGAAGATGCGCACGCCGAACTGAGACAGCGGCACGGTCATGAACTCCTGAATCTCCTCAATGTAGCTTCCACGCATGGCGTCCTTGTACGTCGCCCGCCAGGCGGTGTTGGAGTAGACGGTCCCGGCATTGTACGGATTGAGCTGGTTGACGTAGGGCGTCATCGGTCGGAAATAGCGGCTGTAGTACCCGACCAGGACGTTGTACGGAACACCCAACCCGCACTCAATGATATCAGGCGCCGTTCCACCCATGAGTTGGGTGGTCAGCCATTGGCCGTAGGTGCCCTCGGGGATCGCGTCCTGCACGATGCGCACCTTCTGTCCCCGCTGCAGGCAGAGCGCCTCGTACTCGCGGCCCATCACCTTGAATGCCTCGCGCACGCCGGGTTCGAGCTGCCAGTGTCCGATGCGGATGACCGTGGTTCCGGGCGGCGTCTCTTCCTTCCGGTACGATAGGATGGCAACCGAAGCCCAGACAAAGGCGCCAGCCACTACCAGGATCGGGTACGCCTGCTTCAGAAAGTCCCAGAGCCGCTTCATGGCCGCGCCTCCCCGCCCTTGGCGGCCGCCAGACCGGCCCTGATGCTGGCCTCAAGGTCGTCCATGCGCTGCAGTTGCTGCTTGGAGACGAACGACTTCTGCTCGTTGGGAAACTCCGCGATCAGCTTGCGGTAGAAGCGGCGCGCCGTGGCGAAATCGCCGGCATCGAACTGGGCTGCTGTGGCGATACCGAAGTACGTCAGCGCCGGATCGCGGGTGATATCGCCCTTCACGGCCGACGCCAGACCTGTCTCCCACGCCTTGACCAGCGCGTCCACGCGCGCCTGCCCTTTGTGCTGCAGAAAATAGCCGTGCGCCAGCAGGCCCCACGCGGCCGACACGTAGGGCGAATCCGCATGCTCGGCCACGAAGCCCTGAAGTTGCGAGACGGCCACGGCCGTCAACTCGTCCTCGGTCCGCAGCAGTTTGGCCGCCTGGATGAACAGGTACGCCTCGTCGGCCGCGGCATGCCCGGGGTAGTTCGCAATGACCTGACCATAGGCCTCCTCGAGCTGGGCGATGGGCGGCAGCGTCTCAACACCTTCGACCTGGATCTGGCGGGCCAGCGCCAGCGTGCTCCAGGCCGCCCACGTGCTCGTCGGGTGCTCATCAATGAGCCGCCGGTAGTAGCTGGCGGCCTTCTTGCGATCATCGTCCGGGCGCCGCAGGTTCCAGACGGTCGCAAGGGCATAGAGCGCGCGGGCGTGCGCCTCGCTGGCGGCAGGGGCCGTGGCCACGGCCTGCTCGAACACCGGTGTCGCCCGGTCGAACTCGCCCAACCGGAACAGATCCCATCCGGATGCCAGAACCTGTTCGGGGGTGCCGCCGATGACCGCCGCCTTGCGGCACCCTCCGGCCAGCGCGAGGGCCAGCAGCACCATTCCTATTCCCGACGCCCGCGCTCGCAGCATAGTTCCGCCTCCGGATCAATCCAATGTGTGAATCAACAGCCCCGACCTCAGTTTAGGTTCAAACCAAGTGCTCTTGGGTGGCATGATCTGACCGGCGTCGGCAATGTCCATGACCTGCGCCACGGTCACCGGATGCATCGAGAAGGCGACGGCGTCCTCGCCGGAATCGACCCGGCGCACGAGTTCGTCCGTTCCCCGGATGCCGCCAATGAAATGGATGCGCGTGCTCGTACGGGGATCGTCAATGCCCAGCACGGGGTCCAGCAGCCGCTGCTGCAATACGCTGACGTCCAGGCGGTTGACAGGATCAGCCGCGAAGTCGGGCCAGCGCAGGCGATACCAGCGCCCACCCAGGTACATGTGCACCTGGCGCGCGCCGCCGGGCACCGGGCTCAGGGCTGGCGCCACCTCAAAGACGTGGCTCACCTGCTCAAGAAACGCACTGGGCGTCAGACCATGCAAGTCGCTCACGCAGCGGTTATAGGGAAGTACCCGCAGGTGGGCGGCAGGGAAGAGCACGGCCAGGAACCAGTTGTACTCTTCAACTCCCGTGTGCGCGGGGTTGGCATCGCGGCGGGCCCGCGCGGTACGCGCCGCGGCTGCCGCGCGGTGGTGACCGTCGGCCACGTAGGCCTGAGGAACATGTTCAAACTGGGCCGCCCAGTCATTGGTGTTGCGCGCCGCGCGCCAGACCGTGTGCCGCACGCCGTCGGACGCCGTGAAATCATAGAGGGCAGCTCCCTTGACAACGCCGGCCACCAGCGCGTCGATCGGTGCCAGCCCCCGATAGGTCAGGAAGACCGGCCCGGTGTTGGCGCCCAGAGTCATCGTGTGGCGGGTGCGGTCGTCTTCCTTGTCGCGGCGCGTGCGCTCGTGCTTGCGGATCACATCGCGGTCGTAGTCATCGACGTGGCAGCACATCACGACGCCGGTCTGGCTGTGCGCGCCCATGGTCTGACGGTAGACGTAGTAGCATTCGGCTGGTTCGCGCAGCAATGTGCCGCGCGCCTGCAGCGCTTGGAAAGCGGCCAGCCCCTGGGCGTAGACGCGGTCATCGTGGATGTCCACCCCCTCGGGAAGGTCGATCTCGGGGCGAGAGACATGCAGCAGACTGTCCGGGTTGCCGGCAGCCAGCACGCGGGCCTCCGCGGTGTCGACCACGTCATAGGGCACGGCGGCCACAGCCGCGGCCTTGGCGGCCGTCGGTCGAAGGGCGGCGAAAGGTTTGGACTGCATACAACGGGCCCCTCCTGAACATCAATCGAACTGCGAAAAAGAACGGCCGCCGAGTCGAGCGACCCGCGGCCGTTTGGCGCACAACATTGAATGCGGCTCTTTTTGAAGCCGCCCGTGTCGACGGATCAGAACCCAACGTTCACAAGCGGGCAAAACGGCAGGGGCGAACTGCGAATGACGTTTATGAGCCCGACTTGGAAACCATGCATCAACTCGGCGCGGTTGATCAGGCCGATCTGGAAGCCCTCGAGGTCGTCGGCCAGGTTCAACAGGCCAACCTGCACACCGACCGCACCGCCGACGTTGTTCCAGAGACCGACCTGCATGCCCACCAGCGACAGGGTGTCGTTGTAGATGGAGAGCTGGAGGGCGCCGGCACGGTCCGTCACCAGGTTGGCCAGCACGTTGAACTGGATCCCGTACATGTAGGTGGACTTGCCCCACAGGCCGATGTCGATACCCGTGACGCTGTCGTTGCTGCCGTAGGGGATGCCCACGCGCAGACCCGCCACATCGATGGGGTGGTAGATGGCGTCCAGAAAGGACAACTCGATCGGCGAGGTCTGGTAGTCTGCCGCACGCACGCCGGAAACCAATACCATCGCCACACACGCACTGGCAAAAAGTCGCTTCATCATGGCCTGTCCTCGCCTTCCTCGCTGCCGGGCCGTCCCGGACCCGAACGTGAATACAGGAAACACCGTTCGAAATATAGCCCATCGCCTCCCGAAACGCAAACCCCCGCGATACTTTTTTTGCCGGCTGTCACCGGGGGCTGCCCCAGACTGCGAGAGTTGGGCGCGACACCTCTCACGGGCCAAGCCCCTTGCGCGCGTGACGGAAAAACGGAACAATGCCCCATGAGCACGTCTCTGGAAGTCCTGCGGCAGAGCCTGGCCACCCATGATGCGGCGTTGACGGTTTTCCTGTGCGACCGCGCGCGCTGCGGCGTCGGCGACCCCGCGGCCTATCCGGCCGCCGGCTGGGTCGGTCCGATCCGCGCCAGCCTGGAAGCCGAGACGCCGGGCCCGGCGCTGATCGCCGATTTCGAGGGGCGCGTGGAGCGGGATTACCGGACGCGCGTGCTGCCCGCACTCGTCCTGCCCGACATGCCGAACGCGTCGGCCGCCGACGTGCGCACCTGCGATACGGCCTGCATCAGGGCCGTGCTGCTGCGGCTGCGCTTCGCCGTGCACGTTGCGGAGTCGAAGTTCGAGGCGCCGGACGCGCGCCTGCTCGCCGCGGCGGCCGCCGGCGATGCCGCGCAGCTCGACGCCACCATCACCTACCCCGCCGTCGAGCAGGCCGTCGTCAACCGTGTGGCCGGCTACGTCGCCGACTACGCCCGCCGACACCACCTGGAGCCGGCCTGCGCCGAACGCCTGAGCGGCGCGGTGACGGCGCTCTACCGCACCTGGTTGATCCCGCTTTCGCGTGACGTTCAGGTCGCCTGGCTGATCGCCGCAGCTAGTCCGATACCATCAGGCCATCCGCGCCGGGGCGTGTAGGCAGTTGCGGCACGGCCGGCACGCCGACCAGACTGATTGAACGCCAACGCCCGGAGCACCAGCGCCACCAGAACCCGCCGGCCAGGATCAGGACGTAGACCGTCATCCAGAGCCAGGCGGCCAGAATGCCGCCCCCGCGCCAGAAAATGAGCACTTCGCCCGGCAACCACACGCACCATCCGAAGATCAGCATGTAGAGCATCACAAAACGCGTGTCGCCCGCACCTTTGAGCGCACCCGACAGCACAATGTTGACGGCGTCGAGCATCCCCCAGATCGCCATCATGAACATCATGTTGCGGCCCAGGGCGACGAGTTCCGCAGTCGTATATGTGGCCTCGCGCGACTGGAACAGCTCGTAGTAGCCGGTCGGGAACAGCACGAAGGAGAGCGCCGCCAGCAGCATGTAACCCCAGCCGATTTTCATGGCCGACCAACCGGCCCGGTAGGCGCTGTCACTGTCGCCGCGCCCCTGATACTGCCCCACCACGATCGACGCCGCCATGCTGACGCCAACCAGCGGCATGAAGGCCACGCCGTTGATGCTGAACCCCGTGTTGCTGGCCGCCAGCGCGACATCGCCGAGCCGGCCGGTCATCATGACGAAGACCGTAAATGCGCCCACATCCGCCAGCAGGTGGCCGCCGGCCGGCAGGCCGAAACGCACCATGCGCCACATCAGCTTCGCGTCGAAGGCCAGCGCCCGCCGCAATCCCAGCGCACGCACTTCGGGTTGGCACGCGAACACGGCCAACTGCACAAGGGGCGCCACCGCGCCCGCAATCACGGTCGCAATGGCCGCGCCGCGAATACCCATGACCGGGAAGCCCCACTTGCCGAAGATCATCCCATAGTCGAGCACGATGTTGACCAGGCACCCCGCCATGTTGACGACCGTGTTGAGCGTCATGCGGCTGCGGCCCGTGAAGTAGCCGCCAATCGCCGCGCCCAGCGGCACCGTCACGGCGCCCACCATCAGAATGGTGAAATAGACGCGCTCTTCGGCCAGGACAGCCGGCGCATGCCCGCTGATCCGCATGATCCACCAGCCGACGGGAATCAGGGCCAGCATCAGCGGCCAGGAGAGCAGCGCCAGCCAGAACCCCTGCGCCGTCGCACGCACACAGCCGCGCGCATCACCGGCACCGTGATACTGCGCGACGAAGGTGCCGGCATAGCCCGCCAACGCCTGGAACACGCAGACGAAGGTCCACGACAACACGCCGGCCGGCAAAGCCGCCTGGATCGAGATGCTGCTGAATCGCGCCAGGAAGATACGGTCGCAGAACTGCATGACCGTGAAGGTGCCCATGCTCAGGATGAGCGGATAGGCCACCCGCAGCACCTCGCGGTAGCCGCCGGAAATCTCAGGGGACCGGTTCACAGCCGCACCAGATCCTCGTGGTCGGGGTCATCGTGCGGGTTGACGTGGATCATCACGTCGCCGACGGTGGGATAGGCGTCGAAGATCAGGCGCTTCACCCGGGTGGCCACCTCGTGCGAATGGCGCACGGTCATCTCGGAGTCCATCTCGAGCTTGAGGTCGATGATCATGTACTGGCCCGCCCGACGCCCCTTGATCTCATGCACGTGCTCGACGCCAGCCACGGACTCGGCCAGCTTCGTGACCTCGCGTATCTGCGCCTCCGGCAGTGCCGCATCCATCAGTTCATGCGAAGCCGAGAGGAACGTCTCCCAGCCGGTCTTGAGAATGAGCAGGGCCGTCAGCCCCGCCACGATCGGATCGAGAATCGTCGCGCCCAGCATCGCGCAGCCGGCGCCCACGAGCGTGGCGATCGAGGTCAGCGCGTCCTTGCGGTGGTCGGCCGCCAGGGCCGTGATCGCCGGGCTGCCGCTGCGGCCGCCGACGCGGAGGGTGTAGCGAGCGAGAATCTCCTTGCTGACGACCGTGAACGCCGCCGCCACCACCGCGATCCAGGCCGGCCGGCCGTGTGCGTGGGCAAACACCGAGTGCACCGATGTGAGCATGATCCAGGCGCCGGTGGCCAGGATCACCGCGCCAATCATCAGCGCGGCGATGTTCTCAGCACGCCCATGGCCATAGGGGTGATCCGAATCCGACGGTGCCCGGCTGATGCGCATCGCCAGCAGCGTGCCGATGGCCACCGCCAGATCGCAGGCGCTCTCGACGCCGTCGGCAAAGACGGCCTCGGACCGGCCGAAATGACCCGCCGACATCTTGATCGCCACCAACAGGAGGTTGGCGACGATCCCGACGCGGATCACGCGATCAGCCACGTCAAAGCGGGCGCTGCGCTGAAGGAGTTCTTCTGCCATGGGGCGCTGCTTCCGCTACTTGCCGCCCTTCACAGCCAACTTGGCCTTCACGTACTCGACGAGTCCGCCGCGCGCGATCAGATCCTTCATGAACGGGGGGAACGGCGCGCCCTGGAAAACGCGGCCGCTGGTCACGTTCGTGACGACGCCGGTGTCGAAATCCACGGACACGGTGTCGCCGGCCTTGATCGCCGCGGCGGCCTCCGGGCATTCGAGAATCGGCAGGCCGATGTTGATGGCGTTGCGGTAGAAGATGCGCGCGAAGTTCTTCGCGATCACACAGGCCACGCCGGCGGCCTTGATGGCGATCGGCGCGTGTTCGCGCGACGAACCACAACCGAAGTTGGCGTCGGCGACGATGATGTCGCCCGGTTTGACGCGCTTCACAAACGTGGCGTCAATATCCTCCATGCAGTGCGCCGCCAGTTCGGCCGGATCGATGGTGTTCAGATACCGCGCCGGGATGATGACGTCGGTGTCGACATTGTCGCCGTAACGGAAAACAGTACCCTGAGCTTTCATTGCTTCTCCCCTTGATTCCAGTCTCAACCAATCTCGGACGGATCCGTAATACGGCCGGTGATGGCCGAGGCGGCGGCGACGGCCGGACTGGCCAGGTAGACCTCCGACTCGGGGTGGCCCATGCGGCCGACGAAGTTGCGGTTCGTCGTGGCGATCGCGCGCTCGCCCTTGGCCAGGATTCCCATGTGACCGCCCAGGCAGGGACCGCACGTCGGCGTGGACACCGCGGCACCCGCCTCGACGAACGCCTCCAGCAATCCCTCGCGCATGGCCTGCAGGTAGATCTTCTGCGTGGCCGGAAAAACAATGCAGCGCACGCCCTTGGCGATCTTGCGGCCGCGCAGGATGCCGGCGGCAACACGCAGGTCGCTCAGACGGCCGTTGGTGCAGGACCCGATCACCACCTGATCGATCTTCACGCTGCTTGCGTCGGCCGCGAGGCGGGTGTTCGACGGCAGGTGCGGGAACGACACCGTCGGCCGCAGGCTGGCGAGATCGATGGTGTGCGTCTCGTCGTAGGGCGCATCGGCGTCGGGCTCGAAGACGGTGTAGGTCTTGCGGCCCACGGTCTCCAGGAAGGCGCGTGTCTGCGCGTCAACCGGGAAGATGCCGTTCTTCGCGCCCGCCTCGATGGCCATGTTGGCGATGCAGAGGCGGTCGTCGACCGTCAGCGCCGCCAGCCCGTCGCCGGCATACTCCATCGAGCGATAGAGCGCACCATCCACGCCGACCATGCCGATGATGTGCAGGATCACGTCCTTGCCCGAAACCCACTTGCCGGGTTTGCCGGTCAGCACGAAGCGGATGGCCGACGGCACCTTGAACCAGGCCGTGCCGAGCGCCATGCCGGCCGCCATGTCGGTGGAGC
>CAYQJG010000083.1:0-20068 GCA_964417715.1 uncultured Lentisphaerales bacterium | reverse complement strand
ATGTCCACGTCGCGCATGTGCACCGGCACGAAGCCCTTGGTTTCGGGCGCCCGCCCCTTGTTGATCAGACCCTCGATAACCTTGCAGATCTGCCAGTGCCCGCCCTGAACGCCGTGGCACAGGCCGATCGTCGGGACGCCGCCGAAGTGGTTCGCGGCCCACGCCAGCATGGCGTTGGGGTTGCCGTAGTTCAGCAGCAGCGCGTCCGGCTTGGCGACCTCGCGGATGTCCTTGCACCAGTCCAGCAGACAGGCGATGCCGCGCTGCCCGTACATGATGCCGCCGGCGCAGAGCGTGTCGCCGACGCACTGGTCGACGCCGTACGTGAGGGGGATGTCGATGTCCGTCTTGAAAGCCTCAAGCCCGCCGACGCGCGCGGTGTTGATGACGTAGTCGGCATCCTTCAGCGCGGCGCGGCGATCCGTCGTGCCGACGATTTTCGCCGCCAGGCCGTTGGCCTTGACGTCGCGATCGAGGATGCGCGTGATCATGCTCAGATTGCGCGCGTTGATGTCGGTCAGCGCAACGGTCACATCACGCAGTTCCGGGACGGTCAGGATGTCGTGTGTGAGGGTGCGCGTGAAGCCCAGGCTGCCGGCGCCGATGACGGCGATCTTGATACTCATGGGAGGGTGCTCCGTGTGGGGGTTGCGGGGAGAGAACTCCCCTGTGTCTGGCCCGCGTGCGGGGTTGTCGCAGCCGCGTGCGCGCGCTCGGTCGAGTGTCGCGGCCGCGGCTGCCGGTTACTGAAATCATATGATCGAAACATCCGGACATGCAGATCGACGTGGTCCAGCATGTTCTGCATGTCGCGCCAGGCGGCTGCCGTGCCCAGCGCCAGGTGCGTCAGACTCAGATCGCGGCAGTAGTCGCCCAGCGGGGAATCGGTGAAGACCGAGCGCGTCTCCGGCACGAAGCCGGGCGCCTCGAAGGTCAGCCGGGCGCCGGCCGGGAGTTCGATGTCCGTCTGCCCGGCCGGCACGTTGCGGGTGGCCACGGGTACGCCGCCCACGCGGGCCGTGACCTTGCAGGCCACGTCGCGGTCGGCTGTGTCTGTCACGCGCACCCGCAGGCGTGCGAGTGCCGGCGCCGGGCGGGCATAGCCCGGCGGCAGGAAATAGATCGGGCTGGCCACCGCCACCTCGCGCGTTGTGCGATGTGTCGGTGTGCCGCCGGGATCCACCGCACTTGACACCGCGCGTACGGAATACCAGGCGAACTGGTTCTCGTTCACCTCGAACGTGCCCCGCCACTCGCGCAGATTCTGTGACGCCAGGTTCCAGGCTTGCACGATGACGCCGTTGCGGACGACCTGCACGGCCGCCAGATGTTCGCCCGGCAGCGCGCCCGACCACGCGCGCAGCGCGACATGCCGCGTGGTGCCGTCGGCCGGATGCTCGCTCCCCGGGCCCGCGCCGTCGATATCGAACAGGACAAAGGGTCCCGACGATGCCACGCAGGCGCCACGGCGGATGCCGTCAATCAGCCCGCGCCAGCTGAAGCCACCGCTCATCTGGACGTAGGTCCGGAATCGCCCCGGCGGCGTGGCGCTGCCGGCGCCGCCGCCGGTGCTGGCCGTGGCGGCGATGCGATAGCCGAGGTTCAGCAAGGCCCACCACACGTGTTCGGTCGTGCCGGGGTTGTCCGCGGCCGGCCCCAAAACATCCATCGCGTCGTAGCCGGAACCCGCCAGGTAGTCGAAGGGCAGTTCGCTGGCCCAGCCCGCGGTCAGCCGCCCCTTGTGCAGGCGCAGGCGGGCCGGATGGGCGCAGCCCACCACGCCGCCCTGCCGGTGAATCTCCTGGATGATGGGGTGGTTGGGTCCGGTGACGAAGTAGCCGGGCCCGGCCGTCAGGTCGCTCAGCCCCACGGCCCAGCCGTGGCCGTGCGTGTGTGCGTTCCCGGTTTCCTCGCCTTCGGGCTCGGCGATCGGACACTTGGGGGCTTCCAGGCTCCACCCCAGCGCGAAGCCGGCAGGCGCCGCAGCCTCGCATCGCCGCGAGAGTTCCGTCGGTTTCAGCCAGGTGCCCTGCTCGTCCCAGGGCTGCGCCAGCAGCATGAAGTCGAGCCCCTCGGCCAAGCCCATGCGGCCGTTCTCGCCCAGCGTGACGGGTGTTTCACGTTCGCTGCGCCAGGCATGGCGGTGGCACTCGCCGCCGTACCAGCCCCATGCGGGCGCATCGAACCGACGGCGCAGAACCACGTCGCATGCGGCCGGTCCGGTTGACGGATCGAAAGCGAACAGGACGGCGTCGCGCGCGATGCCGGACCGCACCCAGATCTGGACCGGGTCGCCGGCTGCGACGTTGATTTCGACGCGGCCGGTCGTGCTCCAGACGCGCGTCAGGCATGCGCCGTCGCGCCAGGCCTCGGCACGGCAGGGCACGGCCACGCCGGTCTCGTCAGAGACGGTGAGCATGAATCTGGTCATCGGCACGGCCATGGCAGGCGTTGCACTCCTGGGAACCGCAGCATGTCGCGACAGCTACATGGCGTCGGCCAGCGCCTGGCCGAACTCGCTGCAGCGCACCTCGCGGGCGCCCGGCATCAGGCGGGCGAAATCATAGGTCACCGTCTTGGCATCGATTACCCGGTCCATGGCGACCGTCAGCAGGTCGGCCGCCTCGGGCCAACCCAGATAGCGGAACATCATCTCGCCGGACAGAATCAGCGAGCCGGGGTTGACCTTGTCGAGGTCGGCGTACTTGGGGGCCGTGCCATGGGTGGCCTCGAAGACCGCCGTGCCGGTTACGTAGTTGATGTTGCCGCCGGGCGCGATGCCGATGCCGCCCACGCAGGCCGCCAGCGCATCCGAGATATAGTCGCCGTTCAGGTTGAGGGTTGCGATCACGTCGTAGTCGGCCGGTCGCGTGAGGATCTGCTGCAGGAAGGCGTCGGCGATGCAATCCTTGACCACGATGTCGCGCCCCGTGCGCGGGTTGCGGAAGGTGCACCACGGGCCGGCGTCGATCGGCCGGGCACCGAACTCATCGCGCGCCAGCGCATAGCCCCAGTCGCGGAACCCGCCCTCGGTGAACTTCATGATGTTGCCCTTGTGGACCAGGGTCACCGATTTGCGGTCATTGTCGATGGCGTATTGGATGGCGGCGCGGATCAGACGTGTGGAACCTTCGCTCGAGACCGGCTTGATGCCGATCGCCGAGGTGGCCGGAAACCGGATCTTCTTGACCCCCATATCGCGCTGCAGGAAGGCGATCACCTTCTGCGCTGCCTCGGACCCCGAAGCCCACTCGATGCCGGCGTAGATGTCCTCGGTGTTTTCGCGGAAGATCACCATGTCGGTGAGCTCGGGCTGCCTGACGGGCGAGGGGACGCCGCGGAACCAGCGCACGGGGCGCAGGCAGACGTAGAGGTCGAGCTCCTGGCGCAGCGCCACGTTGAGCGAACGGATACCGCCGCCGACCGGCGTCGTCAACGGGCCCTTGATGGCCACCAGGTGTTCGCGGATGGCCGTCAGCGTCTCGGCCGGCATCCAGGTGTTGGGACCGTAGACCGCGTTCGCCTTCTCGCCGGCATAGACCTCCATCCAGGCCGCGCGGCGCTTCCCGCCGTAAGCCTTGCGGATGGCCGCGTTCCACGCGATCATCGCCGCCCGCGTAATGTCGGGTCCCGTACCGTCGCCTTCGATGAAGGGCAGGATCGGCATGTCCGGAACGTTCAGCTTGCCGCCCGTTCCCATGGTGATCCGTTCGCCGAACCCGGGCAACTTGATCTTGTCGTAAGCCACGCGGAAACTCCTCTACGGATGGGTGTCTGTAAGCACGGTCAACAGGAGACAGCGAAGCGCCGAATACCAGCGCGGGTGGACTGTCTCAAACAACAGCAGGAAACAAGCATACCGTCTTTCGGCAGGTGTGCAACCTGATTCCTTCGGGCGCTGGTATCGTCGGCAGTGATCCACTATACTGCCGAGCCATGTTCCCTCGCTTCCAATGGGTTGACGCCGCGTTTGATCCGCAGTCTGCCGCGTCGTTGGCGGCCAGCTTCGGGCTGCCGCTTCCGGTGGCGGGTGTGCTGGCTTCCCGCGGGCTGTCCGCGCCTGCGGAGGCGGGACGCTTCCTGGACCCCAAACTGCAGCAACTGGGCGACCCGCTGGCTTTCCCCGGCGTTGCCGCGGCGGCGGAACGGATCGCCCGTGCGATCACGCGGCACGAGCCGATCATCGTGTTTGGCGACTTCGACGCCGACGGCGTGATCGCCACGGCTGTTCTCTCGTCGGCCATCCGCGCCCTGGGCGGCACGGTGACGCCGTTCCTGCCCGACCGTGTGATCGACGGCTATGGGCTCACTCCCGGCGCGCTCGCGCGCTGCCTGGCCGCCCAACCCGATGCGCGACTCCTGGTCACGGTGGACTGCGGCATCAACGCCGCGGCCGAGGTGGCCTGGGCGACGACCCACGGCTGCGAGGTGATCGTGACCGATCACCATGAGCCGGATGATCAGCGCCCCGCCGCGGTCGCTGTGGTGAACCCCAAACTGCCGGGGACGCCGCCCGAGGCCGCCTGTCTGTGCGGCGCCGGCGTGGCGTTCAAGCTCGTGCACGCCCTGGTCAAACTGGGCAAGCAGGCTGGCCTGCAGGCCGCGCACGCGGTCGACCCGCGCGACTGGCTGGACGCGGTGGCCGTGGCGACCGTGGCCGATGTCGTGCCGCTGTCCGGCGAGAACCGCGTGCTGGTGACGGCCGGTTTGCGGCGGCTGCGCGAGCGTCCCTGCGTGGGGCTCAAGGCGCTCATGCACCGGGCCGGCGTTCAGGACGCGCCGACCAGCTACCACCTGGCATTCATGCTCGGACCCCGGTTGAACGCCGCCGGACGCATGCTCAATGCCTGGCCCGCGCTCAACCTCCTGCAGGCCGACGACTGGGACGCCGCCGTCGCGCTGGCCGTGCAACTCGAACACCTGAATGCGCAGCGCAAGACCGTCGAGGCCGAAATCCTCGCGGCGGCGCTCGAGCAACTCGGCACGCCCCATCCGGGCCATCCGGCGGGCGGCGTCGTGGCAGGGGGCGTCGATTGGCACCCCGGCGCGATCGGCATCGTCGCGTCGCGCCTGGCCGAGCTCTGGAACCGGCCGGCCGCGGTGGTCGCGCTGGACGCCGCCGGTGCGGGGCGCGGCTCGGTGCGGGCGGGACGCGGATACGACGCGTTGGCCGCGCTCAAGGCGTGCGGCGATACGCTGGCCGGGTGTGGCGGGCACAGGCAGGCCGCCGGTTTCCGCCTCAAGGCGGGCGCGCTTGCTGCCTTTCGCGGCGCATTCGGTGTCGCCTGCGCCGGACAGCAGGCGCCGGGCGACAGCCGGCCCGTGTTGACCGTCGACGGCTGGCTGCGCGGCGACGATGTGTCGGCCGGCCTGTGGCAGGCGCTGCAGCGGCTCGAGCCGTTCGGCGAGGGGCACAGCCGTCCGCGGTGGGGCGTGCGCGGCGCGCGCCTGACCGAAGCGCCGACGATCATGGGCGGCAACGGTGACCACGTGCGCATGACCCTCGACGTGGGCGGCAGCAACGTGCGCGCGGTGTGGTGGAAGATGGGCGCCCAGGTGGAGCGCATCCGCGCCGCGGGTTCGCGCGTGGACGCGGTGATCGAACTCACCGAGAACACCTGGCGCGGCGGTTCGTCGATCGAGTTTCAGCTCGTGGACGTGCGTCCTACGGCTTGAGACTGTACTTGCGCACCAGGCGCTGCAGATAGGCGCGCTCGATGCCGGCTTCGCGCGCCGAGCGCGAGATGTTGTTGCTGTTGCGCGCCAGCAGGGCCAGCAGGTAGGCCTTCTCAAAACCCTCGATCAGATCGTTCTTCGCGTCCTTGAAGGGGCGGTCGGCGTTGACGGTGACCTCGGGTTCGGGCGGCCGGCGGCTGGCGCGCAGGTTGCCGAGGCTCAGGAACGCGCTCAGGTCCACCGGTCGGCGCTCACTGTAGAAGGCGACCTCGATCAGGTTCCGCAACTCGCGCACGTTGCCCGGCCAGTCGTGCCGTTTGAGGGCGTCCATCGTGCGGTCGAAATCCCCCACCTGGTCCAGCGCGTCGACGCCGTGCAAGTCGGACAGGAACTTCCGCACCAGCAGGGCCAGATCCTCCCGGCGCCGGCGCAGCGGCGGCAGTTCGAGGTGGACCACCGACAGGCGATAGTAGAGATCCTCGCGGAAACGGCCCTCGTTGACCTCGTTGGCGAGGTTGCGGTTGGTGGCGCAGATGATGCGGACGTTGATCTTGCGCACCTTGTTGCAGCCGACGCGGCGGATCTCGCGCTTCTCCAGCACGCGCAGCAGCTTGGGTTGCAGGTCGGGGCTCAGGTCGCCGATCTCGTCGAGGAAGACGGTGCCGCCGTCGGCCAACTCAAAGGCCCCCTGGCGGTCGGCATTGGCGCCGGTGAACGCGCCTTTGACATGGCCGAAAAGCTCGCTCTCGATAAGGTCCTTGGCCATGGCCGCGCAGTCGATCACGATGAACGGCTTGTCGCGGCGGTTGCTGTGGCGGTGGATCTCCTCGGCCAGGATCTCCTTGCCGGTGCCGGTCTCGCCGGTGATCATCGCCGTGGCGTCGGTCGGCGAGTAGGTTTCGGCCAGGTAGAAGATGCGGCGCATCGGTACGCTGCGGCCCAGCATCGCGCCGAAGGATTCGTTGCGGCTCAGCGGGATGTCGTTCGACTCCTGCAGGGGACAGAAGATGAAGCGCGTCTTCCCGAGCTGGATCTCGGCGCCCGACGTAAGGTAAGCGGAGGAGACTTTGACGCCCTGAACCACGGTGCCATTGGTGCTGCCCAGGTCGCGGATCTGGTAACCCGTCTGGTCAATGGAGATCTCGCAGTGGCGCTTGGAGATTGTGGAGTCGTCGAGTACGAGATCGTTGTGGCTGCCCGACCCGACCGTGAAAACATCCTTGGAGATGACGAACTCGCGTCCCTGCAGCGGCCCGCTGACCACCAGCAGTTTCGTCTTGTGCACGCGCAGCGTGTCGGGTTCGCTCTCGCGGCTCAGAACCAGCGTCTGTGACTGAACATTGTTGGTGTTGGTGCGGGTTTCCTCAGACATAGCGGGTACATCGTAACGCATGCCTACTGCAATACGCAAGCCCGCAGCGGATCTGTGTCAACGCCGTGGTTTTGGAAAGACCCGCAGCGCGCCGGTCTCGGCATCGCGCTGCACGCTCACGTCGCAGTGGTAGACGGCGCGCAGGACGTCGGGGCGCAGGACGTCGTCGGGTGTACCGTCCGCCACCACCCGCCCGCCATCCAGCAGCACGAGGCGGGGGAAGAACTCGGCCGCCAGATTCAGGTCGTGCCCCACCATGGCCACCGCCACGCCGCGTTCGCGGTTGAGGCGTTCAATCAGTTGCGCGACTTCCAGGCGGTGGTTCATGTCGAGATGCGAGGTCGGTTCGTCCAGCAGGATCAGGCGCGGCTCGGCGGCCAGGGCCAGTGCGATCGCGACGCGTTGGCGCTCGCCGCCGCTCATCTCCTGGAAGACGCGGTCGCGCAGGGTCAGCGTGTCGGTGTACGCCATGGCCTGCTCGACGATCTGCCGGTCGGCCGCCGCGGGCGCCTGCCAGCGACCCAGCGTGGCTGTGCGCCCCATAGTCACCATCTCCTCGACGGTGAACGGCATGGCTGCGTCCAGCTCCTGCGGCACGACCGAGACCAGCCGGCTCCGCTCAGCCGCCGACAGGCTCCGCAGGTCGCGCCCGAACAGCCGCACGGTGCCGGTCGCCGGCAGCAGCCCCGTGATCACCCGCAGCAGGGTCGACTTGCCCGCGCCGTTCGGGCCCAGGAAGGCGACGCGCTCGCCCGCCGCAATCGCGAGCGACAGACCCATGATGACCGGCCGTGCGCGGTAGCCCGCCGCGACCTCGATCAGTTCCACCGCTGGCGCGGGCGCGCTCATTCCACCCACCCCGGCTTTCGCCGCCGCAACAACACCAGGAAGAAGGGCCCGCCGGCCAGCGCGGTGACCACGCCGACCGGGATCTCCAGCGGGGCGAAAAGCGTGCGCGCAAACGTGTCGCACAACACCAGCAAGGCGCCGCCCGCGAGCACCGACGCCGGCAGCAGGCGGCGGTGGTCGGCGCCGGTCAGGTTGCGCATGGCGTGCGGCACGATCAGACCGACGAAACCGATCAGGCCGGCCAGCGCCACCGCTGCCGCCGTGGCCAGCGTGGCCGCGGCCAGCGCCAGCCCGATCACGAAACGCGTGCGGATGCCCAGATGATGCGCCATCTCGCGGCCCAGCGTCAGCGCGTTCAGTTCGCGTGTCAGGGTCATCGTCACGGCCAGCGCCACGCCGGCGCAGATGCTGCAGCCGGCCAGCACGCGCCCCGAGTGCGCCTGCAGGCTGCCCAGCATCCACCAGAAGATGCTGTGCAACCCTTCGTTGTCCGCGAAGGTCATCAACAGCATCAGCAGGCTGGAGAGCATCGAGCTGACCACGACGCCGCTCAGGATCAGGCCGTAGACCGAGAGGACGCCGTTGCGCGCCGCCAGCCGGAAGACCACCATCAGCGTCAGCAGGGCCGCGACAAACGCGCCGAGCGGCAGGGCGAAGACGTACCGGCCGGCAAGTCCGAACGAGATCACGAGCGCGGCGCCCAGCGCGCTGCCGCTGCTGACGCCCAGCACGTACGGATCGGCCAGCGGGTTGCGCAGCACGGCCTGCAGCACGACGCCTGCGCCCGCCAGCGCCGCGCCCACGACGAACCCCGCGATGACGCGGTAGGCGCGCAGGCGGAGCAGCGCGAGTCCCATGGGCGTATCCCACTCCGGCAGGCTGACTCCATGCGGACCGGTCAGCACGCCCAGCGCGAGTATCGGGGGGATCAGCAGAAACCAGGGCCAGATGCGTGTGTGCTTCATGGCGCACCCGCCTGCCGGTCGCCCGCTGCGAGCGCCTGGCGCAACTGGTCGATTCCCGCGAGGACGCGCGGCCCGGGACGCGACAGGACGTCCAGATCGAACGCGTCCAGCACACGGCCGTTGCGCACGGCGCGCACGTCGCACCAGCCGGCGCGGCCGGCCAGGCGCGCCTGCGTGGTTCCCGGCGTCCCCGGCGACAGGCTGACGATCACGTCCGGGTTGCGCTCGAGCACCCACTCGAGCGAAACCGTGCCGTAGTCGCGCGGCAGTTCGTCGCCCAGGTTGCGGCCACCGGCCAGGGTCACGACTTCCGAGATGAACGCATTGCGGCCGACGGTCATCAGGGGGTCCCACCAGACCGCCACGAACACCAGCGGACGGTTGGTGGCAGGTGTCGCTGCCAACGCCGCCTGGCGCGCGGCCAGGCCGGACGCCACCGTCTCGGCCAGCGTGTCGGCCCGCGCCTGGCAGTTGACGACCCGGCCGACCGCACGAATCGCCGGCGGAATGTCCGCCAGCCGCTGACAGGCGATGCGGTGATGGGCGATGCCCAGGCGCGTGAACAGATCCGCGATCGTCTTGTCCTCCAGATCGACCTCGATCACGGCGGTGGGGTGCTGCGTCAGCAGCGTCTCCATGAACGGCCGGCCGAAACTGCCGATGATCGGGATGTTCGCAGTGGTTTCGGGCGGGTAGTTGCAGACGTCTGTGCGGCCGACGAGGCGTCTGGCGCCGCCCACCGCGCAGGCGATCTCGGTCAGGTTGGGCGCCAGCGAGACTACGCGCGGGCCCGACGCCGCACCCGGCACAACCGGCGCGCGCCGGCACCCACCCGCCACAAGCAGCGCCGCACTGAGTGCGATGATGGCGCCGGTCATGTGCCAACCAGCTTTCCAAGCGTGTTGATGGCGGCGACGGTGTCCTCGTACGAGCCGGCCCCCAGCGTGACGACGCCGCAGTAACTCGCCAGGCCCTTCACGAACGGCCCGAGTTGGTGCGTGTCGCCGTCGGGCGTGCAGTCCAGGCGGATGACCCGCGTGCGCGACGCCCAGCGCTCGAAATGGGCGGCCGCATCGAGTCCCTGCCGCCACAGGCATCCCGTGTCGATGCAGACCGACAGGTCAAAGGGTTCGATCAACGGCGCACACCAGTCGAAGGGGAAGTCCAGGTTCGTGAGCGCCAGCCGCCGCGGATCGAGGCCCGACGAGAGAACCTGTGCAATCGCGGAAGTCAGGTCGCTTTGCCACGCCGCCAACCGGGCCGGCGAGGCGTCGGCGGCGAGGCCGCCGGGGCTGAGAATGTAGGCGTGCGGCGTCAGGGGCTGAAGCGTGTCGACGATGTCGAGAATCTGCAGCAGCGCATCGGCCCGCTCGGATGCGTCGCTGCTGCCCAGTTGGCGGTCAGTCGGCATGTGCACCGTGTAGAGGACATCGCGGCGCGCGGCCAGCGTGGCCAGGCGCGTGGTCGTGGCGACATCGGGCAGATCGACGGTCTCGCCCGAACGGGCCAGCGCCAGCTCGATGGCATGAACGGCCCCGGCGAGTCGCTCGACGTCGGCTGGTATGTCCGACGGTTGGCCGCTGATCGAGATGCCAAGACGCCACGCGCCTGTGGCAGGCAGGGATGGGAGGGTGGGCCAGGCAGCGGGTGTGTTTTGCATGGTTAGTCCGTTAGTCTGAATACAATGGTGATGCGCACGCGCGCCTCAACCGGGCGGTTGCCGCGTGTTGCGGGCCGGAACAGCGTCCGTTTGACGGCGCGTTCGGCGGCCGCGTCGAGATCGGTGAAACCGCTGGGAACAAGGAGGGTCACCTGGTCGGTCTGGCCGTCAGCGGCGACGTGAGCGTCCAGCACGACCTGGCCCGCTTCGCCGCGGCGGCGCGCGCCGATGGGGTAGAGCGGCTTGATTGCGGTGCGCGGCGCGGGCATGGCGTCGACCCCCTCACCGGATCCCGTGCCACCGTGCCGATCCGAGCCCGTGATGCGTGCATCCACGTCGCCGTCCGGAACGCCTTCAAGCGACGACAGGAAAGGCGTCTTTGGACTGCCCGACTCGGTGCGCGCCGCCGGGGCCAGGGGCGAGTTCACCTGCGCCACGCGGACGTCGGCCGCCTCCGCCGCCGGCGCCGCCGGCGACAGGTCGGGCAACGGAGCGCGTTCAGCCGGCCGCGGCTGCGGCCGCGGCAGTTCCACGCCGCGGGGCATGGGCATGCTGCCGGCTGCGGCTTCGACCGGTGCCGGCGTGAGGTCCAGCACGAGGGTCGTCAACATCGGCTGCGGCGGGGTCACCGGCAGCGACCGAACCAGCACCGCGCCGATCCCGATGGCCGCCAGCGCATGCACGGCCAGGGCCAGCATGGCGCTGAATCTATAGTGGGTGGCATACATGCCTGCTTGCCAGCTGTCAATTTCCGGCGTCCTCCGGCCGCACCTGGAAGGCCACGGCCTCGACGCCTGCGCGGCGCAGTTTGGACAGCAGTTCAATGCCCGTGCCGATGGCCGCCGCGCGGTCCGCGCTGATCAGCACCGGTGTCTGCGCCTCGCGCCAGCCCTGCACGGCTCCGAGCACGATGTCATCCAGGGCGCCCTCGTGATTCCCGAGCAGCAGCCGGTTGTCGGCGCGGATGGTTACGATCGTCTGCCGGCCGATCTCGCGCGCGCCGGCCGCGCGCGGCAGGTCGACCTTGAGGCCGTGGTGGACCGTCATGCTGAACATGGCGTAGATGAAGAACACCAGCAGCAGGAACACGACGTCCATCAGCGGGATCATCTCGATTCGCGCCCGCTGGTCTTCGAATCCGGTCTTAAGTCCCATGTTGCCGCCCCCGTTCGCAGGCCATCTCGAACCGGTGCATGATCTGCTCCAGCAGGCGCGCGCGGCGCTTCACCTGGGAGACGCAGTAGTTGAACGGCACGAGGGTGCCGATCGCGATCACCAGGCCGGCGGCCGTCGTGATCAGGGCTTCGGCGATGCCGCCGGTCACGGCGGTGGGGTTTTCGACGCCGCTGACGCCGAGAAGATGGAACGAACGGATGATGCCGGTCACGGTGCCGAGGATGCCGAGCATGGGCGCGAGCGTGATGATCGTGTCGAGCACCGAGAGGCCGTGGCGCAGGCGGTCGATCTCCACGTCAGCCGCCGTCTCCAGCGTGTCGTGCAGGCCGTAGGCGCGATGCTTCAGTCCTTCAGCCAACACCCGGCCCGCGGCGCAGTGTGTGCTGCGACCGAGTTCCTCGGCGGCGGCAAACTGGCCGGCGGCGGCGAGGTCGATGAGTTGCTCGGCGGTATTGCCGGCGGCGGTCGTTGCGCGGCGGTCGCGCCAGAAGTAGAGCAGACGCTCGATGGCCACCGTGGCGGCCACCAGCGAGCAGAGGAGCAGGGGCCACATGACCACGCCGCCCTTGTTGAAGATGTCGATCGGGCCGCTGAGCAGTCCGGCCGGCGTCTCGCTTAGCGCCGCCAGCGGCAGCGTCAAGGGCAGCATGTTCATGCGTTTCTCTCCGACTTAGAAGCGATACGAGGCCGCCAGCCGCCAGGTGCGGCCGCAAGCGGGGTAGTAGGCGTCCGGGATGTTCCAGTCCGGGTAGCCTTCGAACGCCATGTTCGCATAGTGCTGGTCGAACACGTTGTCCAGGCTGACCAGGATCTGCAGGCCGTCGACGTGATGGGGCGTGAAGCGCAGGCCGACGTTTACCGTCGTGTAGTCGTCCAGTTTCACGCCCGAGTTGTCAATGTCGCCGCCCATGAACTGGTCGCTGACGAAGTGTGCACCGGCCAGCAGGGCGAGGTCGGCGGGCAGGACGAGTTCGCCACGCAGGGTCAGCACGTGCGAAGGCACGAGCGGCACGGTCTGCCCCTCGTTGGCGCCGCTGTCGAACTCCGCGTCGACATAGGCGTAGGAGGCAGCGACCAGGCCCAGTTCCCGGCGCGACCAGGTCAACGCGGCCTCGCCGCCGCGTCGGCGCGTCTCGTCCAGGTTCGCGTTCTGCGCGCCGTCCCACGCGATTTCGTCGGTCATGTCGAGCTGGTAGACGGACAGTTCCGCCGTCCAGTCGCGTGCGAATCGCGCGGCGCCGCCGACTTCGAGCGAGGTGCCCTTCTCCGGGCCAAGATCGGTGTTCACAGCGGGTTTGCCCCAGCCGGAGTAGGAAGCCATCTCGTCGAGGAAGGGATAGCGGTAGAGCGTGGCCGCGCGCGCGTAGAGCTTCGTGTCGACCGTCGGACGGAAGAGCAGCGCGGCGTCCAGCGCCGAGCGGGCATGCACGACCGACTCGTCCACCTGATCATTCGGCGGCTGCAGGTTGTCGATCTCGGCCTCGTAGCCGCAGCGTTCGACGCGACCGCCGAGGACCAGCGAGAGTTTCTCAGTGAAGGCCAGTTCGTTCTGGATGTAGCCGCCCAATGCCCAGCGCGCGAGGTCGGCGGCGGCGGTCGGCGTGGATGGCGTGGTCAGGGGCGCCGCGTAGTCCAGCGCGGCCGTGTCGACCTCCATTGTGTCGTAGGCGGCGTCGATGCCCAGCACCAGCCGGTTGCGCAGGCCGGCCACCTCGAACGGGATCGTCAGGCGGGGCGTGGCCGAGAACGTGTCGAGGGTCGCGTCGGACTGCGAGGTGTAGCTCACCGTCTGGCTGGACGTGTCGCGCCGGCTGGCGTTGAGGCCCAGGTCAAACGTGGCCTCCGCGCCCACGTTGCCGGTCAGGCCCGCATGGCCGCCATAGCTCTTCGTCTCGACGCGGTCGTCGGGGTTGAGGGTCTGCCGCGGGTCCTCGCGCATCTCGTCGAAGGTCAGCGCGCCCGGCATGCCGTACTCGTTGCGGTTGTAGAAGACGCCGACGGTGGTCGACAGGCGGTCGGACCACTGTTCGGTGATGGCCGCGCGCACGTCGGTCGTCTCGTAGTCGCTGTTGGCGCGGAAGCCGCCGCTCTTCTGCCAGTCCACATCGGCCGTGTAGCGCGTGGCGGCGTCCAGGATGCCCGCCGTGCCGACGTGGCCGCCGTAGGTGTCGTCCGTGCCGGCGGAGGCCGACACCGTGGTGACGGGCGTCTCCGAACCTTCGCGGGTGATGATGTTGACGACACCGGCCACGGCATAGTTGCCGTAGAGCGCCGTCTGCCCGCCGCGGATCAGTTCGATGCGTTCGATGCTGCCGACCGGCACGCTCAGCCAGTTGATGGCCGACATGTCGGCGTTGTTCAGGCGCTGGCCGTCGACGAGCACCAGCACACGCCCGTGGGAGTTCTCGCCGAACCCGCGCAGCGCGATGTCGGCCTGGCCGGGGTTGCCGGAGTAGGTGCGGAAGTAGACGCCGCCCAGGCGCTCGAGTGCTTCCGGCACGCTCTGCACGCCGGCATCCTGGATTGCGGCGGCGGTGATCACCGCGACGTTGGCGGGCATTTCGTTGGCGGTGCGTCCCGCACGGCTGGCGGAAACGACAACCGGGGCGTTGGTGAAGACGCGGTCGGTCAGGTTGGTGGTGGCCGACAGGGCGGTGGTGGCCGCCACGGTCAGACCCGTGGCGAAGCGACAGGCTGCGCGCATCGATGCTCCTCTTGTCCCTCGTGCGGGGACAGACGGGAAACGCGCCGGCGTTTCCCCATGTTCAGGGCCGCCTGGCGCGTTCGGGTTCGTCGGAGCGGAATGGGATGCCGGAAACAGCCGGATCCGCAGTGCCGCTCCCCTGAAACGCGGAGGAGACCCACTTGCGATCCGGCACGTCTTCTGACTTACGGCTTCCAACCTCCGCCCTGTCTTCTCCCCCGCTTGCGCGAGGAATGACATCTGGGGCGTCGTAACCGATTACAGCGGCGCGACCGTGTCCGATTTTCACGGACTTCCGTTTGCCGGATCGCTTGTCAAGTACGCCCAGACGATAGAGCGTCGGGCCGTGGGAAGTCAACCCCCATCCGTGGTGCGGGTCGTGAATCCTGTTGACACCAACTCAGTCTCATTTTATAGTAGAGCGCGTTGATGGATATACTAGTTTTGTTGCGGCGACAGGACCTCGCACGCGACGAAACAAAGGCGCGACATTCTCAGACAGGCACTCCTCAACTGAAGGCAGGTTGTCCATGCAATCACGCACCCACCAGGCAGCCAAGTGGCTGGGCGTCGCTGTTGTGGCCGCGCTCTTCGCGGCTCCGGCTGGAGCCGTCACCCCCTCGCACTTCTTCCCGATGACGGTGGGCGCCGTGGACGGCGTCTGGACCACCGATCTGGATGCGGCCAAGGCGCTGGCTGCCGCCAACGGCCGGCCAATGCTCGTCTATGTCGGCAACACCGCCGAGTGCGGATATTGCCGTCTGTCCGAGGAGAATGTGCTTCTTGTGGCCGCGTGGAAGAGCTATGCGCTTTCGCGTGGACTGGCGCTGGTTTACCTGGACAAGACCGACGCGCGTTATCTGTCTTATGTCAGCGGCACAACCGGTCAGTTCCCCTGCTTCAGCGTCTACCTGTGCCCCACGCCCACGACGCAGACGCTCAAAGGACGCTTCATCTACCGGCCCTGGAGTGAGACCACGCCGCAGTTCATCTACAACGGGATCAAAGTTGTCGAGAACCCGGCCAATTTCATCTCGATCGTGGAGTCCTTCGTCGGTTCGCCCGTCGCCCCGCTGCCGGTCATGACCGGCGACTACGCCGACGTGCGCGGCGATGCCGTCGCCGCCGCGGCCACGGAACTCATCCCCCTGATCAAGCCGCAACTCACGCCGAAGCATTCGCTCAACGGAACGGATACCGAGGACTGGTTCCGTATGTCGGTGGCGGCCGGGCGGACCTACCGCCTGCAGAACCTGGGCGTGCGCATTGTGGGCGCCACGGCACCGACCCTGACGGTCTACAAGGACGACCCGGCCGGCACGCCGGTCACCCAGTACCTGCTGTCGAACACGAACGTGCACGACTTCGTTGCCGCCACGACCGGTGCCTACTACTTCCGCGTCAGCCGTCCTTCCACGGTCGCCGCGATCGACGTCAACTACTGGCTCATGTACCAGTGGTACGTGGCCCCGCCCGTCGTGATCGGCCCGCCCGACGCCTTTGTCGGCATGGGTGAGACGGCCAGCTTCACCGTGACGGCGCAGGGCGAGGGCCCCTTCACCTACCAGTGGTACAAGGGTGCCTATATCCTCTCCGGCGCGACGGCCAACAGTTACGCGGTGGCTCTGACGTTGGCCAACAAAGGTGCGACGTTCAAGTGCAAGGTCACCAATCTGGGCGGAACCACCTACAGCCGCGTGGCCACGCTGTCGGAGCGCGTCGGTGCCAAGTTGAAGGTCACCCTGTTGCCCGCCGCGGTCGTCACCGCCGGCGCAAGCTGGAGCCCGGACGCCGGCGCCACTTGGTATGGCAGCGGCGCCACCGTGACGCTGGGGACCGGAAACTACACGATCTCGTTTGAGCCGAAGGCTGGCTGGACAACCCCGGCGCCGCTGCCCGCGGTCCTGACCTCCGCCTACGTGACGACGCCGCTGGCGCTGACCGCGACCTACACGGCCGCCGCGCTGTCGCTGTCGCCGGATACGCTGTCGCTCAGTTCAAACCAGCAGGACAGGGTCATCAACGTGACGGCCACGGCCGGACTGGCCTGGACGGCGACGCCGTCGACCGGCTGGATCACGATCGTGGGCCCCGCGTCCGGCACCGGCTCCGGTTCGTTCACCGTGCGCGTGAGCAACAACAGCGGCCTGGCCGCACGTTCGGGCTCCGTCGCTGTCGGCAGCGCCTCGCTCGCCATCACCCAGGCGCCCTACGAGCCGGGCGGCAGCAGCGGGCCGCTGACCATCGTGGAACAACCCCAATCACAGAAGGTTCTGTACGGCAAGACCGCGACACTGCGCGTGCGCGCAACCGGCACCGGACCGATCACCTACCAGTGGCGCAAACCCACGCTCGTGATCGCGGGCGCCACTGCCTCCGACTACACCACCCCCGCCGTGGCGGCGACCTACACGTATAGCTGCCTGGTCAGGAACGCCGTCAGCAGCAAGACCAGCGCCTATGCCACCATCACGGTTGTGCGCATGTGGCGCACGATCACCGGCCATGCCGTCGCGGTTGCCGTGGTCCCGGCATCCACCACATCGACATGGACAGTCACGGAGAAGATTCCGGCCGGACTGACGCCGGCCGACTATGCCGCGAGCGGGGGCACCTGGAGTGCTTCACTGCGGACCATCGTGTGGAAGAGCACGGGCAAGAAGACCGTCAGTTACACAGTTTCCGGAGCGGCCGGCACCTATGCGCTCGCGGGAACCGTCAAGTGGAGCGCGCTTGCCGCGGCCCTGACAACCGAGGGCGACACCGCCCTGACGCTGCCCGGCACGTTGGCGACGCTCTCCGCGGATGCTGCAGCGGTGACGTCAGGTGTCGGGTTCACCCTCCAAGCCGTTCCCGCTCTGCCTTGAGGCGCGCGCCGACTCGCCAGCCGGAGCAGGCCCACCCACCTGTCAGGAAGCCAGCGTGTTGCGTTCAGTATACGCGCGCCCTGCAGGCGGCCTGCCTGCGACTGACGGATGCACCACGGCGTGGGAAATTTGCAGCGTAACGTCCTGACGACAGGGCGGTTATTCCAAAGTCCACATGGGCGGACTCTTCGGTTCCGTCCCTGTGGAACGCCCTGGCCGGCGCGAGTTGGATCGATCCGGATCAGGGCATCCGCGATTCGGTGCATGTCACGCTCGCGTGACGTGAGCCGCAGCGGTCCCGTAGGTCCCGCTGTACCGCGCGGCACCGATAGTACAGCGGGACCTACGGGACCGCTGATCAGCGCGGCAGATGTTCACGCGGCTGGGCGGCGGTGCACCGAATCGCGGATGCGCCCCGCCCGGCGCTCGAAACGTCGTTGCATTCGAGGCCCGGACGCCTATACTCATTACCTCGTAGGAGGCATGGGTTATGGCTTGTGGACATGCACCTGAAAGGGGCTCTATGAATCGCATCCTGCCGACACTGGTCCTGGCCACCTCCTCGCTTGCCTCCGCCGCGTCCCTGGCGGCAACGCCATCCGCTGCCCCGGCCGGCGCAACGCGCGGCGATGCCTTCGCCGCCGACCTGTTCGACCGCTGGTGCGATGGCACGGCGAACGTCGTCTACTCGCCCTACAGCCTGTCTGCCGCGCTGGGCATGGTCGCCGCAGGCGGCCGCGGCGAGACGGCGGGGCAGATCGCGGCGACGCTGCGCGCGGGGGTTCCCGCCGAGGGGCTGCCTGCGCACTTCGCGGCGCTGGACGACCGCTTTGCCGCCGCGCGCCAGACCGGCGTGCAACTGAACATCGCCAACTCGCTCTGGCCGCAGCAGGACTTTGCGTTCCAGCCCGCCTACCTCGAGATCGTGCGCAAGCAGTTCCGCGGCGAGGCCACGCCGGTCGACTACGTCCGGCAGACCGAGGTCGCCCGCACGACCATCAACCGCTGGGTCGCCGACCGCACGGCCAACCGCATCAAGGACCTGATTGCGCCCGGCATCCTGGATGCCGCCACGCGCATGACGCTGGTCAACGCCGTCTACTTCAAGGGCAAGTGGGCCAAGCCGTTCGACGCCACGCGCACAACGGAAGAGCCGTTCTTTGGCGCGGGCGGCTCGAAGCCGGCCCGGCTCATGTTCCAGAAGGCCAAGTTCCGCTATGCCGAAGCCGACGGCATCCAGGCGTTGGAACTGCCGTATATCGGCGGCAAGCTGGCGATGCTCGTGCTGCTGCCCGCCAGGGAGAAGGGGCTGCGCCAGGTGGCAGGTGTCGTCAAGGCCGAGGGCACGGCGAAGTGGGACGCCGCGCTGGCGGAGCGCGAGGTCAACGTCTACCTGCCGAAGTACACGTTCACCTTCGAACGTAGCTGTGCCGACACGCTCAAGGCCATGGGGATCGAGAACGCCTTTGACGCCGGTCGCGCCGATTTCTCCGGCATGGCGGGCAAACCGGGCGACCTCGTGCTTTCGGCCGTGCTGCACAAGGCGTTCATCGAGGTGGCCGAGGAGGGGACCGAGGCCGCCGCCGCCACGGCGGGGGTCATGGCGCTGACGGCCTTCATGCCGCCGAACCCGCCGACGCTCTTCCGCGCGGACCACCCGTTTGTGTTCCTGATCCGCGAACGCGAAAGCGGCTGCATTCTCTTCATGGGCGCGGTCGCCCAGCCCAAGTAGACGCCACAAGGTAAAGGAGCCAACATGAGCACAACCGAGGAACTCGAGAAACTGCAGCAGTTGCGGCAATCCGGCGCGCTATCCGAGGAAGAGTTCACGCGCGCGAAGGCCAGGCTGCTGGGCGCGCCGCCGCCCGTCGCCGCGCAGTCTGCGTCGGGATCCGTGGGTGCGTCGATGCCGCCCAACCAGTGGGCCATGCTGCTGCATCTCTCGCAGCTCGCAGGATTCGTGGTCCCGTTTGCCGGCCTGATCGTGCCGATCGTGATCTGGCAGATGAAGAAGGACGAGATCCCCGTGCTCGACGTGCATGGGAAGATCGTAGTCAACTGGATCATCTCCGAGCTGATCTACTTCGCGGGCGCGTTCATCCTGAGTTTCATGCTGATCGGTATACCGATCATGTTCGCCATCGGCATCGCGGGTCTTGCCTTCGCAATCATCGGCGGCATCAAGGCCAACAACGGCGAAGTCTGGCAGTATCCGATGTCGCTGAAGCTGATCAAGTAGGCTGGCGCGCCAGGCGCACCTGTACGGCGGGCGCGGTGGGATCGCGCACGGCGAAGGCGCGCGCCACGCGATAGCCCGGCAGCCAGACGATCTCGTCACCGCAGACCAGGAGCGGGATGGTGTCGCGCTTCGCCGCCGGCACCTTGGCGTCGGTCAGGATGTCCTGCAGTTTGCGCGAACCGTGCAGGCCGATTGGCGCGATGCGATCGCCGGGGCGGCGGAACCGCACGGTCAGTTCGCGGCCGGCCAGCGCGGCGGGGTCGAGCGAACAGGTGGCCGGCAGGCGTCCGACCGGCCCCTGTCCGCGTGCGATGCCGATTGCGAGGCGCGTGGTGACGAGCACACCCGCCACCATGGTCGATCCCGGGATCGCGATAGGCGCGTGCTGTTTGCCCTCCGCCGTGGCGTGGGCTGCACCTTCGATATTCTGCGGTTGGTTGTTCGATATGTTGCGGTTCTCCGAACCGCAGATTGACGAATGTCGAACCGCAGAACACCGAAGTGTCTCCGGTCGATGCCGATGGCCACTTCGACATTCGACATTCGACATTCGGCAATCT
>CAYQJG010000082.1:0-20691 GCA_964417715.1 uncultured Lentisphaerales bacterium | reverse complement strand
GAGCGTTACCCTCTTTTACAGGTATTTTAGTCTCATTAACTGGTCGTTAGGACACGTAAGAAACAGGGGATCGCTGAAGGTCTCGCTGAACGGCATCGCACTATCGCAGGAATCGGAGAATGAGAGGGTGAGATTCCTGTAGATCGCAACGGGCGGAGGCGCGCAGTCGCCCAGAACCAAGAACGTGAATGTCGCCGTGTACGTGCCGGCGTTGGTGGTCGTGATGCTCGCGACACAATTCGATGACGGCCATAGACCGCTCCCGCTGGCGGAGATGCTGCCGCCGGCGATTGACCATACGCAGGTGACCGTGTTATCGACGATTTCGTTCCAGTAATGTGGGGCTTCGACCGGGCAACTCGGTCCCACTTTCCATCGCTTGTGCCGCTTGACGCCTTTGTCAAGAGAGACGATGGGGGCGATGGAAACCGTGACGGCGGCGTTAGTCACGCTGCCGTCATAGGTCGTTGCCGCAAGCCTGGCAGTGAGAACCGCGTTTGTCGCGCACGTAACTTCATTCGTCTCGACACAGCACGCCGGGTCGGCCGGGCAGTTGCCTGCCGTGGCGGAGGGCGGGCGCAGCGCAACAGGCAGCGTGAGCAGCAGCGCCGCGAGCAGGCCGAGGTAGATTTGGCGGGCAGTTGTCATGGGTTGGTCCTCGGCGTGTCACTGGCGCAGTCCCACGCGGCGGAGTTCAGTAGTTCCTGACAGGCGGCGGTACTCCTGAGCCCACTGCGTGCACGCAGGCCCAGACCGGTGGCAGAATCGTAGATGGCGGTCAGCCAGCCGGGCAAACGCCTGGCGCTATTCCTTAGCAACACCAATGGCAAGCAAAGTAGCGTTACCGTGTGACGCCGGTAGTACGCGGCGCCCTGGTTCGCGCCAGTCAGCGCAGCGAGGGGGCCATCGGTGATGGGGCGGGTGGTCGGACGATGGGACCGTCGAGCGGTCGAGCGGCTTGGCGTTCGGGCCGTTGGACGGTTGACAGGGGTTACGGAAGTCGTGAACGCAGACGGTTCGCCCCTGTTGAGGAGGGCACAGACGAAGCACATGGTTGGAAGGACCGTGCCCAGCACAAGAAAGTGTCCAGATTCTCGCATCGCCGCTACATCTCCCGCCGTCTGCCTTCGTCGAACGTCACACAGTGCAACTTTCCAGGTGCCACACAAACAGCGCTGCCGCAGCGCGAAGAAGGGTCTCCCTTTGGCGGATGCCATACACCCATGCGACGCGTGTGCTCACCCGCAACGCTCACTCAGCGCCAGTTGGACCCCGTGCGTACGTTCCGGGTGCCGTCGGACTGGATGACACTTTGGAAGTACACCTCACATTCGCGGCGATCATCTGTAACTTCACGGACAATGAACATAC
The DNA here is from genome assembly GCA_964417715.1 of uncultured Lentisphaerales bacterium. GTDB lineage: Bacteria > Verrucomicrobiota > Kiritimatiellia > RFP12 > CAYQJG01 > CAYQJG01. The sequence goes on along the minus strand of CAYQJG010000082.1, from coordinate 19,320 downwards.
CCTTGCCGTAGAAACCGCCAATTCGGAAGAAAGTGTATATCTTGCCGTTCTCAAGGGAACCGATCACCAGCCGGTTTGTATATCCGGTCACCGGGCAATCGCGCATCTCGCGCCAGACGCCATTGTCCACGGTCGGCCAGAGGTTTAGCGGCGTATACCGCACGAACCCGTTGCTCATCCCCGTCATCTCGATGGCCGGTTCCAGCGCTCGCATTTCTGTCATATCATTTTCGGCGTGAAACCAATTGGTCACCGCAATGAGTCCATCCGGCGCAAGGTGTGGTTTTAGGACAATAGCATTCGTTGGCAGTGTGCTGGAGAACACATCGGCAACCCCCGTTGTGTCGAATCCCACGACATCATACTTCATGTCTGCTTTGAACACCGGACTGAAGTCCTGTCCATGGGTGTTGAAATCCAGTCTCGATCCCGCGAGCCCCCTGCTGATCTCTGGCCCGCCAATGCTACGCAGCACGACCACCATGTTGGTCTGTTCGATCCGCCGCCGACCGTCCGGCCCTACTGGCACGTCTTCGTCAACCATGTATGAGCCGCCACCTTCTGCATCGTAGTATCCGTCCTTTTCAAACCCTACATAGATACAAAGGTCATTAGTATAATGTAGGTTAAACTGCCTGTTGACGGTGAACTTGTCGTGGAATCGACCTTCATGCCGCGTCACGCCGATGCTCACGCCATCCACCGGCGCGCCATTCTCATCGACTATCCGCCCTGCCAGGTGAATTCCACGGCCAAAGCCGGTCTGAATGTCCCGACGGAAATCACCCACCGTTGGAATCCCGGGCACCACGCCACTCGCAGCGGCAAGCACCAACCCGATTCCGCCCGTCCACCAGAGCATCACGCGCCATTCATGTTTCATCGCCCATTACTCCTTCTCTTGGAAACACCGATTCCCCTTCATCTCCATGAACCAAGGCCACACTTGCGGCAGTGATGCGCCTGTTTCGTCGCCGTCAAATAGAATGAAGGCTGCGAATGACGCGAAATCAACTGTATTGGGGTACGCTTGCTCATCGTAGAGAACGTCGTAAAAGTCCTTATGTTTCGCGCCTTTGTGGTCGCCGTGCGCCATGCGATACCATCCGTTGGCACCGGCGTTAACGGAACTGCTTGCGAAAACGGGCAAGTCCGTCTGGCCAGCAGGCGACATGATGGAGTGGATGCCATACAATTGATGGCGATGGCTCATCCTGAGCAAGGCCGGGGTGCTGTGGGCAAGATCATATGCATAGGGCAAGGCCCAAACGCACGCCGCTCGCGGCTGCATCTCAATTCCAAGGTTATCCCAGTAGTTCGGTGGCATTGGGCGATCATAGTGGGAGTTCCCGCCCCAACCGTTTCTGAGAAAGTTGTCGTCTCCGATCATGATCCACAGTGCGTAATCGTGTCGGTTGTAGCTATTGACGATTTGTCCCACCGACTGACGCGGGTTGGCCCCGACCGAGTTGTTGAAGAAGAAGGCCCATGACATCCTCGTCAGGTCATCAACGGTATAGGTGATGGTACTCGACGGTTCGCTGTATGCGAGTGCTCGGCGCCTGAAGAATGACTCCTGCCAGATGGCCGACTCAAGCATTGCATAGTGGCCTGCCAGTTTCGTCCCCGGAGCGCCATACCCGGGAATTTGGTTTAGCCGCAGAGCATCGACGGCGACTTGGTTGCCGAGGCTATGAGCCCACAGGTCGATATTGTTTGGGCTCAATCCACGTTCGCCTATGAGGCGGTCAGCCATCAGGTCGCGAAGCGACTGCGCGGACTGGAAGGCATTTGCCACGTTCTGCGCGAACAGCGTCGCCGAACCTATGCCATATTCATCACCCTCCCAAGTGAAGCCGACGAAGTTGCCTCTGTGCCCTGCCCAGAACAGTCGGCGGAATGTCTCCCCGGCCTCGCCTCCGGCCTTGCCGTCATCAAAATCACAACCCAAGTAGCCGTCAGCTATGTTATACCCATGCACGTAGACTATGCAGTGTTTGCGCATAGGATCCCACGGCGCGTCTGGGCCGCTCTCAGGACTAGACAAGTTCACGGCCGGTCCATACCTGGTTGTTGTTTCGGCCTTGTAGAAACCGTCCGCTTGCATGTCAAGAGGATAGGCGTAGTCCATGCTTTCTTCTCGGGCCGACCACATCTCGAAGAAGCTGGTGGTTGGCTTCAGGAAGAGCACGCAGGAATCCGTGGCCACCTTGTCAGCCCCATAGGGTTCGCGGGCCAACAGCGTCAAAGCAGTCCGTTGCAGACCCGCACCTTGCGCACGGAATACGAACTCGTTGTTGCCGCCAACAAGCGGCAGCAGAACCGGTGACGGCGTCACGCCGACGTGCGTGGTCCACAGCGCGATCTGTGCGTCGGCTGTTGGTGTTGTGTGATAACGCAGACTGGTGTCCTGAAGAAAGAACCTTCTGTCCGAGGATGGGCTGGCCGCCTTGTAGACGCGCAAGAGGGCCGAGTCGACCTTCAGATAGAAGGTGAATCCCATCGCAACGAGTTCCGGCGGCACCGTGACGCTGAACGGCATTAGGTCCACGATGCCGGGTTTGGTTATCTCCGGGGTGGAATCTCGGCCCCACCAGAAGTTCACGCCGTAGCGCTTGTCGATGCCGCGCTGGTCTTCAACGATCTCGTCGCTGTCGTTGATGATCCATTCTATATCCGAAACCCCGACGCGAATGCCGTCCGTATTGACCAGATTCTCGGTGCTGTTCAGTCCCAAATTGGGTTCAGTCACGGTCACGCGCACCTTGTCGAGTCCGGAGAGAACACCCGGGATTTCGACGGTGAGGGTGGCCATCATGTACTGACCCCAGTTGATCCCCTCAAGGAATATCTGGCGTTTGTGGTCGCCGGAATCAAGCCCGAACCAGGCGGCGGCGTAGTCACAGTCGGGCTTTACGTACTTGGCCGCACTTCTCTGTTCGTACGGATGGTCGACCTTCCAGAGACGCATGGCGCCGAGTTTCACCTGCCGGTAGTCGCGGAAGCCGTTACCGACGTCCTGTCCACTGAAGGCAGCGACAGGCGGCAAGTCCGGCTCGGCAGCGTAACTTATCTTGACCTTGGCGTCGGCCCAATTGAGGAACGCGGGACGAACCTGCAACACAACTGGCACAAACTGCCCCTCATCCTGTGCGCCCAGGACGGTGTCGACTTCGGGCTCGACCTTCAGGTCAGAATAGTCAGGAATCTCGTCGCGATCATCGTCGTTGTGGTTCGCGAACACGATCTTGCCCAGCGGGTTGGCCGTGTCGCCATCCTCCTCGATCAGATCCTCATGAACGGTGCGGGGGGGCGGATCAACGGCGTTGTTATTGTCGCTGTCAATATCCAGGTCCACGTCGAAGACGGTCAGACAGACACGGTCCTTGGCCTGGCTTGTCGAGTGCTTGGCCGTGAATTTCCGGTCGTGTGCGACGGAGGACACGTCGTGTCCATGGATGTAGAACATGTGTGGCAAGGTTGCCATAGTATACGACGTTTGGGCGGGTCTGTAGACTCCATTCTCGAGCACGAAGACGGTTTGGACGAACGGGTCTGGCTCGTACTCCAGTGTGATGACCTCGGTGGGCGGCAGGTTTGTCGGCAGGACGGTTAGCCCGACTCCAGCCATGGGACACGCCCCCGGCGTCTTGCCTGACGGGTAGCCGGGATACGGGTCCTCGGCAAACTGTACGTACCCACCGGCGCTTTCCTCCGTCAGTTCATCCACGCCCGATAGCGTTAAGTCGACCTTCACCACCGTGAAGTTGGTTGAAACGCTGCACCCGGGCGGGTTGGCGGCGACGGTGAGGTGATCGCTCTGGTAAGCCGTGCTGGGCGCTCCGACTTCCTTGTAGGTGACCGGAGAGCCGGTGGCGGAACCGGAGTTGTTTGGATCGAAGATGGCTTTGTCGGTGACCGTCCAGTTTAGCGCCGATGGACCTCTCCCCGGGCAGTCGGGGCCCTCGATACTGGCCGTGGCGACATCCGTGTCGGGTGGTTGCGGTTTGGGATCTGTGAGGTCGATGCCCAGCCACGGGTCGGCGGTCACGGATAGGCTTCGGACGACGAAGTTTGTGGTTAGCGTCACGTTGGTTGTGCATACTCCGATGCTGCAAATGTTGAAGGTGACGGTATACGTGCCGACGTTGGTGGTCGTGATACTCGCGATCAAACCAATGCCGTTGCTTGAAATGTTGCCGCCCACGATGGACCAGTTCGATGTGAGTGCGTTGTCGACCGGTTCGTCCCAATTGCTTTCTGTCGTGTCCGAACACGTAGCGCTGGGACTTGCGGGTATCTTCCATCTCCTGTGGTGCTGGACGGCTTTCGTGACAATGAACGCCTCCGCCGAACTGTGGAATGTGCCTGGTGCTGGCGGCATCAGGCAGGCGCAATCCGGCGAATCCAGTATCCTTGCGGAGATCTCATCGTTACTCTTGCATGTTACTTCATTCGTCTCGACACAACACGCCGGGTCGGCCGGGCAGTTGCCTGCCGTGGCGGAGGGCGGGCGCAGCGCAACAGGCAGCGTGAGCAGCAGCGCCGCGAGCAGGCCGAGGTAGATTTGGCGGGCGGTTGTCATCGGTTGGTCCTGGGACAACAGTTAGCGCATGTCCACGGGTAGGCCGGCCAGGGCGAAGTAGGCTTCGCCGATGAAGACGCCGTTCTGGTAGGCCTTGATGGTGTGGCAGGTGGAACTGCCGACGCTGTTGGGATGGAACATGCGGAAGCGGTAGTCCCCCGCTCCGCCGATGTCGGCGGCGGTGAGCCAGCGCGTGATCGTCAGGTCGTCGAAGGTGACGCCGCCCACAAAGATGTGCAGTTCGACGGACACGCTGTCGGGGATGTTCAGTCCGACCAGGCGGTTCTCCCAGACCTGGCTGGTGGGTCGCAGCTCGATGACCTTGAAGAACGAGTCGACCGCGGCCTGGATCCAGAAGTGGTCGATCCGACGCGAATCCAGGATGGGGCCGTTCGCGCCGGCCCGCGCCACGATGACGTGCTCGGCGTACATGCGGTTGACCGTGAGGGTCGCGTTGGTGCCGTTCCACGCGAGTTGGACGCCGGAATCGGCCTGAAGCGTCACGCCGGGGGTGACATCGGGGCAGGTCCAGACGCGCTGGCGACCCAGCAGGCAGGCCGGGTTGGCGGCCGGCAGCGGCGCGGCCATGACGGTGACGGCGACCGTGCGCGTGGCAGGTGTGCCGTCGTCGCCGGTCCATGTCCCGTACACGAGGTAGCGCCCGGGTGCGTCGAAGCGCCGGGTGACGGGCTGACCGGGCGGGAACTCCAGCGGCGGAGCGTCGTCGAAGACCACCGCGGCGGCGCCACCGGTCATGCCGGCAGGGGTCTGGACCGTCAGCATGAGCGTGTCGCCCACGCGCAGAACCTGATCCGCGGCTGTCAGCAGGTCGAGCGGGGTCCAAGCCACGGCGACGGCGGACGTGCAGACTCCGTTCTCAAAGGCCACCGCCAGCGGGGTGGGAGCGCCGGTTTCATCGAGCGGCAGATCGGCGTACCAGCGGCCGGACACGCCGGCCTGCACGGCGACGTTATTCGCGCCGGACCGGGCCGAGGCGAAACCGGGATAACGTGCAAAGCCTTCCAGGCAGGCGGGGGAGACGAAGCTCGTGGCGGGTGCGCGGTCGACGCCGTTGTTGCGGTCGGCGCTGTCGCGGATCCAGTCGGGAACCCCGTCGCCATCGGCATCCGTGCCGCCGAAATCGCCCAGAACAACCTTGCGCAGACGCAGGTTGAGGCTGACGTCGACCGCGTTCCAGAAGATCCGGACGCGATGCGGGCCGGCTTGCAGATAGGGGAGCAGCGCGTAGAGCGCGCCGTTGGCGCCCACGGCCGACTCAAGCGTGAAGCGGCCGACGAACTGGCCGTCGACATGGATCAGGAAGTCGCTCGTGTCAAGCGGGGCGGCGGCATTGCAGGAGGTGCTCCACCAGTCGTGGGTGGCGTCGACACGCATCACGCAGACGCCGGTCTTGGGCAGATCAATGTCGTACTCGACCCAGCCGCGGCCGAACGCCAGCGCGTTGGTGATGTCGCGGTGCCAGTCGCCCGCGCTGGCCACATAGGCTGATCCGTCGCGCGTCGCCAGCGGATTCCAGACGCCTGAGAAGTCCGCGGAGAGCGGGTTGGTGCCGGTACCGCGCAGTTCCTGGTAATCGCTCAGTCCGTCGCCATCGGTGTCGGCGAGGGTCGGGTTGGTGCCGGCGGCCTTCTCCTCATTGTCGGTCAGGCCGTCCCCATCGGTGTCGGCGCGGGTGGGATCGGTGTGATCGACCAGCACTTCGTCGCGGTCCTTGATGCCGTCGCCGTCGGCGTCGGTGGTGCCTGCGAGGAGGCTGGCCTTCATCCAGTCCTGGATGCCGTCGGCGTTGGCGTCGGCGGCATCGACGGCCAGCAGGCGAACGCGCTCGATGGCGGGACGGGCGGAGCGACCGGTCTGGATGACGCGGTTGGCCCAGGCGAGCTTGAACCGGTGGGTGCCCGGCGTAAGCCAGGGCGTGGCGATATACGCCGTGCCGGAACGGTCGACGTCGGCCCGGATGCGCACGGTGCCGAACTCGCGGGCATTGAGCGAGACGCGGAACTCGAAGACGTAGTCGTCGGGCGGGTCGGCCTGCCAGTTGCGGAGGCTGACCTCAAGCAGGTGGATGCCGTTGGTGACGGCTTCGAGATCATACGCGCAGGAGGAGGCGGTGGAGTCGGCCCAGATGATGAAATCGCCGGAATCCGTGAAGTCCGTGGTGATGTGACTGACATAGCGGGCGGCGGTCTCCACGCCAAGGCGGCTGGCAATGGCCACGGCGTCGGGCGTGGTGTCGGCGTCGCTGTCGGTGAGGAACGGGTTCGTGCCGAAGGTGAGGCGCTCGTCGCCATCGGTGAGGAGGTCGCCATCGGTGTCGGGGGCGAGAGGGTTCAGGGTTCGGGGTTCAGGGTGGAGGGTGGAAGGTGGGAGGGTGGAGATTTCCGTGACGTCGGACAGGCGATCGCCATCGGTGTCGCCGGAGGCGGCGAGGCGGGTGTAGGCCCAGTCGGGGATGGTGTCGTGGTTGGCGTCGGGGGCGTCGATGGCTTCCAGGCGCAGGGCGTGGATGGTCAGGTCGCGCGCGGCGTAGCACTGATCGAGCCAGGCCAAGCGGAACGTGTGGGGGCCGGTCGTGAGCCAGGGGGTTGTGAGGGTGACATCGGTGGGCTGCGTGCCGAGAGACGGCGTGAGCCACATGATCGGCGTGCCGTCGATCAGGAGTTGCATGCGGAAGGGGACGGCGAAGGGGTTGGCGGTGTCGCCGTTGGCGAGTGTGAAGACGAGTTGGTACATGCCGTTGGTGGGCGGGGTCAGGGTGTATTCGACGCGCATCGCGGATGTGCCGGTGCCGCGCAGGGCGGTCCCCTGCTCCACCCACGTGCCGGAACGGCGGAGCGTGGCGGTGCCGACGGCCGTGGCGACCACGGTGCGGTCCGGGATGCCGTCGTGATCGCTATCGGCGGCGGTCATGTCGGTGCCGTAGATCGTCTGTTCGTCGCTGTTGGGGAGGCCATCGCCATCGAGATCGGGCGTGGCGACCAGCGGGTTGGTGCCGTGGGTGCGCACCTCGTCGAAATCGCTCAGGCAATCACCGTCGGTATCGGCCAGGTAGGCGTCGGTGCCGAGTGCATACTCCTCGGTGTTGAACAGACCGTCGCCGTCGAAGTCGAAGCCGGCGGGCTCGACGGCCGACAGGCGAATGTCGTCGACATAGGAGCTAGGGCCTTCCTCGCCGGGGGTCTTCGACGCCGCGGCGCCCTTGATCACCACGCCGGCGAGGCAGGTCAGGTTGGTGTCGGCGAAGCGCAGGCCGCGCAGGGCCAGCAGGCCGTCGGCGCAGACCAGGTAGGTCTTGGACGCGTAGTCGAGGCAGATGTCGAGCCGCACCCAGGCGTTGCTGGCGAAGACATACGGACGGGTGGACGTCTTCCAGGAGCGGGTGGCGCCGTCCCAGGCGCAGACGCCGGTGGACGTGAGGTAGGCCGCGGCCGCGCGGATCGCATTGGTGTCGCACTGCGGCTCGCCGAGGCCGCCGCGCTGGTAGAACGTGACCCAGACGGAGTCGCGCCCTTCGGCGCCGATGTTGCCCAGCATAGCCTGTGAGGGCTCGTTGGTCGCTTCGGCGGCGGGGACGCGCACGGATTGGGTGCCGGTGTGGCTGGTGCCGGCGACGACCTCGACGCGGTTGGACGCGTTCCAGTTGCGCTGGCCATGCAGGGGCCCGGTGACATAGCCTTCGGCGGGCTCGAAGCTGGTGGCCCAAGTGTTGGTGGTGACGCCGATGTCGATGCGGAAGTAGGCGTTGGAGAGGGCGGGATCGTAGCCCCAGTGCAACTCGACGCCGTCGGACATGCCGTCGCGGTCGGAGTCACGCGAGAGCGGGTTCAGTCCGTGCGCGACTTCCCAGCCATCGGAGAGGCCATCGCCGTCGGTATCGCGGTTGGCGGGGTCGGTGCCCAGGGCGCATTCGCGGCCGTTCGGCAGGCCGTCGCCATCGGCATCGAGGTTGCCGTCGGCGGGGTCCAGCGGGTTGAGGTTGCCGGCGACTTCGAGGCCGTCGGGCATGCCGTCGCCATCGGTGTCGCGGTTGGCGGGGTTGGTGCCCAGACGGAACTCCTGCAGGTTGGAGAGGCCGTCGTGATCGGGGTCGTCGTTGTCACCGTAGGCGGTGGTGCCGAAGTGGAGCATCTCCCAGTCGTCGGGGAGGCTGTCCCAGTCGAGGGAGAGGCCGGCGGGCTGACTGACGGAGATGACGGTGTCGTCGACATGGCCCACGCCGGAGACGAACTTGAGCGCCGTGAAGGAGCGGTTGGCCTGCGCGAACCCCAGGTGGTCGGCGACGATGAACCCGTTGAGGCAGACGAGATACTCGTGGGTGGCGTAGTTGAGCCGCACGGAGACGCGCGCCCAGGCGCCGGTGACCAGGGTGTGCGAGGCGCGCAGTTCGGTCCAGGTGGCGCCGCCGAGTTGGTGGCCATCGTAGACCACGAGGTTGGAACTGCTGTTGAAGAAGAGGATGGCTGATTGGACGGGCGCGCCGGCCGGCGCGGCGGCGGCGTCGGTGCGCATGTGGAGATCGGTCCAGACACGGGCCGCGCCGCGTGAGGCGAAGACGTGCCCGGCGGTGACGCTCTCGACACCGGCCGCGGAAGCCTGCAGGCGCAGGGCCTGGCGGCCGCGCCAGACGGTGCCGGTCTGCACGATGGCGCCCGCACCGGGGGTGGCTTCCCAACCGTGCTGGCCGTTCAGCGAGCCGGTGACGACGGCGCTGGGCTCGAAGGGTTCGACGAAGGGGAGTCCGGCGTAGTCGTCGGCAACGAACGGATCGCGTCCGATGAGGCGTTCCTCGTCGTCGCCCATGCCGTCGCCATCGGCATCGACGGCGTGGGTCCAGAGACTGTAGGCGCCGGTGAGGTAGCCTTCCAGCGTGAGGAGTTCGGCCGGCGCGAGCAGGCGGTCGTAGACCAGCAGTTCGGCGATGCCACCGGCCAGGTGGTGGGCGGCGGTGCCGCCCTGCGCGTAGCGGCCCAGTTCGATGGCGCCGTCGGTGACAAGGGACTGGGCGTAGTCGGCCGCGACGGTCGGGTAGCCGTCGAGGGTGACGCTGTGGCGCGGCGCGTTGGTGGCGTGTGCGGCCAGCAGGAGCTGCCAGCGGCCGCCGGGGAGCACGGGGCCGGCCGGGATGTCGGCATCGGCGCCCAGCCAGGCGTAGTAGCGGTTGCCGTTGATCGGATCGGCGGCCCAGCGCGAAATGCTGACCTGGCTGTAGGGAACGCTGCCGGCGCCGATGCGGCAGATGTAGTCGTAGTCGCCCGGAAGTTGAAGTTCGCGGTCGAAGCGGCTGACGGTGACGACGGTGAGCGGCGAGCGCAGGGGGCCCAGCGCGCCGGACAGGAAGTCGTTGGTGCCGTCGAATGCGACGGTGCGGAAGCCGCGATCCTCGTCCTGCATCAGGCGGGGGCGCGAGGCGGCGGCGGGCTGGGTCAGGCCGGAGGCGCGCGGGGAGGCGTCGGGCCAGAGGGCGACCGGGTCGCCGGGGTCGCCGGCCACTTCATCGGCGCGCAGCCACAGGCGCAGGCCGATGGTCGGCACGGCGGCCGCGGCGGCGGGACGGACCGTGATGGTCACATCGTCGGAGGCGGTAAGCTGGCCGTCGCAGGCGGTGAGGCGCAACACATAGGCGCCGGGGGCGGGGAAGAGGAAGTCCGAGGTCCGAAGTCCGATGTCGGACGTCGGGGGTGGGAGAAGGACTGGGGCCGGGCCGGAGAGTTGGGTCCAGGTGGCGGTGAGCGTGCCGGGGTTGAGGGGGACGCCGTCGTCGGTGACGGTGGCGGCGAGCGTGACGGCGGTCGCGGCGGGGTGAACGGCGGACTGCCAGATGTTCGTGTCGGGGCCGGCGTTGACAACGGGTGCGGCGTTGAGGCCGTAGCGGTCCTTGAGCAGGCGGTCGAGGCGGGTGGCCTCGTCGGGCGTGAGGACGCGGTCGTAGACCAGGACTTCGGCCAGGTCGCCGGCCAGGTGGTGGGCGGCGGTGCTGCCCTGTGAGTAGCGCCCGAGTTCGAAGGCGCCATCGAGGTGCAGGGACTGGGTGTAGTCGTCGACGGTGACGGCGGCGCCGTCCAGCGTCACGCGGTGGCGCGGGGCGTTGGTGCCGTGCGTGACGCCCAGAATCTGCCAGGCGTTGCCGGGGAGCGCCGGACCGAGGGGGATGGTGGCGTTGTTGCCCAGCCAGGCGTAGTAGCTGTTCCCCCGCCCCGCCACGTAGTCGGCCGACAGGCGCGAGACGCTGACGTGACCGTAGGGCGTGTTGCCGTCGCCGATATGCAGCAGGTAGTCGAAGTTGCCGGCGGGCTGGTTGGCCAGGGCGAAGCGGCTGACCGCGACGAGCGTGAAGGGCGCGTCGAGGGCGCCCAGGGCGCCGGCCAGGGCATCGTTGACGCCGTCGAAGCGCACGGCGGGCAGGCCGTTGACGGCGTTGGTGACGTAGAGCGGACGCAGCGCGGCGCTGGCCTGCGCGAGGTCGTGACTGCGGCCGGAGCGATCCGGCCAGAGGCTGACGGGATCGTTGTGGTTGTAGGCGAGTTCATCGGACTTGACCCACAGGCGCAGGCCGTTGGTGGGCATCAGGCTGGAGGCGGAGGCGGCGACGATGACTTCGATGTCGTCGCTGGCCGCGAGCGCGCCGTCGGAGGCGGTCAGGCGCAGGCGGTACGCGCCGGGAGCGGAGAAGGAGACCGAGGTCAGAAGTCCGAGGTCGGACGTCGGATGTCGGACCTCGGAACTGCCGGGGGAGAAGGCGACCGGGGCGGGGCCGGCGAGTTGGGTCCAGGTGGCGGTGAGGGTGCCGGGGGTGGCGGGGAAACCGTCGTCGGCGACGGTGGCGGTGACGGTGGCGGGCTGGCCCTCGGGGATGCGCAGGTCAGGGCCGGCTGAGACGGTGGGCGCGGCGTTAAGGGCGTACTTGGTCTTGAGGTAGTGGTCGACGGCGGCGCGTTCGGCGGCGCTGAGCACGCGGTTGTAGACCAGCACTTCGGCCACGGCGCCCTTGAGGTAGTGCGAATCGTATGCGCCCTGGCTGAAACGGCCGAGTTCGATCGCGCCGTTCAGGGCCAGCGGCAGGCTGTAGTCCTCGACGGGCACCGGCGTGCCGTCGAGCGCCAGCGTGTGATAGGGCTGGGTGTCGGCATGGCCGGCGGCCAGCACGTACCAGCGGCCGCCCTCCAGTTCGGGCCCGGCGCAGGCGCCTTCGTCGCCACCGGCCCAGGTGTAGTAGCGGTCGCCGTCGAACGGATCGTCGGCCCAGCGGCTGAAGCTGAGGTGGCCGCCGGGGACGCCGCCGTCGCCGAGGCGCAGGATGTAGTCGTAGTCGCCGGCCGGCTGGTGCGCCAGGTCGAAGCGCGCCACGGTGATGACCGTCACCGGGGCGCCGAAGGCGTCCACGCTGCCCGCCAGGAAATCGTCGGCGCCGTCGAAGTGCAGCGCGGCGCGGCCATCCGGCCCGTCGGTATTCCAGACGGGCATGCGGCCGGCGGCGCTCTGCGACACGTCCGATCCATGTCCGCTGCGGTCGGGCCAGACCGACACGGGCGTACCGGGCGCGGCGGCGATCTCGTCAGCCTTGAGCCACAGGGCCAGGCCGGCGGCGGGGACGTTGGTCGAGATCGCCAGGGCCACGGCGACCTCGATTTCGTCCGAGGACGTGGCCGCGCCGTCGGACGCGGTCAGGCGCAGGCGGTAGGCGCCGGGAGCGGGGAAGTGGAGTGCGGAACTCGGAGTGCGGAGTGCGGAACTGCCATTCGTGTAGCAGAACGTCGCGGGGGTGATGGTGACGGGGGCGGGGCCGGCGAGTTGGGTCCAGGTGGCGGTGAGCGTGGCAGTGAGCGTGCCGGGGGCGCGGGGAAGGCCGTCGTCTGAGATCGTGGCGGTCACGGTGGCGGGCTGGCCTTCGATGATGGCGATGTCGGGACCGGCCGACACGACGGGCGGTTCGTTCAGGGCATATTCGGCGAGCAGGCGGGTCTCAAGGCGGGTGCGCTCGGTCTCGGACAGGCTGCGCTCGTAGACCAGCAGTTCGGCGATGGCGCCGGTCAGGTAGTGGCTGGCGAAGCCGTTGTTGGCGAAACGGCCGAGTTCGATGGCGCCGTCGAGCGTCAGGGGGCCGGCGAAGTCGGCGGCCGGGTGCGCGACGCCATTGAGGTAGACGCGGTGGCAGCCGGCGCGGTGGTCGAAGACGACCTCCACCAGTAACCATTTCTGACCGGGCAGGAGCGGCCCTTCGCGGCTCTCGGCGCCATCCCAGGTGTAGTAGGCGTCGGCCGTGGTGTCGTCGATGCAGCCGCGGGAGAGACTGAGGTGCTGGCCGGCTGTGCCGCCCTGCCCCATGCGGAAGACATAGTCGTAGTCGCCGTCGGCCTGGTGGAGCAGGTCGAAACGCACCACGGCCAGCAGCGTCAGGGGCTCGGCGACGGGGCCGAGCTGGCCGCCGAGGTAATCGTCTTCGCCGTCGAAGGCCACGGCCGGCCGGCCGTTGGGCGTGAGCGCGGTGACCTGCGGGCAGCGATCGAAATCAGACTGGATCAGGGCCGGACCGCCGGAACGCACGTCCTGCCAGACGGCCACGGGCTCGCCCGCGGCCAGACCCAGCGTGGCGCCCTTGAGCCAGAGGCGCATCCCCTGCAGTGGCAGGCCGGTCAGGTCGGGGACGAGCGGGTTGAAGCCGCCGGCCACTTCGGCGCCATCGTCGGTGCCATCGCCGTCGGTATCGGCGTTCTGGGGGTTGGTGCCGCACAGGTAGGTCTCGCGCAGGTCGGGAAGGTTGTCGCCGTCGGCGTCGGCATTCGCGTCGACAACCAGATAGACGCGGCTGTAGATGCCTGCCGGCGCGATGCCGGTGGCGGTGCCGTCGTCGGTCCAGAGGTTGGTCGCAACGCCGGCCGCAACGGGCAACGCCAGACGCGCGGCGCGCCAGGCCAGCGGATTGAAAGTGGCCTCGGGCGCGAGGTCCTGGCAGTAGATGTCGATGAGGCCGCCCGCGGCGTTCGTGGCGGCCGAAAGGATCGTCAGCGTCACGCCCTGCGTGGCAGGTGTCGGTGTGACGGCCACGATGCGCGGGCAAGTATTGCTGGCACTGTTGGCAAACGGGGCGTCGTACGGGCGCGGCTCGCTCCACTGCAGGGGTTCGGCGGGAACATGCCAGTACCAGTAGCCGGCGCCGAGCAGAAGATCGAAGTCGCTGGGGGCGGCGTTCAGATCCAGCCACGTGCGGTGATCGGGCGACGCGGGATCGTCGAGCAGCCAGGGCTGATCGGCGCTTGTGACGGCGGCCACGCGGTCGGCCGCCTCGGGGGTGGTCGCGCCGTGCGCGCCGTCGGCGGCGAGGTGCGTGGCGTTGAGGCTGCGACGGCCGCTGAAGGGGTAGCCGAACAGCGACAGGCCCTGAACGAGGGTGGTTGCGCGGGTGGGTTCTGACACGACCTGACCGGTCAGGTAGACATCCTGCGTGCAGTTTTGGGCATTGTGCACCCAGGCGGCGGAGCCGGGGCCGAAGGAGAACGCGGCGGGCGTCCAGGTGTCAAACGACGTGAACCAGACGCCATCCTTGGCTGGATCGCCGGTGTTGGCGGCCTTGTAGGCGTTGGTGAAGGACTGGACGGAGGCGTCCCAGATGGTGACGGCGTCGGCTGCGGCGGGGGTGGCTGCGCCGGTCAGTTGACCGGCGAGCAGGCCGTTCAGGCTGGGCGCGAAGGGGGTGAAGGGACATGAAACCAGTGTTTGTGCGTTCGACGGCACGCTGTAGCGCACGAAGCCGGCCGGCGCCGACACTTGCGGCAACTGGTTCGTGACGGAGCCGACCGCGGCTGCGGCCGGCAGCAGCAGGATGCCGGCGAGCGCCCGGAAGATGGCCGAAGGCTGCCTGGTGTTGCGATTAGCACTCATGCTGGGTCTCCAGAAGTCGGGCGTGTGACTGGGGAAAGGCGGGCGGAAGCCGCGGAATGGCGAGTGGACGGGGGGAGATGGCGGGCGTGGACGGCACACGTTGTCGGCGCCGTCAGTGCCTGCGCGGCAGTTGCAGACACGGAAACACAACGAAGCCCGCGTGCCGACGGCACACGGGCGCCCTGCCATGATCCACGCATTCCACCCCCCGGCAGACAGATAGACACCGGCGCGCAAACTAGCACGCGCAACAATGTCGGCCAATGTACCATAACCCAGCGAACACGCAATAACTAAAATATGATGACTATTTTCGATTTTATCATATACACATTACGTCTCATTATGGGCAATTGCGCGGGCCTGTTGCCGCCCCAGTTGACCTGCGTGGAATGCGCCGGCGCGACGGGCGCAGGATGCATACGAATGGGCGTGGTGGTCACGCTGACGGTAGAGGGCGGATACACCGTGAGCCAAGGGCGTTCGCGAGTCCCCTTCGCTTGCGTCATCCCTGTGACGCGACCTCGGCCGCGACGAGCGTCAACAGTTCGGCGCGCAGTTTACGCCACGTCTTCGGCGTCATGTCCTCTGCAAGTTTGCGGACCGTCTCAGCGTCCACCGTGCGGGCCGGTGCCGGTAGTGTCTTCGGTGCCTCGCCAACAATCACGGGCAGTCCGCTCACAGCGTCAATCGCCGCCGCCTCGCCGGTGTGCGTGTAATGCCGCGTCATGGCCGGGCTGTTGTGGCCGACGAGGCTTTCGACGACAGACAGGGGTGCATTGGCGGCCCGGCACAGGCTAACGAACGAATGCCGTAGGGAGTGGAATCCGACCTCGCATTGCGCGCGTTGGCCGGCTCCGGGTCGCTGAGTCTTGATCCCGCAGGAAACAAGGTATGCCTGGATTGCATTGCTCAGTACGGAGTTGTGGTCCCGGTACGTAGCGGCCGTGTCTGGCAGCACGTACTCGCCATGCTGGGGGGCGTCATGGAGTTCAGTCAGTATGGCGCGCAGCGTCGGGTGGATCGGGACCAGTACCGGTTTCGGGTTGCGGCGGGCGGTCTTGTTTGGCACGCGCCGGATGATCCCGCGTTCAAGGTCGACTTCCCCCCAGCGCAAAGTGGCACAGTCCCCAAGTCGCATGCCGGTATACAGGCCTAAGGCAAACAACGTCCGCATCTCGCCAGTCGCGGCGCCGCAGACGGCACGGAGTTCCTCAATGGTGAGTTCTCGCCGCCCATGCGTGACGATCCGCTTCATGGCGATGTCCGCCCAGGGGTTGTGATCGAGTTTCGCCTTCTTCCGCAGCACGCGCCATACGAGTTTAAGAAGCCCAAGGTGGAGGTTGAACGACCCACCTGTCAGTTTGGATGCGTTGAGATCTGAGGCGTACGCTTCGGCGTGCTCCTCCGTCACGTTCCGGAAGACCGTGGTTTTGGGGTGCTGGTTTTCCATCCATGTAACGAAGCGGCCGAATTTCCCCTCGTACTGTACCAGCGTCTTCGGACCCGTGTCGGGGCGGTTCGTTGATGCCAGGTACGCGGACCATGCCTGGCGCAGCGTCAGCGGAGGGTTCCGTTGATCCTCGTGGACGGCAAGTTCCGTCTTCGCGCCTTCGATCCGTGCCTTGACGGTCTCCAGTGTGCGGACCTCGTCCTCGACAAGGAACGGCTGCATGATTCGGGCAAGTTCGGTTTTCGCCTGTTTGCGGTTCGCCGTGTGGGTTGACTTCCTGAACTTCGTTCCGGCCACGGCCCAGCAGGCGTAGAAGGTCTTGCCGCGTTTCAGCAGGTATCCGGTTCGTGTCTTCATGCCTTGTGCCCTTTCTTGCCGTTGTTGTCTCTAACCCGCGCTAGTATCGCATATCGGAGGCGAGGTGACAATGCCATAAGGGTGCCAGTACTCACAATCGTCGCATTTGTTGCTGTTTATACATACATGATCTACGACAGTGCGCCCGAGGGGAAGGCGGAGTCGGTCAGTTTCCTCCTGGACACCGCGGTGCTGATCTTCGCGCGCAAGGAAGCGCCGACGCGGCGCGACCCGAGTTTCATGAAGACGTTCCGGCTGATGAACAAGTTCATGGTGCCGGGGAGTTACATGCGCGACGACGGCCGCGTCGAGGTGGCGAAGTTCGACTGGTCTGAGGACGTGAAGGTAACGAACTCGGCGGCTTGCGTGCGGCTGAATGTGAGTGCGACGTAGGTGGGAATGGTACAGAAGGGCGGATGATGTCCCGTCACGTGCATAGGTCTGATGCCGATGCGTGTCGGGACCGCAGTCGTATTCCTTGATCTGCACTTCTGTCTGTACAGCCTGCGACTTCCCACGGTCAATGCGGGGATGTCCAGTTGCATCGCACCCACGCGACGCCATCCCAAAGAAGAACGCCATTCTTGTCGAACTCGCCTATGGGCCAAAGTGTTGCGATCAACTCGGGGTCGGGCAAGGAATCTTGGGTCAATATCTTACGCCAGACAGGGTCCTGTTCGTTTGGGACAACCTTGACATCAACTGTGCACTCGTTTCGGCGTCCTTCACCAAACAGGCGCAGTGAGAAAATGGCTGGTTGGCCGTCGCGTTGGGCACGTTGAAGAGCCTGACTAAGTAGAGATGGCGATGGGATGCCTTCAACCGTGATTGCGGTGCGAGTGTCGCGCACGAAACACTGTGTTTGGGTTGGTGTACCTGTTTCAATCAAGCCGGCAGGTGTGACGATGTACTCGCGTCCCAGGCGAAACAAGAACGAGCCGTCCGAGGCAAAGCCGGTCACGGGCGGCATTTGGCAGTCTCTAAACTGGACGATCCTAAATGGTTTCTGGTCGTATCGATGTTGTAGGTACACCGTCGTATCCGCGTTGTACTTCGTCCAGACAAGTGTATTGCTGGTAACAATATTGAGTTGGCATGAGGCGGGGGTTGGGATGAACTCAAACGCGACTGGTTCAACGCGAGGGTCCACGGTCTCTGTCGATATGTTGAAATCGGTAATCCTTCGCGGGAAATGACCCTGTACGGACACTATCGCCTGTGTCGCAGACGCCATTTCGTACGTTCCGGACAGTTGTCGGCGAAGGCGCAATCCTCCAGAAGGTCGGTTTTTGAAGAGGGCGTCGTAGAACACGGTGCCGTTCACCAGGAAAGACAGTTCCTGAGCGATGATTGAATCGGCCTTGACTGGCCAGGTCTGGTTGTCGAGTAGTGGCACGCCCATATGCCAGATGCCGACTGGAAATGTGTTGGTGCTCGTTGAGATCGTGCGTGACGCGTAGAACTTCTCTCGTGTCGTTGTTTGCCTCAACACCAAGAATTGGTTTGGACCGCCGCGGGGGCCGTTTCCAGATATGGAGAAGACTCCCGAATAGACCACGTTCGTGGTGGTATCCATGGCGGCACGATCGGTCGTTTCGGCGTGGGCAGTCAGTACACCAAGTGTCATGGCCCAGCAAAACCGTGTAATCCAACATGCCATGGTCTTCCTTGTCCCTGTCAGGGTCATTTGTGCCCCAAAGTCACATCGCCGTACCCGAGCATGCGCCGGTGGCGGGTGGGTGTCAAGAACGGGTGTTTGCAGACGGGGCAAGGACCGATGTCAGGGGTGCGAGGGACGAATGTTGATTTCCGGCGTTAGGTGTGGGGCGTTGATGGTTGAGCGGTTGGCAGGTTCACGGTTCAGTGGTTGAGGAGGATCGGCATGGCGGTCACCTGGATAGTGGTCGATGAGGCGTATGTGCTGGGCGCGATGCCGACAACGCTGCGTGCGGAGTACGACGCGTGGCTGGTGGCGAACCCGACGAAGGCCGGGCGGTTGGCCGCAATTGTGTCGGGGGTGGTGGCGGGGTTTCGCGACTGCCTGAATCGTGATCCCTCGGTGGACGTGAGCACGACGGCGTCGTACCTGGCGGACTACTGCGCCCGGCACGCGGTCATCATCAGTTGTTACCTGGTGGCGCTGGAGATGGGGACGGTGTTGGGCGTGGACATGCAGTTGGCCTACGCCGAGTCGGAGAAGTACCTGCGCTGGTTGCGCAACGCGGTGTATGGCGTGGCGGCGATCGCGCACTACAAGGGGTTCCTTGAGGGGCAGATCCCGGCGGAGGAGGAGGCGACGCCGACGCCGTCCTACGCGCCGCGGATTCCGTGGGGTGAACTATGAAGCGTGTTGTGCTGATGGCGCTGTTGCTTCCGTTGGCGGCGTTGGCCGGCGGGGATGCCGTGAGCCGGCGGTTCGCGGGCGGCGTGGTCGCGCTGACGAACAGCCAGGCGAACAGTAGTTGGGCGACGGTGGCGGTGCTGGTGCGGTTCGACGCGGCGGCGACGGGCACGGCGACGGTGCGGCGGGAGAGTCAGGGCGCCAGTTATGTGCTGGGGACGTGCGGCTATGCGGGGGCTACGAACCTGGTGTGGGTGGCGGACCGGGACTACTCGTTCGGGTTCGGCGATGTGCTGGTGATCGAGAGTACGGCGACGAATGGGGTGGTGCAGGTGATGCGGAAGAGTGACTAGGTTGGAGAGGTTGAGAGGTTCACGGTTCAGCGGTTCAGGGGTTCAACCACTACGGCACAACGGGCACGACGCGGAGGCAGTATGCGAAACGGGGTTGGCAGATGGGGGTTGGGGGCGGTCGTGCTGATGGCGGCGTGCTCATGTGCGGCGGGGTGGATTGTGGATGGGGCGCCTAGTCGGTGGATTGGCGGCGTGTATGTGGAAACTGAGGCGCCGGCGTCCATCCTCGGCGGCGGCAGTGAGAACCCGCTCTACGGCACGAATGTGTATGTCGAGGTTGAGGATGAGACCTGGGTGTGGGAGCCGCAGCCGGCGTTCACGACGCCGGAGACGC
>CAYQJG010000081.1:0-20980 GCA_964417715.1 uncultured Lentisphaerales bacterium | reverse complement strand
ATTGGCGCAGAATCAACTGCAAACTGCCGCATCCCTACATCCATTTCGTGCACCCTGGGCGCCCTCTCCGCTTGTCCGAACGCGTGAATTGTGTGACGTCAGCGCCATGTTTCGATACGGGGGTGCGGCAGCGCACGGGCCGCATACTGGACAGCGAACTCGAAGTGGGCGGCCAGCCGCGCGTCGCGTTGAGGGTGGAGCGATACGCGGCTCAAGGCCCCATTTCCCCTGCGTTCAGAGGTGAAGTCACGTCAGCCCCTACCGCCCGCTCCAGGCGGGCAAACTGCATGCCGACGTCGCCCTCCGCCATGGCGGCCATGATGCGGATGCTCAGCAGAAACCGCTGGCTTTCCAAGAAGTCCATGAAATCCACCTTGCCCGTCTGGTAGCCGGCCTCGCTGGCGTTGAACCGTGCGACCGCCTGGGGAAAGAGCTCCTTGCGGTACAACTCCAGCGTGCGCCGGGCGGTCTGAAGCTTGAACGCGGCATCCTGCACATCGAACGCGCTCTGCCGCTCCGCAGCCTCGCGCGCCGCCTGACTGGACACCCGCATCTTCTCGGACTCCCGCACACCAGCCCGGTACTTCGACCGCCAGATGGGCAGGTCCACGCCGACGGTGACCATGAACATGTCGTTTCCAGCCTCGATGTTGCGGTACTCAAAACCGAGTCTGTAGTCCGGCAGGAATTCTTTCGCCATCAGCCTGCGCTCCAGTTCGGACCGCTCGACTTGCGCCTGTGCCGCGCGTATTTCCGGACGGTTCGCCGACGCCAGCGCAAAGAGAACCTCGGCCGTGCTGTTGGAACCTGTTTCCGGCACCGCTGCGGCCAATCTCAGCGGCGCATCCGCCCTTCGGTTGAGGAGGGTGTTCAGCTTCGCCTGGAGCGTGTTCTCCTGTGACTGGAGTTCGAGCAGCTTCTGCTTCAGCATCGTGATCTCGGCTTGCGCCTTCAGCACATCGACCTGCGCGCGCTCACCCGTGGCATACATCGTCTCGGCGACTTTCTCCATCCGCCGTATGATCCCGTCTTCCTCCCGCGTGATCGCGATGGCCTGCTGCACCGCGTACAGGCTGAAGTAGCTCTCCTTGACCATCATCACCACGTCAAGGGTCGTCGTCTCAAGCTCGCGACGCATGATCTCGGCATCCTTGCGGGCAAGTTCCGCCCGGAGCCTGCGCTTGCCGAACCAGGGGAAGTCCTGCTGCACCATGAAGCGCTGCTCGACCGCGCTGGGCATATTGCTGCCGCCATCTCCGAAGGCGTCGCCATAACTATACGTGAACATCGGGTTGGGCAACGTCCCGGCCTGGAGCGGTCGCTCCAGCATGCCCTCCCACTTGGCGTGCCTGCTCTTCAGTTCGGCGTTCTCGCTGACCGCCAACGCCACGGCCGCACGGATCGTGAGATTCGTGGCGACCGATGGACCGGCGTGGGCTGCACCTGCCCAAGCCAGCAACCCGATGAACACCGGCACAGTCGCAGTCGTCTTCATGTCAGCAACTCCTTGCCCTTGACGGCGGTACCCCGATTATCCTCGGTGGGCATGGCCGCAGTCAACCCGCCAGTTCCTTCTGTCGCCCAAGGGACGAACCGTGCGCGCAGTTGGCGGCTGTTCCCGCACGCGGGGACACTTTCCACTTGTCGACAATCACCCATTGTGTGACGTTACCTGCATGGCCCGATCCATCACCTACCTGCTCGACCGAGTCGCGCCGGGCGAGACGTTCATCGCCCGCGAGATCGAGGCTCTGCGCCGGCTGGGTTGGACCGTGGATGTGATCGCGCTGGACACGCTTGACACGCGACGCCCCTCAGGCGGCGCCGCCAACGTGGCCGCGCACGGGTTACTGCGCCGGGCCGGCGCCGAACTCATGCGCAACCCCGTCCTGGCTGCACGGCTGCTGCGCCACCTGCCACACGCCCGTGCGCTGGCCGAGCGCCTGGCGGCCGGCGGCGCCCGTCAACTGCACGCGCACTTTGCCTGGCTGCCGGCCGACCTGGCCGGCGTCGCTGCCGCCGCCTGCGGCATCCCCTGGACGTGCAGCGTCCACGCCTGGGACGTCTTCACGCGTCCCCCGTCCGAAACCAACCGCCGGTTGCGCAGCGCCGCCGGCATCGCCGCCTGCACGCAGGCAGGCTTCGATGCCCTGCTCCGGGCCGGGCTGCCGCCCGCCCGCATTCACCTGATCCGGCACGGGCAACCCCTTGCGCCGGCACCGCCCCCCGCCGACCACACGGCGCGCGACAACCGACTGCTGGCCGTCGGACGGCTGGTGCCGAAGAAGGGATTCGACACGCTGGTGGCCGCGTGCCGGTTGCTCTCGGATCGCGGGGTCGCCTACACCTGCCACATGATCGGCGACGGTCCGGAGCGCGCCGCGCTCGAACATGCCATCCACAGGGCCGACCTGGCGACACGCGTATGCATGGAGTCTGCCCAGCCGCATGCGCAGGTGCTGGCGCGGATCGCAGCCGCCACGCTGCTGGTTCTGCCCAGCCGCCGTCTCCGCGATGGCGACCGGGACGGGTTCGCCAATGTGCTGGCCGAAGCGATGGCTTGCGGCACGCCGGTGGTGACCACCGCGGCGGGCGCCGCCGGCGAACTCATCACCGATGGGCACAACGGGCAGTTGGTGAGTCCCGACGATCCATGCGAACTTGCCGATACGCTTGCCATGCTGCTCTCGGACGCGGCCGCGCGCGCCCGCCTGGCCGCCGCCGCACGTCAGACGGTGACGTATGATCTCAACGAAATGACTGAGGTTGGGAAACTGATTGGGCTGTTTGAGGCGACGCGAGGCGAAGGCTGAAGGCACGACCGTTGCGGTCATGGTGCCGCCTGCCACGGCCTCGGTGCTTGCCCTCAGCCCCGTTCTGCGAGAGTTGGGCGCGACACCTGCCGCAGCGGCGCGGAACGGTTGGCGCCGCAGGCGCGGATACATCCATCTCCTGTTGAGGTCATCGCGTGCATCGGTTGCGTCGTTCCGTCCCGTTGCGATCCATCGGCACCTTCCGCGCCCCTCACGCAACACCTCTCGCAGAACGGGGGCTCAGCCCCCAGCCTTGCCCCGGCCTTTCCTGCCCACCGCGAGCAGGCGACGGCGGAGGGCGCGCACATCGGCCAGCGGCGGTGGAAACTGAAGGTCCATGCCTCGCAGTGTCTCGAGCAGCAGGCGCGAAATCGCCCAGTTCCGGTACCACTTGCGATCCGACGGGATGATGTGCCACGGCGCCGTCTTGGTGCTGCAGCGGCCCAAGGCTTCGGCATAGGCCTGCTGGTAGGCGGCCCAATACCGACGTTCCTCGATGTCACCGGTTGAGAACTTCCAGTTGCGTTCAGGGTCGTCCAGTCGCTCAACCAATCGTCTGGACTGCTCTTCCCGGCTGACATGCAGGAAGCATTTCAGCAGCACGACCCCGTTCGCGGCGAGGTGCTCTTCGAATGCGTTGATCTGCCCGTAGCGGGCACGCCACACCGGTTCCGGCACGAGATTGCGCACGCGTGCGATCAGCACGTCCTCGTAATGCGAACGGTTGAAGATGCCAATCACGCCGCGCGGCGGCACGGCCTGATGAATGCGCCACAGGAAGTCCTGCTCCAGTTCCTGCGCCGTCGGCGTCTTGAAGGCAGTGACGCGGCATCCCTGGGGATTCAGCCCGCCGAACACGTGGCGGATGGCGCCGTCCTTGCCAGCCGCATCAAGTCCCTGCAGCACGACCAGCACGGCGCGGCGGTTCTCGGCATAGAGCCGGTACTGAAGACGGCACAGTTCATCCAGGTGGGCAGACAACTCCTTGACGGCGTGTACCTTGTCCTTGCAGCCCGGCGAATCATCGGCACGCCACTGCCGCAGATCCACCTTCGCGTTGGGTTTGACCGCCAGTTTGTTTGCCAGTTTCATCTGTACCCCCTTGTGCTGTCCGCGGTTCCAAGGTTCACGGTTCAATGGTTCACGGTTCGCAACTGCTCAAGTGCCAGGGTTCAGTTCCGCCGCTGCCTGACCGCCCGTCAGGTCGCGCAGGGAGAACCGCAGATTGCCGAATGTCGATTTTCGAATGTCGAAGTGGCCGTCGGCATCAATCGGATGCACTTCGGTGTTCTGCGGTTCGACATTCGTCAACCGTGAACCTTGAACCGTGAACCCTTCCTTTCCGAGCAGTTACCAAGGTTCACTGGCTCACGCCCCCCACCATCCGCCCTCCACCCTCCCCTCCCCCCATCCGTGCCATCACCTGCCCCGCCACCTGCGGGGCGGTCAGGCCATGGGCCGCCATCAGGCCAGCCGTCGTCCCCTGCTCCACGAACGCGTCGGGCCAGCCGAAACGCAGCACGGCATTCGCCCGCGCCTGCTCGGCCAGCGCCTCCTGCAGCGCCGATCCGAATCCGCCCGCCCTGACGCCATTCTCGATCGTGGCGAACACGGCCCCGGTGGCGGCCTGTTCGTTGAGCAACCGCACGTCCAGCGGCTTGACGAAGCGCGCGTTGACCACGCCGGCCGCGATGCCCGCGCCGCGCAGGACCTGCGCAGCCGCGCACGCCAGCGGCAGCATGTCGCCCAGAGCCCAGAACCAGACCGCGCCCGCCGTACCACCTGCCACGGGTTCAACAACCTCGGCGTTTCCGATCGCCAACGGTTCGGACACGTCGGGGACCGGCATGCCCGGCCCGGCGTCGCGCGGATAGCGGATGACGGTCGGGCCGTCATGCCCCAGCGCGGTGACCAGCATGCGCGCCAACTCGGCCTCGTCGCGGGGTTGCATGATGGTCAACCCCGGCAGAGACCGCAGCATCGCGATGTCGAACACACCGTGATGCGTGGGGCCATCGCTGCCGACGACGCCGGCCCGGTCCAGGCAGAACAGAACCGGCAGATGCTGCAGGCACACATCGTGCATGATGCAGTCCACGGCTCGCTGGATGAACGTCGAATAGACGGCCACAACCGGCCGCAGCCCCTCGGCGGCCAGGCCGGCGGCGAACACCGCCGCGTGCTCTTCGCAGATGCCGACATCAAAAAACCGCGTCGGATGCCGGGACTGGAACTCCGTCAGGCCGGTACCGGTGCACATCGCCGCGGTAACCGCCACCACGCGCGGATCGCGGTCGGCCAGTTGCGTCAGACATGCACCCAAGACGTGCGAGTAGCCGGGCTTGCTTTCAACGATGTCGGCCGTCGCCACGTCGAACCGCCCCACGCCGTGCCAACGTTCGGGTGCCTCCTCGGCCGCCCGATAGCCGCGTCCCTTCTGCGTCGCCACGTGCAGCAGGATCGGCCGGTCGTAGGACTTGGCAATCGCCAGCGCGTCCTCGACGGCCTGCCGGTCATGGCCGTCGATCGGCCCCATGTAGCGCAGTCCGAACTCCTCGAACAGCGCATTCGCCAGGAACAGGCTCTTGACGGCCTTCTCGGTGCGGTGGTAGGCGTTTCGCAACGGCGACATCCGCAACTGCTGTCCAAAGCGCTCGGCGGCCGCTTTCCAGCGGTTGTACTTCGGACTGGACAGCAGGCGGCCGAAGTGACGCGACAGCGACCCGACGGCGCCGCCAATCGACATCTCGTTGTCGTTCAGCACGACGATCAGACGGCCGGTCGTGCCCTCAATGTTGTTGAGCGCTTCGAGGGAGATCCCGTTCCCCATGGAGGCGTCGCCGATGACCGCCACAACGTATTCGCCGCCGCCGCGGCGGTCGCGCGCCACGGCCATGCCCAGCGCGGCGGAGAGCGCGGTGCCGGCATGCCCGGCGCCAAAGGCGTCAAATGGACTCTCGGTGCGTTTCTGGAAGCCGGAGAGTCCGCCCGGCAGGCGGATCGTGTCGAACGCCTCGCGCCGGCCGGTCAGCAGTTTCCAGGCGTATGTCTGGTGGCCGACATCCCAGAGAATCTTGTCGTTTGGCGGGGTGAACGCGCGCAGCAGCGCCAGCGTCAGTTCAACCACGCCCAGATTGGCCGCCAGATGCCCGCCATTGCGGCTCACGGTGGCGAGAATGCGCGCGCGCAGTTCGATGCTCAGCGCATCCAGCTCGGATGCGCTCAGCCCCTGCAGATCGGCCGGGCCAGACACTCGATCCAAAATATTCATCGGTTTCACTCTACCATGAACAGCACGACAGGAGAATATCCGAACCGCAGAATATCGAACACGAAACCGCGGGAGGTGTTGCGCGCGGGGGCGCGTTCAGATCAGGAAATGGCGACCGGTGGCCGGGGTGCGGCTGGACGGCCAGGGACCGAGGTTCAGTCCCGCCGCTGGCCTGCGGCTGGTTGGATCGGAGGATGGAACCGCAGATTGCCGAATGTCGATTTTCGAATGCCGAATTGGCCGTCGGCACCGACCGGGGGCACTTCGGTGTTCTGCGGATCGACATTCGTCACCGCAGAGTCGCAGAGATCGCGGAGCGAGCGACCGATTGTGCTGGCGCTCACCCACCCGACGCCGCAATCGGCGCCAGACATGGAACGCGGGCGGCGCAGAGTCCACCCCAGGCGGCAACCGGCACGCGCATACAGAATCACGAGCCATGACCACATCGAGCAGCATGGGCGTGTTGAGGAGTGGCAGGTGCGTCAGGCCGCGTGCGCGGTCAACTTGTCTCAGAAACACTACCTGCGGTCGCAGTGCCTATCCCCGGAAACTGGAGAGAAACTCATCAGGCCCGAGAATCCTCAATGATGAGAGGCGAAAATCCCTTTGATTCCGGGTCACCACAACTTCAGCCCCGGCGAGCCTGCCGGCTTGATCGAGCACCGCATCTTCGAAGTCCGCGACCCTACTCTTGAGCGCCTCCTCCAGAACGGCACGGTTGACCGATGCAATCTCGAACAGTGCCAGCAGTTTCCGCAGCGCCTGATGGGCGGCGGGACGCGGTATCGATTGAATTAGCAGGTAGTCTATGGTGGTGATTGTGGTCGCACACAGCAATCCCTCGATTTGGGAATGCTCGACCAGTCCAAACAACTCAGAGGCGGCGGCGACAAAGGGCTGCCGCGCGAGGAGAACGTCCAGCACGACGTTCGTATCGAACAAGACTCTCATGAGTGCTTCTCCCGAAGATGCTTTCGATAGTCTGATTCAGAAACGTCGCGTCCTTTCAGAACGCCCACCAATGATGCTGTAATCGGAGGAAGAGCGGGGCCCGCCTGACGCTTTGATGTCAGGGCGTCGAAGAACTCTCCCACCATCTGAGAAACAGATTTTCCCCGTCGGACTGCTTCCGCCTTGGCGGTCTGAACCAGTTGTACATCCATCCGCAATGTAAGTTTTGTGTTCATGACGTACACGGTACTACAGTATGTACGTCACGTCAATCGCGTCTCAGCAAATGGCGTTCTGTCGCTCGTGCGCCAGGTATAGGATTGCCGAATGTCGATTTTCGAATGCCGAAGTGGCCGTCGGCACCGACCGGAGGAACTTCGGTGTTCTGCGGATCGACATTCGTCAATGCTTTCCCTATCCGCTCCGTGTCTGCTAGACTGGGTTTGTTACTGAGTGCGATCCCCCGTGCGCTTCTCCAAACACATTTTCTGGGATGCCGACCCGGTTGCACTGGACATCCAACAGCACCGGAAATACGTGATTGGCCGCGTCCCTGAGTATGGAACGCTCGATGATTGGCGCTTGCTCTTGGCGCTATTCGGCCTGGGATGCATCGTCGAAGTGGCCCAATCGCTGCGGGAACTGGAGCCGAAGGCTCTCACCTTCCTCTGTGCGGTGGGAGAGGTGCCCAAGGAGTCTTTTCGATGCTACACTTCGCGACAGTCGAACCCGACACTTTGGAACTCCTGAGGTGCATCCAGCAAGACCCGGCCTTCCAGGAAATGCGGCTTGTTGAACGACGCATCGTCCGTGCAGTGGCGGCAACAGGACGGGACCCGCGATAGGCCGTCGGCTGCTCAAGGACAATCAGATTAACGCCAGCGTCTTCAGCCACCCCGCCTCGTCCAACGGGTGATCCTGCGGCACGACCAGCGCCACCGTCAACCTGCGCGGGTCGAGGATCTGCTGCGCCACACACTGGA
The DNA here is from genome assembly GCA_964417715.1 of uncultured Lentisphaerales bacterium. Classification (GTDB taxonomy): domain Bacteria; phylum Verrucomicrobiota; class Kiritimatiellia; order RFP12; family CAYQJG01; genus CAYQJG01. The sequence goes on along the minus strand of CAYQJG010000081.1, from coordinate 12,959 downwards.
CATCATCGGCCGTGATCGCCTTCAGCTTGGCGATCACCGCGTCGGGAGAGATGAACTTGCCGTACTGGAGCAGTCCTTCGCCCGCCCAGGTCATCTGGCTGCTGGCGCCCTCGAGTCCGAGGCGGAAACTGCCCAGCAGGTAATCGCGCGTCCGGCGTAATTCGGCCGGGCCCATCGGCTTGCGGCGGATGCGATCGATCTCGCTGGCGACCAGGCGCAGCGCCTGGTCGGCGCGCGCGCGATCCAGCCCGGCCGAGACGGTGACCGCGCCGGTGTCGCCCAGCAACTGGTAGCTCGACTGCACCGAGTAGGCCAGGCCGTGCTTCTCGCGCACAATCTGAAACAGGCGCGAACTCATGTTCTCGCCCAGCGCGCCGTTCAGCACGCGCAGCGCGAAGCGCCGCGGGTCGTGCCGGCCGAAGGTGCGGAACCCGATCACAGCGTGCACCTGCTCGATCTCACGTCGGACCAGGCGGATGCGCTCCTGCGGCAGGCGTGCCGGGAATGCCTTCGGCGTGGGACTCCTGCCGGCCGGACGCTGGCCGACCAGCCGCGTGACTTGCTCAACGCAGGCATCGTGCGTGATCCGGCCGGCGAACGCGAATACCGTGGCGGCCGGCGTGTAGTGCGCGCGGCGGAACGCGTCGAGCCGGTCGCGCGTCATGGCCTTGAGCGACCGTTCGGTGCCCGCCAGCGGCCGCCCGAGCGCGTGCCCGGGCCAGACGGCTTCGGTGAACTGCTCCTGCACGACATGCTGCGGCTGATCGCGGTACATGCGCAGTTCCTCGATGATCACATCGCGTTCGCGCGCCAGGTCGGCCGGCGTCAGCCGCGGCTCGAGGTACATGTCGGCCAGCACATCCAGCGCCTCGTGCCAGAACTCGTGCGGCAGGCGCGCGTAGTAGCAGGTGCCGTCCTCCTGCGTGTAGGCGTTCAGGTAGCCACCCCGCCCTTCGATGGCCTGCGAGATGGCGCGCGCGCTGCGCCGGCGCGTGCCCTTGAAGAGCATGTGCTCGATGAAGTGGCTGGCGCCGGTCAGCGCAGCTGACTCGTACCGGCCGCCGACACCGATCCAGATCCCCACGGCCGCGCTCTCGGCGTCGGGCTGCGGCGAGGTGATGATGCGGGTTCCGTTGGGCAGCGTCGTCAGGCGGACTTGGTCGAGCATGGGAATTCCTCAGCCGGCGGCAGCCAGCAGTTCAGGCAGTGTGGTCCGGCCTTCGTAGAGCGCCTTGCCCACGATCACGCCGTGCAGATTGGCATGTCCCAGGCGGACGAGTTGGCGAATGTGCTCGGCCGTGCTGATGCCGCCGGAGGCCACCACCCGGCAGCGCACCGCGCGGCACATCTGGTCCATCGCGTCGGCATTGGGCCCGGCCAGCATGCCGTCGGTGGCGGTGTCGGTGTAGATGATCGTGCCGACGCCCAGGGTCTCCACCTGCCGGGCCAGGTCGACCGCCCGCGTGCGGGTCGTCTCAACCCACCCCTTGACCTGGACAAAGCCATCACGGGCGTCAATCCCCACGGCGATGTGGTCGCCCCAGCGCGCGACCATGCGCCCGAGGGCGACCGGGTCGGCCAGCGCGCGCGTGCCGATGATGGCCTGTGCCACGCCCGCACCCAGAATCTCGGCGACATCCTCGTCGGTGCGCAGGCCGCCGCCGACCTCAACCGGGATGCCGGTCGCCGCCACAATGCGGGCAATCACCGCGGTGTGCGCCGGCTTGCCGGCGAAGGCGCCGTCCAGATCGACCACGTGCAGGTGTCGGGCGCCCAGGTCAAGCCAATGGCGCGCCATGGCGACGGGATCGTCACCATAGACCGTGGCCTGGTCGGCGCGTCCCTGGCAGAGCCGGACACAGTGGCCGCCCTTCAGATCGATGGCCGGCAGGATGATCATAGCACGCCCTTGCTTGACGGGATGCCGAGCTCGCGCGGGTCGTGCTCGACCGCCTGGCGCAACGCGCGCGCCACACCCTTGAAGACGGATTCGTAGGCGTGATGCACTTCGTCGCCATAGAGGTGCTTCACATGCAGGTTGAGGTGCGCCTGAACGGCGAACGCCCGCAGGAACTCCTCGATCAACTTGACGTCAAAGTCGCGAATCTTCTGTTTGCGGCAGGCCATGTGGTAGACGAGGAAGGGACGCCCGCCCAAGTCCAGCGCCACCTGACTGAGCGACTCATCCATCGGCAGCAGGCAACTGCCATAGCGCCGGATGCCGCGGCGGTCGCCCAGAGCCTGATCGAGACACGTTCCCAGCACAAGGCCCAGGTCTTCGACCGTGTGGTGGTAATCGACGGCCAAGTCGCCCGTGGCCTTGACATCGAGGTCGACCAGAGCATGCCGTGCGAAGAGTTCGAGCATGTGGTTCATGAACGGAATGCCGGTTTCGATGGCGTGACGGCCAGTGCCGTCGAGATCGAGGGTCATCGCGATGTCGGTTTCGCGGGTCTGGCGGTGCTGGCTGGCGCGGCGTGTGCTCATGCGCGGTTCTCCTGCTGTGGCCTTCCTTTGTACCAGATACCGCAGCAGGGGGAAAGTCAACAGGTGGAAACCCGAACTGCGCTCACGGCGCGTCGATCCGCACCGGAATGCCTACCGTGACTACGCCGCCGAGGGTGCGCGCATCCCAGTTGCACAGCCGGAAACAGCCGTGCGACTCCATGTTGCCGATAGTCGCAGGACGCGGCGTGCCATGGACGCCGTAACCGGGTTGGCTCAGCGTGAGCCAGAACATGCCCACCGGATTGTTCGGACCGGGTGGCAGGATCAGCCTGTGCCCGATGGCCTGGGCGCGTACCGACTCGGGGAAGTTGGCCGGATCGAACGTGTAGTTGGGGTTCGGCGCCACGCTCGACACCGTGAGTTCGCCCACCGGCACCTTGGTGCGGTCACGCGCGATCGAGCAGGGAAATGAGGCGAACAGGTTGCCGGTCGCATCGTAGACGCGCAGACGGAATAGGCCGGTGTCGATGTGGATCGAACCCGCCTTGGGCAACTCGGTATCGTCGGAGCGCACGTTCGGCACGCGCAACAACGTGCCCGCAGGTGCGGAAGCCCAGTCGGCGACTTCGGGGTTCAGGGCCGCCAACAGCCGCTCGGAGACGTGAAATCTCTCGCTGATCCACTCCACAAGCGACTCGCAGGCCATCGCAGGCTGGGCCGCCGCCTCCTCCCAGTCTGCAGGCGCGCTCCCCACCTGGGCCAGATCGTTGCTGGTGATCGCATACGAGACAAAGGCCGGCAGGGGTTGGTCAAGCAACTGCATGCGGGCCTGTTCTTCGTCGATGCCCCCCCTGCTCCGGCGGAAGTCGGCGAGCGCCTGCCGCGTCTTGGCGCCATCACGGCCGTCGATCAGGCCAACGCCAAACCCGTGCCTGTCGAGTGCCGCCTGCGTGGCCGCCATGACGACGCGCGCAGAAGGAACCGCACGCGGCAACCGCACGGCCGCCGGACGATCAGCCGGCGTGTAGCCCGCCGCGCCAGCCGCTGTGGCAGGTGTCGCCGTCTGCGCCCACGCGCCGCAGGCACCACCTGCCACGAGCACGGCCATGAATAGGAACGAACGGCCGACCCGGCCACGCCCGAGCGGACGCCTCGGAGAGGCGTCCCTACCGAACTCCTGTTCGCCTTCCGTCTGCGGACGCCCCGGGGAGGCGCCCCTACCGAACTTCTGTTCGCCTTCCGTCTGCGGACGCCTCGGAGAGGCGTCCCTACCGAACTCCCGTTCGCCTTCCGTCTGCGGACGCCTCGGAGAGGCGTCCCTACCCAATTCCCTTTCGCCTTCCGTCTGCGGCCTCTCTTTCACTTGAACGTCCTCGGCGCGCTGCCGGAGACAGTCGGGTAGCGCGTCCGGGCGCGCTTCGGCGCTGCCGCCGGCGCGGCGGGCACGGACTCGGGGCCCTCGAGCATGCGCTTCAGCTCGCGCACTTCGTCACGCAACTGCGCCGCGCGCTCGAACTCCATCGCACCGGCCGCCTCAAGCATCTCGCGCTCCAGATCGCTGATCGTGCGAACGATATCGTACTGCTCGTGGCTCTCCGCCACAGCCCGCTCCTCGACCTCGCGCGCCGCCTGCGTCACGCCGAGGTGCTCGTTAATCATGCGTTTCACGCTGCGCGGCGTGATCCCCTGCTCGCGGTTGTAGGTCTCCTGCAGCGTGCGCCGCCGCGACGTCGTCTCGATCATGCGCTGCATCGAGTCGGTCACCTTGTCGGCGTACAGGATGACGCGCCCGTCGATGTGGCGCGCCGTGCGTCCGGCGGTCTGGATCAACGCCGTATCGGAGCGCAGGAACCCTTCCTTGTCCGCATCCAGCACGGCCACCAGCGCGACCTCCGGCAGATCCAGCCCCTCGCGCAGCAGGTTGATCCCCACCAGGCAGTCGAACGCGCCGCGCCGCAACCGGCCCAGCACGTCGACGCGCTCAATGGCGTCGAGGTCGGAGTGCAGGTACTCGACCCGTAGGCCCGACTCGCGCAGGTACTGCGCCAGATCCTCGGCCGTGCGCTTGGTAAGCGTCGTCACCAGCGTGCGATCACCGGCCGCCGCGGTGCGCCGGATCTCTTCCATCAAATCGTCAATCTGGTTCCCAAGCGGGCGCACCTCCACCGGCGGATCGAGCAGCCCGGTCGGGCGGATCACCTGCGCCGCGGTGCACGCGCTGACCTGCCGCTCGTACGGACCGGGCGTGGCCGAGGCGAAGATGATCGGGCCAACGCGACCGAGGAACTCGTCGAAACAGAGCGGCCGGTTGTCCTTGGCGGACGGCAGCCGGAAGCCATGCTCCACCAGCGTCCCCTTGCGCGCCTGATCGCCGTTGAACATCCCGCGGATCTGCGGCAGCGTCACGTGGGACTCGTCGATAATCGTCAGGAAATCGGGCGGGAAGTAGTCGATCAGGCAGGCGGGCGGCGCACCGGCGGGGCGGCCGCTTAGATGCCGCGAGTAGTTCTCTATGCCGTTGCAGTAGCCCAGCTCACGCAGCATCTCGAGATCGAACTCGGTGCGCTGCTTGAGACGCTGCGCCTCGAGCAGCTTGCCCTGCGCCTCGAACGCGCGCACGCTCGCGTCGAGTTCGGCACGGATGCGGGCCACGGCTGGATCGAGCTTCTCGCGCGGCATGACGAAGTGCCGCGCCGGCGAGATCACCGCACGTTCGAGCGTGGCGCCCATGCGACCGGTCGTGGGATCGAGATCGCGCAGCGACTCGACCTCGTCGCCACAGAACGTCACGCGCACGCCGCTCTTGTTGTACGAGGGAAAGACGTCGACGACCTCGCCGCGGACGCGGAACGTGCCGGATTGGGGCTCGTAGTCGTTGCGCGCGTACTGGATATCGACCAACTTGCCCAGCATGGCATCGCGTTCGAGTTCCAGGCCGGGACGCAGGTCGACCAGCATCGTACGGTAGTCTTCGGGCGAGCCGAGGCCGTAGATGCACGACACCGACGCCACGACGATGACATCGGGCCGGCACAGCAGGGAGTTGGTCGCCGCCAGCCGGTAACGCTCGAGTTCCTCGTTGATCGAGGCGTCCTTCTCGATGTAGGTGTCGGTCTGCGGAATATAGGCTTCGGGCTGGTAGTAGTCGTAGTAGCTGATGAAGAACTCGACGGCGTTGTGCGGGAAGAAAGCCTTGAGTTCGGCGAATAGCTGCGCGGCCAGCGTCTTGTTGTGCGAGACGATCAGGGCCGGCAACCCCCGGCTGGCGATCACATTGGCCATCGTGAAGGTCTTGCCCGAGCCGGTGACGCCTTCCAGTGTCAGGCGACGGCAGCCCTTGTCGAGTCCGGCGACCAGAGCCGCGATGGCCTCGGGCTGATCGCCGGTGGGCTGAAAGTCGGAAACAAGCTGAAAGGGGCTGGCAACCATTGGCCCAGTGTCAGCCAAGCCCACGGCCGGCGCAAGCAGGAAAAGCGCGCTTGCGCTTGCGGGTTGCCGCTGTTTCTGGCACCGTCTTGCCGATGAACGCGCTGTCCATGGTCGCGCTGCTCGCCACCGTCCTTCTTGCGTCGGTTCCGGCCGCCTGCGCGGCAACGCCCTTCGGCGACGAAGCCGATGCGCCGCAGATCCGGGCGAAACTGCTGGCGCTCGGGCAGGCCGGCGGCGCCGGGGACCAATGGCTGGTGGGCGCCGACTTCGCGCCGGGAAGCGTGACGTTCCGTTCTGAAAAGGGGTTCAAGGTCGTGCTCGCGCTGGGTGCAGGCGACACGGTCACGGCGTCGATTACGGGCTCGACGCGCAGCCAGCAGACGCCCGGGTATGCGCGCCGGCCGTACACCAACGGCGGTACGCTCGAGGGCGGCATCAGCTACGGGTTCAGGCAGGTCGACCGCGTGCAGCAGCAACCCTTCCTGGCCGGCAAGGGGTGGTCACTGTGGGGATGGAGCTACGCGCAGGTCAAGGCGCAGGAACTGATGGCCGACGGTCGCATCCGCCTGGCGCTGTGGATGCCGAACGGCAACATCCTGGCCGTGGGCTGGTGCGACGGCGGCAACACCGTGCTGCACCGCGCCCCGCGCGACATCACGCGCAAGTCGCCCTTCATGGGCTACGTGTTCGGCGGCGGACGGGGCTCCTCCACGCTGCTCACGGAGGTCACGCCGCAGGGCGAACCGCTGCACCAGGCCTTCCTGGGGACGGCCGTGGGCGATTTCGCCTGGGACCGCTGGGGCCGGGTCTACCTGGCCGGCAGCAACATGTCGGCTGGCGGGGTGGGCTCCTTCGGCCGTCCTTCCTCGGGAAGCGTCCTGGTGCTCTCGCGCGACCTGCGGCGTCCGTTGTTCGATACCCGTCTCGGCGGCACGGGCACAAGCTACAAGGACAACGCCTGGACGGCCGTCGACCTGGACGAAGAACAGGGGCTGCTGGCGCTCTCGGGCTGGACAGCGCAGCAGATCGAATCGCCTGAGAACAGCGTGCAGGACGCGTCGGGCGGCGACAAGGACGGCATGTATGCGCTGATCCGCCTCTGGCCGGCGGCGACGGCACCAACGGCCAATCGCGGCATGCCGCCGCCCGCCTCGCGTCCGCCCGAGACGAAGCCGCCGCGCCCCAACCCATTCCAAAGCCAGATCAGGTTCTAGCCGACGGCCACTTCGACATTCGGAAATCGACATTCGCCAACCTGCCACGTTCACACCAGCCACGGCCTGACATCGGTGGCCAGCATGCCGGCGGCCTGGGCGGAGGCCAGACCGAGATCGCCATCCTCGAACACCTGACACGCCGCCGGCTCGACGCCCAGCCGGCGCGCCGCCTCGAGCATAATATCGGGCGCGGGCTTGCCCGGCAGCGGGTCATCCGCCGTCAGGATCACGGGGAAATACGAGAGCAACCCGGTAGCCTGCAGGGAGGCCGTCACGTTCCGTCGGCACCCCCCGGACACCACCGCCATGGGCAGGCGGCCGGCATGGGCGCGCACGACATCCGCCACGGGGGTCAGTTCCAGGATGCCGGGCAGCAGTTCGCGGAAGCGCGCCTGTTTGCGCGGCACGAAGGCGGCCGCGTCGATCGGCCGGCCATAGGCCCGGCTGGCGGCGGCGACGATGTCGGCGACGGTCGCGCCGCGGTACGGCGCCAGGAAGTCGATCGTGACCTCGATGCCGAACTCGCGCATCACCTCGATCCAGGCCTGCCAGTGCAACGGCATGGAGTCGACGAGCGTGCCATCGCAGTCAAACAACAGGGCGCGCACATGGGGTGGGATGGGAATGGGCACGTCTATTTCTCGTCCAGCGTGCCGGCATAGACATGCCGCCGCACTTTCATGATCGACGTCCGGTCCAGCGGCTCGCGACGCACCTCGATCTTGCGCGGGTGCTTGTAGTCGGAGACGGCCTGGCACTGCGCCATCACCACCTGCCGCATGTAGCCATCGAGCTCGGCATCGGGCACCGGTTGCCCGCCGCGACTGGCCGCGATGGCCTCGTAATTCGGCGTCACGATCGCGCCGACGCGCTCACCGGCCACGCTCGCGGCCTGGTACCCCAGCACGATCACATCCAGCACAAGGGGGCTCTGGGCGATGCACTGTTCGATCTCCTCGGGATAGATGTTCTTGCCCTCGCGGTTGACGATCAGGGCCTTCTTGCGGCCGCGGATGGTCACGTCGCCATCGCCGGCGCGCGAGGCCAGGTCGCCGGTATGCAGCCAGCCGTCGGCGTCGATCGCCTCAGCCGTAGCCGCCGGATTGTGGAAGTAGCCCTTCATCACGGTCGGCCCGCGCACCTGCAATTCGCCCACGCCGCTGGCGTCGGGATCAACGATGCGCACCTCGATGTTCGGCAGCGGCTTTCCCACCGAGCCGGGGCGGGTGGTCCACTCATTGCCGTAGCAGACGCCCGGCGCGGCCTCGGTCAGACCGTAGCCCTCGGCAATCGGAATGCCCAGCCGGCGGAACCCCTCGATCACCTCGACGGGACAGGCGGCGCCGCCGACCCCGATGAAGTTCAGCCGGCCGCCCAGAGAGGCGAGCACCTTGCGTCGCACGACATCGCGCAGCCCGACGGCGAGCAGGAGCCGCGCCGTCCAGTTGGCATGCAGCCGCTGGCTGACCTTGGCAAACATCTTCTCGGCCATCAGCGGCACGGTCAGCAACACCGTGGGGCGCAGGGCACGCATGTCGTCGGCGACGGTCTTGATGCCGCGCACGAAGCTCATGCTGGCCCGGTTGGCGAGCGGCACCAGGAAATTGGCGGTGAAGGAATAGGCATGGAACAGCGGCAGGACGATCAGGAAGTTGTCGCGCGGCCCGAAGGGCGTCAGCTTGAGCGTCCCCTCGACATCGGCACAGAAGTTGCCGTGGGTCAGCATGGCGCCCTTGGGCTTGCCGGTGGTGCCGGATGTGTAGATGATCGAGGCGATGTCGTCCCGCCCCGGCAGGTGGCGGTCGAACCACTCGCGCGCCGCCGCCAGCCGTCCGGCTGCAGCCGTGAGCAGCATTTCGTAGTCCCAACACGCCCGCCCGTGGCAGGTGGTGCCGTGGTCCGCCGGCCCGTTGACGAACACCAGACTGCGCAGACTGGGCAGGTCCGGCAGGATCCCGGCCAGCAACTCCTTCAGTTTGGCGCCGGCAAAGATGGCGGTGGACTCGGAATCGGCCAGGATGTGCGCCACCTCGCTCGGGCGCAGTTTGGGATCGAGCGGCACGACGGCCACGCCGGCACCGGCCAGCGCCAGGTAGATCTCCTGCCACTCGGGACGGTTGTCCAGCATCAGCGCGACGCGATCACGTCCGGGCGTAATCCCGAGATCCGACACCGCGCCCGCCACGTGGTGCACGCGGTCAAGCAGCGCCACATACGTCCGGGTGACCCACTCGTTCGCCTGCATGAAACGCTGGACGGGAGTCTCCGGTCCCTGCCGTACGGCTTCGTCAAATAGTCCGCGGATCGTCATCTGCCTCACAGCCCCTTTGACCCAGCAACATTATAGCAGAATCCGCAGCGCTTCCTTAACTCTTGCCGCATCCGGCCTTGCAGCCCTTGCAGGAGACGTCCTCGCCGCTCCAGCAGAAGGTGCAGATCTTCTCGCTCGGGATGCCGATGGCCGCGCGCAGGTCATCCAGCCGCTGATAGTGAAGCGAGGCCAAGCCCAGGCGCTGCTGGATGCGCCCCGTCATGGCGCCGTAGCGCTCGCCGTCTGGATCACGGTAGGACGCGATATCGGCGGAGTCGCCTTCGAGTTCCTTGATGGCGCGCCGCGCCGCCAGGTCCATCTCCGAGCGGGAACGCGAGAAATTGAGGAACCGGCAGCCGTAGAGCAGCGGCGGACAGGCAATGCGCATGTGAATCTCGCTGGCACCGTCGTCATAGAGGCGGTGCACCTGGTCGCGCAACTGGGTGCCGCGCACGATCGAATCGTCGCAGAACACGATGCGGCGGCCGCGGATCAGATCGGGCACGGGGATGAGCTTCATGCGCGCGATCAGCTCGCGATGGTCCTGCACCTGCGGCATGAAACTGCGCGGCCACGTGGGCGTGTACTTGACGAACGGCCGCGCATAGGGGACAGCCGCCGCGCGGGCGTAGCCCAGGGCATGGCCCACGCCGGAATCCGGCACGCCCGCCACCATGTCGGCCTGGAACTGGCCGGCATCACGGCGCGCCAGGGCCTCACCGCAGCGGTAACGCACGTTCTCGACGCACTGTCCCTCGTAACTCGAGGCGGGATAGCCGTAGTAGACCCACAGGAACGCGCAGATCGCCATCTCCGGGCCGGGCGGCAGACAGACCTCCTCGCCCTCCGCCGTGAGCCTGACGACCTCGCCCGGCCCCAGGTCGCGCCGGACGCGGTACTCCAGATTGGGGAAACTGCACGTTTCGAACGCCACGGCGAAGGCGCCTTCCTTCTCGCCCAGGATCACCGGCGTACGGCCGTAGCGATCGCGCGCGGCATAGATGGCGCCGTCCTCGGTCAGCACGAGCAGCGAACAGGATCCCTGGATGCGTTCCTGGGCATAGCGGATGCCGGCCGCAAACGAATCCTGCGTGTTGATCAGCGTGGCAACGAGTTCGGTCGGGTTGACGCCGCCGATGCTCATCTCGGAGAACTGCACCGGCCGCCGCTGGTAGAGTTCCTGCACCAGCGCCGGCAGGTTCGTGATCACGCCGACCGTGACGATGGCAAACTGGCCGAGATGCGACGCGATGACCAGCGGCTGGTCCTCATAGTCGCTGATGATGCCGACGCCGGAGCGTCCCCTGAAACCGGGCAGGTCGGGCTCGAACTTCGAGCGGAAGGCCGACGAGGTAATGTCGTGAATCACCCGCGTGAAGCCCTGTTCGCCCAGCACGGCCAGTCCGCCGCGCATGGTTCCGAGGTGCGAATGGTAATCCGTACCGTAGAAAAGATCGGAAACGCAGTCCTGCTTGCTCACGACGCCAAAGAAACCACCCATCACACCCCTCCTGGACGGTATGTGCCGTCTGTTTGCGCAAATAGCGGAACGATAGCAGACGCCCCGGCCGGTTGCGAGCCGGGAGTAGGGTGCTTCGGGGCGTTCGCGCTCAGGCCGACAGGTCGAGCAGCCGCTTGATCTCCGCGGGCCAGAGCTCTTCGTCGGGCGTCTCCAGCACGAGCGGCAGACCGGCGCAGCGCGGATCGCGCATGATGGCCTTGAACGGTTCCCAGCCGATCTGCCCCTTGCCCAGCGACTCGTGGCGGTCAACATGCGAGTTCAGGACGGGCTTGGAATCATTCAGGTGCATGCCGCGCAGATAGGCGATTCCGACCGTGCGGTCGAAGTCGTCCAGCATGCGCCGGCAGCCGTCGGCCGTGCGGATGTCGATGCCGGCCGCAAACATGTGCGCCGTGTCGAGACAGAAGCCCATCCGATCGCGGTCATCGACCTGACGCAGGATCGCGGCCAACTCGTCGAAGGTGTGCCCCAGGCACCCCCCCTGCCCGGCCGTGTTCTCGATCACCACGGTCACGTGCTTGGTCTGGGACAGGGCCGTGTTGATCGACTCGGCGACGCGCGTCAGCGCCGCTTCGGGCGTCAGCAGCCGCAGATGGCTGCCGGGGTGCAAGTTCAGCCGGTCAAGCCCGAGCTGGGCACAACGCTGGAGTTCGTCGATGAACGCGGCCATGGATTTGGCGTGCGCCACGGGGTCGGGATTGGCCAGGTTGATCAGGTACCCGGCGTGCGGAAGCACCTGCTGAGGCACGAACCGGTGGGTCGCCAGGTTCGCGGCGAACTGCGCCCGGTTCGCAGACGTGTAGGCGGCCGCGTGCCACTGAACCTGGTTCTTGGTGAACATGCCGAACCCAGTCGCACCCAACGCCGCCGCGTTCGCGGGCGCATGCTCGACCCCGCCGCCGATCGACACATGCGGACCAACATAGTATGTGCGCGTAGCCATGTCCGGATTCTGCCACACCCCCGCCCGGCTGTCCAACGACCGGGATCAGCGCCGGCGGCAGAGGCAGTGGGCTGCGGAGCAGGGATCATGGTATACTTGCGCCAATCCGAGGGAGATGATCATGCGCAAGCGATCAGACATCAGGTGCCGGGCTTCCACATGGCGTCTTGCCTGGGGCGTGGCGCTGACGGCGTGGACCATGGCCTCCGCGGGAGCAGCCGCCGGCACCGGCAACGACCTGCGGCTTCTTGCCGTGCGACCGGAAGTCTTCGACTACCTGCTGACCGCCGTGAGCCTGGGCGCCGACCATGTGCCCGTACTGGCGTTCAAGGACCTGGCGGGAACAACCCGGTTCGTGCGCCCCGGCGGCAGACTCGGCGACTGGACTGTTGCGACCCATCAGCCGCGGAAGGAGAAGGTCTTCAACCCCTCCGTGAATGCACAACTCGACGTGGATACGAGCACGGCGACGTTGCGCGGCACCAACGGACAGGAGAGGACGCTGGTCGTGGGTGTGCCGCTGGTGCAGCCCGGCTCGATGGCCTGCTTCGTTTCGCTGACAACCGGCACCTGGGTGTATGCGCGCCGCGCCGACACGGTCGCTCTCGACGGTCTTCAGTTGACCGTGATCTCCGTGAGCGAGACGGTCGCACAGGTGCAGGCCGCCGGCCAGACATTCGACGTAACGCTCGCAAGCGATTCCGAGCGCCAGGCGGTGATGACCGTGTGGCGCACCCGGCAGGAGCAAGCCGAGGCCCAATCGCGCGTGCTGGCCGAGGCCCGAGCCCGCCGGAAAGCCGAAACGGCGGCGGCCGAAGCGCGCGCCGCGGCCGCGGCGCCAGTCGTGCTGGCACCGCAGCAGCCGGCGCGCTTCTCATACGTCACCGAATACCGCTACCCCACCGAGTACGAGGTTGTCCCCATCCTGGCACGTTCGCCCGACGGCACCCAGCGCACCCGTGCGATCATCGTGCCAACGCAGTTCGGCACGCGCGTGCTCGGCACCAGCCACGAGGTGCGCTGACTGCGCCACCGGGGTGGGATTCACGTTAGCTGATGGTTTGGTGGCAGGGGTGGCTGGAGGTAGGG
>CAYQJG010000080.1:0-21096 GCA_964417715.1 uncultured Lentisphaerales bacterium | reverse complement strand
ACGCGTCCATGTTCGGGCTGTTGCCCAGCAGGTTGATCAGGTTGATGAACGCGAATTCGTTCTCGATCGTCCAGATCTGGATCGACGGGTGGTTGCGCTCGCCCCTGACCTGCGCCACGCACTGCTCGCGCCAGTTGCGCATGAGGGCCAGTTTGATCTGCGAGCCGCCCTGTTTCCTGATCGTTTCGGGGTCCTTCTCGATGAGGGCGCTGCCGATCATCTCGCCGTCGAGCGTGGTGTTCCGGCGCACAACGACGCCGTTGCGGTCACAAAACTCAAGCGCGGCGGCAGGCTCAAGGCCCAGCCAGCGCGAGGTCTGCGATGCCTGTCCGGCCGTGGAGAGGCGGTGCGTACGCATGTTCGCGAGCCGGTAGGCCGCCAACCACTGTTCGGGTGTTGCGCCCGAACCGACGAGGTCCGCCCACATATGCCACACCACGCCATTCAGCGTGAACTGCGTGCCCTGCACGCGCCATTCACGGAAGCCGAAGGGAGTTTCCAGCGTGTCGATGACCTGCCCGCCTACGACCAGCGTCGTCCGCAGGCGGTAGAGATGGGGTGCGTCGGGCCACCAGAGTTGGGGGTCGGCCCATGGCGCGCTGAGATCCAGCTTGGCGCGCTGGTGGGCGGGCACCGCAAAAGGCTGCGCGTTCAGCACCTTCTCCAGTTTGCCGGTGGCCGGGTCGACGGCCTCCTGCCGGACTTCGCCGGCCAGATCGGCGGCGCCGGTGTTCGCCAGCGTGAGTTCCGTCTCGAGGGTCTTGCGCGCCACCGATGGCTTCACGAAGAGGTCGGCCGTGTAGACGCGTCCGGCAGCCACGAAGGTCGGCGTGGCAAGGATGCCCGATTGCGGGCAGTTCCAGACCGGGTAGTCCAGTTCCTGGAAGCCGTCGCTGGCGTACGAAAGCGGCCGGTTGAACGCCTGACGAAGTTTAAGCGGGCGTTCCGGATCTGCCGCGCGTCCGTACCACGCATCCTTGATGCCGACCCAGACCTCGTTGGTCTGGCCGGGTTTGATGCCGCTGGTGACGTCGATCTGGAAGCGGCAGAAGGGGTTGCGCTCGAAGCCGCAGTAGGTTCCGTTGACGAAGACCGTCGAGTTCAGGTTGTTCAACGGGAAGTCGATGTAGAAAGCGCGGCCGGCCATCGACGCCGGAACCGCCACGCGCGTGCGATACCAGAGGCGATGGGCGAAGATCAGGTCTTTGCGGACCACGTTCCGGTCCGAGGGCACCGGGATGGCACGGAAGACGGGCGCAGCGGGGAGGGACTTGATGGGCTCGGCGACTTCGCCGGGCAACTGCTCGTCGTCGCGGGCGATCTCCCACGTGCCGCCCAGCGCCACGCTGGCGCGTTCGCCCGGCTTCGCCTCGGGAAGCGCGAAAACCACCCGGGCGGCGGCTTCGTCTGCCGCGTCGCGGCCGGTCTCATCCGGCTTGAACTTCGAGTTCGGATGGAACGGCCCCTCGTGAATGCAGAGGGCATCGAGTGCGAAGAGCACGCGGTTGGGCTTGCCGTCGGCTTTCTTCGTCTTGGGCAGACGGATGGCCAGCGTGTGGCTCCCGGCGGACAGGTCACGGTCGCCGAGCTTGAGCCAGGCGACTTCACACCAGCGGGCGATTTCCATGAGGTCGGTCGTCAGCTCGTCGGGCGAGACGGTGGTCCAGTCGCCGTCGTCCACCCGCCAGTCGAAGGGCGAGCGCACGAACTCGAAGCCGATGCGGCTCCAGATTTCGTGCTTCGCCGCCTTCTTCAGTGTGAAGGCGTACTGGAGCAGGGCGCCTTCGGCCGGCATTTCCTGCTCCACCTTGCCCTCGTCGACGGAGACATGCAGCCACTTGCCGCCCGAGAGGAACTCGGTGTTGCCCCAGCCGCTGTTGTTCACCTTGATGGAGGCCTGGCCATCCTCGCCCTCCATCCAGACGAACTCGCCGGCCCGGGTCTGCGCCCCCATCAAGACGAAGCCTGTTGCCGCCAAACTTGCCATCCACGTTTTCATACGCACGCTTCCTTGTTGGCAGGCTCAGCGAACGAGCACCAGTGTGCCGGGCGGCGGCCGGTTGCCGACCAGCGTGTAGGTGACGCCATTGACGACCATCGCATAGCAGTCTACCGCGTCTGGTTGACAGCCGGATACGGCTATGTTATGCAAATCGTTGCATGAGCACTCAACGGCCCACCGGACCCATCACGATCCGTCACGTGGCAGACGCGGTTGGCGTGGCGATTTCGACCGTCTCGCGCGCCTTGCGCAACGACCCGGGCATCTCGCCGGCGCGCCGCGCAGCCGTGCAGGCGGCCGCCATGCGTCTCGGCTACCGGCCGAATCCGCTCGTGAGCGCGCTGATGGCGCAGGTGCGGCCGCATCGGCATGCCCATCGTCCGGTCACGGTGGCGCTGCTCAACTGTCACCCGCGTGGCCAGGCATCGTACACCGAGGGGTATGAACGCGGCATCCTGGAGCGGGCCGAAGCGTTTGGGTACCGCGTCGAGCCGCTCCGTCTGGAGGATATCGCGGCCACGGGCCGGCAGGTTGACCACGTGCTCGATGCGCGCGGCATTCGCGGCCTGGTTGTCCTGCCTGTGCCCGACGGTGTCCGTCTCGACACCTTCTGTTACGACCACCTCGCAGCCGCGACCATCGACACCAGCCTCAAACAGCCACGGCTCCACCGGGCGTCGCCTGACTACTACCAGGGGATGACGCTTGCGTTGACGCATCTGGCGGCCAACGGCTACCGTCGGATCGGGTTCGTCACGGGTGAGCACGAACAGGTCCGCATCGGCGAGCTCTGGCTGGCGGCCTATCTGCGGTGGCAGGTGCAGGTGCCCGCCAGTCAGCGCGTGCCCGTCCACATGCCGCGACACCACAGTCGGGCGACGGTTCTGGCGTGGTTCCGCCGCGAACGGCCGGACGCCATCGTGGCGAACGGTGCAATGTCGCTGGGCTACCTGGGTGCCGGTGGTGTACGCGTGCCGCAGGATGTCGGCTTTGCCTCCCTCTGCATCGAAAGACCACCGGGCTTCGCCTACATCGACCAGCGCAGCGAACAGGTGGGCGGTGCGGCGTTCGATCTCATTGTCAGCCAGCTCAACCGCAACGAGTATGGGCTGCCGACGTCGCCTCAGACGGTGCTGGTCGAGGGGGCGTGGGTGGACGGGGCGACGGCGCACGCCGTGTCTTCGGCTTGATAGCGGCGTCCCTGCTGGCGTACTATGCACCCGGCGCATGCGAATCGCTCAGCCTTTACCCCCGTAGCTCAGCTGGATAGAGCAGCGGATTTCTAATCCGCCGGTCGCGTGTTCAAGTCACGCCGGGGGTGCCATCTTTTCGGCCTTATTTCCCAATGGTTCCGTAACCAGAATAGCCGAAATATTCAAGAAATATGCGACATTTGTCGGATTCTCTGTGGCGCGCCGAAGCATCGCAGGTCGCGAAATGGCACTGGGGGTAAATCTCCTGTCACACCCCGAGATTTGCACCCAATTTACCCCCACATTTTCCGGAGGCCAAAAACCTACTTCCCGAACAAGTGCTTCGCCGCCTCGATCACGCCGATCAAGAGCGACCCGACGATCCCGCTGACCTTGGCCGCGGCGACCGTGTTCGCCGCCCGCTGATTCAACTGCGCGCGCTGGCACCGCAACAGCGTCGCAATGGCGCGCGCGAGCGCCGGGTGGCCGGCACACGTGCCACGCGTGTGCTCCACCTCCGCCAGGCGCGCATCGATCTCATCCCGCAGTGCGATCAGGTCAGCGTCCATCTCAGTTCTCCATGCATCGCCGGTCCGGCCGTCCAACCGCCGGACCGCCGGACCGGCTCCCGCCCTCCTCCCAGATCCCCGCCATCTGGCTTGGCACCGACGAAGACATGGGTTCGCCATGTGAATGCGACTGTCACCAAATCCACGGTTGACAAAACCACGGATTAGGGTAGATTTACTCATCGATGTGAGTAAAGCGTATGAAGACGAACGGACACGTTTCACGCGGCAGGCGCTACCAAACTCCCACCGGGGCTGAGGGTACGTTTCAACCCGGCTCCCACGGCCGCGTCCTGCGGAACCTAAAGTCCATTACCACCAAACGCGACATGGATCACGAGGAGTACACCGCCCTCGTGCGCGTCCAGCGTGATTACTTGGACCAAATCGAGGAGCACACCCGCGTCACCGCCGCCCTGATCCGCCAGATGCATCGCGACTGGCTTGGCGAACTCTATCCATGGGCGGGTATCTATCGCACGGTCGAACTCGCCAAGTCCGGCTTCTCCTGGCCGCCGGCATACCTGGTGGAACGGAACATGTCGACGTTTGAGTCCGGCCTACTTGCGGCAAAGACGCCATGCTCCCCGGGCCCCATCGAACGTGTTCTGGCCGATGTTGCGGAGGTGCACGCCGAACTACTTCTGATCCACCCCTTCCGCGAGGGTAACGGCAGACTCGCGCGCTGGTTGAGCGAGTTGATGGTACTGCAGGCGGGGTTTCCCATGCCCGTCTACAAGTTCACGGGCCGCGGTTCCAAGTCGGAAGGCGCGCGCTACCTCACGGCCGTCAAAAGCGGCTACGCCCAAGACTACCGGCCTCTGGTCGATTTCTTCGCCGCTGCCGTCGAACGCGGCCTGTCGGTGGAGGGCTCTCGTACATGAACACCCTCAAAGGCCGACGACTCCCGCGCATTGACGGCAATCAACCGTTCAACCGCATCCCGGTCCCGCAGGTGCACGTTCGTCTTTGCCAAGGCAGCCATGACGCAATAGTACCATTTCTCCACGTGGATGTGAACCAGCCATGAACGAGACCGCCCTCAGCGTCGCGGGGTGACATGAAAGCCCAATTCAAACGCGCTCTGTTCCCCAAACTCCTGCAACGCATGCAGGAGCCACGCCGCTTCCTGCAAGTGCTTGCCGGCCCGCGTCAGGTCGGCAAGACCACGCTCGCCCGTCAGGTTGCCGGCGAACTCGGCATCCCCGTTCACTACGCCTCAGCCGATGAACCCACCCTTCAGGACCACGCCTGGATCAACCAGCAGTGGGATATCGCCCGGACCCTTACGCGCAAGGAGCATCACACCGTTCCGGCCCTCCTCGTTGTGGACGAGGTCCAGAAGGTCCACGGCTGGTCCGAGACCATCAAGCGCCTCTGGGACGAGGACTCGGCCGCGGCCGCCCCGCTGCGCGTCATGCTTTCCGGCTCCTCGCCACTGCTCGTGCAGAAAGGCCTCACCGAGAGTCTCGCTGGCCGTTTCGAGGTCATCCCCGTCCCGCACTGGTCCTACACCGAGATGAAGGCCGCCTTCGGCTGGTCGGTCGAACGGTATGTCTACTTCGGCGGTTATCCCGGCGCAGCATCATTGATCGAGGACGAGGATCGTTGGCGACGCTACATCGTAGACGCCCTGATCGAGACGACCCTCTCGCGCGACATCCTGCTCATGTCGCGCGTGGACAAACCGGCGCTCCTGCGTCGCCTGTTTCATCTCGGGTGTGACTATTCCGGCCAGATTCTCTCCTATCAGAAGATGCTCGGCCAGTTACAGGACGCCGGCAATACGGTCACGCTTGCCCACTACCTCGACCTGCTCAACGGCGCGGGCCTGCTCACAGGCCTGTCCAAGTACGCCGGCCAGAAGGTTCGCCAGCGCGGTTCCAGCCCCAAGTTCCTCGTGCTCAATACCGCCCTCATGACCGCACTCGCGCACACCCGTTTCTCCCGCATCCTGCAGGAACGCGACCACTGGGGCCGTCTGGTCGAATCCGCCGTCGGCGCCCATCTCCGCAACAGCGCGGTCGGCACCGCGATCGAAGTCCAGTACTGGCTCGACCGCAACCGCGAGGTGGATTACGTGTTGTTCGCCGGCGACTCCCTCACCGCCATCGAGGTTAAGAGTGGCGCGCGCGAGACCCTGTTGCCCGGCATGGCCGCTTTCGCCAACGCCTTCCCGGTCAAACGCCAACTCCTCGTTGGCGCCCAGGGGATTTCGCTGGAGGAATTTCTGACCCAACCCGCTTCCCATTGGCTGGACTGAATCAGATTCCGAGAGTACAGTGACTTATGCCTGACGATGGAGCCACAGTGCATCAGGATCGCGACCGCTAAGCACACAATGACGGCCAGCACACAGAACGAACCCGAGTGGCAGACTCGCCGGCAACGGATCAATCCGAAACTTGAGGCGCAAGGCTGGACCGTCATCCCCTGGACCCGCGATCCCGTTCTGACCACATTGCACGCCCTGCAACTCAAGATCACACTTCGCTACATCAAACCTCCCATCTGGAGGCGCGTACTCGTGCCAGACAACTACATCCTCGCCGACCTGCACCAGGTCATCCAGCAATCCCTGGGCTGGACGAACAGTCACATGCACGCCTTTCGCCCGGCGCGGCAGGGCTTCGGCCCCGTTGAGGACTTGACCGAAAGCACGCTTGTACAACGGGTTCTCGACCGCAAAGGACGCAAAATCCTTTACGAATACGATTTCGGCGATGGATGGTTGCATGAGATCCTGCTGGAGAAGATTCTGCCGCACGATGGTAATGTCATCTACCCATCTTGTCTGGCCGGTGCACGCGCCTGTCCCCCTGAAGACTGCGGAGGCATCCCCGGTTACTGCGAACTTCTGGCCGCCCTTTGCAGCCCCACCGCCGAGAATGCCGCGCAACGCGAGTGGGTTGGGAAACACTACGACCCCGAAGCGTTCGACCTCAGTGTGCTGAATCGGTCTTGGACCAAACGCAAACGGGGGTGATGCCGTGCTTTCGGTCCTGGGTATCGATGCGGCGTGGACCGCGCACCAACCAAGTGGCGTCGCACTTGTTGTCAGGAACGCAATAGGTACTTGGCGGTGCCTGAGGCCAAGATGCACTTCCTCAATGAGAAGATTGCCTGGCTTGCAGGCGAACTATCATCGGAACAGTTTGGTGGCCTGACCGGACTGTCCGCCGACGATACAACCAATCGTGTCCGCGCTTGATCCGCAGCCAACTCCGTGCCATCCTCTGTCTTGCACGCAACGAGTTCGTTCATCGTATGCCCCTTTCGTTTAGCCACGAACAGCATACTGAACCGTTGCGTGCGTTTCACCTATTAGGTGCGACGCTACGCTTCGGCAACTGCAACTGCATCAGCAACTTGAGCGCATCCAACTGCTGTCAACTGCTCCGGATAGGTTGAACATGACGGATATGGCGTTCAACCGCGCCGCGTCCCGATTGTCCGCAGCCAAACGGGTCGCACGTATTCACGGGGGGTTCTACACCGTGGTTCCTCTGGAACACGCGGCCGTCTGCGCTACAGCCGGCATGTCGGCGGACCGGGTCACGTGCTGACGGTGTTGCAGGAACTGGGAGAGAGCCTCGACGCTACCCGTCTCGCCGCCGCCGCCGAAGCCGACGGTACGGTGGCCTACGGCCAACGCCTCGGGTGGTTGCTCGAACAAACGGACCATGCCGGCAAGACGGGACCACTGGCCGACTGGGTAAAGAAGCGCAGACCGTTCGACGCCAAGCTCGAACCGTCTCTGCCGTTGCGGAAGGCGTCTCGCGACAAACGCTGGCTCCTCCTGGTGAATACCCAGGTCGAGGGAGATCTGTCATGATTCCACGGAGCTACATTGATGCTTGGCGGGCGCAGGCACCCTGGCGGTCAGATGCCAAGGTCGAGCAGGACCTGATCATCGCGCGATGCGTGCATGCCGTGTTCTCGAATCCGGTGCTATCCCGGCAACTGGTCTTCCGGAGCGGTACGCGCAGGACACGCCGGCACGCACGCGCCGCAGAGGCGTAAGTCGTTGCAGCGTAGGATGGCGGAGGGGGAGGGATTCGAACCCCCGGTACCCTTGCGGGCACGCATGATTTCGAGTCATGTGCATTAAACCGGACTCTGCCACCCCTCCGGCATGAATCACGCGGCCTAAGATACGGAAAAGGGCACGGCAAGTCAACGATTCGATGTTGACACTTCTGCTCTACCTCAGTTATCTTGTCTCTTCATTTCCGCTGAAAAGAAGGAACACGGGCATACGATGATGAAGACGACAATTCCCGCGAATCCCGGCGAAAACCGTCGTTGGTTGCTGGTGGACGCGAACGAGAAACCTCTTGGCCGCCTGGCCGTCGCCGTAGCCAATGTGCTGCGCGGCAAAACGAGCCCCACGTTCGACCCCAGCGTCGACATGGGCGAGTTTGTGATCGTGGTCAATGCCGAGAAGGTCAAGTTGACCGGCCGCAAGGACGAACTGAACGTCTACCAGCGTTACAGCGGATATCGCGGCGGTCAGCGCATCATTCCGATCAAGACGATGCGTGACCGGCACCCCGACCGGATCATCAAGCTGGCCGTGTGGGGCATGCTGCCCAAGAACACGCTCAGCCGCAAGGTCATGACCCGGCTGAAGGTCTACCGCGGCACCGCACACCCGCACGAGGCGCAGTCGCCGGCCGTGCTGAAGGTCTAGTCTGGCTAAGGAATAAGGATCTATCATGGCGAAAGAGATTGCAGCAGCCACGGGTCGCCGGAAGACGGCGATCGCACGCGTCCGCATCGCCCCGGGTGCAGGCAAGTGGCTCGTCAACGACGTCGAGTTGACCAAGTACATTCCCAGTGAGGCCCTGCGGAGCTACATGATGCAGCCGCTCGTGCTCACCAACATGCAGGACAAGCTGGACATCACGGTTAGCGCCAAGGGTGGCGGCGTCAGCGGCCAGACGGGCGCGATTCGTCACGCCCTGTCGCGTGCGCTGATCCTGTCCGACGCCTCCTTGCGCGACGTGCTCAAGAAGGCCGGTTGCCTGACTCGCGATTCACGTATGAAGGAGCGCAAGAAGCCCGGTCAGCCCGGCGCCCGCAAGCGCTTCCAGTTCTCGAAGCGTTAGAAGCTTAATGCCACTTCGACTCATCAAACGGCTCGCCGCCAAACTGCTGGGCGCGAAACCCGTTCCTTCCAAGAATACGACCGCACCACACAGGGGGGCCGCAGCCAAGGACCGCGGGCGTGGAGAGCGCCCGTCTTCGTCTTCCCGGTCCCCCGCACCCGCCGGTTCACGTCAGGCATCCGGCGGCCGTCCGCCCCGCGGCGACATGCCGCCGCGCCCGCCCCGTCCGCCGCGCACCGAGTCCGACGGCCGTCCGCCGCGTACGGATCAGCGTCCGCCGCGGCCCGAGCGCCCTCCAGCCGAAGCCGGTGCGCCCGCCGACAGCCGTCCCCGTTCCGACGGTGCGCCCGATGAGCGCCGCCACAGCGAACGCGGCCCCGATGACCGCCGTCGCGATGGCCGCGGCCGCGGCGACTCCCGCCGTCCCGATGACCGTCGTCGCGGCCCGCCGCGTGATGACCGCGAACCCGCTTTCACCGACCGTGGCCACCGCCCCGGTGGCGCCGTCGAGTCCGACGAACTGGGCCGCCGCCGTGCCGCCCACGAGGCCTGGTCGATCGATCAGTTCCAGGTGCCGCCGGCCGAAGGCAAGAAACGCTTTCACGATTTCGACCTGCCGCTGGAGATCATGCATGCGGTGGCCGACCAGAACTTCCAGTACTGCACGCCCATTCAGGCGATCAGCCTGGACCACGCGCTGGCGGGCCACAACGTCGCCGGCAAGGCTCAGACCGGAACCGGCAAGACGGCCGCCTTCCTGGTCGCCGTCCTGACCCGTTACCTGCGCAATCCCGAAGGCCGGCCAACCCAGCCGGGCACCCCCCGCGCCCTGGTGATCGCCCCCACGCGCGAACTGGTCATCCAGATCTGCAAGGACGCCGATGGCCTGGGCAAGTATTGCGGCCTGCGCTACCTGGCTGTGTACGGCGGCATGGATCACGAGAAACAGCGTCGTGAGGTGCAGGCCGGTCCCGTGGACCTGCTGGTGGCCACGCCCGGTCGCCTGCTGGACTATGTGCAGAGCCGCACGATCGACCTGTCGCACGTCGACACGCTCGTCATCGACGAGGCCGACCGCATGCTCGACATGGGGTTCATCCCCGATGTCCGGCGCATCATCGGCCGCCTGCCGCCGAAAGAGAAGCGCTGCACCATGCTGTATAGCGCGACGCTTTCCGACGACGTCATGCGGATGGCCTCACAGTGGATGACGGAGCCGGTGCGGGTCGAGATCGAATCCGAACTGATGACCGTCGACACGATCGAGCAGGTCGTCTACGTGGTCACGTCGCGCGACAAGTTCACGTTGCTCCACAACCTGCTGAAACGGCATGCGGATCGCCGCGTGCTCGTGTTCTGCAACCGACGCGACAGCACCGAGCGTGTGGCCGAGCGCCTGACGCGCTTCGGCATTGCCTGCGACATGCTCAGCGGCGATGTCAACCAGAACAAGCGTCTGCGCGTGCTCGAGGATTTTCGTTCGGGCAAAGTGCGCGTCGTGGTGGCCACCGACGTGGCCGGCCGCGGGCTGCATGTCGACGATATCGGGTTCGTGATCAACTTCGATTTCCCCTACGAGCCCGAAGACTACGTGCACCGCATCGGCCGCACCGGCCGGGCCGGGCATAAGGGTACGGCGATTTCATTTGCTGATGAGGATGAATCGTTCATCATCCCCGAGATCGAGAAGTTCATCGGCGAGCCGCTCAAGTGCACGATGCCCGACGAGGAACTGCTGCTGCCGGTCTCCGATCGCGGCGCGCACAGCCGCCGTGAGCCGCGCGAACCCCATGCGCGTGAGCATCGTCCGGCGCCCGCCGCCGTCGCTGATCTGCCGGCCGAACCCCATTCCGGTCACGCGCCGGAGTGGCCCGAGTCGTCGGTCCAGCCCGTGCCGCACCGTTCGGTTGCCCCCGCACCCGCGCCGGAGCCGGAGCCGACTCCCGTCGTCGCCGTGCCGGTCGTGCCGGAGTCGACGCCCGTTGCCGCCGCCGCGCCCGAGCCTGTGCCCGTGGCCCATGTCGTGGCGGAACCCGCCCCCCGTCGCGTCGAGGCGCCCAGGCCGGAGCCCCACAAACCGGCACACCCGCCTCGTCCGCCTGCACCGGCCGTTATCCTTTCGAGGCGTTCCGTTCCTGAGGAGTGGGTGCCCGGCGGGCGCAAGTAGCTCATCTGCCACCTTCCACGCTGCATGCTGCTGACCGACACGCACGTCCACTTTGACTCGTCGTCAGACACGACGGCGGCGATCATTGGTCGGGCCATCGCTGCCGGCGTGACGCGCCTGCTGGCCGTAGGCGGCAGCGACGAACTCAACTCCGCCGCCACGGCCGCCGCCACGGCCTTTCCCGTCAACGTGCGGCTCGCGCTCGGACTCGATCGCGACCAGGCCCAGAGCGCGGCCACGCGCCTGGCGGCATTCGAGGCCCAGGTCGATGCGCACCGCCTGGCTGCCATCGGCGAAGCCGGTCTGGATTATCACTACCACCCCGATACGCGGACCGCCCAGTGCGCGCTCTTTGCGGCCATGCTGCGCCTGGCTGCAGCCCGGCGCCTGCCGATCATCGTGCACGCGCGCGACGCCGACGTCGATACCCTGTCTGTGCTGGATGAAGCCGGCTCGCGCGAACTCGCCGCTGAGGGCCGCCTGGGCGTCGTGCACTGCTTCACGGGGAACCGTGCGTTCGCCGGGCAGGCTCTGGACCGCGGACTTTTCATCAGTTTCAGCGGCATCACGACTTTCCGGAATGCCGACGCGCTGCGCGAGGTCGCGGCGTTTGTGCCGGCCGATCGCCTGCTGATCGAGACCGACAGCCCCTTCCTGGCACCGGTTCCGCGGCGCGGTCAGCGCAACGAGCCGGCTTTCGTGGCACATGTGGCCGAGTGTGTGGCAGGTGTGCGCGGCGTGCCCGTCGACGAGCTTGCCGCGCAGACGAGTGAAAATGCCGCGCGGCTGTTCGGCGCGTGGGGACGAGCATAGGAGTTGACCATGGCACGGACACAGGCCCTCTACATCCTGGGACGCGATGCGCTGGCGAAGATCTACGGCGCAGACGAGCAGCGTGATATCGCCCAACTGGTCGATGTCTACGCTCCCGTTCTGACCGCCGACGAGGCCAAGACCAACCCGAAGGTCCTGCAGGCGTGCGAGGTCATCCTCTCCGGTTGGGGCGGGCCGCATATGGATGAAGCCTTCCTGGCCGCCGCACCGAACCTCAAGGCGTTCTTCTACGGTGCCGGATCCATTCGCGGCTGCGTGACGGACGCCTGCTGGGATCGCGGGGTGCTGGTGACCTCGGCCGTGGCCGCCAATGCCGTCCCCGTGGCCGAGTACACGCTGGCGGTGATCCTGCTGGGGTTGAAGCGCTTCTGGCAGCAGGCCGACGCGTATCACACCGGGAAGCCGCGCCAGGCGATCGCCGTGGCCGGGGCCTACCGGAGTACGGTGGGCCTGGTCTCGCTCGGGACCATCGGACGGCTGGTCTGCGCGTTGCTCAAGCCGTTTGACGTGCACGTCGTGGCCTACGACCCGTTTGCCAAACCGGCTGATGCGGCGGCGCTGGGCGTGGAACTCGTCCCGTTGGATGATGTTTTTGCCCGGGCGGATGTGGTCTCGCTGCACACGCCGAACCTGCCCGAGACGCGCGGACTCATCACCGGCGCCCATATCCGGGCGATGCGGCCGTCGTCGGTGTTCCTCAACACGTCGCGCGGTGCCGTCGTGCGCGAGGACGAACTGGCGCTTGCGCTTGCAGAACGTCCGGACCTGTGGGCCGTGCTGGATGTGACCATCGGCGAACGCCCCGAGGCCGATGCGCCACTGCTGCGCCTGCCCAACGTGACCCGCACGCCGCACATCGCCGGGTCGCAAGCCGGCGAGTGCCGTCGCATGGGACGCTACATGGTCGATGAGCTGGCGCGCTACCTGAAGGGCGAGCCGCTGAAGTACGGCATCACCCGCGAGCGCGCCCGCGTCATGGCCTAACCGAGAAACGGCAGTTCTCTTCCTTCACGCGAATCTCTACGCTGTTGGTGCACGAACTTCCGGCTTCAGGATGATCGTGCTGGTGCGAGATCATTTCGGTGGCGAACAGCCGGTTAAGCGGGACGGTTAAGGGTAACCGAGTAAGAGTGGCGGTTAAGGGTAACCGAGTAAGGGTGGCGGGTAAGGGTAACCGAGTAAGGGTGGCGGGTAAGGGCAGCGAGCAAGAGTGGCGGGTAGAGAGGGGAGTGTCATCTCTATGGCAGAACCTTTCGGGCATGAGAAGCTGATCGTTTACCAGAAGGGCTTACGCTTTGCAGCGCTTCGTCGCGCTTTGCTCGACGTGCTGCCTCGAGGCGTTGCCGCATGTGATCATCTTGATCGTGGAGCGGAGAGCATTCTGGTCAACATTGCCCACGCCAGTAGCACATGGTCTGCAAACGAGCGGATCGTCTGCCTGGGGCATGCCAATGGGTCCGCGCTCGAGTGTGCGGCCTGTCTTGATGTGTTTGTCGCCAAGAACCTGCTGGCAGCTGACGATGTCTATCCCGGCAAGAGCCTGCTGGCGGAGGTCGTCAGCATGCTCATCGCCATGCGCAAGACCGCGGCCAACAGGGTTCACGAAGAGCATGCGGCGTATCGCACGAAGAAGGGCAGGCTGTTCGACCACGAGGACCTGGACGTCTATCAGTTGGCCCTCCAACTCATTGCCTGGCTTGAGCCGATGCTGCCGGTGTTCTCCTGCAGCGCCGATCTCAAGGCCAAACTGGACAAGTCAACGACGTCTGTCGTCCTCAATATTGCCGAGGGCAACGGGCGCTTTACCGGCACGGATCAGGCGGCGTTCTACGAAATCGCATACAAGGCCACCGTTCAATCGGCATCCCTGATCGATCTGGCTGCCGCAGACGGCGTCGCCGAGGTTCTGCGCGTCGAGCAGGGCCGTGAACGGCTCCGCCGCATTGCGGCCATGCTCTCGGCACTCTCCAAGGTCGTGGCCCGCGACTAACACACTTACTCGCACACTCAGCCGCCCACTTAACCGCCACCCTTGCGGCGCTTCAGGGTTCGTGGGGAATTCCCTGTGGATGGATGGGGCGCGGTGAACAGAATCGAGCAAGCGAATCGGTTAAGGGTAACCGAGTAAGTGGGGCGGTTAAGTGACAGAAACAGCGCCGGTAGGGCGGGAACCGCACTCCTAACCGCCACCCTTAACCGCCGTTCTTAACCGGATACCCTTAACCGATGCGCCTCCCCCGATGCCGGTGGGCTCCGCGTCATGGCCTAACCGAGTTGCTTCACCGCCGCCACGATATCCGCCGCATTCGGCAGGAAGGCCTTTTCCAGCACGTGTGACTGCGGCGCGATGCCGTCCTTGGCGCCCACGCGGAGCACCGGCGCGTCGAGGCTGTCAAAGGCCTCGGCCATGATGCGCGAGGCGATTTCGCCCGTAAAGCTGCCGATATTGACCGCTTGGCTGACCACGACGCACCGGCCGGTCTTGCGCACCGAGGTCAGGACGGTCTCCATGTCGAGCGGCACGAGCGAACGCAGGTCGATGACCTCCGCGTCCGTCCCCTCGGCCGCCAGCTTCTCGGCGGCTTTGAGGCAGTCGAACAGGGCCGGCCCCCAGGTCACGATCGTCACATCCTTGCCCGGACGTTTCACATCTGCCACGCCGAGCGGCAATGTATAGTCGCCTTCCGGCACCGCGCCCTTGACGTTGTAGAGCAGCTGCGACTCGATGAACAGGATCGGGTTGTTGTCGCGGATGGCGGACTTGAGCAGCCCCTTGGCGTCGGCCGGCGTGGCCGGGTAGATCACGTACAGGCCCGGAATGTGGCAGAACATCGACTCCAGCGTCTGCGAGTGCTGGCCGCCGTAGCCCTTGCCGCCGCCCACGCTGGCGCGGTAGACGACGGGCACTTCCACCGTGGCGCCCGACATGTAATGCCATTTGGCGGCCTGGTTGCTGATCTGGTCCGAGGCCATCAGAGCGAAGTCCATGTACATCAGCTCGACCACCGGCCGCAGCCCGGTCATGGCCGCGCCCACGGCGGTGCCGCAGATGGCGGCCTCGGAGATCGGCGAATTGAACACACGCTGCCGGCCGAAGGCGTCGATCAGGCCCTTGGTGACCTTGAAGGCGCCGCCGTATTCGGCCACGTCTTCGCCGTAGATGACGACGCGGTTGTCGCGCTGCATCTCCTCGATCAGGGCCTCCTTGATGGCGTCCTTGTACGTCAACTGGCCGTCGGCGCGCTTGATGATCGGCAGGTCGCCGACGCGCTTGTCCTGGTTGAAGGGTTCGGGCACGGTCTCGACCTGCGTGTCCGTGTACATGTAGCGGATCACGTCGCGCGGGTCTGGGTCAGCGGCCTGGGCGGCGCGTGCGGCGGCGCGCGCGTTGCGGTCGATCACGCTGCGCTTGAGGTCCTCGAGTTTCTTCGGCGACAGGACGCCGGCCTCCAGCACCTGCTGTTCGAATACGGCGACCGGGTCGAGCGCCTTCCAGGCGGACTCCTCGTCCTTGGTGCGGTACTCGTTGCGCGGGTCGCTGAGCGAGTGGCCGTAGTAGCGGTAGGTGTCGAACTCCATCAGCACCGGCCCCTGGCCCTTGCGGCAGAGCGCCGACGCGCGCTGCATCGCTTCGAAGCAGGCCAGCACATCCATGCCATTCACGATCTCGGCGTGCAGGTTGTTGTCGGCGAACCCCGCCGCCCGGCGGGCCATGGAGGAGACGCCCGTCACCTCGCCATCGGCGCGACCGGTCATGCCGTAGTGGTTGTTGATCAGCGCGTAGACGATGGGCAGGCCGAACGCCTGGTCGCCGGCATAGCGCGGGTCGGTGAACTGGCCCATGGCGGCCCAGTTGAGCGACTCCAGCACGACGCCGTTGGAGTAGGCGCCGTCGCCCGCGAAGCAGCAGGTGACCTTGCCGTTGTGCAGCGCGCGCGCGCTCATGGCCGACCCCGTTGCGATCGGCACGCCGCCGCCGACGATGGCGTTGGCGCCGAGGTGGCCAACGCGGAAATCGGCGATGTGCATCCCGCCCCCGCGGCCCTTGCAGTAGCCGTCTTCCTTGCCGAACAGCTCCGCGATGGCCCGGTAGACATGGTCCTCAAGTGCCGCCGCGACGAGGTCCTTCTTCTTGGCGGCCGTGCAATCCGGCATGCGTTGCTTCAACTCGTCCACGCCCATGCCGCGGATCGCGACGCAGCCTTTGGCGAGCGAGTCGCCGTGGCCGCGGTGGGTCGAGGTGATGCAATCGTTGTACGCGAGGCCCGAGCAGCACCCGACCGCCGTGGCCTCCTGGCCGATCGACACGTGCGTGGGGCCGCGGTACTCGTAGCCGGCGCAGGCCGCGTAGGCTCCGGTCCGCAGCTTGACGATCATCTCCTCGAATTCGCGGATGACCAGCATGTCCTCGAGCATGTCGACGGCCTGCGCGGCGGTCAACGTGCCGGCTGCGATCGCCTCCTTGAGCGGCTTGCGATACTGGTAGGCGGGAATTTTGCCGCAGGAGACCTGCTGGGGCTTGAAACTGGGGGCGAGGGTACTGAGGTAGTTGGACATGTAGTTTTCCTGTGTGGATGGGAGAAAGACCTAATTCGAAAATCGACATTCTGTGTTCTGCGGTTCGCCCCGACGGAGGTCTCGTCCGCGGCCGACCGGCGCGCTGAATGCCCTGCCTGACAGGTTGCCGCTAGGCATGGATCACCTCCACGCCGGCCTTCTTCAGCGCCTTGACTTCGGCGGCGGGGGCGCCCCGGTCGGTGATGAGGGTGTTCAGTTGGCTGGCTGACGCGAAGCGGGCCAGGCTGGTGCGGGCGAACTTGCTGCTGTCGGCGAGCAGGACGGTGCGATCCGCCCGGGCCATGGCGCACTCCTTGGTGAACGCCTCGTCGGGGTCGGTTGTGGTCAGCCCGTTGGCCGCCGAGAGGCCGATCGTGCCCATGAAGGCCACGTCGAAGTGCATGGGCTCGAGCATGTGGCGGGTGAGGGGACCGACGAACGTCTGGCTCAGGCGCCGCAGGGCGCCGCCGATCAGGATCAGGTGCGGGCCGCCGGCGCTGAGCAGGTGGGCCACGCGCAGGGAGTTGGTGACGACGGTGAGTTGCGTCAGGCCCGTGAGCAACCGGGCGAGCGCGAGCACCGTGCTGCCGCCGTCCAGGTAGAGCGTGCCGTGGGGCGGGACGAGACGCCGGGCGGCGGCGGCGATGCCCTCCTTCTCATGCGCGGCGATGGCCGTCTTGTCGTCAAACAGCGGCTCGTCGGTTGTGCCCTCGGTGACCACGGCGCCGCCATGCACACGCTGGAGTTCGCCGCGTGTCTGCAGGGCGGCCAGGTCGCGACGCGTCGTGGCCGGCGACACCCCGAGCAGCGCAGCGAGCTCCTCGACGCGCACGATGCGCCGTTCACGCAGCAGGCCGCGCAGCTTGGCGACGCGTTCAGCCGCCAGTTCCTTTGTTCCGGGTTGGGTCATTGCCGATTGGTTGTGATTGATTCGGTGCATATTCAATCACATTCGCTCACGCACGGCAAGCCTGCCGAACCCGCGTGGGCGCATCCGCGTTTCGGTGCACCGTCGCCCAACCGCGTGGACGTCTGCCGCGCCAATCAGCGGTCCCGTAGGTCCCGCTGTACGATCGGTGCCGCGCGGTACAGCGGGACCTACGGGACCGCTGCGGCTCACGTCACGCGAATGTGACGTGCACCAAAACGCGGATGCGCCCATTCGCGTCGCGCCGACAAAAGAGAAAGACCGGCGGGGCCTTGCGGCCGCCGTCGGTCCTGAATCTGTGCGCTGTGCGCCGGATCGATCAACCCGGGTTGATCGCTTCGACTGGGCACTCGCCCATGCAGGCGCCGCAGTCGACGCACTTGTCGGCATCGATCTTGTAGATCGGCTTGCCTTCGCTGATCGCCTCGACCGGGCAGACATCCTTGCACGCCCCGCATGCCTTGCACTTGTCGCTGATTACGTAAGCCATGATGATCTCCTTGGTCCCGAACCACCGGCCGGACCCGCAACGGCACGGGACCCACACGCGGCATCGGCAACGGGGCGGAATACTACACCAAACCGGTTCGCAACGGCAAGCCCCGCGTCGCGTCAGGAGAATGGGTTCTTGCGGTCGCGGTCGTAGGGCGGCGGACTGACGACAACCCGGTCCTCGGGCGTGGTGTAGCCGCCGGTTCCGCCCGACTGGCCCGCCTCGTAGAGCACCATCCGGTACTCCTGCCCGGAGGCCGTGAAGACGAAGAACGCCACCAGCAGAAGCAGGTAATTGTGGGGTGGCCACAGCGCGACGATTCCCATGGCTACGGCGAGCACGCGGCCCACGTACATGGCGATGCGGGTGGCACGCACGAGCCCTAGCGGATGGGCCAGCATGGCGCGCAGCACGCGCCCGCCATCCATGGGGAAGGCGGGCAACAGGTTGAAGAGGCACAGCGCGGCGTTCAGATAGGCGACATGCCAGAGCACATAACGCGCGATCGTCGGGCCTGCTGCAGCCTTGATCGCGGGCAGGGCCAGCAGACTGCCCACGGCCAGCAGGGCACTCACCGCCGGTCCCGCCAGGGCCATGAGAAGTTCCTGCCAGGGCTTGCGTGGCATGCGGTCCAACACGGCGCGTCCACCCAGCAGAAGCAAGGTGATCTCGCGCACGCGGCATCCCATCTGGATGCCCACGAGGCTGTGGCCGAGTTCGTGCAGGACGATCGAAAGCAGCAGCGCCGTGGCGGCGAATGCGCCTTGCGTCAGGCCATAGTCCCACCACATCCAGATCGCCAGGACGATCAGCGAGAAGTCGAGTTTGATGGGAATGCCGAATATCCGGCCAATGGTGTAACTGCTATTTAGCATAGGGGATCGTCTAGGTGTTCGGGACAGTTGAACCGCAGATTGACGAATGTCGAACCGCAGAATCTCGAAGTGAATTTCGCTTCTCGACCTTTCTCCACTTCATGATTCGGACCTCGTCAATCGGCAATCTGCGGTTTTCATGGTCGTCGCCACATGTCACTTTGCCTGTAACGGAACAGTCTAAAGGGTCGTCAGTAGTACCGCCGCCGCGCCGCCGACGGGTTCGACCCGGTAGCCTCCTGCCGCGGCCGGCACCAGGCCGCTGGTTCCGGCCGGCCAGTCGGTTGCCATGCCGCCCGCCGCGACGGTCACGCATCCGGCGATGACGAAGAGCGCATGGAAGCTGCTGCCATCCTGAGGCACAGCCTCGGGCGCTGTCAACAGCACACGCCGCATGTGGAAGAACGAGCAGTCCAGCACGTCGAACCACGCGTTCGGACCGTTGCTTGCCGCCGGCTGCGGTCGGCGCAGGACGGGCACCGGCAGGGCCCAGTCGATCACGGCGAAGGCCCGCTCGACATGCAGCGGGCGCGGCTGACCATCGGGGCCGAAGCGGTCCCAGTCGTGGAGCCGGTAAGTTGTGTTCGAGTTCTGCTGGACCTCGTAGAGCAGGCAACCGTCGCCGATGGCATGCACGAGTCCGCCGGGGATGAAGAGCGCATCGTCCGGATTGACGGGCAGGCGCACGAGCCGGCCGGCGACCTGCCTGGCGGCCAGCGCGGCGCGCAGCACGTCGGCGTTCGTGCCCGGCTGCAGGCCGGCGTAGAGTTCGGCGCCCGGGGTCCGCTCAAGCACGTACCACATCTCGGTCTTGGGTTCGCCGCCGCATGCCGCGGCGGTCTGTTCGCTGGGATGGACCTGCACGCTCAGCTTCTGGCGGGCATCGATGAGCTTGAACAGCAGCGGGAAGCGGTTGGGGTGGGGGGCGCGCGTGCCCAGCAACGCCCGGTCATGGGTCTGTGCCAGTTCGGCCAGCGACTGTCCGGTCAGCGGACCGGCGCAGACGATGCTTGGTCCGTCGGCGTGGGCCGAGAGTTCCCACGATTCAGCGCAGACCGGGGGTGTGCCGCTGCGGCCGTAGTGCGCTGCAATCCGGTTCCCGCCCCAGATGTAGTCTTTGTAGACGGGGGCAAACAACAAAGGCTGGCGTAGTGCATGCATTGGGGCATGTTACTTCGTGGGCGTCAGGAGCCGCCAGCGAATGCTGTCTTTGCTGACGCGCGAGGGGATGGAGACGACGTCCTCGGCAAAGCCGTCTGGCGGGGCCAGCGGCTTGAACCCTTCAGGTGGCAGATCGAGGGGCGTCTTGGGCGCGGTGGGAACTGGTGCCGGGGCGGGGGCCGCGACAGCGGGGGCTGCGACGGTGGGAACCGGGGTGGGCGCGGCCGGCGTCGGGGTGGCCGGCTGGGTGTCCGCATGGTCGGTGGGTGCCGGTGCCGGCGTCGGCGCCAGCGAGGGTGGTGGCGTCATCGCGACGGCCACGGGCGGCTGGTAGGCCGCAGGAACGCTTGGCGCCGGCTGCCGGACCGGTGGCGTCCACGTGACGGCCGGTTTGCGGGTCTGGATTGCGGCGACGTCGCCGCGCAGTTTGGCGTTCTCCTGCTGGATGGCGGCGAGCGACTCCTTCAGTTTGCCCAGTTCGGCGTTCTGTGCCGCCACCTGCCGGTCCATGCCGGCGGTCGACGAGCCGACATCGGTCAGGCGCGCGCCGATCTTCTGCTCCAGGCTCTGCACGGCTGCGGCCACGGGGTCGGTTGTCGCCGGTGCCGCACGCTGCTGCAGGACGGCTTGAAGCAGCAGTTCCTGTTTCCGTTCGGCGGCCTCCTGCTGGCGCGCCATGTGATTGAACAGGAAGATGCCCACGCCGATGAGGCCGGCCACCACCACGGCCATGAGCGACACGAAGAAGACCGACAACATGACCACACGTTTGCGGGCGCTGTTGCGTTCCGCCTCCAGGTAGTCCTGGAAGGCCTTGAGAACCGGGAACGAATCCGGGTTGGCGTGCAGCGCGGCATTGTGAACCGAAACCAGCGCACCGGGCTCACTGTCGGCAAAGCCGCCGGGCGGGATGGGGGGGAGCGAATCGAACCCGGCGTTGCGTCCGGCGTCGGGTGAGGCGATAGGCGTGCCGTTGACTGTTTGTTTTGGGGGGATGTCGTGCATGCGGACTCTGCAACTCCTCGGGGCTCCGTGCTCAGGGTTCGGCGCCTAAGATACCATGGAGGCCAGAATATCCACCATAAGATTAAGGATGATCGGCAGGTCGAAGGAAGCGTTCCAGGCGGGACCGCTTAAGCAGTTCGGTTAAGGGTGTCCTAACGACCAGTTAATGAGACTAAAATACCTGTAAAAGAGGGTAACGCT
>CAYQJG010000079.1:0-21170 GCA_964417715.1 uncultured Lentisphaerales bacterium | reverse complement strand
ACAGCATCGAGGACGGCATGAGCGAGCACGACTGGGACGGCTGGAAGCTGCTGACGAAGCGCATCGGCGGCCGCTGCCAGCTCGTCGGCGACGACCTGTTCGTCACCAACGTCAAGTTCCTGAAGCGCGGCATCGATGAGCTCGCCGGCAACTCGATCCTCGTCAAGGTGAACCAGATCGGGACCCTGACCGAGACGCTGGACGCCATCGAGATGGCCCACAAGGCCCGCTACACAGCCGTCATCAGCCATCGCTCGGGCGAAACCGAGGACGCCACCATCGCGGATATCGCCGTGGCGGTCAACGCGGGCCAGATCAAGACCGGCTCGCTCTCGCGCACCGACCGCATGGCCAAGTACAACCAGTTGCTGCGCATCGAGGAGCAGTTGGGCGACAGCGCGATCTACGGGTGCTAGGAGTAGCGCCAGACGCGTTTGGACGCCGATCGGCGCACGTTGCCGGTCGGCGTCACTTTTTTTCACTTTTCTGTTTGACAGCGCCCCCTTGCGGGCGTTTAATCACGGTGATGGTTGTGTCCTCAGCTGGAACTGCGGCGTGAACGAGTACTTGAAGATCATATTACGGGTGTCGGTGTGCGTGTGCGTGCTGCTCGGCATGGCAGGGCTCCCGTTGATCTTCGGGCCGAAGTACAGCGAAATGCGGGGCCGCGCCCAGCGTCGTGACGAGCTTCAGAGCAAGGTCGAACTCAAGCAGCGCGACATTCAGGCCATCCGGCGCCGCCAGCACCTGTTCGCCACCGACCCCGAGTTCGTCGAGCACATCGCCCGCCAGAACCGCCGGGTACGGCCTGATGAGCTGGTGTTCGTCTTCGATTCAGAGCGCCAATAGCTCACGCCACGCGACAACCGCGGCGGCCAGTGCCTGCGCCCGGTGCGAGATGCGGTTCTTCACCTCGGCCGGCAGTTCGGCAAACGTCTGAGCGAACCCGTCCGGAACAAAGAGCGGATCATACCCGAACCCGTTCGTGCCGCGGTCGGCGTGGATGATCCGGCCGCGGCAGCGTCCTTCGACGGTCCATTCGCGCGCATCCGGTGCACACAGCGCCAGAACGCAGCGGAACTGCGCATGCCGGTCAGCAACCCCGTCCAGCTCGGCCAGCAGTTTCGCGTTATTCGCGGGATAGCTCGCCGCCGGTCCGGCATAGCGCGCCGAATAGACGCCGGGCGCCCCGCCCAGCGCGCTGACCTCGAGGCCGGAATCGTCGGCCAGCGTCCACATCCCGCTGGCGCGTTGGAGTGTGCGGGCCTTCTTAAGCGCGTTTCCTTCGAACGTCGGCGCGTCCTCCTCGACGTCGGGCAGCCCCGGAACGTCGTCGGCCCCCACCAGCACCAACCCTGGCAGGGACAGGATCGCGCGGATCTCGTCGAGTTTGTGACGGTTTCGGGTGGCTATCAGTAGTCTCATGCGCTCCTCGCTCACTTCAGGTCGACCAACGCCCGCACGGTCACGTCCTGCCATCCCGGCAAGGCCAGGAAGTGCTCCAGCAACAGGCCGCAGGCGACCGCATCGAACAACGCGTCGTGGGCGGCCAGCCCCGGGCACAGGGCCTCAACGCGCGGCCGGAGACCCAACCCCATGACCACATCCTCAAGGGCGGCTGAAGCCAGGTGCGGCCAGGCCTTGCGGACCAGCCGCAGCGTGTCGATCCAGGGCCCAAACCGATGCAGCGGCGCAGCGCGCATCAGGGCCGCGCGTTCGGTGCCGATATTGTGGGCCACCAGCGGGCGCCCCGCCACCCAGGCGGCCACCTCCGGCCAGCGTTCACCCAGCGTCGACGCCTGCGCCAGTTCGCGGCGCAACTGGGCGTGCCGCCCCGGCGCACGCGGATTGAAGGGCCGGTCCGACGCCACACGCAGCAGGGCGTCGAACCGCTCGTCAGCCGCCAGCCGCCCCTGGCGGACCGCGACCAACCCCACCTGCCACGGCTCAACGGGCCACCCGGTCACCGCGCCGGTGGTCTCAAAGTCGATCACCGTGAACACGGCATCGCGCGCCAGTTGGCCCGACACAGACATGTCGGCATGCTAAAGGACCGGCCCAGCGGCCACAAGGGCAAAGCCAAGGCGCGCCTTCTGCGGCATCCCGTGACAACGCCGCAGACGCACGCCGGGCCGCCACTCACAATCCCACGCTCAGTTCCACGGGCATACCGGCACCGCGCGTGACGGCGAACCGCTGCCCGCGCAGGCCCGTTGGCGTCACCAGCCGCGCCGCGTAGTCGCCCAGGAAACCGCGCAGGCGCACCGTGCCATCGGCTGCGGTCGTCAGGCGTTCGTGCGTGTGCCACTCCTCATGCAGCAGCCGGCGCACGCGATCGAACACCGGTTTCAACAGATGGCTCGAATGCTCGTCACGCCACTGCACAGCGGTCCCCATGAAGCCCCAGAAGAAGAAGGCTTCGACGTTCGGATGCCCGAATGCACAGGTCAGGTAGTTCGCAACGTAGTCGGCCTGCAGCTGCGCAATCTGCTCGGCCGTCAGCGTGCCGGCGGCTTCCAGCCGCTTCGTCTCGGCCCAGAACTCGGTCACATGGACCGGCAGGCCCGAGGCGGCGAACTCATCGTACATCGCCCATTGGCCGGCATGCGACTGCCAGCCGCCCGTGTGCGACTGCAGCCCGACGGCATCGGGGCCCGCCCCCTGATCCTGTAACGCATGAATCAGCGCGAGGAACCGCTTGCGCTGCGAGGCCGCCGTGACGCGCGAGCCGTCCGACCCAGTCAGCACGTTCTCGTAGTCGCACTCCATGCCATAGTCGTTCACGAGATAGAGCGCGTCCGGATCCTCCTCGCGGCACCAGCGCAGGATCGGCGCGATGTACTCGGTGATGTCGGCCGTGGATTCGAGGTGCGGCCAGACGCGGCGCGCCAGGTTCTTGGGCGCCGCCTCCCACATCGGCTCGTTGACGGCGTCCCAGATGCGCACCCGCCCCCTGAAGCGCGCCACGAGATTGCGGACGCGGACCTCGGCGAACTTCATGAACGTGGCCGTATCGTAGCGTTTGACCCACTCCGGCGTGCACTTGGGGATGGACCAGAACAAGGGATGGCCCTTGGCGATCAGGCCGGCGCTGTTGGTCCAGTCGACGGTCTGCGCGAAGCTCTCCACGCGCGGCTCGCCCTGCTGGTCCTCGGTCTTGGAGGCGTCGTTGCGCGGCGCCTCCGTCCAGTAGCAGAGGTTCGTCGCCGCGTTGAAGACCTCGCCAAAACGCCGGCGCCAGGCGCGCGCGCGCTCGGAGTCCCAGCGCCCCTCGCGGGCCAGCGCGTCCAGGTCCCACACCTGGTCGCCGAAGGGGAATGCATGGCGCAGCAGTTCGACCTCGACGTGGCAGCCCGCCAGCGGCCGCCCGCGCCGGTCGACAAACCGCAGCGTCATGTCGCGCATGCGGTGCTCACGGATGCCGCTGCGCGCCCGGCGCAACGCCGCGGCGTCGGCCGCGGCCGCAGCGGCCGGCCGGCGTCCCGGCTTGCCGCCGTCCATGGCCCGCCACTCCTCGCCCCTGACAGTCGTACCCTTTCGCGGAGTGCTCATCGTGCGTCTCCTTCGTAACCCGCCGCAGCCATCCCGGGAAAGGGACACTGCGTGCGCATGCTCCCCGGCGACGACGCGTGCGGCAGCGCCAATCCGAACGGGCGCTCCCACTCGGCGTCACCCCAGGCAACACCTGTCCCGACGGTCAGCCTCGGTGCCGGCACCGGGCTGCCGGGGGCGGACACGGTGAGCATGGCATAAATGTTCAGCGGATTCACTCTCGGAAAACGCGCCTGAATGCAGGGACGCCCGGGATAGTCGACGCGTTTGCCGCTGGCATAGGTGCGCGAAGAGGCGGGAGAATGAACACAGGCGATGGCCACCGGCCGCGTGCCGAGGAAGCGAACCGCCAGGGTCGCCCCGTCCGGCGCGGCGAGTGCAAAACCGGAGCGATCATCGTGGACGGTCAGTGTGTGTTCGGGTGAGAACGTCAGGTTCCAAATCCAGTCGCGGTCGTGTCGATGATCGTCGATCAGGTCAAGCAGCGCGAGGGCCACCGGCGACTCGGGGTGCAGGGCGACATAGCGCTCGCTGTACCCGGCGTGCGCGCGCCTGAGATCCATCGCGCACACGGAATCGGACTGCCACAGCAGCGCGCCGCCGGCCGACTTGGCATCGGCGTCCGACGAGGTCACCACGCTCTGCCATTGCGCCTCCGGTCGGGCCTGGCCGCCGCCAAGGACCCAGTCCCATCCCAGCGCCGAGAAACGGATGGACCCGGCGTCCTTCTGGGAATGCCCGCCGGGATGGCTGACCCGCGCGTACGCGCCCACGACGGCGTCCCGGCTGTCACGATAGCGATTGCGGGCGATCCAGAGCCCTTGTTTGCGGTCACAGACCACGTGTGGCAGGGCACCATCGGAAGTGTCGGGCGTCACCGTGTCCGGGTA
Organism: uncultured Lentisphaerales bacterium; assembly: GCA_964417715.1. Lineage (GTDB taxonomy): Bacteria > Verrucomicrobiota > Kiritimatiellia > RFP12 > CAYQJG01 > CAYQJG01. The sequence continues at coordinate 16,728 of CAYQJG010000079.1, read as the reverse complement.
GAACGCGGCCTGGAAGAAGAGCGCCGCGAAACGCGTGACCACCTGCGCATCCGGTCGCTCATGGCCGGACAGCCGATTCCACAGCGCCAGGAGCGCCGGCCGCTGCCGCACGTCCGCACAGGCGATGGCCAGCAGAGGCACGGCCCCCTCGGACCATCCCAGCCCGGCATCGTTCCAGCTCAGCTGCCGCCCCCAGCCCATGCGTTTTTCAGAGGCATCGTCCAGTCGCGGCCCCTCGATACCCGTGCAGAACAGCAGCGCAGCCATCCGGCGCAGCGCGGGGAAGGCGTCCAGCGGGTCGGAACCGGAACGGGCGCGGCGCAGCAGCACGGCCGGCAACAGGTAGGAGCACGTGTAGTCCTGGTAGCCGAGTCCCTCGTGATAGGCGCCCTGGTCACCGAAATGGCCCAGGAAGGCGTCCAGCCGCAGCCACGCCCACTCCTCGATCTCGTCAACTGAACGGCCCGCGATCAGGTGCGACCCCCGGCCGGCCGAACACAGGGCGGCGGCCGCGAAATAGAGCCCGGAGTGCGTGACCGCCCACCAGTTGTTGGCGATGTGGTGCGGATTCGCTGAGCTGACTGTGAAGAACGAGGCGGCACGGGCACACAGGGCCTCGCCCCACTCGCGCCGCAGGTCGTCATCCCACAGGTGACCACAGGCATCGAAGAGAACGGCACCCACAAGCGCCTCGTGGGCTTTGCCGAGATCCTGCGCCGGCCCCTTCCCCGTCTGCCCGGTCAGCCAACGGCGCACGGCACTCGCGGCGATCACGGGATCGGCGCAGATCAAGGCCTGCAGGCCCAGCGCTACCGTGGACTCGATCCCGTCCTCGCGCCCACAGCCGGCGCTGTGGCAGGCGGACGAAGCCGCCCGGATCAGCGGGTCCAGCCAGGGCAGCCCCGACGGCACGCGCCGGCCTGAGAGCGTGTCCCGACGCGCCGATGTAAGCCACATGCGTCTGTCGTTCATTACGTTAGGCGACACAGCATGCCGCGCCCCGGACCGGAAATCAACCAAAACGTAGCCGGCACACCGCCTGTGCGGCATCGACGCCGACCGGGTTGCGGTTCAAGGCCCGGTTCTGCGATACTGATGCGAACTGGAAAGGCAATTCATGACCCGACGTGAACGCTTGCTGACCACGATCACCGGACGACTGCCGGATTGCGTACCCGTGGCACCCGACTTCTCGAACATGATCCCGTGCCGTCTGACCGGCAGGCCGTTCTGGGACCTCTATCTGTACATGGACCCACCGCCCTGGGAGGCCTATATCGCCTGCGCGAAGCACTTCGCGATCGATGCCTTGATGGATGGCTACTTCCCGCTCGAACTCCCGGAGGAGCACGCACCGGACGCGGTCGAGAGGACACACTTCATCGTCCATCGGGCAGCCGACCGCATCGTCACGCAGGCCTGTTCGATCGAGAACGGACAACGGCGCTGGGACGGCCATGTCGCCGTCTACTACCTGGCCGACTCGCCGACGCACCACGTCAAACCGGCCAGCATCGGGCTGCCGGATGTGCCGGTACGGTGGGAACCCATCGAACACGTCAAAGCCGTCGACCGGGGACCCGCCGGCCTGGCACGCGTCCGACGACTGATGGGCGACGACGGCCTGGTGGGCGTCTGGAGTGGCTGCGCCACCAGCATCCTCGGCACCCCGGAGGCGGTCTACGACTACTACGACAACCCGGACAAGTACCTCGACCAGATCCCCGCGCGCATGGAACGGGTCCGCCTGCGCATCGAGCGCATCGCGGCGCTGCCCGTGCGGCCCGACTTCCTTTGCTTCGGCGGCTCCGGCACGCTCGTCTTCCAGACGCCTCAGATGGTGCGCGAACTCAGCCTGCCGGTCGTCAAGTATGGGGTCGAGCTGGCCCACCGGCATGGCTTTCTGACGCACGTGCACTCCTGCGGACCGGAGACCGAGCTGGTCAAGATGCTGGTCGAAGAGACCGAACTCGACGTGATCGACCCGCTCGAGGTCGCGCCCATGGGCGACTGCGACCTGGCCGAACTCAAGCGCCGCTACGGCAACCGCATCACACTCAAGGGCAATCTGCACACGACCGAGGTGATGCTGCGCGGCAGCGTGGCCGAAGTCGAGTCGGCCGCCCGGAAGGCCATCGACGACGCAGCCGCCGGCGGCCGGTTCATCCTGTCGACCGGCGACCAGTGCGGCCGCGATACGCCGGACGAGAACCTCCACGCGCTGGTGCGCGTCGCCCGAAGCTACGGACGCTACGGCGCATAGCGGCGCGTGGCGCCCGGGGCGCCTGGCTATTGTGTCGCATTCCGGGCTGCGGGTGTGGTACCATCGACCGATGAAAGAACCGGCAGCGAAGACGAGCGAAGCACAGGTCCCCTTTGCGAAGAGGATGGCGACGATTGTCTTCGAGACGAACGTTCCGCACAAGGGGAACACCAAGGCCACGATCAATATCGCGAACTTCTGCCTGTCCGAAGGGGATCTGGGCATCTACACGAACCTGTTCGACAGTTTCTGCCGCGAAGGCGCCCCCATCGTCTCCAAGTCGGCACAGGACATCGCGAGCATCATGCCGCCCGACGTGTTCATGGAGGCGCTGCCGCGGCTGATCCGAGCCCGGGCTATTGGCGTCACCTTCTGGGAGCACAGCGCCTCCATGCCCAAACTCTGGCGGAAAGTGAAGAGCTTCTAGAGCGCGCCGGGGCTCATTCGCGTCGGAGCGTCACGCGCCACTCGGGCCGTTCGGCCAGGTCGGTGCGGATCACGATGGCCGCATTGGTGCCCAGCGAATCGGGGATCACCTGCTCGACGCGCACCTGGTAGCTGCCGTCCGGTTGTGGCAGCGCCTCGACGCGGCCGACGGCGCCGTCGAGGCGGACCGCAACGATCCGGAAACGCGGCGCCGTGCAACGCCGCACGACCACGGTCCGAGCCGTCGCCGGAGCCGATCCGGACCTGAAAACAAGCGACGTGGGACTGATTTGCAGCGCGTCGTTCAGCCACGCATAGAGATGCAGGTCCACGGGTGGTTGCGCCGGATCGGAGAAAACGACACGCACCTTTCCGCGCCAGGCACCCGGCGTCGTGAGGTGCGGCGGCGCCAGCGTGAGCGCCCGGCCGCCGGGGGCCACGGACACCGGGAACGCCGGGGTGTCTGAGGTGGCCGAGACGATCACCACGTTCGTGGCGTAGCCGGTCATCTGGACGGTCACGGGGGCCGGCGGGTCGGACGGGTTGATGCGGCCGAAGGAGTAGTTGGCCGGCTCAAGCTGCACCGCCGACCGCGCCTCGCCCTCCATCCAGAGCGCCAGACTCGGCGTGTCGGGGTCGTTGGAGGCGACATGGACGGACTTGCGTTGCGGGCCCTGAAGGCCGTTCAGGATCAGTCGCACCTCGACGCCGGTCTCCTCGCCGGGCTGCAGCAGGCGACGCTCCGGCGCGACGCGGGTGCAGCCACATGAGGCGCGGGTCTCGCCGATGACCAGCAGGGCGTCGCCGGTGTTGCGAAGCACGAACCGGTTGGTCACCGTTTCGGCGCCGTCGCGCACGCCAAAGTTGAACGTGGCCTGCGGCGCCGCAATCCGCGGCGCGGCGGCAGGAGCACCGGCCAGCAGAACGAGAGCAAAGCCGGCGCCAACGGCCGCCGCCGCGTACGGCCGGCGGCGCACCGGGAAACAGCTGAGCGCGGGTGACATGCGGCAAGCCTACCTGCTCCGCCTTCACGGCGCAACCATCAGGACGCGGCGTTCGGCAGGAAGGCTCCGAGCGCCTTGAGCCGGCGCTGTAGTTCGGCCACGACCACGGCGCGCGCATCGCCGCTGCCGGCGGCGGCCATCGCGGCGGCCACGCCCGCGGCCTGGCCGGTGATGAAACAGCCGGGCATGACACGGATCGAAGCCTGGAGCGACCGGTCGGCACTGATGCAGCGACCGGACACGAGCACGTTCGACAACCCGCGCGGCACCAGGCAGCGATAGGGAATGCCGTAACTCTCGCCGCGGCCCATGCGCAGCGCATGGAACTCCTTCTCGAAGCGCTGGAATTCCTTCTCGTCATTCGGGCGCCCCACGTGGATGTCGACGGGGTAGTTGTAGCGACCGACCTCGTCGGCGAACACGGCGCGCTTCTGGAAGTCCTGCAGGCACAGCACGTAGTCGCCCATCACGCGGCGCGTCTCACGCACGCCCAGCAGCGAGCCGGTGGCCACCAGGTCCATGTCGGCGAACCCGCTCTTCAGGTAGGTCTTGTAGTAGCGCTCGTACTCGGCGACCGACCTCCGGCCGTAGAGCAGGGCCTGCGTCAGCGAGCGCTCGTCGGTGGCATCCACGCCGAAGGTGTGGCCGATGTTGCCACCGCCGATATTCTTGCGGATGCGCCACATTCCAGGCAGGTGCTTGTCGCAGACCGACAGCACACCGTCTTTCCAGGCCTGCTCGATGTCGCGATTGTGCCCCCACCGCAGGTTGTCGGCATCCACGCGCGCGAAATCGATGTTGGCCCACAGCGAGCAAAGCGTGCCGGGCATCATGTTGCCGTCGGCATCGCCCTTCTCGAACGGCGCGCCGGCCCACGCCGCCAGGTCGCCGTCGCCGGTGGCATCCACCCATGCCTTGGCGCGCACGGCGAAAAGGCCGCTCTTGCCGGACAGCACCGCCGACTGCACGCGGCCGCCCTCGGCCTCAACGCCGATCAGGTTCGTGTGAAACGTGAACTGCACACCCGCCGCCACCGCGAGCTCATCGTAGACGCGCTTCAGCTTCTCGATCTCGATGGAGAACCCACCCGTGCGATCAGGATTCGCAGGCAGTTCGCCCGCGCCGCCGGCCGCGATCAGACGATCCAGCAGTTCGCCGCCGAACCCGGCTGCAAGCTGGTTGATGCCGTCGCCAAAGGCCATGAAGGCCGGCACCATGCCGGCGGTGCCCATGCCGCCGAAACAGTTCTGCCCTTCGGCCAGGAACACCTTTGCGCCCTGCCGCGCGGCGGCCACGGCCGCGGCCACGCCGGCCGGACCGCCACCGGCGACGAAAACATCCACGTCGTGCCGCACCGGCACCGTGCGCTGCCATGCCAGAGACTGTCCCGTTGCTGTCGTATCCATCGTGTCTGCTCCGAAATAGAGGTACCGTCAATGCCCTGTGAGAACATCAGGATTGTCGCAGAATCGCCAGCCCAACGCCAGCAGCGCGCAAGAGCCCCGCAGGCACGTGTCCTCGCGCACGGCGTCGCTGGCTCCGCCCTCCCGATGATTCGGATCGCCCCACCTCACGTATGAGGGCGCGAGGTCAGCGCGCGGGACAGGCGAGGCCGGAAGACTGGGAGCGCTTCAGCGGCGGATCGAAGGCCCATGGTCTGCCGGCGCTTGACGGTGCGATGCCATTATGATATCACTTTGATATTTACCGGCACGGAAACGGTCTGCCGGACGGGGACACATCACAGAGGAGACGGATCATGAGCGAATCCACACACGGGGGCGAAGCGCGCGAACGGCTGGCGTCGGCGATCAATGGCTGGCCGATACTGGCGCTGGTGCTGGCTTTCATTGTCGGCGCGATCGGCACATTCATCGATGGCGTCGCCAACGAGCGCGGCCTCGTGGTGCTGGCGGCCTTCCTGCTGCTCGGCACCGGCATCTTCCTGGCGTGCGGACTCTTCGCCCTGCAACCCAACGAGGCGCGCGCGCTGATCCTCTTTGGCGCCTATCGGGGCACGGTGCGCGCAAGCGGTTTCCACTGGGCCAACCCGCTCTACGCGCGCGGCCCGAGCGCCCTGTCGATAAACAGCGGCCTGGCCCTGGCAAGCGCACAGCACAGCGCGGCCAGCGTCGCCGCCGGCCTGCCTTCGGCGCGCAAGACCAAGATCTCGCTGCGGCTCAGGAACTTCAACAGCGAGAAGCTCAAGGTCAACGACAAGCGCGGCAACCCGATCGAGATCGCCGCGGTGGTCGTCTGGAAGGTCTGCGACACGGCCCAGTGCCTGTTCGATGTCGACAACTACGAAAACTACGTCCAGGTGCAGAGCGAATCGGCCATCCGGCACCTGGCCAGCACCTACGCCTACGACCATGGCGAGGACAACGAAGCCACGCTGCGCAGCGCAACCGAGGAAGTCTCGCTGGCGCTGCGCGCGGAGCTACAGACGCGCCTGTCAAAGGCCGGCGTGCAGGTCGAGGAGGCCCGCCTGACACACTTGGCTTACGCACCGGAGATCGCCAGCGCGATGCTGCGCCGCCAGCAGGCTGAAGCCGTCATCGCCGCCCGCCAGATGATCGTCCACGGGGCCGTCAGCATCGTCGACATGGCGCTGAAGGAGCTTGCCGCCAAGCAGGTGGTCCATCTGGACGATGAGCGCAAGGCCGCGATGGTCAGCAACCTGCTGGTCGTGCTCTGCAGCGAAAGCGCCGTGCATCCCGTGGTCAACACCGGCACACTCTATACCTGATCGGACGACATGCAACCGCGCAAGGCATTCCTGTTGCGGATGGACGCCACACTCTGGTCTGAACTGGAGGCGTGGGCGCAAACCGAACTGCGCAGCGTCAACGGCCAGATCGAGTATCTGCTCCGTCAGGCCGTCCAGAAACGCAGCGGCGCCGCCAGCGACACACCTGCCACAAAGAAGCCCACATCATGCAACTGAAACACCCAGCATCGGTAGTCACGCAAAACAGCCGGGCACCGGCAGATCGAGCATGGTGCGCAGGCCGGGTGCGACGCGCGAGACCGCGCGCAGGGCGTTGATCGTGATCGCACAGGTGGCTGTATCGCCATTGACGCCCCCCGCGATGGTCGACGTGAACGACGGTTCGCCGTCGATCGTCACGCGGTCGTAGCTCTCCGGTTCGCCCACGGCCGCACGGAAGTGCAGGCGCATCACCTCGCGCCGGCCGATGTAGGCGCGGCCGATCTGCTCCACGCCGCAGGCCGTGCCCGGCGAAATCGGCGCGTACCCCGATGTGATCCGCATCCCGGCGATCACGGGTTTCAGGCTTTCGGTCAGCCGGTCGAGTTTCCAGTTCAGGCTGCGCGCGATCATCTGCATGGACTCCACCAGTCCGACATGCCGCAGCGTCCCCTCCCCAACCTTGGCCTTGAACTGCGCCGGTGTCAGTCCCGCGCCAATCTTCTGCTGGAACGGCACGCGGCGGACGGACGCGTCCTGGAACCGCTCCACGGTGACCTTGCGCACGTTCAGGCAGGCCGATGTCAGCACGCACGGCAGGTAGTCCATCAGGAAACCGGGGTTGACGCCTGTGCCCACGCAGGCGACGGCGTGTCGGCGGCAGACCGCGTCGATGCGCCGCGCACACGCCGGCTGCTTGTCCCATGGGAAGGACAGCTCCTCGCACGTCGACACCACATGCAGCCCCAGCCGCGCAGCGGCGGCGACCTGCGGCTCGAGCCGGGCCAGCGCGGAGACCGTCGCGAGCACAACCACGTCGGCGTGGGCGCGTTTCGCCGCCGACTCGAGGTCCGGATGCACGCGCACACCCACGCGCGCCACGCCGCACAGTTCGCCCAGATCGGCGCCGACCTTCGCAGGATCGGCATCGACAGCCCCCACGATCCTGACGCCTTCACGCTGCAGCATGCAGCGCGCGAGCTTCTGCCCCAACGGACCCAACCCGACTTGTATCACGCGCATCATAACTATCTCCCGTGGCGTCGCTGAGACGATCAGACTGTCCCACGGCGGCACACTCTAGTGTCTGCAGCCGCCCGTGCCAATGCAAATGCACGCCACCCCGCACAGCCTGCACCGGCAGGCAGGCCACGGCGAATCGCGAATCGTGAGGCGTTGACGCAATTTGCGGGCGAGTGGTATCCTCTCGACATGAACAGCGAATCCACAGCACGGCGCCTGCTGTTCACGTGGGACGAGTACCGCACATGGAGCGACGACGAGCGAGATCGTAATCCGGAGCGAGCGCGGATTCGGCAGACGAGTCTTCGTTCATATCCACTCAACGACCCACCGCAAAACGACGCTACTGGCCCAGCAGCGCCGCGCGGATCTTCCGATGGACCTCGGTGTTGTCGCAGACGCCGGCAAACGCCTCTGCGCCGACGCCCATGGCCCACAGCGGCACATCGGACTTGGAGTGGCCCCCGGTGGTGTAGCGGTAACCGGCCTGGCGCGCCGCAATGCGCCTCACGGCGGACACCAGCAGGTCCTGCTTGCCCTCAGGCGCATCGTTCCAGGCCTTGGCGCACTCGGCCCGATTCGTCTCGGAGATGTCGCTGAACACCCACCCCAGCCTCTTCTCCAGCACCACCTGAGCCTCGGCAAACCCGGCTCTGCGGGCCTTGAGCGGTCCCAGTTCGGCTCCCAGCGCTTCGCCGGAGATGCTCTGGGCCAGAAGCCGGTCCGGCTGGAAAGGGCCGCCCTCAATCGCTTCAAGGCCGCCCGTCTCGTGATCGGCCGTCACGACGATCAGCGTGTCGGCCGGATGGGCGCGACAGAAGTCCACGGCCCGGCGGATGGCCGCGTCAAAGGCCAGGAGCTCGCCGACGGCCGTGCCGAGGTCGTTGGCATAGCACGCCCAGTCGATCTTGCCGCCCTCGACCATCATGAAGAACCCCTTCTCGGAGGTCAACAGACGGATCGCGGCATCGGTGTATTCGGCCAGCGAAACGTCATCCGCGCGGGCGTCCAGGGACCACGGCAGAGCCGCTCCGCCCGCCAGTCGGTGATTGAAGGCATAGGCTTTGCCGCCCGGTTGCAAAGCCGCGAGCGATTCCCGCGTGCGGGCGATCATGAACCCGTTCTGGATGGCCCGTTGCAGATTGTCCGGCGCGGCTCCGTCCTTGGACTTCTGCCCGGCCATGCCGCCACCGGCGAAGAACGCGAATGTCGATTCGGCCAGCATGCGGGCGATGTCGGAGGTGCTGCCGCGGTTGCTGCAGTGAGCGTAGAATGCGGCCGGGGTGGCGTGATCGATGCTGACAGACGTGAGAATGCCGACCTGGATGCCCTGCTCGGCAGCCTCCTCGGCGATGGTCTTCAGGACCTTCTCGTCGGGAGTCACGGACAGCATGCCGTTCTTAGTCCGAACGCCGGTGGCCAATGCCGTAGCGGCCGCAGCCGAATCCGTAACCTCACTGGAGGACGAGCGGGTGCGCTGGCTACCGGCAACGGGAAAGGCCCGCACCGCCAGCGGCTCGCGTTTGGCCGCTGCCAGCGCCTTGTCGGCAGCCTCAACCTGGCGCACACCCATGCCGTCGCCGATGAACAGGAAGACATACCGGGCCCTGGCCGGCCCATCGCCGCGAGCGAGCGTACCGCTCAGGAAAATGAGAAACACGACACGCGTCAGATTTCGGAACATATGGTCTCCCCGTGGCGAGAAAGGGGATCGCCGAAACTCAACCTGCTCCGTCCAGCAGCGTCAGGACCTGTCCGACGTTGTCCAGAACATGGTCCGGACCATACGCAAAGCGGCTCAGGTCGCCGCGCGCCGTGACGCCGGAGAGCACCAGCACCGTCTCAATGCCCGACTCGATGCCGGCGATGATATCGGTATCCATGCGGTCGCCAATGATCAGGGCGTCCTCCGGGCCGCACCCCAGGCGGGCCAGGGCCGTGCGCATCATCAGCGGATTGGGCTTGCCCACGAAATAGGCTTTGACTCCGGTGACCAGTTCGATCGGCGCCACCAGCGCACCGCAGGCCGGGATGATGCCGTTCTCGGCCGGGCCGGCGATGTCCGGGTTGGTGCCGATCAGCTTGGCGCCCTTGCCCACCAGGTGGACGGCCTTCTTCATGGTCTCGTAGGTGTAGTTCGGCGTCTCCCCCACGACCACGTAATCCGGGTTGACGTCATTCATCGAAAAGCCCGCGGCGTAGAGCGCGTTGATCAGACCGGGCTGGCCGATGACATATGCGCTGCCGCCCGGGTGCTGCGAAGCCAGGAACGCGGCCGTGGCCATCGCGCTCGAGTAGAAGCACGTCTCGTCGGCGTCGACGCCGAGTCGCAACAGCTTCTCGCGCAACTCGCGGGGCAGGCGCTCGCTGCTGTTGGTGAGGAACAGGAAACGCAGACCGCGTCCGGTCACACCGGCCACAAACTCCCTGGCCCCGGGCAGCAGGACATTGCCGTGGTAGATCACGCCGTCCATGTCACACAGGATGCCGCGTTTCTTCGCACGTGGAACGGGTGCATTCATCGCAACTCTCCCCGGCTCACACGGCCACGCACGCGCCGCCATACCTGCCACAGGGCGAAGAGTACGCGGTCACGCAGGCGCGACCGCCGCAGTTGGGCACGCCGCGAAGGCGGACGCGCCCCCTCGCCCGACTGCATATACGCTCGATCAGCCAGTCCCATGCGCGCACACTCTAGCGTCTGCCGCCGCCGTCGCCAATGCAAATGCGCACGTACCCGCGCCGTTGGGCCGTTGACGCGTTTCGCGGGCGGGTGCTATCCTTCGTCACATGAACAGGCTATCGACAGCGCGGAGTCTGCCCTTCACGTGGGACGAGTACCGCACGTGGCGCAGCGACGAGCGCTGGGAGATCGTGGACGGCGAAGCCTACGCGATGTCGCCGGCACCCACCGTGCGGCACCAGCTTATTCACGCCGCCTTGTTCACCGCGCTCTTCGATCAGTTCCGGCACAGGCCGTGCCGCGTGATCTCCTCGCCGCTTGACGTGAAGCTCAGCGCCACGGATGTCGTGCAGCCGGACATCGTGGTGGTCTGCGACCACAGGCAGATCACCGAGACGCACATCGAAGGCGGGCCAAGTCTGGTGGTCGAGATCCTGTCGCCGTCCACCGCGCAGCGCGACCGCGGAGTGAAGATGGACGCCTACGCCCGCGCCGGTGTGTGCGAGGTCTGGCTGGTGACGCCCTGGCCGCAATCGGTTGAGGTCTTCGTGCTGGACGGTCCAACCTACCGTCGCCACGCCGTCTTCGTTCAGACGCAGACGCTGCGCAGCGCGGCGTTCCCAGAACTGAAGATCGGCCTCGCGGCAGTCTTTGACTTCCCGCTCCAACCGGGTGAGGAGCCCCCGGTCGTGCGCGAGCCCCCGCCGCACCGCTACGGCAGCGCGACGCCTTGATCGCTGCGCAGGGGCGGCGAGAGCCGCACGGCACCGGCACGCAGGGCCGTGCGCAGGGCCGGCACGCTGAAGGCGGGCAGGTCGGCCTCGCACCAGACGCCGCCGATGGTGTGCAGGTAGTGGGAATCGGAACTGCGGACAAGCGGATAGGCGCCGACGCGCGCCCGCCAGAGGGCTTCGTCGGCATGGGCGCTCAGTTCACAGGCGTCAAACCCCTCGTCGCCGGTGAGCAGCCCCAGTTGCGAGAACACGCTGAATGTCGGGCGGTCGACATGGGCCGCAATGAACAGTCCACCCAACGCCTGCACGGCCGCGCCGGTCTCACGCAGCGTCAGTCGGCACGGCGCACCCAGCAGCCGCCACTCGAGTTCCTCGATCTCATCGGCCGCATTCACAACCGGCTGGTCGCCGAACACCTCCGGCTGGTTCACGCGCCGGGGCAGCGCGGCGTAGACGCGCTCCGTCAGCGCAGCGGCCGCCGCGACGGTGTCAAAGAGCGCCAGGACGTGGACTTCCTCCGCCGTGGCGACCTCGAGCCCGAACAGACACGCCATGCCTTCGGTCGCGCAGGCGTCGCGCAGCGCCAGCGCGTTGCGGCCGCTGTTGTGGTCGACCAGCGCGAAGCCGTCCAGCCCGACGGCGCGCGCGCACCGCGCCACGGCCGCCGGCGACATCTCCAGGTCGGCGCACGGAGACAGACACGAGTGTATGTGCAGATCAAACCGCATGGCGGAGTCAGCGGGCCAGCAGCGCGCCGAGGCGGCAACTGGCTTCGAACTGGTTCAGGGCGGTGCGCAGCACGGCGACGCTTTCGCCGCGCGCGGCCGCGTCCATGTCGGCCGGGATCTCGCGGCCGTGGCAGACGAGAATGGCGCGGGCGTTGACCAGCGTGGCGACGGCCACCGTGTTGCGGTGGTTCTGAACCGTGACCAGGACACAGTCGGCCGGCGCGTGCGCCATGACATCGCTCAGCAGATCCGAGGTGTAGGCGGCCACGACCGACATGGCCCCATCGGGCAGGTAGACGGCTTCGGCCGCCAGGGCGACGGCCATCTCGTTCAGCGTCATGGCGGGGGCACTCCCGGTGCTGCGGCCGCGGGCGGCGGATCGACCAGATGGATCACGGCCTTGACGGTGGTGCCGCCGCCCAGTCGCGACTGGATCTCGAACTCGTCAGCCACGCGTTTCACATTCGGCAGGCCGAGCCCGGCACCGAAGCCCAGCGAACGCACCCACTCGTTGGCGGTCGACGTGCCATCGCGACAGGCCCATTCGACATCCTCGATGCCCGGTCCGCTGTCGCGCGCCAGGATCTCGGCGCGACCCCGGGCGATCAGGGCGGCCAGCGTGCCGCCGTTCGAATGCACGCAGAGGTTGATCTCGAGTTCATAGGCGGCCACCGCCACGCGGCGCACAAGACGCGGCCCGATGCCCTTCTCGATCAGCATCTGCTTGATCTGGTTGGCGGCCTTGCCGGCATTCTCGAGGTCGAACTTGCCCACGGGGAATTCGCGCAGCATGTAGATGCCCGAGGTCTCGTCGGGGGGCGGCGTCGACTGACCCAGGCGGGCCTCAATGCGCTGCAGTTCATTGGCGAGTTCCAGCAGGAGGGCGCGCGTGATGTCACGCTGCGAGACGATCCCGACCAGTGCCTGGCTCCGGTTAAGCACGGGGAAACGGCCGAAGCTATAGCGGCCGAAGTAGCGAATGGCGAAGGCAAGCGGCATGTCGTCCTCAAGCACGACCAGCTTGGTCGACATGTGCTTCTGGGCGACCTCATCGATGGTCCCGCCCTCGATCGCGCGGATGATGTTGTCGATGCTGACCAGACCGTACAACCGGCCGTTCTCGGCGATCGGCACGCCGCTGATCTGGTGCGCTTTCATCAGGGCCTGAACGCGTCTCATCGGCGCATCGCGGCTGACCGTGATCACATCGCGCGTCATCACGTCGCGCACCTTCAGGCGCTGAATCAACTCCATGAGCACCAGCGGCTGATCGGCCGCGATCGGATCCGGCAGGGTCCGGTTCTTGGCCATCGACGGGCAGGCATTCGGTTCAACAGGCATGGGCCAGTTCCTCCGCCGGTGACGTGCGGTCTCAGCACCCGGTCATGGCGCGGTGGACCGCAAGACACGCTTCGTACTTGGGCAGCCGCACGGTGGCCAGCGCCATGCGCAGGTCGCGGGCAACCCCCACCATGGACGACGGCAACGACTTGCCGTTGACCACGACCACGCCGACGGCGCCCACGATCTGCGCCGTGCGCAGCACCTGGTCGCTCGCCAACGAGGTCAGCAGGATCATGTCCTCCTCGTCGACCAGCAGCACGTCGCTCATCAGGTCCGACGCCATCACATGACGGACCGGCAGATCCCTGCCGTCGCCGGATGACAGGACGGTTCCGCCGATCGCTTCAACAACTTGGACAAATGTCATTTCGGTTGCACTCCAACTCCGCCCATCAGGTGGATGAGACAGAACAGTTTCTCGATTTCCATGCGAATATCAATGTTCTGCACGATGCATTGGGCATCGCTGCGCAACGGCGAAGGCGTGAAATTCAGGACGCCGCGCACGACGCCCGACTGCCGCAACTGGTCCAGGATACCGGGCGCCGCCTCCTCGGGCGTGCAGAGAATGGCGACTTGGATCACCTGCGCCTGAAGGAAGGCGGGCAACTCGCGCATGTCGAGTACCGGGACCTCGGACTGCGGCGCGAGCAGCTTGGGGTTGACGTCGAACCCGGCCACAACGGTCACGCCTTCGCGACGGCCGCCGTACATGCGCACCAGGGCCGTACCGATCTTGCCGCACCCGACAACCACCGTGCGTAGCGGACCCGCCATGCCCAGGACTTCCGATATCCGTCCGAGCAAGTCCACGATCTGGAACCCGCCACGCTTGACACCCCGCACGCCGAACATCGCAAAATCCTTGCGCACCTGCGAGCCTGAAACCCCGAGCGCGTCGCCCAGATTCTCAGAAAACACCTTGGCGAACCCGAGGGCCTGCAATCGCAGCAGGACCGAGCGATAGCGTGACAAACGCTCAACAGCTTCCCGATTGACGTCCATAGGCACCCTCCCGCAGCGCTCGCGACCCGGCTATGTATAACGCACTGTGCGGTGTTAATTCAACACCAAAAGTGGATATAACGGTTTTGGAGAACTTGTTTTGCCGTTGTATTCCCATATTTTGGCGCTATGCGTGCATTAGCATTCACCATGGCTCAACAATATTTCCAGAGTACTGACAAATATGCTTCATTTTCCACTTGGCATGCGGAACGGCATCTGCAATGATCATGCACGTTTTTTCCGTTGCCGGCCACCAGCCCGGTTGCAGCCGGGGCGGGCCTTAACTCGGAGGTAGAGAACCGTGAGCACCGCGACGACACAGGCGACGAGCAGCCTTCACAAGCTGACGCCGGAGTTGAAGACTTTCATCGCCGAATGGAAGGACAAGCCCGGCAATCTGATCATGGTGCTGCACCGTGTGCAGCAGAGCTTCGGCTATGTGCCACGCGAGGTCGCCTTTGAAGTGGCGGACCTGCTGGACGTGCCGCTGGCCAAGATCTACGGCGTCATCACCTTCTACAACTTCTTCAAGCTGAAGAAGCCCGGCCGCAACCAGATCCAGGTCTGCATGGGCACCGCCTGTTACCTGAAGGGCGGCGAAGACATCATCAAGGAGATCGAGGGTATCCTCGGCGTGGGGATCAACACGGTCACGCCGGACGGCGCCTTTTCGTTTGAGGCCGTGCGCTGCCTGGGGTGTTGCGGGCTGGCGCCGGTGATGGTTATCAACGGCGGAGAGGTCTACGGCAAACTGAAGACCGAGGACCTGCCCGGCATCCTCGCCAAGTACCGCAAGACGTAGCCAAACGCAGGTTGTATGCACGCATCCGTCTGCGACTACATCGCCGATGTGGCCCAGAACGCCATCGAGGCGGGTGCGGCGCGAATCGAACTGGATGTGGTCACGGGACACGAAAAGCTGGAGGTGACGGTCAGCGACAACGGGAAAGGCATGGACGCGGAGCAGTTGCGGCGGGCGCGCGACCCGTTCTACAGCGAACCCGGCAAGCATGACCGGCGGCGCGTGGGACTCGGGTTGCCGTTACTCTACCAGGCTGCGGCCGCCACCGGCGGATGTGTCGAGTTGGACTCGCGCCCCGGCCACGGCACCACGGTTCGCTTCAGTTTCGACATGCGCCACATCGACCTGCCGCCCATGGGCAATCTGGCGACCACCCTGATCGGACTGATGACCTTTCCCGGCGACTACGACCTGATCGCCCGGCGCACAACGCCGGCCGGCAACTACCAGATCACGCGCCACGAGTTGCTCGAGGCGCTTGGCAACCTGGAGGAAGCCGGCAATATCCAGCTGGCACGACAATTTGTCGAATCGCAAGAGGAAAGCCTGAAGGAGAGCACATGAGCAAACTGACATTGGACGGCCTGCGCAAACTGCGGGACCAGAAGCAGGCGGATCTGGCCATGCGGGATCCCGCCAACAAGGAAGCCCAGATCATCGTGGGCATGGGCACGTGCGGCATCGCCGCAGGCGCCAAGGACACCTTTGGGTCGATCATCGACGCCCTGACGCAGAAGGGCATCACGAACGTGCTCGTGCGCCAGACCGGCTGCATGGGCCTGTGCCACTCGGAACCAACCGTCGAGGTCGTCGTGCCGGGCATGCCGGTGGTGATCTACGGCCGCGTCGACGCGGCCACCGGGCGCAAGATCGTTGAGGAACACATCGTGGGACGCAAGCTGCTGGACAACCACATCTGCGACCGCCCCGCAATGGACATCGTCAGCTAACGGAAGAAACCACCATGGCCTACAAACAGTATATTCTGGTCTGCGGCGGCACCGCCTGCGAATCCAATCAGGGCATCGCGCTTGTCGACGCGTTGAAGCGTGAGGTCCAGGCTGCCGGCCTGATGAACGACGTGCAGGTCGTCCGCACGGGCTGTCTGGGCTTCTGCGAGAAGGGGCCGATCGTCAAGATCGTTCCGGAAGACACGTTCTACGTCTCGGTCAAGCCCGAGGACGCCGCCGAGCTGGTGCGCGAGCACATGGTCAAGGGTCGCGTCGTGGCGCGCCTGCTCTACGACAACAAGCAGAGCATGACGCGCGTGGGAATCGAGGGCATCGACTTCTACCAGAAGCAGTTCCGCATCGTGCTGCGCAACTGCGGCGTGATCGATCCCGACAAGATCGACGAGTACATCGCCCGCGACGGCTACAAGGCCCTCGAGAAGGTGCTCTTCGAGATGTCGCCGGACGACGTCATCCGCGAGCTCGAAAAGTCCGGCCTGCGCGGCCGCGGCGGGGCGGGCTTCCCGACCGGCAAGAAGTGGCTCTTTTCGAAGAACGTCACGGCCGACCAGAAGTACATCGTCTGCAACGCCGACGAAGGCGACCCCGGAGCCTACATGGACCGCTCGACGCTGGAGGGCGACCCGCACTCCATCCTCGAAGCCATGGCCATCGCCGGCAGGACGATCGGCGCCACCAAGGGCTTCATCTACATCCGCGCCGAGTACCCGCTGGCCATCAAGCGCCTGGAAGTCGCCATCGCCCAGGCCCGCGATTACGGTCTTCTCGGCGAGCACATCCTCGGCAGCGATTTCAGCTTTGACATCGAGATGC
>CAYQJG010000078.1:0-21521 GCA_964417715.1 uncultured Lentisphaerales bacterium | reverse complement strand
GAGGGCCGAGGGCCGTCATATCGCCCGTTGGCCCATTCAGCAACAGCGTGCCGGCGGTCACCGTGATGGCACCACCGCAGCCGAACTGACCCGTGATGGCCAGCGCACCCGCCCCGAGCTTCTCGAAATGCCCGTTCTGGGCGGCCGCAGCTTCCGTCAGGCTGCCGAAAGTCAGCGTCGCGGCGGGATCCGTCACCGTGAACTTCGAGGTGGTTCCGTTGACGGCGGCATAGGTGACGTTCGTGGTGAAGGTGAGGCTGTTCGCGCCCGTGAACTCCACGTCCGGTGTGTTTTCAAAACGCAGGGTGTTGGCGACCGTCCGGTTGCCGTTCCCCGCCTGGAGTTTCGACCCATTTTGCCAGGCGAGGTTGCCCGTGCCCAGCGCCGTGTCGCTGCCCACGACCAACGTGCCGTAGGAGTGGTAGACGCCGCCGTGCCACTGGGTGTCGCCAGCAACTCCTGTGAAACTGTTGTTGCCGTTCAGGACGAGTTTCCAATCGCCGGCCGCCCCGCTGAGATGCGTGTTCAGGCCACGGTCGCCGGAGATGTTGCCGTTAAAGGTCACAGTGGTCGCGCCTTGTGCCCGGATGGCGATGGTGTACCCCGTCAGCACCATCGGTGCGTTGATGGTCAGATCGCGGGCGCCAGCGTTCACGCCAATGCGGTAATTCACGCTTCCCCCCCCCGTCCCGTCGAACGTGAAGCTCTTCCCTGTGGTGGTCGAACCTTCGACGTTGCTGATGACGTAGCCCGAGGTGTTGAGGGCCATGATGTCACCCGTGCCGGTGCCGGCCACGATGTTTTCCGTCAGCGTCAGCGTCCCGGCCGTGCCGCCCAGGTTGACGAGGTTGTTGTTCGCCCACGCCTGCAGCGTGCCGGTGGCGCTGCCATTGTGCCAAATGGAGTCGCTGAAGTTCCAGTTGCCGCTGCCGCCGGTGCCGCTGCCGGTGCCGTTGGCATCCCAATAGAGCGTCGCCGCGGATGAGTTCCCCGCCAGCGAGAACGCCGCGAGGCCGATGATTGCGAATCGTAATGTCTTCATGATGACGTCCTCCTTGTCGTGGACTCTTCCTGCATGCATGGCATTCCGGCGACTGCCGCCGGCTTGCCGAAATCGATGTTGCCGGAGCATCCTGCTCCGGTGTTGCCAATTGTTCTACAGGTTGAGATCAGGGCGAAGGATGAAGGCGAAAGAATAGGGGTTGAGACTCCAGAACCCTATTCTTCATCCTAATCTCTCTCCATAATCTTTCGCCCTAATCTGTCTTTGCTCCCCCGGAGCAGGATGCTCCGGCCACCTTCTTCCATCCCAGCATTTCCAGAATCCCAGCCAATCCCTCATCCAACAGCTCACCGCAACTCTCCCGGTCCCCGGTGCCCCTCGGGCCAGCCCAGTTTCCAGCCGATGCCGAGCGGTTCCTCGCAGGGCCGGAACGGAACCATGGCTCCGATCTGGTCGAGGCGCGCCAGCACGTCTGCGGACAGCGGACCCCGTTCGACCGCCGCCGCGTTGGCCTGCACCTCGGCGGCACTGCGCGCCCCCATCAGGGCGCAATGCACGTCGGAGTTGGAGAGCACCCAGCGCAGCGCCAGCTCGGGCAGCGGCATGCCCAACTCGTCCACCAGTGCGTAGAGCGCCTTGAATTGTGCGCGGCGCGGTTTCGAGAGCCAGTAGGCGCCCGGGCGATCGAGCTCGGCGTCGTAGCGCCGGGCCAGTGCGCCCTGCTGCAGCGGCGAGCCAATGACGATGCCCATACCGGCGGCCTTGGCGGAGGGGATCACATCCCGTTCGGCCTCACGCCAGAGCAGGCTGTAGTTGAAGGCGGTCAGGACGACGTCGAACTTCCCGGAGCGGCAGAGGTGCGCCAGCTCGCTCGTGGTCGTGCCGCCGAGGCCCGTGTACCGGATCGTGCCCTCGGCCTTCAGCTCGGCGAGCAGTTCCAGGACGGGTCCTTCGACCGCGAGCATGTCGGTCCACCAGTCGTACTGCCCCGGACGATCGGGTTCGTGGATCATCAGGATGTCGATGCGCTCGCGGCCCAGCAGGCGCAGGCTCTCCTGAACACTGGCGCGTAGCGCGGCCTTGTCGCGCGGGTTGAAGGGTGTCGGGCGGCCGCCGAGCTTGGTCGAGAGGATCAGTGGCACCTCAATGCCCTCGAGCGCCTGGCCCAGCACTTCCTCGCTGTTGGCGTAGCCCGGCGCGGTGTCGATGTAGTTGATGCCGGCGGCAACGGCGGCCCGCACGGCGGCCCGGGCTTGCGCGACGTCGCCGCCGCTGACCTTGGTCGCCATGAAGAGTCCGCCGAGCGCGAGCCGGCTGACGTGGAGGTCGGTGTTTCCGAGTTGAACTGTTTTCATAGGGTTGGGGTCGGTTGTCGGTGCTTCATCTTTGTCGGGAGCTTTGTCGACTCATTGATCCGTCCACCAGCATCTTTCGACAAGGTTCGCGACAAGGTGCGCGACAAGGTGTCTGAGATCCGGTTTCACAAGTCGGGTTTCACTCCGCTGTCAACCGCACCAGGGCCTTGACGACCCGCCGGGAGGCGACGGCCTGGAACGCAGCGTGAATCCCGTCCAGCGGGAACGGGTCGGCGGCGTCGAACCAGAGGGCGGCGTCGAGCCGGCCCTCCTGCATGTTCCGCACCACCTCGGCGTGCGTCTCCGCCTCGTCGTAGCCTGCTTTGTTGACGGTGAAGGTGCCCCGTGCCGCGGCGGGGTTGAGGCGCAGCGTGGCGGGATCGTCCATGCCGTACGTTCCCAGCATGCCGCCGGGACGCAGCAGGGAAAGGGCCTGGTTCGAGGCATCCGAGGTGCCGATCGCGTCGATGGCGACGTCGTATCCGTCTGGGCAGGCTTCCCGGATACGCGCCACGGCGCTTCCGTCACGGTAGTCGGCAAACACGGTCGCACCGGCGCGCCGGGACGTCTCGCCACGTGCGCCGGAGCCGATCATGGCCACGGTCGCGCCCCCCAGGTTCGCGGCGTGGCGCGTGAACGCCAGGCCGTTGCCGCCGGAGCCGACCACAACCAGGGACTTGCCGGAAGCGAAGCCCATGCGCTTCAGGTAGCTCAGGGTTTCGCGCCACGTGATCACCATCGTTGCCGCGGCGGGGTCGGTCCCGGGCGGGAGCCGCTGGTTGACGCGCGCGCCGTTCCACTCCGTCCGCGGCACGCCATCCGCCTCCATCGCCTGCCAGTCCCGGGCCACGCCGAACTCGGCGAACCCGCCCCAGCCGATGTCAAGGTCGGCGGTCGCGGGCGCGCCAACCCGCGTCACCAGGTCGCCAACCTTCAGGTTTCGCACCTTGGCGCCGGTCTCGACGACGCGGCCGATGCTCTCGTGTCCGAGGATGAAGGGCGGCTTGACCCAGTAGCAGAACGGCGCATGGCCGGCGATCAGGTGCTGGTCGGTGCCCGCACAGGTCGCGCCGAACAGGAGCTGGCACAGCGCGCCATACTCGCCGTGGGCGGGCCGGGCGATCTGACGGACGGCCAATTGGCCGGGGGTTTCGACGATGGCGGCTTTCATGCTGTGTCTCCGTCTCTCAAACTTTGGCGCTGATTGCCTGAATGTCAAAAAGTATCGGATGCGGCGGCACTTTGCGAAAGAGGATTGTTTTTACACTAGCACTCAGTTTACAATCATTGCGTGAGGTGGGCTCCGTCAACAGTCTCGTCTGGGAAGCCTTGTCGCGGGCGCTTTCGGTGCCAGACGCTTCACCGCTACCCTTTCTCGGATACACTTCACCGACTGCCTTCCACCGAAACAGGAGAAGTGCCGTGCGGGTGTGGAACCGGCGAAGCGGGACCTTGAAGGGTATCCGAGGAAGGGGGGCGGTTAAGGGATCGAGCAAGTGTGCGTTGAAGTGCGGGAAGCAAGGAGACATGACCATGGCAGAGCCATTTGGGCATGAGAAACTGATCGTCTACCAGAAGGGCATGCACTTCGTGGGGCTGCGCAGCGCCCTGCTTGATCGGTTGGCTCGGCGCGTTGCGGCATGCGATCACCTGGATCGTGGAGCGGAAAGCATTCTGGTCAATATCGCACATGCCAGCAACACCTGGTTGCCCAAAGAGCGGATGGTCTATCTCGGTCATGCCAACGGTTCCGCGCTTGAATGTGCAGCTTGCCTGGATGTGCTTGTTGCCAAAGCCCTCCTGGCGCAGGAGGACGTTCATCCTGGCAAGCGCCTCTTGTCGGAGATCGTCCGCATCTTGGTCACCATGCGAAAGACCGCAGTCAATCGGGTCTGTGAAGCTCATGCGGAGTACCGCACGAAGAGGGGAAATCTCTTTGATCATGAGGATTTGGACGCTTACCAGGTGGCCCTGCTGGTCATCGCATGGGTCGATCCCATATTGACGAAGTCCTCATGCAGTGCAGATCTTCGCGCCAAACTCGATAAATCGACCACGGCCATCGTACTGAACGTTGCCGAAGGGAACGGCCGATTCACCGGTGCGGATCAATCGAACTTCTACGAAACCGCATACAAGGCCACCATCCAGTCAGCGGCTCTTCTCGATCTTGTCGGCGGTATCGGCATCGAGGGTGTCGTACCCGTCGAAGAGGGCCGGGAACTGCTCCGACGTGTCGCGGCCATGCTCACAGGACTCTCCAAGGCGGCAACCCATGATTGACACTTCACCGGACGCTTCACCGCCACCCTTCCTCGGATACACTTCACCGACTGCCTTCCGGCGAGACGGAAGGAGTGTCGCTTCGGGTACACCTAGGAGGTCGAGTTGACCCACAGATTCTGCCGAATTACCCTCGCGGGGAAGACGATTCTTGGTCTGGGAACCCTTGTCGCGAGCAAAGCTCACGATGGGCCTTCCGTGGAATCGGCGAAGCGGGTCGTTGAAGGGTATCCGAGTAAGGGGGGCGCTTAAGTGTGCGCGTAAGTGCGTCGGCCAAGTGTCCGAAGAAGTGCAGGGAGGGCGAGAAGCGCACTCTTAATCGCCACCCTTAGCCCCTAGCCCCTGCTGCCCTAGGAGAGAACTGGAGCCTGCCATGCTGTTCGAACCCCGTCCGTGTTACTTCTGGGAAGGCGAGTGGCCCGCGAACCAAGTGGAGCCGATGCGCCGTATCTACGAGACCGAGTTGGTCTATGCCACCCACGGGACCTACGATCTGGAGATCGAGTCGAAGACCTACCGGATGAAAGCCGGCATGGTCGCCTTGATTCCACCAGCCGTGTGGCACGAGAGCCGTTCGACGGGCGGACTGCGTGTTGTCCGCCACTGCGTGCATTTCGAGTGGCAGCCTGGGCTGCCGCGTCCAGACTGGCAACTGCAGGCGTTCGTCGGACAACCCTTCCACGAGGCGCTGGTGCGTGCCGTGCCGGCGTCCGTCGCCCCGCAGCTTCCCCTGATCCGATCCATCGACGGCGATCCCGAGGTGCGACAGGTCCTTGAACTCTGCCTGGGTGGACTGCGTCGCGGACACCCTCTCGGCGGGTACCTGCTGTGGCCCCTGCTCATGTCGCTGCTGGCCATGACCGACCCGGAACGGAAGAAGCGGGCCGCTCCCATGCAGCGGCATACGCACGTAACGCGTGCGGCGACGCAGGTGCGGGACTACATCGACATCCATTACCGCGAGCCGCATGGCTACGAGGTCTATCGCGAACTGACCGGCCTTTCGGCCAGCCACCTCTGCCAGGCGTTCAAGCGGCTCTTCGGCGCCACGCCTTTCGCCTACCTGACCGATCTGCGCCTGTCTCAAGCCCACCGGCTGCTGGGGACGGACTCGCGCGGCGTTGCCGAGATCGCCCGCGCGGTCGGATTTCACGACCCGAACTACTTCGCCCGCGCATTCCACCGGCGGTTCGGCTGTTCGCCCACAGAGATCCGATGTCGTTCCGGCCGACTTCGCGATCACCGGTAGGCGGCGCCAGGTCGCCGCGGTCCGAACCCGCGCGGGGTGGAAACGGAGGCGCGGCCAAAGGGTTGCGCGGATGGACGCGGATGGTGACGCGTGCCGGCGCGCGCGTTGACGCTTGGCTAGTTGTCCGACATCATCAGCCGCCCAGCATCACCTCGACGTTGGCCCGGGGGATCGTCGCGTCCAGGCCGTCATCGAGCTGCACGGCGAGCACGCGCAACTTCGAGCCGGTGGCAACCTCAACCGGCTGCACCGGCAGCGCCCTCACGGTTCCGAGACGACCGAAATGGGGCCGCCGGATGCAGCGCACGCGCGTGCCAACGGCGAGCTCGGCGCCGTCGGCCGCCGACGGTGCCGACACGCCCGGCTGGGGCACGATGATCTCGGGCCGGATGACGCCGGCCCTGATCTGCGTCGTACCATTGAGGGCGGCCTCGCGACCATCGAGCGACTCCAACAGCCGCCGCGTGCGCGCAGGCATCGTCATCTCGCCGAAGCCCTCGGTGAGCACCAGTGAAAACGGTATGCGCTCCTGGCCCGTGATGGCCACGCCGATATCGTAGCCGAGGTAGCCCATCAGGTCGGCATCGACAATGCTGGCGCCGACCAGGCCGACCACGCCGTGCGCGGCCGCAGCGGTCAGGCAGGACCCGTCGATCAGACCCGGGTGGACGAGAATCCGGCCGCGGTGTGCGGCCACGATGCAACCGGCCTGCAGGGCGGCTGGGCCGTCACCCATCCAGAGCAGGCGGCCGTGCTGTTCGCCGCCCACACCGAAGATGCCCTGCGCGAGCGCGCCGGTCGTCTCCACGACGACGCCCTCGCCGTCGATGACCTCGGCCACGATGCCGGAGAGATAGGCCTTGCAGGTGACCGGCGTGGGGTCGCCGCGGATGCCGACGTTGCCGGAGAGCTTGGAGATGTACTCGACCGTGCCATCGCGCGGGCTGCGGCAGCGGTGCGTGATGAGGCCGAAGAACAGGGTCCGCGAGGCAATGGTCTGGTCGCGCGTCACGCGGTCACCCTCGCGCACGCAGCAGAGGGATTCAACCTGGTCCGCGGTGCAGCCCAGCGCCTGCACGACCTTGGCCACCGCAAGTGTGCCGGGCACATCGACCTGCGCGACGTCGGTGTCGGCCGTGACGTGCTGGCCCTTCTGCACAAGCACACGGCCGCGGATCGGCAACAGGCGCGTGCGACGGATCGTCGCGCTTGCCGTGATGGTCAGACCCGGTGTGTAGGCGCCGCCCATGGGTGTGTCAGGTTTCCGGGCTCAGGGGGTTGGGGTTCAGGCCGATGCCGGCGTAGTCGCGGGCACGCATGGCCTCGTTTTGCGCAGGGTCGGCTGCGAAGGACAACGGGCGCCCGCGGGAGTCAAGGATCAGGCCGCAGACGCCGCCGGTCACGGTGCGTTCGACGGCGCGGCCGCGGCCACCGCCGACGTCGAGGCCGCGTGCGGGCTGCACCCGTACACGGCCGGTCTCGCCTGCACCCAGCGGGACGCGCCGCAACTCGCCGCCCAGGCAGGCGTGGGTCTCGGTGCGGCCGTCCCCGCGCATCAGTGTCACGGTCATGGCGGGGCGGCCGGGGCGCACCGGGCCAACGGTTGCGATCGCGGCGCCCAGCAGCACCAGGCAGTCGCGGTCGAAGACCTGCCGCGCGGCCTCCGGGTGGAGCTGCGACATGACGCCGAGTTGCGGCATCATGAAGATGCTGTCGACGGCGAGTTCCGTGATGCCTTCGAGTTGGAAGGCGTCGAGCATCATCAGTGCCGCCTGCAGCCGGTTGGGGGCATGCGACAGCACGCCGCCGCTACCGATGCAAAGGTCCAGGCGCATGAGGTTGACGAGACTGCGGTCGCTGACGTCGAGCAAGTCCTCGATGCGGCGCTGGTGCATCTGTCCCTGGATATGCACGGCGAGGGCGCGATGGTGGATCAGCGACAGGCGCAGGGCCTCGCGTGCGGCGGCCTGTTCGACGTAGAGTTCCTCCAGCGTCTCCGGCACGGTTGTGGGGCGGATCATTTTGTTACGCAGGATATCGCGCAGCATACGCGCTTCGAATGGAAACGGCAGCCAGCGGCGGATGCAGTCGACGCCTGCCTCGGCCATGACGTTGCAGAGACTGTAGCTCATGCCGTAGTTGGCGCTGACGGTGCGGTGAAACTGACCCTCGAAGACGCTGAAGACATCAGTGGTGGCACCGCCGATGTCGACGGCCAGCACGTTCTGCCGACGCGTGGCGGCCACGTCTTGCACGCAGACACCGACGGCGCTCGGCGTGGGCATGATGTCGGCGGAGGCCATCTCCATCAGGCGGGAATAGCCCGGCGCCTGTTGCATGACGTGTTCGAGGAACAGGTCATGGATGGCCTGGCGGGCTTCCTGCACGTCCTCCGCGGCCATGCTCGGGCGCACGTTGCGGACATGTCGGACGGATGCCACCCGGCCGAGCATCTCATCGACCACCGGCCGCGCCTGCGGGTTGCCGGCGAAAATCACCGGTAGGGCGAAGCCCCCGCCGAAGCGCGGCTGGGGCCGCGCGGCGCGGATAATCTCTGCCAGCATCTCCACATGGCGCCGCGTGCCGCCGGTGACGCCGCCGGCGAGCAGGATCATGTCGGGACGCAGCCGGCGCAGGGCCTCAATGCGCGCGTGGTCCTCGCGCGGGTCATCGAGGCTGATGGTGTCAATGACGATGGCCCCGGCGCCGAGGGCGGCGCGCTGAGCGCTCTGCGCGGTGATGCTTGAGATGACACCGGCCACGGCCATCTGCAGGCCCCCGCCCGCACTGCTGGTCGAAAAATAGGCGTCGACGCCATCATCGCCGCGGCTCGGGCAGATCAGCGCGCCGCCGTCGAGCAAGCGGCGGCCGGTCAGGTCCTGGATATCCTCGATGGCATGGCGCACACCGATGGTGACGTCGGAGAAAGGCGCCTCGACCGTGGTGGGCGCTTCGCCGCGACCGGCGAGGTGGTACTCGCCCGACGGCAGGCGCAGCACCAGGATGGCCTTGGTGGTGGTGCTGCCGCAGTCCGTGGCGAGGATCGCCCGGCACGTGGACGGGTCAATGGATGGTCGTGACGGCATGGGGGGGGTGTTCGCGTTCGAGTTGGCGGATGCAGGCACACACGCGGGCGATGGCGGCATCATCCTGCAGCAGCAGGCCGAGGTCGTGCAGCGGCAGCAGCCCGGTGGCCAGCGGCGCGGCGGCGATGCAGGCGTTCGCGCTGAGCGGCGCCAGGGGCCGGTTGACCTCCAGCAGGAAGGCCAGCAGAGCACCGACGCGCAGCGACACGGCCCACTGCGCCAGCTGTGCGCACAGGGCCTCCGTACGTTCGGATGTGAGCGAGGTGATCATACCGGGGTGATCCTCAGCCATTCTGCAAAGAGGAAGTGGAAGCGCTCGATCAGCGCACTCAGGCGCGACATGAAGGTGTTGCCGAAGAAGGCCCCGAGCGAGAGCATCAGATACCAGCGTCCAAGCTGGGAGGGTGCGCGCACGCTGAGGCGTGAACGCCCGAAGGCAAAGAAGAAGTAGGACAGCACGGCGACGGTACCCAGAACAAAGACCAGGTTCTCGAATCCGGTGGCGGCGCGCTCGAGCACGCTGGCATCGCGCAGGATATGCGGGCCGGGCCAGAGCGGCTTGAAGGTGCCGGTGATCTGCGGCATCAGCGAGTTAAAGATGCCTTTGAAGGCCATGCCGGCGCCGGCCCCCAACCCCACGCAGAGCGGGATGCGGCTCAACCAGTTCAGCCGCCTGGAGAACTGGAAGTACCAGAGCAGGCCGATGATGCCCGGCAGCAGCAACAGGGCGTCCATCGGCGCGCCGGCCGACGGACCGCCGCCGAACCAGGCGCGCAGGCCGGCGCACATCGGCAGCCACCACTTGCTGACGAGCACGTCCTGAATGCCGATGGCGCAACCCATGCCCGTGGCGCAACCCAGCAGGGCGTGCTCGAAGGCCTGGTAGAAGGGGTTATCGCGCATCAGGAAGGAGTAGACGGCCAGCGTGCCCAGCGCCGCCACGCAGACTTGCACGCGCAGCAACCAGTAGGCGGCGTCGGCCGCCGGTGCGCCCTGCGCGAGGCGGAACTCATTGCCGAGAAGAAGCGCCAGGGCGCCCGCCACGCCCACCCCCCAGAGCCGCTGCCGTGTCTGCACGTTCATGGCTGCGCCGCCTCCCGGGGCCGCGTCAGGCGGGCCGCGAACATCGCCACGTTGCCGATCACGATCGCCAGCACCACGTAAAGCGTGGCAAATGACTGCACCGCGGCGGTGCGCGTGCCGCGGCCCGTGTGTTGCAGCAGGCGCTCGTAGGCCGCGGCGCCGGCCGCGCCCGAGACGAGGCCGCACATCTGCCCCGAGTCCACGAAGGGATAGGCGGTGCTGCTGGAGATCGATGCCACACCGACCGCGAAAGGCGTGCCGTAGACGGACTGAACGAAGCCAATCCACGGGATTCCCTCCCAGTCGTAGGCCACGCGGTAGACCAGCGCCACGTCGCGGATGTCGCGCACCTGCCGCATCATCGGCACCTCGTTCAGCGGCGTGCCGTTGATGTCGCGACCGACCGTGCCCGGTATGTCCTTGGCCAGCGCCTGGACGGTCGCGCCGCCCTGCAACACCACGGCCTGCCAGATGCAGTAGTCCGTGCCGTAGGCGCGGCCCATCTCGCGGGCCACGCGCCCGGCGATCTCGCTGGCGAAGCGCTGTCCTTGATAGTAGGTCGTGTTCGTGAACAGCGCGAACGGCTGCCGGCGACGGAAGAGGTGTCGCACGATCACCTCCAGGGCGGGCTCCCCCTCCGCGACCCAGCCAGAGTCCATCGAACAGTCAACGAGCACGATGCGTCCGGGCGGCAGGTTCTCGATCCGCTCATACAGCAACCGCACGGCCCGGGGCACGGGGGCGGGGATGTGCGGCGTTACAAACTGCAGCACCACCATCAGCAGGGCAAACAACGCGTAGAGGATGCGCGGGTCGCAGGCCTGCACGCGGAGCCAGAAGGCGTGCAGGCGCGCCGCGCCCGACGTTCCTTTTGCCCGCGACCTGGCTGCTGAATCCCGGGTCATCGTTTGTCCTCCAACCCCGCATACACGGTGTTGTCCAAGCCGAGCCAGATGCGCAGGCTGATCGAGATGCCGCCGACGACCAGGCCGATCAGCACGCCCCGGTAGGCGCAGGCGTTGACCACGGTCAGCAGTTTGTCAGCCAGCCAAGGCAGCTGCAGGCAGACGAGCGAGTCAGGCAGCAGCGCGCCGAACCAGGCGCCGATCGGCATCTGTCCCACCATGACGATGCAGGCCGAGAGCATCAGCAGGGCAGCCTCGACGCTGCGTATGCGGAAGGAGCGGTAGGCGGCGCTGATCATGTAGAAGGTGATCATCGAAAAGACCGCGGTGCCGAGCGGGCGCACGACAGCCTCAAACAGCAGGTCGTAGCCGTGACGCCAGAAGGTACCGGCAGCGGCCTCTGACTTGCCCAGGAAGGTGAAGAGGCCCATGGCGACGAGGAAGACGAAGAAGACCGTGCTGTTGAAGCTTCCGCTCTGCCGCTGTGCCACGCGCTTGCCGTGGAACAGCGTTAGGTTGATCAGTGCGATGAAGACGGCGAAGGCGCCGATGATCTGCAGGTAGTTACCTGCCAGGAGGATGCCGTCGGACAGGTAGGTTGACCGGGCCGGGCGCCCGACTGTCTTGATCGGGCGGGGCGTGCCGGTTGCGTC
The DNA here is from genome assembly GCA_964417715.1 of uncultured Lentisphaerales bacterium. Taxonomy (GTDB): domain Bacteria; phylum Verrucomicrobiota; class Kiritimatiellia; order RFP12; family CAYQJG01; genus CAYQJG01. The sequence goes on along the minus strand of CAYQJG010000078.1, from coordinate 9,904 downwards.
GGCGACGAGCACGCTGCGCGAGACGCCGTCAGGGGCGGTTTCGCGGCACGCGGCGAAGGCCCGTCCGTCGGCGTCCAGACGCAGGCCGGTGAGGACTCCGCTGCTGCGGACGGCGAACGGCGCGCCGCCGGCGAAGACGCCCGCTTGCAGCAGCAGGTTGGTGCCGCCGCCCTCGCCCGCGAAGAAAAGGTTCCAGGTGTCGGTGCCGGCGTCGAACCGCGCGTCGAAGGCGGCGAAGCCGGCCGGCAGGTCGCTGCCGCCAGGCAGCGGCGCCGCGGCGAGACGCAGGCGCGTGGGCTCCGGCCCGCCGCGCGCTTCCCAGAGCTCCTGGCCGTGGCCGGCGCGCTTCAGCACCAGCAGCATGCGCCAGGCGTCAGGCGCCTCGGCAGCCACGGCGAATGCCTCGAGGGTCCCTGGCAGACGGCCGTTGGGCTCGTCGACCGTTGGCTCGGTGCGGCCGCCAACCGCGAAGCGCAGCGGTCCACTGCGCTGCCAGGCGAGCCCCGCGGCATCGCCCCGGGCGTGGCAGAGGGTGGCGCGCTGGCGCGTGTCCAGGCCGATGTAGAAGAGGTTAATGCCCGCCGGGTCGGCCACGGCGGCCAACTGGCGCATGCCGGACTTCTCGCAGGGGCTGAAGAGGGAGCGCTGCATCACCGGTTGGTCGGGTTCACGCCGCCAGCCGCCCGCCGCGTCGGCGACCAACCGTCCGAGGCTGGCCTGCTGCGCGCCAACCTGCCCCACATAGAGGACGCCTGCGCCGGAGGGCATCGGCACCGGCGCCGGGGAATGCACCTCGTGGCCGTCGAAGTCGCCGCCGTACTTCTCCGGCAGGATGAACTCCAGGACGAAGTACAGGCCGCAGACAAAGGCGATCGTCTTCAGTATGGCGCGCTTGGACATGGGGGCGAGTGTTCAGTGTACGGGGTTCAGTGTTCCAGTCTAGTTTTGCAGCAGCACAGAGAGCCAGTCCTGTTGGGTGATCGAGTAGATTACGACACCGGCCACGATCAGCACGAGTAGCACGAGCTTGGCCCAGTCCTGTCCGACCAGGCTGCCGGTCAGCACGGGGTCGCGGCTGAAGTAGGCGCCGGCCGCATAGAACTCTTCGCCGAAGACCGTATAGTCGCAGGATACCATAAAGAAGGGAACCTGGAAGAAGCTTGGGGTGCAGGCAATCTGCACGGCGCCGGCCTGCTGCCCGGCCTCGGCCAGGATCAGCGCCTCGTAACCGTAGTTGCCGAACAGGAAGGAGGCGGCCACGCGCTCGCGTTTGATCCAGCCGGCGACGGCGGCTGCGTAAGCCGACTGGTTGTTGGTCATGTAGCGCAGGTGATCCTCGGCCGCGAAGAGCCCCTCACGTCCGACGCTGGCGTAGCCGTCCTTCCAGTACTCTTCGGCCATGGCGCAGGCGAGCGGGTCGGAGAGCGGGACATGCACGGGCATGGAGAGGCGGGCCGCGCGGCGCACCACGTGGCCCATCACGGCGAGGGAGCAGAAGAGGTCGACGCCGAGGCCATCCATGCCGGGGTTGAAGAGAATGGGACGGTCCTGCTCGGTGGCCTGTCCGACAACCTCGTCAATCACCTCCAACCCGGGGATCTTGCGCAGGTGGATGGCGCGCCCCTGGCGGGCGCGGCGGATGTGGTACAGGATGAACGCCGTGAACAGCGCGAAGAGCAGCAGGATGGGAAGCGTGGCGTGTTCCATGGCTACTGTGCCCCCGGCAGGACGTGTGCGGAGCCCCACGGCATGGCCATGGCCGGGCCCGCCACGCGCGCCTGAAAACGCCAGCCGCGCGCGGTGTTCTGCACCTTGAAGAGGTAGAGGTTCTCGACGTAGCCCGGTTTGAACGACACGTCGCAGCCGTGCTGGTTGAAGGCGAAGTCGCGCGCCGGGCGGGGCGTGTCCTGCACGAGCCGCCCATTGAGCCAGGCCTTGACGCCGCCGTTCGCCCCCAGATGCAGTGTGTAGCTGCCGCAGATGCGCTGGGCGGTGGCGAGGTAGGCGACCGCGCCAACCGGCTGCGGACCGAGCGGGTCGGCCAGGTCGAGCACGCCGCCGCGGCTGCGCACGTGGGTCCAGTGGCGTCCGACAAGGAGCCCTCCCTCGACCGGCTGTGCGCCGGGCTCGTCGATGAACGGCTGGTCGAGGGCCTCCTCGCCGGAGACGGCCGCGAAGGGCCCGAGCAGCAGCCAGTCGCTGAGGTTCGGCCCGCCCCAGAAGAAGGTGGACGGCGCCTGCTGCGTCAGTTCGCTCCACATCAGGCGTGTGTAGCGCACGCGGAAGAGGTGAGCGTAGAGCGAGACGATGCCGGTCTCGCCCTCGGGGCGTCGGTAGACGGTGTCGCCTGAGCCTTGGTCGGGGTTGCGCGGCACGTCGTCGGGGTAGCCCAGCACGTCGTTGAAGATCATGTCCACCGGGTGCAGGAACTCGTGCAGTTCGATCTCGCCCGGCTGCCCCTGGTAGTGTCCTGGGAAGAACGGGTAGTCCATGTAAGACGCGCCGCCGGGCCCGCCGCCGCCGGTGTCGGCTACGTACGGGGGACGCAGCGTGGTTTGGCCGTCGTCCGACACGAATTTCGTGTAGACGAGGGTGTGCTCGTAGCGTTGCGGGTTGCCGGCGAGGCGGCGCTCGATCAGCGGCACGGCCAGTTCCTGCGGCACGCGGAATGGCCCGATCCTCTGGAGCTGCGTCAGCGGCTCCTCGATGAGCAGGTAATCCGGGTCGATGCGCAGCACGCCGTCGGTGAAGCGGAAGACATAATCCGCGAAGGCGTCGACGCGCCGGTGGATATCGGCCAGGTCTTCTTCGGTCACGTGGGAGACGAAGCGCTGGGTAACGCCGTCGGCGGTCCACGTGACGTCGACGTGGCGGAAGACGACCGCCAGCGCGGGCCACGGCCTGGCGCGCGCGGGAGCGGTATTCAACGGCTTGACGCGGTCGCGGAAGGAAGCGATGCGGGCGAACGCCTCGGCGCGTTGCGCGCGCGACGAGACGGCCCGGTCGACCACGCGCTCCCAGCAGGCGAGCGCGTCGTCCCAGTCGTGCCGCGATTCGGCTGCCATCGCCAGCGCGCGCATCTCAACGGGGTCGGATGCCGAGCAGCCGATTCCCGGCACGGCGATGGAGAAGAACGGCGCTTTCGGGCGGCAGGAGTCTCTCATGGGCACGGTTTCCGGAAACGGGCTACGGAGTCGCGAAGGTCGTCCACACGCCCTCCACCTCTTCGCTGGTCGAAGCCGGTGAGCCGCTGCCCGCTGGCGTGTCGGCGGCGGGCACCAGATCACGGTAAGTGATGATGAGCCGACAGGCAACCTCGATTGCATCGCCCTGTGGCGCCTCGGCATACGGTTCGCGGCCGTGCGTCCACGCCTCCTCACGGGCGCGCCTGCGGGCGTGGAAGGCGGCGGCATCGAAGGGGTCCCCGGCCGTCAGGCAGCCGCGCAGCTCGGCGAAGAAGGCGAGCCAGCGCGGCAGGTAGAAGCCGCGCATGAGCCCGTTCCACTCCTTGCGAGCGTAGTCGCGCAGCATGCTCTCGCGGTTGCCCCAGAGCGTCACCTGGTTGCGCGCGTTCCACTCCAGCAGGTCGCGCTCGGCGTGGCTGCCGCCCCAGGCCCGCGCCTCGGCGATCCAACGCCCGAGCAGGAACTCGCGGCGCGTGCCGAGCACCTCGTCCAGGTCGAGCAGCAGCCGGCCGAAGCGCGCCTCGATCGCCGCCAGCGCAGCAGTGTCCGCAGTGCGGAAGGCGGCCACGGCCTCGGCATGCAGGGCATCCGCGTAGTTGCTGAGGACCTGGCGCGTGAGGTCGACGAGGTCGTAGCAGTAGGGGTCGGCGTTGCCCAGTTCGCGCGCACAGGAGCCGAGCAGCGCCCACGCCTGGGCAATGGCGCCGGGGTTGTCGTAGTCGGGCCCGCGGGCATCGAGCGTCGGGGGACGACAGACGGCCGAGCGCGGCGCCGGGGCCCGACGGTTGTAGACGGTCCGCAGCAGGATGCGCCAAGCCTCGGACACGGCGGACGGCAGCTGGCCGTAGCGGCGCAGCGCGTAGTCCTGCACCCACGCCTCCAGGTCGGGGGCCTCAGTGCGCCAGAACATATCCGTGGCCAAGTCGTAGGCGATGGGGTTCTGGGCGATACCCTCGGGCGTCAGACCCATGCCCGCGACGTCCCCGCTGGACGGGTCGCGCAGCAGGCGTGGCGGCTCGCACGCAATCACCTCGAGATTGCCGTACAAGGGGCTCTTGCCGCCGAAGTTGTGCAGCACGTTCCAGACCCACGGCTTGCCGTGGTAGGCACGCGTCTTCTGCCAGAGCGGGTGCAGGTCGCTATGCAGGTCGAGCACGAGCATGCGCGCGTGCGGCACCGAGTCGAGCAGAGCCCGAATCTGCGGCTCCTGCCAGTAGTCGGGGTCCTCGGGGTTGAAGAAGAACATCCAGCCCTGCATGACCCAGACCGCGTCGGGGTCGGCCACGGTCATGGCCGCGAGCAGCGTCTTGCCCATCCGGTCCAGATAGGCCGGGTCGCGCGTGGGCGGGCAGTTCTCGTTGAAGGAGTCGCAGGAGTAGTAGTGGCTGGTGCCGTAGAGGCGCGTCTGCTCGCGGATGAAGGCCGCGCCGATCTCCACGAAGAGCGGGTCCTCGGGGTCGAGCATCCAGGTGCCGGTGAAGTTGCCGGCCCATGGGGCAAGCTGGCGCATGCGCGCGGCCGGCCGCACGCGGCGCAGCGCGGCCGGCACGTGGCCGGTGAAGGCGGCCAGCACAGGGCGGATGCCCAACTCGCGCTCACGGGCGACAATGCGCTGCTGCAGCGCGCACTGCCCGTCAATCCAGCCCTGCGGCGACGGCCCGCCCCAGCCGTCCACGTTGCCCATCCAGCCCCAGGCCAGATAGGCCGGACCGGCGACGAAGGCCAGGATCTCGTCGTCTGACAGGCCCATCGCGCGGTAGACGTTCTGCCAGGCCTTCTCCTGGCCGGTGATGGCCAGCGGCAGGTTGATGCCGTTGAGCGCCATCCAGTCAACCTCGCGCTCCCAACGCGCCCAGTCCCACCACGGCAGGGAGTAGGAGAAGGTGCAGTAGTTGAAGTAGTAGCGGTGCCGGTACGGCGTGGTGACGCGGCGCGGCTGCGCCGGGGGCGGCAACGGGTCGGGCAGGGCCAGCCGGTCGCCGCACGCGGAGATGTGCGCGTGGCAGGTGTGCTTGAGATACCAGTTCAGCGCCGCGGCCTGCGCCACCGGCGACGAGCCGCGCAGCACGATCTGCCCGCCCTCCGCCGCGAGCTCGAAGGTGTCGCGCCCCCCGACAGACGCCAGCGGCTCACAGCGGAACGCCCCGGCGTGCGCCGGCAGCAGCCGGCGCAGCAACCCCTCGACAGCCCCCGCCGTGGCCGGGGCGCCGGCGGGCCGCGGAACGGCACGGGGCACAAGCTTCTTTCGCGAGGGATCGGGCATGGCAGGGTTCGGGTGGCGGCCGCGCCACACCGGGCACGCAGCATCAGGATAGCGTGTTGGCGGACCGCACCGCAAGGCCAAAGATCGTCAACAGACCTGCCGCCATCGGACAGGCGCGCGGGCTCGAAATCATCAGCACAGGACGGCTCGCGCGGCCACATCCAGGCCGCACGGACCCGCGCACGTTTGCCCCTGCGGCCATCGCACAGCGCCAAGATTAGTCAAGTGCGGGGCGCGGCCGGACCGTTGGGAGACTCGGTTTCGGCTTGCCTTGCGCAGTGTTTTGGTTTACATCATGGCGCATGCCGCCCGGTTGCCGCGCATTGTGGAGAGGGCCGGGAACGCCCACGCGAGAGGGGTCCATGCTACCGACGCCGCCTGCCGACCACTTCGATCCGCTGGAGGACAAGGCCTTTGCCTTCCCCGTCTGCCACCGGCGCACACACCCCCGCCTGACCCTGCGCTGGGGCGGACGGGAGGTGCTGCCGGGGGAGATGCCCTACATCGAGCACCGCAAGTTCCCCTGGGCCTTCGTCAAGTACACCGTGCGCGGCCACGGGCTCATCCGCTTCGAAGGCCAGTCGGTGCGGCTGGAGCCGGGCATGGTCTTCTGGTCCAAACCCGAAGCCTGGAGCCGGCTGGAGCCCGTCGGCGAGGAGCCGCTGGTCAACTATGTCCTCATCCTGCTCGGCCGCGAGGTCCGGGCTCTCTTCGACCGCTACCTGCACGCGCAGACGGGCGCCACGCACCTGGCGCGCCCCCAGGACGTGGAGTCGATCCTGCGGGAGATCATCATCGAAGGCCTCGGCGCCAGCGACCACCGCGAGGAGAACTGCGCGCGCCTCGCCGAGGTGCTGCTGTGCCGCATCGACACGAACATGTCGTCGCCGATGAAGCCGAAGAAGCTCGCCCGCAAGACTTACTGGGAGTGCAAGACCTACATCGAGACGCACTACGAGCGCATCACCGAGCTCGGGCAGGTGGCCACCGCGTGCGGCGTCACCGTGCCGTACATCTGCCGTCTGTTCGACCAGTTCGACACGGTGCGCGCCTACGAGTATCTCTCGTCACTGCGCATGGGCAAGGCCGAGCGGCTGCTGACCCACACACAACTCCCGATCAAGGACATTGCCACGGCCGTCGGCTACAAGGACCTGCAGCTCTTCTCGCGCAACTTCCGGCTGCACTACCACAAGAGCGCCACGCAGTACCGCAAACAACATGCGTGACCGACACGTCTCCGGCCGCGCTGCGATCCCGAACTCCATGTGCGCCGCTGCGTCGCCGCGGGATGGTTTCCATTCGCACATAAGTGTTCGCAAAACGAAGTCCAGCACCGAGACCCCCGCATGAAGATTTTTGCTCGCTCTCCGGCACTGCTGCTCGCCGGCCTGCTCGCCACGCTGGGTGGCGCACCGTCTGCGGCGGCGCCGTTGGCCGTCGAGAACTACATCGACGGCGAAACCCTCCGCTACCCGCTTGTACTGCTGCGCGGCACACTGGTCGACCAGGCAACATCAAACGTCGTCCTGCGCAACCGCTCGTCACGCCTGGCCTCGCGTGCGATGACCGGCCATGCCCACAAGGGGCGCTTCAAGGTGCTGGCCGAGCTCGTACCCGGCGAGAACCGCCTGGTCCTGCAGGCCGGCGCGGACATCCGCGACTTTGTGCTGAACTACCGGCCGCAGACCAACCCATACAGGGTCCGCGCCATCCACTTCACAGACAACAGCGGCGACCCGACCTACGACACGCCGTTTGCTCACGACACCGACTACCGCGCCAAGTGGGACGCCGCGCTCAAGCTGCTGCAGACATTCACGGCCGACGAAATGCAGCGGCACGGCCACGGGCGCAAGACGTTCAACCTGGAACTCGACGAGCAGGGGCAGGTGATCGTCCAGATCGTCAAGGCCCGCGGCAGCTTCGCGGAGTTGCAGAAGATGGGCGGAGGCGAGACGTACGGGGCGGCCGCCGCCGCCATCGCCGAGCAACTTCCGAAGGGGCCGTTCAAGGACCTGGTCTGCGCCGCCTTCAGCCGGCACGTGAAGGAGACTGGCCGCGCCACGGCCTACGCGGCGCTGGGCGGCGGCAACACAGCGCTGATGGGCGGCGCCTGCTTCTTCACGTGGCCGACCGGCGTCACGAACATCCAGTCCACTTTCATGAGCGACCAGCCGATCGACGACCGGCTGTTCCACGCCGATGACGTCGGCCGCTTCGCGGTGTGGGCCACGGCATCGACGACGATCGGATCGGGCCTGCACGAGATCGGACACGCCCTCACGCTGCCGCACACGACGTTCTACGGCAACGGCATCATGCGGCGCGGCGGCGACAGCTTCAACCGCTACCTCGGCTTTCTTGATCCGCCCTGCCGCCGTCACCAGGACTACCGGGAGTTCACGGGTGATGGCGAGCCGTGCTGGAGCGATGTCTGCGCCGCCGCCCTGGCACCCAGTCGCTGGCTGGCACTGGATGCGCGCAACTGGACGAAGAAGAACACGATCAGCTTCGCCCTCGATCCGGCGACCGCGGAGCTGGTGGTCCGGAGTGACGACGGGCTGGCGTTCGCCTGTGTGGAAATCCCCGGGTCCGCCGAGAAGTTCAGCACCGGCGCCTCGCTCGCAACCCTGCCCGAGCAAGTCCGCTTCCCGCTCGCGGAGTTGGCGCGGGAGTACCGGACACCGCGGCTGACCGTGCGCGCCATGGACGGCATGGGGCACTACCGGCACGCTTCGCTCGAGGGGCTGCTGCATCTGGAGCGCAATCTGACCACGGGAAAGCCGGTCAGCGCATCCCAGGATGAGTCATCCGACTTCCCGGCCTCGGCGGCGGTGGACGGCGATATGCACTCCTACTGGGACGCGACTCCTTACCCGCAGTGGCTGCAGGTCGACTTGGAGAGGGATGTCATGATCGACGAGGTGCACCTCTACGGCTATGTCGGCGAGGGCCGGCACTATCAGTACGCCATCGCGTGTTCCCGCGACGGCAAGACCTGGACCCCTCTTGTCGACGCGTCGGCAAATGTCGCGCCGTCCACGGATGCGGGCTATCGCCATGCCATCCCTGCGACACCGATGCGTTACGTCCGTGTGACTATGCTCAGGAACAGCCGGAACCCGGGCGTCCATATCCGCGAGTTGCGCGTGTTCGAACCGGGCGCGCCCCGTTCACAGACGGCCGACGGCAGGCTCGGGAACATCTTTGCACCGGAGAACGCCCGGTGACTGGACGGCGCTGCGCGGCAGGTCAGCCGGCGTAGAACCCGGCGTAGCGCTCCATGGCGTCCATGACAGCCGCGGCATTGCGCAGGGGCACGCCCGGATACAGGCCGTAGATCAGCAGCAGGCCGCCCTTCCGTGAACCCAGCGTCTCGACCTCGGTGCGGATCAGCCGGTCGATGTCGGCCGGCGTGCCGCGTGGCGTGACGACTTGTCGGTCGATGTCCAGGTCCACGCAGACACGGCCCGCGAAGCGCTTCGCTATCCAGTCGATGCCATTCACCAGATCCTGGAGATTGATGACGTCCACGCCGCCTTCGACCAGGCCCTCCGCCAGCATGCGGATGTCGCCGTCCGAGTGCATGTGCACGATGCAGCCGCAGTCCCGGGCCGGCTTCATCAGGCGTGTGTAGACGGGCTGGATGTGACGTTGGAAGCACTCAGGCGAGACCATGGGGCCGACCTGCATGCCCAGGTCGTCGGGAAAGCTCATGATGTCGGGCGCGAGCGCCATCCAGTTGAGGACATAGCGGTGGTTGAAGTCGGCCACCAGGCGGATCAACTGCGCCAGGCGCGGCTCATCGTCGATCATGTCGCAGAGCAGGTTCTCATACCCACGGATGTCCTGCAGGCGCAGGAATGTGTGCCCGTGCGGAAGCCCGCCCGTCACCAGCCCCCCGGCGTCCTTCTGTTGCCGCACGCGCTCGCGCAAGTCGTCCCAGTCGACGGTGAACGTACCGTCCGTGGTGTCTGGGTCGGGCGGCATGTAGCCATCGAACGCCGCCCAGTCGGCAAGGGGATGGCCGTGTACGGCACCCGTGATCCCATCGTCGCTGCTCTGCCAGACACACCCCCACGGGTCCGTGTAGGGTGTGTCGCGCAGCTGGTTCGGCAGATAGGAGGGCGTGATCGTCGCGCGCCGAACAAAGCCGGGGAAGAGCACCGGGTGCGCCTCCATCAGGTCCTGCAGCGCACCGTTGTCATAGTGATGCCAGCAGGCGCCGTTGATGTGAAATGCGACCGGGATGGACTCCGGCGTCTCAAACCGTATGGCGCGCAGTTTATTCTCTCGTGGCGTCATCACACACGCAACCTACCCATTGAACGAGTTATCGATCTTTATACCTGCCACCCACTGGCGCGTCAATGGCCAACTTGGGCCAAATGGCAAGAGGGGTGGGGTTCATCTTAGTAGCTGATGGTCAAGCGGCAGCAAGGTTGGAGCGGAA
>CAYQJG010000077.1:0-21639 GCA_964417715.1 uncultured Lentisphaerales bacterium | reverse complement strand
GCGCCAGAGGCGCCTACCGCCCGTCGCCCCAATCGCTTAGCCGTAGATTTGGGAGCGGGTGTCGTGACCAGCTTGAGCAGGTCGTCGACGTGCGCGGTGGCGAGGCACTCGTAGGTGTCGGCCGCGCCATAGTAGATCTTCACCTCGCCGGAGTCCTCAAGGACCATGCCGCCGGGGAAGATCACGTTGTTGCGGAAGCCGCCGTCGGATTCATATGGGGCGTCCTCGGGGGCCAGCAGCGGCTGACGGCACAGGCCGATCACCTTCCAGGGCTCGTTCAGGTCGAGTAGCATCAGTCCGGCGGTGTAGCGCTTGCGCCAGGCGTTCTCCCAGCCATGCTTGCCGCGCGTCTCGTCGCGGTCCACGGCATGAAAGGTCGTCAGCCAGCCCTTGGCGGTCCTGATCGGCGGTGCGGCGGGACCGAGTTTATCGTTGGCGAACGGCACCTGCTCGACGGCCAGCACGAGGTTGTGGTTGCCCCAGTACTTCAGGTCGGCCGAGTCGCCGGACCAGATGTCGAAGCGGTCGCGGCCGCCGCGACTGTAAACCGGGAAGGGGCGCTCCAGGCGGAAGTACTTGCCCCCGACCTTGCCGGGGAAGAGCACCATGTTGCGGTTGTCGGGCACGGAGAGCGAGAGAATCTCGAATTTGTCGAAATCGTCGGTGACGCCGATGCCGCCGCGCACGCCGTGCTTGGTGTCCATGGCAAAACACATGTAGCAGCGGCCGTCGATCACCGTGAGGCGCGGATCGTAGATGCGGGAGACCTCGGCATCCTTCATCTCGAGCCACGGCTTCGGCTGAACGTCCCAGTGCACGCCGTCGCGGCTGAACGCGACGCCGAGGTTGGTGCCCTGGAAGCGCGGCTCGCCCCAGGTGCCGACGTCGTTGCGGAAGACCATCACATAGCGTCCCTGGAACTTGGCGATGCCGGCGTTGAAAAGCAGCGTGCAGGGGTAGGGAACGTCGCGGTGCGAGAGGATGGGGTTGCCGGGGTGACGGCGGATGAAGGCGTCGCCGACGCCGGGTATCGAAGCGGGGTTGACTGCGTTCATGGTGGTTGATCCGTGGCGGAGGGGCGGCGTGTGGAGTACACCTTCATTGTTGCAGAGGCGCTGTCGAGTGTCGAGCGGGATGCGGGTGCGGCACACCGCGTGCACGGCCCGACCATTTGCGGCTTGTCTTCGCGGCGCCAAGCAGGTAATCATGTCGACGGGCTTCGCGGTTGAGTTCGGTTTCAGACGCGGGTCGACGGGTGGTGTATGGCTTACGAAGTGCTGGCCCGCAAATGGCGGCCGACCCAGTTCGAGGATGTCGTTGGACAGGAACATGTCACGCGCACGCTTCGCAATGCGATCGAGAGCGGGCGCGTAGCGCATGCCTATCTGTTTGTCGGCCCGCGCGGCATCGGCAAGACGTCGCTGGCCCGCATCTTCGCCAAGGCGCTGAACTGCAGCCGCGGCCCGACGCCCACGCCGTGCGACGCCTGCGATCTCTGCCGCGAGATCGCGGCGGGCAATTCGCTCGACGTGCTTGAGATCGACGGCGCCTCGAACAACGGCGTCGACCAGGTCCGCGACCTGCGCGACCAGGTGCAGTTCGCCCCCTCCAGCGGCCGCTTCAAGATCTTCATCATCGACGAAGTTCACATGCTGACCGTGCAGGCCTTCAATGCCCTGCTGAAGACGCTCGAGGAACCGCCGCCGCACGTCAAGTTCATCTTCGCCACGACCGAGGGCGACAAGGTCCTGCCCACCATCGTGTCGCGGTGCCAGCGCTTCGATCTGCGCCGGATCCAGACCCCCCTGATCGTCGAACGCCTGCGCCTGATCTGCGATGCCGAGAAGATCCGGATCGACGACGACGCCCTGCTGGCCGTGGCGCGCGGCGCCGACGGGGGCATGCGCGACGCGTTGTCGGCGCTCGATCAGCTCATCTCGTTCAAGGGCGACACCCTGACCGAGGATGATGTCCTGTCCGTTTTCGGCCTCGTCTCGCGCAAGTCGCTGGACGCGCTGGCCGGCCATATCCTGTCGGGGGAGGTTGGCGAGGTGCTCAAACTGGTTGCCGTTTTCGACAGCGCCGGCAAGGATCTGCGGCGGCTGGTGGTGGAGTTGCTCGACCATTTCCGCAACCTGCTCGTCTACCAGCACGTGGGCACTGAGGCCGGCAACCTGGACGCCACCCCGGAGCAGATTCGCACGCTGCACGCCCAGGCCGCGTTGGCCGAACCGGCGCGCGTGCTGCGCGTGGCCGAGCATCTGGCCGAGACCGAGGGCCGGTTGCGCTATGCCCTCTGCGTCCGGACGCTTCTCGAGACGGCGCTCATCCGCTGCGCCCGCGCCGTGCAGACCGTCTCGCTGGACGAGGTGGTCAAACGGCTGCAGGCCATCCGCGCGGTCGACCCCGCCCCCGTTACCGCCGTCGCTCCCGCCGCCGCCACGGCCGGCGGCAAGATGCACGCGCTCTACGATGACCCCGCGATCAAACGTGCACTCGAGATGTTCGACGGCAATGTGGTGGCCGTCGAAGACTGATCGCAGCACACGCACGAACCCGCATAGTCACCCCAACACGAAAGAAAAGGAACCCCTCCCATGGCCAATGTCTTCGAGCAGGTCAAGCAGGCGATGCAGATGCGCAAGGAAGCCAAGCGCATCCAGAGCGAGATCGAGAGAATCACGTTTGAGTACGCCAACGGCGGCATCACCTGCGTGGCGCGCGGCGATTTCTCGATCGTCTCCATCAAGATTGCCCCCGACGCGCTCAAGGAAGTCATCGCCGGCAAACCCGAGCGTTTCGACACCATGCTGCTGAACGTGGTCAATGGGGCGCTCAAGGGCGTGCGCAAGCAGACCCAAGAAGCCATGGCCAAGCTGATGCAGGGCTCGAGCATGGGCGAGATGATGGGCGGCTGAGGCGGCCTATGGCGATCACGGCATTGGACGAACTGGTGCGCGCCCTGGCGCGGTTGCCGGGGTTGGGCCGGCGTTCGGCCGAACGCGCCGCGCTCGCGCTGGTGCGCCGACCGGACGAACTGCTGAGCGATTTGGTGCAGGCCCTGCAACAGGCGCGCGCCACGGTGCGCTGCTGTGATCGGTGCGGCGGGTTCACCTACGTCGACGCCAATCCCTGTCGGACGTGCAGCGATCCTGATCGTGACGACACGCTGCTCTGTGTGGTCGAGGAACCGGCCGACATCCTGGCCATTGAGCGTTCGGGCGGATTCCGGGGTCGCTACCACGCCCTGCTCGGTAAACTCTCGCCCGCCCGCCAGACCGGTCCGCGCGACCTGCGGTTGCAGGCGCTGGTCGATCGCGTGGCCGAGGGCCAGATCAAGGAAGTCCTGCTGGCCCTGAGCACCGATATGGAGGGCGATGCCACCGCGCACTTCCTGGCCGAGATGCTGCAGCCGCGCGGCGTGCGTGTGACGCGCCTCGCCTTCGGCCTGCCCGCCGGCAGCGGCGTCGGCTACTCCGACCCGCTCACCCTCAAGCGCGCCATCGGCGGCAGAATGGACGTGTAGGGGGGCGATCCTCTGCCTTGCGCTCCGGCGGCACAAGGCCGCCGGGGGCGTGACGCCGGCGCGACACAGGGACAGTGCGACCCCGGCGGGCTTGCCCCGCCGGTGAAGGAGGGGATGGATGCGCTATACGGGCCACAACCTCCGGTTGCCGCATGATCTGCACTATAGTTGGACCGGCTGGCCGGCCGCTGACACGGCTCTTCCCGCCGAACCGCCGCTGGGACTGCTCCAGACGCTCACACCCCTGTGGCGCGGCGATGGTCTGACGCTTGAGGCGTACACGTGGCAGGCGGATGCGATTCACCTTACCTTTGCCGCCGGGCCGGAGTTGGCGCCGGTGTTTGTGGCGCAACGCGCCAAGGGACGACTGCAGCATGCGCTACGGCAGGCGCTCTCAGCCCGGCCTGTTTCACCCGCGGCGCAAGGCCGCGGGGGTCTTGGTGCCGACGAACCGCCGTCGTCGGCGCAGGGCCGCGGGGGACTGGCCCCCGGCGGGTTTCCGTCGGCGCAGGGCCGCGGGGGACTGGCCCACGGCGGGTTTCCGTCGGCGCAGGGCTGCGGGGGACTGGCCCCCGGCGGGCTTGTCCCGCCGGAGCCGAAGGCTCAGTTCAGCCGCAAGGTCAGCGTGCGCGCTATTGGCCACAACCTGAACGTGACCGTTGAACGCTACATCCGCGACCAACTCGTCGGTGCCGATCTCGCCGATCCGCGCTATTGTGCCAGCCTCGCGCGCGCCGCGGTGGCAGATGCTGACGTCGACCTCGATCAGTCCGCGGAGACGAACAGCGGGCGCTATTGGTACAATCTGCACATCGTGCTGGTGACTGCGAACCGCTTCCGCTTCCCGGGACACGACCAGCCCTCAGCCTTGCGCGACCGCGTGCGGGTGGCGGCACACGCGCAAGGGTGTGTGCTCAAGGCGCTGGCCGTGATGCCGGATCATCTGCACGCGGCCATGCGAGGTGATCCGGAGAGAAGCCCAGCGGAGATCGGCATCGCGGTCCAAAACGCCACGGCCGAGGTGCCCGGTTGTCGCCTGTGGCAGGAGGCGTTCTACGTCGGGACGTTCGGCGCTTACGACCTCGCCGCCGTTCACTGATTCCGGAACGCATTGTTGAAGAACCGAACCCACGTGACGTAGTATGTGGGCGATTGTCGCGCACTACCATAAGGACTGAGAGCATGGAACAACCGACCATAGCCGATTGCCTATCCGACGTGCGCCAGCGCATTGCCGCCGCCTGCAGCCGTGCCGGCCGCACACCCGATGACGTCGAGATCGTGGCCGTCACCAAGACCTTTGGGCCGGACGTGGTTGAGGATGCCCTGTGTGCCGGGCTGCGACTGTTCGGCGAGAACCGCGTGCAGGAGGCCGCCGCCAAGATTCCCTCCTGCCCAAGCGTCCCTGCGTGGCACCTGATCGGTCACCTGCAACGCAACAAGGTGCGTCCGGCACTCGAACTGTTCTCCGTCATCCACGCCGTGGATTCCGCGCGACTGCTGCAGCAGATCGACAGCGTGGCGTCCGAGGCGGGACATCAGCCGCAGATCCTGCTGGAGGTGAATGTCTCGGGCGAGGCCAGCAAGTTCGGCCTGAAACCCGAGGATGTGCCGGCCGCGGTTGAGCAGGCGCTGCAGGCGCGCGCCGTCACGCTGATCGGCCTGATGACGATGGCGCCGTTCTGCCCGGACCCGCAGCAGGCGCGCCCGGTCTTTGCGCGCTTGCGCGAACTGCGCGACCGGATGGTGCGCGACTTCGGCGTTGGCCTGCCGCAGCTCTCGATGGGCATGTCCAACGACTTCGAGGCGGCCGTGGAGGAGGGCGCCACCTGGGTGCGCCTGGGTTCGGCGCTCTTCGGCCATCGTCAGAAATGGGCCGCCATGTTGCGCGATGCGACGGACGATGCCGGTGAAGAGTAAACGGTGGTAACTGCTCAGGTACCAGGGCTCAGGGTTCAGTGCCGCCGCTGACCCGCGGCCCGTTGGATCGGAAGAGGGAACCGCAGATTGACGAATGTCGATTTCCGAATGTCGAAGTGGCCGTCGGCATCGACCGGAGGCACTTCGGTGTTCTGCGGTTCGACATTCGTCAATCTGCGGTTTGGCAGGCACTGCGCCTCTCACCTGAACCCCGAGACCCTGAACCCTTCCCTCCTGAGTAGTTACCGGGACTGTTCACTTCTTGCTGTTCACCGTTCACTGTTCACGCTCCACCTGACATCTCGCGCAGACATGCGTGCCGCGCTGGCCGACCAGCAGGCGTGTGATCGGTCGCCCACAGCGCGGACACGGTTCGCCTGTGCGCCGGAACACCTGCAGCGCGTCGGCGTGCCGGCCGCGGCGGCCGGCCACACTGTAGAAGTTCGTCGCGCCGCTCCCGAGGGTCGTGCCGTTGGCGGCAACCGCGCGTCCGAGCACATCGCGGATGGCGGCGTGCAGGCGTCTGATCTCGGCCGGCGTCAGCGTATCCGCGCGCCGCATGGGGTGAATGCGCGCCGCCCAGAGCGCTTCATCCACGTAGATGTTGCCCAATCCGGCCACGCAGGTCTGGTCGAGCAGCAGCGGCTTGACCATTCGGCGGTGCCCGTGCCGCCGCTCACGAAACGCCGTCGGCGTGAAGGCGTCCTCCAGCGGCTCCGGTCCGATGGCGGCCAGATGTTTCGCGAGCTCGTCCACCAGCTGGAAACGGCCGAATTTGCGTGTGTCGTTGAAAACCAGGTGCCGGCCATCGGACAGCGTCAACACGGCGTGGTCGTGTGGACCGGGCCGACCGGCTGCTGCGTCGATCCGGAACTTGCCGGTCATGCGCAGATGCACCAGCAGGTGGCGGCCGTCATCCAGCGCCAGAACGATGTACTTGGCGCGCCGGCTCAGGCCGACGATCCGGCGGCCGCACAGCGCGGTCGCCAGGGCCGCGGCGGACGGTCCGGCGGCCGTCCTTGGCCAGTGGAACACGGCGTGGCTGATCATGGCGCCTTCGAGGCCGGCGGCGCGCAGGCCCCGCACCACGGTTTCGACTTCGGGCAGTTCAGGCATGCGGGTAGAGTAGTCGAATTCCGGCCCTGCGACAACGCGGTGCGCGACGCCCTCTTGACACCTGCCACGCAACACAGGACACTAAGGCGTTCTTCTCTGGAGACCCCCGATGACACTCGCCGAGCTCGACGCCCTGAAAGCCCAATCCCTTGCCGATGTTGCCGGCGCCGCCGATGCGGCGGCGCTGGAGCAGGTGCGTATCCGCTACCTGGGACGCAACGGGCAGATCCCGGCCATGATGAAGCAGCTCAAGGATGTGCCGCCCGCCGAGCGCCCCGAGTTCGGCAAGCGCGCCAATGCCTTGCGCGCCGAGCTCGATGCGGCGCTGGCCGACCGGCAGGCCGGTGCTGCGGCGCCCGCCGCGACCGACGCGTTTGACTGCTCGCTGCCGGGCCGCTGGCCGCGCGTCGGGGCCATGCACCCGGTGTCGCGCGTCATCGACGAGGTTACGCGCGTCTTCGCGCGTCTGGGATTCACCGTCGCCGACGGCCCCGACATCGAGACGCGCTTCAACAACTTCACCGCGCTTAACACGCCGGCGCATCACCCGTCGATGGACGCCGCCGATACGTTTTGGCTCGACCACGACCTGCTGCTGCGCACGCAAACCTCGCCGGTGCAGATCCGCGTGATGACCTCGCACCAGCCGCCCGTGCGTATCATCACCCCGGGCCGCTGCTACCGCCGCGATACGACCGACGCGACCCATAGTGCCAACTTCCACCAGATTGAGGGGCTCTACATCGATACGCGGCCGGTCTCGCTGGCCGATCTCAAGGCCACCCTCGGATACTTCGCGCGCGAGATCATGGGCGCGGGCGTGGGCGTGCGGTTGCGGCCGCATTTCTTCCCGTTCACCGAGCCCAGCGTGGAGGTCGACTTCTCGTGCCACGTCTGCGGCGGCAAAGGATGCCGCGTCTGCAAGATGAGCGGCTGGATCGAAATCGCCGGCGCCGGCATGGTCGACCCGCGGGTCTACCGGCTGGTCGGCTACGAGCCTGAGCAGGTTTACGGCTACGCCTTCGGCATGGGCGTCGAGCGCATCGCCATGATCAAGTACGGCATCACCGATATCCGCATGCTCTACGAGAACGACATCCGTTTCCTCGGTCAGTTCGCCTGAACCCCGAACCCTGAACCCTGGTTTTCCGGATCGAGAGAGACCGTCTATGAAAGTACCCCTGAGCTGGCTGAAGGAATACGTGGACCTGGATGGTCTCACGGCGCGCGACCTGTCGGACATGCTGACCTTCTCCGGCGTCGAGGTTGAAGGCGTCGCGACCGAGGGGCACGACTACACCGGGTTCGTCGTCGGCGAGGTGCGCGCCTGCGAGCCGCACCCCAACGCGGACCGCCTGCGCCTCTGCCGCGTGTTCGACGGCGCGGGCGAGTGTGCGATCGTCTGCGGCGCACCCAACGTGGCCGCCGGACAGAAGGTCTGCCTGGCGAAGATCGGCGCCACGCTGCCGGACGGCACGAAACTGAAGAAGGCCAAGATCCGCGGCGTGGAGTCGTTCGGCATGCTCTGTGCCGCCGACGAACTTGGCCTGTCGTCCGATCATTCGGGCCTGCTGGTGCTCGACCCCGCGCAGCCGGCCGGCCGGCCGCTGGCCGAGGTGCTGCCGCCGCCCGAGACTGTGTTCGACCTGGAGATCACCTGGAATCGCCCCGATTGCCTGTCGATTATCGGCATCGCCCGCGAGTTTGCGGCCCTGTTGCGCCGCCCCGTGCGCCTGCCCGACGTGACCTTCGCCGAGGCTGGCGAGCCGGTCGAGCGGCTGGCCAGCGTGCGCGTCGAGGACGCCGTCAACTGCCCGCGCTACACCGCCCGCGTACTGAGCGGCCTCCACGATGGCCCGTCGCCAGCCTGGCTGGCCCGCCGCCTGGAGCTCTGCGGCGTGCGCCCCATCAGCCTGATCGTGGATGTGACCAACTACGTGATGCTCGAATGCGGCCAGCCGCTGCACGCCTTTGACTACACCAAACTGGCGGATCATACGATCGTGGTGCGCCGCGCGACAGCCGGCGAGGCCATGACGACGCTCGACGGCGTGGCCCGCACGCTCGACGCCGAGACCCTGGTGATCGCCGACCCCCGCAAGGCCGTGGCGGTGGCAGGCGTGATGGGCGGCGCCGGCAGCGAGATCGCGCCCGGCGCCACCGACGCCGTGCTGCTGGAGAGCGCGTTGTTCGCGCCGCCGTCCGTCAAGCGCACGGCCACGCGGCTGGCGCTGCGCACCGAATCATCGCACCGCTACGAACGCGGCGTGGATATCGACCTGGCCGATTGGGCCAGCCGGCGCGCGGCCGCGCTGCTCGTGCAGCATGGCGGCGCCACGGCCGCGCGCGGCGTGATCGACGTGGATCACCGTCCGGCCGGGCCGCACGAGGTCGCGCTGCGGTTTCGACGCGCCCGCGAGATCATCGGCGTGGCGCTCCCGGACGCCGACATGGTTGCGATCCTGACGGCCCTGGGCTTCGGCGTGGCGCGCCGGGAGGGCGAGGCTGCCGTGTTCCGCGTGCCCTCCTGGCGGCTGGATATCGAACTCGAGGCCGACCTGATCGAAGAAGTCGCCCGCGTGCACGGGCTGGCTGCGATCCCGGACATGCCCCCGCAGACCGTCGCGGTGCCGGACGCCGACGACGCCTTCGTGCGCGCCCGCAGCCTGTGCCGGCAGACGCTGCTGGGCTTCGGGTTCAACGAGGCCATGCACTACAGCTTCCTCGCGGCGTCCGAACTCGATGCGTTTGACCGGCGCCAGGCGGCGTGGCGGGTGGTGCTGCCCAATCCGGTCAGCGCCGACTACGCCGTGCTGCGCGATTCGCTGCTGCCGCAACTGACCGCGGCGCTGGGGCGCAACGCGTCGCGGCAGGTCGACGCCCCGGCCCTTTTCGAGATGGGGCGCGTCTTCTTCCGCGATGGCCGCGCGACGCCGTGCGAGGAGGCCCGCCTGGCGATCGGTTTCTGCGGGCCGTTGGGACGCCCGCCGCTGGATCGCCGCCGGGCGGTGACGAACGAGGAGTCCGCGCTCTGGCTCAAGGGCGTGGTCGAGTCGCTGGCCGCGGCGCTGCATGCCGGCGAGATCGCCCTGCGGCCGTCCGAGCACCCCGCGATGGAGCCGGGCTGGGCGACCGACGTCGTGCTCGATGGAACGGTCGTAGGACAACTTGGGTTGATCAGCGCCGCGCTCCGGCACCAGTGGCGGCTGACCACGCCGATGGCCGTCGCCGAGCTGCGCCTCGAGCCGCTGCTGGCGCGAGTCGGGGGCCTGGCACCGCTGCGCGCCGTGCCCGCGTTTCCGGCCGTTCGGCGCGATGTCGCCTTCGTCGCGCCGCGCGCCGTCCGGCATGAGGATGTGCTGGCTACGGTGCGCCGCGCGGCGCCCGCCGAGTTGACCCGCGTGGAGTTGTTTGATATATTCCAAGGCAAGGAGAGTGGACAGGAGCGGCGCAGTATGGCGTATGCGCTCGAGTTCCAATCTCTGGGTCGCACGCTGACCGATGACGAGGTTAATGACGCCTTCGCGAAGATCATCGCGGCGCTGCAGCGCGAGTTGCAGGTCGAGGTGCGCGCGGGCTGAGTCGGTTGACGGCGGTACGGGTTCTTTCACATGGCACGGTGTCCGCGGAAGCGGTTGCCGGTGGGGTTGAAATCAGCCCTGCTTTGTGCGCGAATTGGTGGAATTTCTCTGACCTTTGTGGTTCTTCGGGAGTTCGAACGCGCTGCGGATCGGATGCCTGTACCTTCGGGGACGGCGACCGTGAAGCGGCGACTAGAGCACCCACCTCATTAGTGAGGTCAATGGGATTCCTGCCGTTACGGCAAGGTGGGGTTTCTCTTCGGGCAGCCGATGCGAGCGGATCGCGTCGGCTGCTCTTTCTCTTTCCGGCGCGCCCTGTCTACGACCACACGAACCAGATGAAGGTGGCGCCGACCAGCACGGCCGCGAGCGTGAACGGCACGCCGATGCGGGCGAACTGCCCGAAGGACACGTGCCGCCCTTCCTTGTTCAGAATGCCGATGGCGACCACGTTGGCCGAGGCGCCGATCGGCGTGATGTTGCCGCCCAGGCAGCAACCGATCAGCAGGCCGAACATCAGCAGCGGAATGTAGGTGTCGGGCTGTGCCGGTGCCAGCTGGCGCGCAACCTGGTCGGTCACCGGAAGCATGGCCAGCAGGAACGGGACGTTGTCCACCACGGCGGAGATCAGCATGGCGAAGACCACGATGCCGGCGAACGCCAGCAGCGGGCTGCCGCCCACCGCGCGGCTGATGCCCGCGGCGACCTGCTTCAGCCAGCCGGCGTCGTCGAGTGCGGCCACGAGCACGAACATGCCCAGCAGGAACAGGATGGTCGTGAAGTCGATGGCCTGCACCAGGTCGCGCGGCGGCCCCCAGCGCATGATTCGCAGGTACCACAGCGCACCGATGCCCGCGGTCACCAGGGCCGCTGTGCCCGCCGCCCAGGCGAAGTCCGGGTCGACCTTGGAGGCGCACGCCAGGATGGTCACCAGGGCGCCGATCAGCCACGCCGGCGTCCATGAGCGGATCTGCTCGCGCTCGAGCAGCTCGATGCGGCGGCGATAGTGGCGCAGCGTCCACGCCGCCACGGCCATCGCGGCGACGGCACCCAGTTCCACCGCCCAGAAGATGCCGGGCCGGCCCTTGTGGAAGAAGAAGTCGTTGAACCCCAGCTTCATGTGTCCGGCCATCAGCATGCTGGGCGGGTCGCCGATCATCGTGGCGGTGCCCTGCAGGTTCGAGGCGATGGCGATCAGGATCAGGGGGCGCGTCGGGTCAAGTTTGAGTTTGCGCGCGAGGCTGAGCGCAATGGGCGCCAGCAGCAGCACGCAGGTCACGTTGTCCAGGACGGTCGAAAAGAGCGATCCGATGGCCGTGATCCAGAAGAAGGCCCACATGGCCGAGGGTGAACGGTCGACCATGGTCTCAGCGATGATGGCCGGGATGCGCGAGGCCTCGAACAGTTTGGCCAGCACCATCATGCCGGTCAGCAGCCCCAGCACGTTCCACGGGATCACCTGCCACGAAGGCAACTGCTGCGGGATCTGCCCGGCGGCACCCAGCGCGGTCAGCAGCACCGCCGCGGCACACGAAAGCCAGGCGCGCTTGGCAGGCCAGACGAGGAAGCCGACGTAGGCCGCCGCAAAAATCAGCAGGGGAAGCAGAGGTGGCATGCGCGTGAATGATAGGCCGTTGCGTGCGGTTGTCCAGTCCGGAAGCGAGCAGACTTGCGCGCACGGCCCAAAAGCGGGATCATCTGGGCAGCGGGGCGACGGGCTCCGACCGATCGGGGATGACATGGCGAATGATGCACCAGATGAGCGTGACCGCGTCAGCAACGTGCTGCTGTCGACATGGACGCTGCTGTACGATCTGGCCGACCGCCTGAAGAAGCTGGCGCCGTGGGGATGGATGGGCGCCGCCGACAGCTTTGGCGTGCGGCTGGCCGACAGCGATGAGACGGGGTTTGTGACGTTCATGGCGAATGGGACCGACTACCGAGCGTGTGCCGTGTTCCGGGGGTGGGATGCCTGGCGCGATGCGCTGGCCGCACGCCTGTCGCAGGACGAGCCAGCCTGGATGGTCGAGACCCCTCAGCTGCAGTTGGCCTATTTCGACCGGGCGCTCGTGACGTCCACCGAGGTCGACGTGATCCGCGCCCTCGGCCGGCGCTATCGGGGCAAACAGGCCTGGCCGGTCTTTCGCAGCCACCGCGTCGGCTATCTGCCGTGGATGGTTGATCAGGCTGAGGCGCAATGGCTGACAGGCGTGCTGCGTCAGGTCTATGGCATGGCCATGCGCGTCGAGTCCGATCCCGGCCTGCTGCAGTCCCGGTTCCCGGATGCGTTCCTCGTGCGCGTGCAGGACCGGCAGGGGGCGTGGACCGACGACTGGCAGGTGATGCCGCCGGCGACGAACGAGGAGATCTCGGTCTCCATCGACCTGGGCAAGATCGGCCGGCTCAGGGAGGCCCAGGTGCAGCCGCGGCGCCTGCAGATCGACCTGGCGATCACGACCGCCGTCGTGCGATCAGCCGAGGAGGCGCCGCCGCAGACCGCTTACGTCCTGATGGTCGTGGATGCCGAGACCGGACGCATCGAGGCCGGCGAGATTCTGCATGCCACCGGGGGGATTGAGGCGATGTGGGCCTCGGTGCCGGATCTTCTCCTGCAGGTCTTCCTGGCTTTGGGCGGCTTTCCGCGCGAGGTTGAGGTCGGGACCGAGCGCATGGCCAACGTGGTGCGGCCGCTGACCGAGATGCTGCCCATCCGCCTGACCCGGCGCGAGAAGCTGGGCTATCTCGAGCAGGCGCGCGAAGGACTCAACGCCTACTTCAAGGGACGCGTGCTGTAGGTTGCTGGCGCGCCACTCGGGCGATGCCGCGGGACAGCAGCATCGCCCCGCCCGGCAGCGCCAGTGCCGCCAGGAAAGCCCAGACGAAGGCATGGGTGGTCGCAGCCCAGGCGCCACAGGCGGCATAGACCGACGACACGCCCAGGTTGGACAGCAGCAGGATCGGGCCGCTCATGCGCAGCGGCAGGTTTGCCAGCCCGGCAAAGAGCACGGACGCTTCGGCCAGCACGGGAACGGGCCGCGCGGCGGCCAGCAGCCAGACGCCCCAGCGCGTGTGCCAACGCTCCAGTCGCGCCGCTTCGCCTGCGCCGATCAGGCCGCGCGACCACGGCGCGGCCCAGCGCCCCAGCGCCAGCCCGCCGGCGCAACTGACCGTCATGCCGGCGAACGACACCAGCAGTCCCGGCACAAAACCCAGTGCCAGGCCGCACGCCGTGCTGACCAGGCTGGAAGGGATCGGCGCCACGATGTCGACCGCCAGCAGGGCTCCCAGCACCCACGCGGTCTGCGCCGCATGCTGGCTCGCGCGGCCGGCGAACGCCTGCGTCCAGGCTTCGATCTGTGCGCCGGCGAAGACGAAGGGAACGATGATGACCCCCGCAACGGCCAGCGCGAGCAGCAGCGTGCGCCAGGCGAAGGCGGTATGGTTGGGTGTGCTCGGTGTCGTCATGCGAAATCTTCCTGCCGCGGTCACTCCTGACCCGGACCGAAGCATACGGTGGCCGGGGTGCGAGGGCAAGGGCGAGTATGCGGCGTTTGCCCCTCGCGCCCGCGTGGCGCATCTCCGTAGGGCCCGCCTCTGAGCGGGCCCCGGCCGAATCGGAGTTCGGCCCCTGAGAGGGTCCAGGCGTGCCTCCACATCCCATTGCCAGCCGGAGTTTGGGAGGGGCGAGCTCCGCGAGACCGTGCAGCGGGTGTGGCGCGAGCCCTCGCGCCCGGCGTCGCTGGCTCCGCCCTCCCGCCGACTCGGAAGGCCATCCATCGCGCGTGACGGTGCGAGGTGATCTGCCGGCCTGATCGCGCCCAAGCAAACGGTCCGGCACTTTGCGCAGGCCGCAACCGCACAACGCGCCCCAGCGGGAGACCGTCCCTCAGCGGGCCCGCTCGGAGGCGTGCCCCACGGGTACCCGCCACGCAGGCGCGACGGGCGGCCGCGACTCCGCCATGCACAGCACACGCCGCCTCCTTGACTTCGCCTCCGCCGCCGCCGTACCATCCAAACAGTGTGCTGGGCGTAACAATTGCCGATTGCCGATTGACGATTGACGAATGTCGAGCCGCAGAACACCGAAGGGACTCCGGTCGGCGCCGACGGCCACTTCGACATTCGGAAATCGACATTCGGCAATCTGCGGTTTCCCCTGCTGCCAGTGCGAACGTGCCGTTCCTGGCGGATTGGTCGCAAGGAGGATGACTCGTGGATGTGATGATCGAAGGATGGTTTGTGCCATACCTGTTCCTCTGGGCCTATCTACTCGCATGGTGGGCGGTCTTCAGACTGCCCATGAGACGTGACAGCCCTGCGCGCCTTCTTGCCGTCATAGCAGGGGTCTTTGCCGCCGTCGTTGCGATGCACGCTATGGCGTTTGCGATGCACGTTTCGACAGAGGTCGTGGGGACCGTACTGACGTGCCTCCTGTATGCTGCGCCGTTCCTGATCGCCGTCGGCCTGATTGTCCGGAGGCGGCGACGAGGATCTGCGTCAGGAGCGAACACTGACGGCCAGGCGCAACCAGGTGATGGCGAACCGCGGGAGTCCGACACATGAGCGAACATGAGCAGAGCGAGATCTCCCTTGTCGAAGTCCTGGTCGTCATCGCAGTCACCGGAGCGCTTGCCTGGGTGATCGTTCAATGGCTTGCCGCCGCGGGCGATTCCGCGCGTACATCGGCGCTGAAGAACAGGGGGCGGGGGATCTGGGTTAGTATCATCTCGGCGAACATGGAGCGCGAGCCGTTCAAACGGTGCCCCTTGTGGCCGTATGAGTTCACGTTGCCGGTCGATCAGGGCGGCGCAGGCCAGACGTGTGCCGGCGCCTCCGACTACTTCAGGAAGTTGATGGAGGGTGATCGTCCGGAGAGTCAACTGGTGACAGACCTGAAACCCGAGATGCTGGCTTCCAGTGGCTTTTACCCCGCGGCCAGCGCGGCGACCCTGACGCCGGCGAACATCGCCTGGCGCGTGGCCGAGGTCTCGGAGGGGTTCGCCAGCGGAGATGCCTTCATGATCACCAAAGATCTGGCGGCGGTGGCGCGGTCAGGCGCGTCGAACGACGTGATCACCTTGTCCCGGCGTGGTCCATACAAAGGTAAACGTGTCGTGTGGGTGACGCGCGGCGGCGGCGTATATGATGCGCGGCGGAAGTATGCGCGCAACTGGGGCGTCTTCTTCAATCAGACCAACAACGTGCCTTTCCTGGCGGACTAGCACGCTGCTCGGCGTCCCTCGCGTGGCGCATCATGGACAACGCATGACACCAACCGACCAGAATGACGAACTGCTCGTGTGCCTGCAGCGCGGGCTGCCGCTCGAGTCCCGGCCGTTCGCGTCCCTGGGCGCCGAACTGGGACTGACCGGAGACGCCGTCCTGGCACAAGTGCGTGCGCTTTTCGAACGCGGCACTGCGCGCCGCTTGGGCGGCGTGTTCGATGGCCGCGCGCTGGGGTACGACAGCACGCTCATGGCCGCCGACGTGCCGGCGGCGGCTATCGATGCGGCCGCGGCGCGGCTGGCGGCTGAGGAGGGGATCACCCACCTGTACGAACGCGAGGGAATCCCCAGCCTGTGGTTCACGGTCACCGCGCCGGCGGCACAGTTGGCGGCTACGGTTGCGCGCCTGACCGCGTCCCTGGCGCCTTCGGAGGCGTTCAGCCTGCCGGCGCGCCGCACGTTCAAGATCGGCGTGGTGTTGGACCCGCGGTCCCTGACGGGAGTGCCGCGCGCCCGCCCCGATGCGCCGCGCCAGCCGGACCGGGCGGGTCCATCTCCGCTGCGGCCCATTGCGCCCCTCACGCCCGCCGAACGCGCGCTGGTACGCAGACTGCAGGGCGCGCTGCCGCTCACCCCTGCGCCGTTTGCCGCGCTCGCCGATGAGTTGGGTTGGGCCGAGGCCGACCTGCTGACGCGCTTGAACCTCTGGCGGCAGACCGGTGTGCTGCGGCGCGTGGGCCTCGTGCTGCACCATCGTGAAGCGGGGTTCCAGTCGAACGTCATGTGCGTGTGGCAGGTGTCCGACGATCACGTGGCGGCTGCCGGTCAGGCGCTCGCACGCTGTCCGGAGGTCACGCACTGCTATGATCGTGTGCCGCATCCGCGCTTCTCCTTCAACCTCTTCGCCATGCTGCACGCCGGTACGCGTCCGGCAGCCGAGGCGGCGGCGGCGCGCCTGGCTGCGAGCGCCGGGCTGAGTGCGGCCAGACTGCTCTTCTCCACGCGCGAGTTCAAGAAGACCAGCCCGCTCTACTTTGCGGAGGACGAGACGTGAAGGCCGGTATCCTGCTGGCGGCATCGAGTTCCGTGCATGCGGATGCGCGCGCTGCGCTGGCGCTCATCGGGCACCGCGTGACAGCGCGCTTCGGCGGCATCCCCGTGCGATGGGCCGTGACCGCCGGCGAGGTCCGGCGCGTGCTGCGTGCACAGGGCGAAGCGGCGGCCTCGCCGGACGAAGCGCTGGCAGCCATGCAGCGCGAAGGGTTCACGCACGCGGCCGTGCAGTCGCTGCATGTCGTGGCCGGCGCCGAGTACCGCGCCCTGTGCGAGACGGTCGAGGCGCATCGGCGCGCCCCGGGGGCTTCTCTCACACTGCAGGTCGGCACGCCGTTGCTGGCGACCGAAGGCGACGCACAGCGCGTCGCCCAGGCGATTCTGGCGGCGCTGCCGCGCGAGCGAGGGTCCGATGACGCCGTGATCCTGATCGCGCACGGCAGCCGCGAGGACGCGGCTGAACGCGCCTACGCAGCCGTGGCCCAGGCGTTCGCAGCCCGCGATGGACGCGTGTTTCTCGGACGCACGCTGGGATCGCCGGACCGCGATCAGACTGTGCACCTGTGCGCGGCTGCCGGGGCGCGGCGTGTCTTCCTGCTGCCGTTTACCGTTACGGTCGGCAGCACCGTGCGCGCCGCGCTGGCGCCGGATGGACCGGACTCGTGGGTGGCGGCGTTGCGCGCCGCCGGGATCGACGGCACGGTCGTGTCGCGTGGACTCGCCGCATACGACGCCGTCGTGGATGTCTGGATCGATCACCTGCGCGACGTGCGGTAGGTTGTCTCACGAAGAGGTGGGCCGCCCCGAAGCTTGCGACGCAAATGTATCGAGAGCAAGAAGCCGTACGTCAGATGAGGTCGGATCAACGCAGGCGGGAGCCGCCGACGTGCCTCTGTGCGGGGCGTTGGCTGCAAGAAGGGAGACATGAGGATGCGAATGACGTTCCCAGCGGTGCTTGTCATGGCGCTGGTCGGTTCTGTCTGTTCAGCCGGGGTACAGGAGGGCTTGGCCGCAATGGACCGAGGCGACTATGCCGGAGCATGCAGGCACTTTCTGCCTCTGGCCGAAAAGGGCGACAGTAAGGCGCAGATCACCATCGGACTCATGTATCGCGACGGCCTGGGCGTGACAAGGAACAGGAAGATGGCGTACTGCCTGTTCCTGATAACGCATGTCTGCGGACTTGGGTCCGAGTCCACGCAACTGAGGGCTAACAGTTGCCTCCGTCGCATTGTCCCGGAAATGACCAAAGACGACCTCCGCGAGTGCTTGAACTACACGATGGAATACATTCAGGCCTATGTTGTCTCGAAAGGAACGCTTACGGCAATCCCCGCCGACCTCAAACCATCGACGGAACGACTTGCACTGAAGGACAAGGATTGGTGGTTGGAGGGTGAGCTTGAGTTCCTGAAAGATGGCAAGACCGGGCAATCGACAAGTGCACCGCCTTCTTCGCCCTCGGCGGGTTCGAACCGCTGACTTGCGGTGCGCCAGGTGCGTGCCAGTCGGTCTCGCGGAGCTCGCCCCTCCCGTTCTTACGACAAGCGTTGGTTGGTATGTCGCGTGCGGGCAGACCTGCGCGATGCCGCATGGTGCGGGATTGGCGCATGCGCCGCGTTGTCAGGTGCCCACCCGCAGAACGGGTTTCGTGTGGACGGCTTGCGGGCGCGTATGACACCATTGTTCTCCGAAGGCGATGACTATGGCGGGCAGAAACGAATCCTTTGAGCGCGCGGTGTTCCCGGTGTGCCTGCTGTTGCAGGGACGGCCGGCACTGGTCGTGGGCGGCGGGCGGGTGGCGGCGCACAAGGTGCGTCTGCTGCTCGACGGCGGCGCGTCCGTGACCGTCGTGAGTCCGGTGCTCGGTGAGGGTCTCCGCGAGAGGGTCGCTGAAGGCAAGCTGCACCACTTGCCACGCCCCTTTGCCGACGATGATGTGGCGGGTGCGAGCGTGGTCTTCGCGGCGACGGATGACCGCGATGTGAACCGCCGCGTGCTCGAAGTCTGCCGTGCACGCCGCATTCTCTGCTGCTCCGCCGATGGCAACTGGACCGACGGCGATTTCGTCACACCCGCCACGCTGCGGCAGGATGGTTTGACGGTCGCAGTCTCCACGGGCGGCCGCTCCTGCCGGCGCGCGCGTCTGGTGCGCGAGAGTCTGTCCCGGCATCTCGATGCGGCCTCCGGCGCCGATCTGCTGGTCCTGGGCACCAGCCACGAGCACCTGCCGCTGGCGCGTCGCGAACCGTATCACCTCGCCGGTCGCCGGCTGGAGGCCATGGGGCGGATGGTTGCGCAGGTCTGGGGCGTGCACGAGTTCATGCTGCTCAACACCTGCAACCGCGTCGAACTGCATGCCATCGTCAACGACGCCGCGCGCGTCGCGCCGGTGCTGGCGCGTCTGCTTGACCTCGACCATCTGGCGCCGGGCGAGCACTACGCCAAACACGGCTTCGATGCGTTCGCGCACCTGGCGGCGGTCAGCGCCGGGCTGCACTCACAGACGCCTGGCGAGTATCACATCGTGGCGCAGGTGAAGGAGGCGCTGGCGCGCGGCACAGAGGCCGGGTGGTCGCGCGCGATGATGCAGGAGTGGGTGGCGCACGCGCTGCATGTCTCGAAGGATATCCGTGCGGCGACGCCGCAGTTGCCCGCGATCGAAACCGAGGACGTGTGTGTCCAGTACCTGGAGGCCGTCTGCCCGCCGCTGGCCGCGCGCCGGCCGCTGGTGCTGGGTGCCGGCACGGTGGGGCTCGGGGTTGTCGAGCGGCTGTTGCGGCACGTGTCAGGCGTGGATCTGTGTTACCACCTGCGTCGGCCGGAGCTTCCGGCGGCCTGGCGTGACCGCGTGCGTCTCTGGACGTTCGATGACCTGAAGGCGCGGCTGGCGCTGGCCGACGTCGTGGTCTGCGCCACGGATAGTCCGCACTATGTGCTGTTGCCGGAGCATGGGCTCTGCCTGGACGCCGCGCGTCCGGCCTGGATCGTGGATCTCACGACGCCGCGCAATGTCGACCCTGCGCTGGCCGGCGCCCGGCCGAGCGTGCAGGTGGCTGACCTCGAGACGCTGAAGGCGTGGCACGGCGTGCAGCACATCGATCGGGCGGCGCTGTCCGAACTGGCGAGCCGGACCGTCGCCGGGCACGCCGAGCTCTATGCCAAGCTGCGCGCGTCGTTCCGCGGCTCGACGCAGGCGGCGTAACCGCGCCCGACGCGCAGTTCACGCAGGCGAACGTCAACTGCGGCGGACCAGCGGCCAGGGCAGCACGCCGCAACGTCGCGCCCACTCCTCATAGGCCGCGATCATCTGCTGCATCCGGATCGGCTCCGCGTCCGCCAGGCTGTGCAGTTCGGTGCGGTCGTCGTCGATGTTGTAGAGTTCCCAGGGTCCGCCGTGGGCCTGCACGAGTTTCCAGGCGCCGTCACGCACGGCCCGGTTGCCTTCGTGCTCCCAGCAGAGCGGGCGTTCGCGCGGCCGCTCGCGGCCGGTCAGTGCCGGCAGCAGGCTCTCTCCCTCCAGCGGCTGGATCGCGCGCCCGGCGAAGGCGGATGGGTAGCGTGCGCCGGCGGCGTCGAGGCAGGTGGCCATGATGTCGATCACGTGCCGTGGCTGGTGGAGCAGGGTGCCGGTGGCGGTCCGGCCGGGCCAGTGTGCGATGCAGGGCGTGGCGATACCGCCCTCATGCACCCAGTGCTTGTAGCGACGGAACGGCGTGTTGGAGGCATTGGCCCACGGAAGGTCGTAGCTCATGAACGTCGTCGCGGGGCCGGGCGCGCACGCCGGCGTGTTGCCGATGCGGCAGGTCTCGCCCGGTCGGGCGGTGTGGCGGTACAGGCCCGGCCAGCGCGTGTCGTTGCCATCTTCATTCAGAAACTCAGCGCAGCCGCCGTTGTCGCTGAGGAACAGGAGCAGCGTGTTGTCGGCCACGCCGGTGGTGCGCAGGGTCTGCAGCAGCCGGCCGATGGCGCGATCCATGGATTCGACCTGCGCCGCGTACACTTCCATCCGCGAAGCTTCCCAGGCGCGCCGGGCCGGCGGGTCGGCGTGGAAGTCGCGCGACGCGGCGTCGCGCGGTGAGAGTTGCCATCGCGGATCCACCACCTGCAGGGCGCGCAGGCGCTCGTGCCGCGTCGCGCGGAGGGCGTCCCAGCCGCCGTCGTAGCACCCCTTGTAGCGCGCAATATCGGCGGGCTGCGCGTGCAGCGGCCAGTGGGGCGCCGTGTGGCAGACGTGCAGCAGGAAGGGCTGTTGGTCGGCGGCCGCGTCCTGCACCATGCGGCAGGCGGCGTCGGTCAGCGCGTCGGTGTAGTAGTAATCAGGGTCCTCGGCGCGGATGCGCCGGCCCTGGTCCATCAGTCCGTGCGGGTTGAAATAGTTGCCGCAGCCTGCGAGGGTGCCATAGAAGCGGTCGAAGCCGCGCGAGAGCGGGTAGGGGTTGCGGGCGCTGCCGACGGCGGCGTGCGGTTCGCCCGTGATCGGCAGCCCTTCCGAAACGTGCCATTTGCCGGCATAGAGCGTGCGGTAGCCGGCGGGACGGAGGGCTTCGCCGAGCGTGACGCAGTCCTCCCGCAGGAAGCCCTGGTAGGCCGGGCCGACGCCCCGGTCGTTGATCATGTGACCGACGCCGGCCTGGTGGGGATGAAGACCGGTGAGCAGGCTGGCGCGGGTGGGACAGCAGCGCGCACAGTTGTACATCTGGGTGAAGCGCACGCCGTCGGCCGCGAGCGCATCCAGATGGGGCGTGCGGATCTCGGCGCCGAAACACCCGATGTCGGAGAAGCCCATGTCATCGGCCAGGATGACGACGATGTTGGGGCGTGAGGTGTTCATTGCTGAGACGCAGATTGGCCGATGGTGAGATCCGAATCAAGTACGAAACGGCTCACGTGGATCGCCACGCCATGCAATCGCAGAAGCGCCGGGTTTCCGGTTCCTGCGCTATGCCGCTGCAACCCGCTGATTCCGGAATCCCGATCCGAGGGGGCGCATCCGCGATTCGGTGCGCGGCACGCTCGCGTGACGTGAGCCGCAGCGGTCCCGTAGATCCCGCTGTACGATCAGTGCCGTGCGGTACAGCGGGACCTACGGGACCGCTGATTGGCGCGGCAGACATCCACGCGGTTGGACGGCGGTGCACCGAATCGCGGATGCGCCGATCCGACCCTGATGTACGGCTAAGCGATTGGGGCGGCGGGCGGGAAGCGCGCGGATGAG